>JACPVI010000068.1 GCA_016191815.1 Myxococcales bacterium
AGCAGAGGCTGGAGGAGGTGAAGTCCGCGTTGAGCCACCTCGCGCCGGACGGCAACTTCGAGAAGGTGATGATGGAGTGCATGCGCATCGCCCTCGACGTCTGCTCGCGGCGCCGCCGCGGCGCGAAAGCAGCGCCGCCGGCCGAGGCCAGTTCCGGCCCGGAACTGAAAAAGTTACAGCCTCCGGTGAGGGACGGTGCCGCGGAGAGGGAGGGGCGCGAGCCGAGCCGGTACGTGCCGGTGGAGGTGCGGCGGCAGGTGTGGCAGCGGGACGCTGGCCGATGCGCCTTTGTCGGCGCCGGCGGGAGGCGCTGCAACTCAAGGCACCAGCTCGAAATCCACCATCTGAAGCCGTTTGCGCATGGTGGGGAGGCGACGCCCGACAACCTCATACTGGCTTGCAAGCGCCACAACTCTCACTGCGCGCGCCTGGACTTCGGAGAGGATTACACGGCGCGGTTTCAGAAGACTGGATGAAGCCACGAGGTGGGGAAAGCCCCGGCAACGCCGCGAAGCGGACGGCGGGCGGTTGAAGGGGCCGCCTCGGCGCGCTGCCGTCGGCCGGGGCGCTCGAGCGCGCCGATGGGTGGTGGAGCTCCCAGCCGCTTCAAGGGCGCCGCGGGGAGCGCCGCATCACGGGGGCGCCGCGCGTGCACGGAGCAACCCCGGTCCGCACCCCACTGGCGCATTCGCCCGACGAGCGAGGGTGATCAGCATGAGAACCACACCCGATACGCCGCTTACTCGGCGCGCATCGCCTCCACCGGGTCGAGCCGCGCCGCCCTCGCCGCCGGGTAGATGCCAAACAAAAGCCCCACCCCGGAGCTCATCGCCAGGGACAGCGCCACCGCCCATGCGGGGACCGCGGTGTACAGCCCCAGCGTCCACCGCCCGAGGAAGGCCAGGCCGAAGCCCAGCGCGATGCCGATCGCCCCACCCACCAGCGAAAGGACCACCGCCTCGGTGGTGAACTGGGCCAGGACCCGCCGCTTCCTCGCCCCCAGCGCCTTGCGGATGCCGATCTCCCTCGTCCGCTCGGCCACCGCCACCAGCATGATGTTCAAGATGCCGATCCCCCCCACCAGCAGCGAGAGCACGCACACCCCGAAGGTGGCGGCGGTGATCACCTGCGACAGCTCGTTGAGCGTCTTCGTCATGGACTCGTTGGTGGCGATCTCGAAGTCGTCCTCCTCCAGGGCGGGCACTTCGCGGCGGCGGCGCATCAGGCGGCGCACCTCCTCCTGGGCCTTCTCCAGCGAGTCCGCGTCGACCGCCTGCACGTTGATGCTCACCGAGCGCTTCTTCCCGTAGAGCGAGAGGAAGGACTGCATCGGCAGCATCACCATGTTGTCCAGGTTGAACAGGCCGAGGATCTTCCCCCTCCGCTCGAGCACCCCCACCACGGCGAAGGGCCGGTTGCGTACCCTCACCTCCTGGCCGAGCGGGTTGGCGCCAGGGAAGAGCCGGTCGGCCACGTCGGGGCCCAAGACCGCCACCGGCCGCGCGTCGACGTCCTCCGCCTCGCCGAGGAAGCGTCCGGAGGCGATGGTGATTCCGGCGGTCTCCGAGTACTCCGGCGTCACCCCCACCACGAACACGTTGGGCTGCGTCTCGGCGCTGGAGGTGGACACCCGCTGGGCGTGGTTTGCCGCCGAGGCCGAGGCGGTGGTGGCCGACGGGCAGTGGTCGACGATCGCCTTCCGATCGGCCAGGGTGAGGTTCGGCCGGCGGGAGATCTTCTGCCAGTCGCGCTTGCCGATCTGGATGCCGGCCGGCCACTTGTCCACCCGGAAGACGTTGGCCCCGAGCTGGGAGAGGTCGCGGTTCACCTTCACCCTCAGCCCCTCGATGAGCGCCATCATCGTCACCACCGTGGCCACGCCGATCACGATGCCGAGGAGCGTGAGCAGCGAGCGCAGCGGGTGCGCCGCGAAGGTGCCGAAGGCGAGCGAGAGGTTGTCGAGGAAGGCCTGCATCACTCGTACCTCAGCGCCTCGACCGGGTCGAGGTTGGCCGCGCGCGCCGCCGGCCAGATGCCGAAGAGGAGCCCCACCGCAGCGGCGAAGGAGACGCCGAACAGCACCGTGAGCGGACGGACGGTGGCGGCGAGCGGGGTGATCTCGGAGATGAGCTTCGCGCCGCCGAGGCCCACCACCGTCCCCAGAAGCCCGCCCACCGCCGAGACCACCACCGCCTCCAGGACGAACTGCACCACGATGGTGCGCTTCCTCGCGCCGAGCGCGCGCCGGAGGCCGATCTCCCTGGTCCGCTCGCGCACCGAGACCAGCATGATGTTCATGATCCCGATGCCGCCCACGAGCAGGGTGATGAAGCCGATGCCCACCGCCACTCCGAACAGCGCGCCGGTGAGCTGCTCGTAGGTGGAGGCGAGCTGCTCCGGCCGGTTGATGGCGAAGTCATCGGGCTTCTCCGGCGGAGTGCCGCGAGCACGGCGGAGGACGCCCACCAACTGGTCCTCGGCGGGGTCCATCATCAGGGGCGACTCCACCGCCACGCCGATGGCGATGCCTCTGCGCCGGCCGAACTGCGCCGCCGCGCTGCGGAAGGGGATCACCACCAACAGATCCTGGCTCTGGTCGAGGATCTTCCCCTTCCGCGAGAGGGTGCCGATCACGTTGAAGGGCCGGTTGCCGAGCCTCACCGTGACGCCGATCGGGTTCGAGTGCGGGAAGAGCGTGTCCACGATGTCCATGCCAAGCACCGCCACGTTGCGGAGCGCGCCATCGTCGGCCTCGGTGAGGAAGCGGCCCTGGGCGACCTCGAAGCCGGAGACGGCGAGGTACTCGGGGGTAGTGCCGACCACCTGCACCCGCTGCAGCTCCGAGCCCAGGAACGAGACGTTCTCGGCCCGGTCGATCATCGGGCAGACCGCCACCGCGTAGGTGGACTGGGCGCGGATGGCTTCCATATGCGAAAGGTCCAGATCCTTGCGGTTTCGAAACTGCCACCAGTTGCCGAGCTGCACCCAGGGCATCTTGGTGACGTAGAGCGAGCTGGAGCCGATGCTGGCGAGCTGGTTGGCGAAGGAGGTGTCCAGGCCTTGGGTGATCCCGAGGATCGCCAGGAGCGTGGAGACGCCGATCCCCACTCCGAGGGTGGTGAGCACGGTGCGGAGCCGGTGCGCCCGGAGCGAGCGGAGCGCGATGCGCGAACCCTCCACGAAGTCGACCTGGAACCTCATCGGGGCTCCGGCGCGGCGAGCCGGGGGTCGTCGCGGAGGTTCTGCAGCGCGACCTCCCTCCCCGGCCCGTCGGAGATGATCTCCCCGTCGGAGAGCCTCACCGCGCGGGGGCACCGCGCCGCCAGCCTCGGCTCGTGGGTGACCAGCAAGAGGGTGTGCCCCATCCGGTGCAGCTCCTCGAAGAGCCGGATGATCTCTTCCCCGGTGGCCGAATCGAGGTTGCCGGTCGGCTCGTCGGCGAGCAGCAAGGAGGGCTCGGTCACCAGCGCCCGGGCGATCGCCACCCGCTGCCTCTGGCCGCCGGAAAGCTCGTTGGGCCGATGGGCCATGCGGTCGGCGAGCTTGACCTTCTCGAGGGCGGCCCTGGCGCGCTCGCGCCGCTCCCTGGCCCCAAGGCCGCGGTAGACCAGCGGCAGCTCCACGTTGGCGAGGGCGGTCTCGCGCGGCAGGAGCTGGAAGGTCTGGAAGACGAAGCCGATCTCTCGGTTCCGGATGTCGGCCAGCTCGTCGTCGGAGAGGTGGGAGACGTCGTGGCCGTTGAGCCGGTACCGGCCGGAGGAGGCGGTGTCCAGGCAGCCGATCACGTTCATCAGGGTGCTCTTGCCGGAGCCGGACTGGCCGACCACCGCCAGCCACTCGCCGCGCGACACCTTGAGGCAGACTCCCCGGAGCGCGCGCACCGACTCGGTGCCCACCTGGTAGGTGCGGGTGACTGCCTCCAGCTCGATCAGCGCCATCAGCCCTTCCTGCGCTTCTTCTGGCCGGGCTTGACCTCCTCGATCCGGTCGCCGTCCTTGATGTCCTTCGCCAGCGTCCGGTAGGGGCCTTCCACCACGCGCTCGCCCTCGGAGAGTCCTTCGATCACCTCCACGTCGGTGTCCGAGGAGATGCCGGTGCGCACCCGGCGCACGTGGGCGCGCAGCTCGGGGTCCACCACGAAGACGACCTTGGCCAGGGACTCGGCCTTCCTCGGGACGGCGATCGAGGTCTTCGCTTCGGCCGAGCCGGCGGCGTCGGGCAAGGACTTCTCCGGCCGCACGGTGACCGCCTGGACCGGCACCACCACGGCGCTCTCGCGGGTCTCCGCGGCGATCCGGACCTCGCCGCTCATGCCGGGCAAGACGCCGGGGGGCCGCGCGGCGAGGGCGACCGTGACCGGGAAGGTGGTCACCTCCTGTTCGGTGCCGGGCGACTTGATGAGGGCCTTCTGGGCGATCTCCACCACGGTGCCCTCGAAGCTCTGGCCCTCGAGGGCGTCGATCTTCACGTCCGCTTTGAGCCCGGGCTTGAGGTGAACCACCTCGTGCTCGCCGACCTCGATGCGCATCTCCATCGCGGAGAGCGAGGCGATGGTCATCACCACGTCCTCGGAGAAGTCGGAGCCGCGCACCCGCTCGCCCACCTCGCGGCTCACCTCGATCACCGTCCCCTCGATCGGCGAGGAGAGAGTGGTCTTGGCGAGCGCGGTCTGGGCTTCCTCGTGGGCCGCGGCCGCCTGGGCGTGCCGCTCGCGCGCCGAGGCCAGCCGAGCCACCGCCGCGTCGCGGTCGGCCCTCGCCCGCTCCACCTCGGCCGCCGAGGCGAGGCCCTTGTTCGAGAGGCCCTCCACCCGGGCCAGCTCGGCGCCGGTCCGGTCCACGTCGACCTGGGCGAGCTGCATCTCGGCTCTGGCGGCGCTCTGGGCGGCCAGTCCCTGCCGGGCCGCGGCCTCGAAGCGCTTGCGGTCGATTCTCCCGAGGACCCGTCCGCGATCGACCCGGTCGCCCTCGCGGACCAGTAGCTCGGTGAGATCGCCCGAGAGGTTGGAGGAGATCTTCACCGTGGTGGCGGCCTGCACCTTGCCGGCGCCGGTGACGGTCCGGGTGATGGAGGAGCGGCGGGCGTTGGCGAACTGGACCTCCACCGGAGGCGGCGGGCGCTCGCGCAGGCCGGCGACGGTGATGCCCGCGCTGCCGAGCAAGAGCACCCCCGCGATCAGCAGCTTCCACCAGGTCATTCGTTACCTCCGGCAATGGTCACACGCCGAAAACTTCGGTTCCACCTACCACACCGCGGTCAGCCCACGAATTCCGTTGAGCCAAGGTTGACGTTGGTGTTCCAGGTAGTCGGATCAGGAAAACGGATTGCGCGCGCGCAGCCCTGGGAACCGGCTGAAGTCGCGATCGACGGTGAGCAGTTCGGTCACTCCATGCTCCAGGGCCAGAGCGGCAATGTGGGCGTCGTGGACGGTGCTGCCCACTGCCGCGCCACCCAGCACCGCGCGCCGCAGGTGACCTCGATGCGCCGGCCCCTGGCCGAGCATGACCAAGGAGGGGGAGTCCAGGAGGCTCTCCAGATCCTCCACCGCGGTGGCCGGCTCGGTCGGTCGGAGGAAGATCCGGGGGTGAGTCACCGTCTTGAGGAACTCATAGGCGCAGGGCCAAGGAATGGCCCACGGAGCCTCGCCCTCGGCGAGCTCGCCCAAAAGTCGCAGCGCGGCCGAGTGGTGTGGCAGCTCAGACCTGTGCGCGTAGACCAGAATGTTGGTGTCAATCGCGATCACTCCAGCCCGTCCATCAGGTCGCGCAGCCTGCTGCCGTGCTCGAAGTCGGCCACGCTCACGCCGGGGCGCAGGCCTCCCCCTTCGGTTCGCCAGGAGAGGCGGTACTTTTTCCGGGGTGGAACGCGCTGCTCGAGGTGCGCCCTGAGCGCGCGCTCGATGACAGCTCGGAGGGTCAGCCCCTCGTCTGCCGCGCGCCGCTTGAGCTTTCGCATCAGCTCGTCATTGAGGTCGATGGTGGTTCGCACGCATAAAACCATATTGACCAAGGCAGGCAGCTGCAAGCTGGTTCGGAGGCGCGAGCGCTCGGTTCCTCCCTTGCCGACCGAAACGCCGACCATCCGCCGGCCAGGAGCTCCCTCTGGAGGCGATCTTCGGATACCGCGGGATTTCGATCGCGGTGAACACGAGTTCAGCGCTCACCGTCGACTCGCCGCCTCTCCCCCCACCGCCCGAGCCAGCGCGGCCCGCGCGATCTCCACGTCGATCCGCCCTTCCAGCACCGAAAGCTCGGCCTGGGTCAGCTTGAGCTGGGCGTCGCGCACCTCCAGCGAAGTGCCGGACCCCGCTTGGAAACGATCCTCGGCCAGCTTGAGCCCGCGCTCCGCCAGCCCGCGGTTCGCGGAGGCAAGCTTCGAGATCTCCACCTGCCCGAGCAGCGCCGAGTGCGTGCGGCGGACCTCTCCCTCCAACTCGCGGATCGCCTGGGCCTGCTCCGCCAGCGCGAGCGCCCGCTGATGCTCGGCGTCGCGGACCTGCGCCCCCGTGGAGAGGCCGCTGAAGAGATCCCACCGCATCGTCACTCCTCCGCTCACCGCGTTCTGCCTCGAGGCATCGGTGAAGAAGGGATCCGCCGACGGCGATTGCCGCGAGTACGCACCAAACGCGGACACCTTCGGGAGGTAGCTCGAGCCGGCCACCTCGACTCCGCCCCGGGCCGCCCGCACCCGGCTCTCCAGGGCCCGCATGAGCGGCCGCCCCACTCGGGCCTCACCCAGCGCCTCGGGCAACCCGGCGGGAGCCGGCGGAGGCATCGCCAGCTCCGGCGAAGGCTCGGCCAAGAGCTCGTCCGCCCCGGAGCGGGAGAGCCAGGTCGCCAGCTCCACCTGGGCGGCCGAGACGCGCTGCCTTTGCCTGAGCACCGCGATGCGGTCGTTCCCCAGGTTCACCTCCGCGTCGATCTCGTCCCGCTTGGCCGCCTTGCCCGCCTCGAAGAGCGCCTTGGCCCGCTCGAGCTGGGCGGCGCTTCGCTGGACGTTGGCCTCGAGCACGTCCACCGTCCGCTGCGCGCGGAGCAGCTCGTAGTAGCGGCGCACCGCCTCCAGCTCCGAGGCGAGCCGCTGCTCCTCCGCCTGACCGAAGGCGGCCTCCTCCAGCGCGCCCGCGCGGGCGATATCGCTCCAGTACTTCCCCCCGTCGTAGAGGAGCTGCGACACCGTGAGCCGCAAGTCGAAGTTGCCACGCACCGCCGACGGCACGTCCACCGACTGCTGCCTGAATCCGGCAGGGGCGGTCGGGTCCGGGACGGTGTCGAAGTAGCGCTGCGGACCCGCGGCCACGCCGGAGATACCGAGGTCCAGCGACAGGTGGGGGTAGATGACGGAACGGGCCAACGCCGACTGCTCGCCCGCGCGCCTTTGCTCGAGCTGAGCCCGGATCGCTTCGAGGTTTTGGCGCGCCGCGGCGCGCACCTCGTCGAGGCCTATCGGGGTGGCCGAAAGCAACACCAGGAGGCCCCTCGCCCACGCGAGCCGTGAGGGCGCCCCCTCACCCTTGCCCTCTTCCCAAGGGAAGAGGGGATTACTTGCAGCGACGCGCATTACCCGGTTTCCCCCGCAAGGCCGGGCAGCCCGATGAGGAAAACGCCCGCGTAGACGGCATAGAGCGAAAAGCCGAACAGCAGCCCCCTGCCCCGGCCGATCCCTGCCGCCGAGGCGAAGCCGAGCCCAAGCAGGGCCGCCGACCAGAGATTGAAGAAGTCCGCCGCCGACAACACCCAAGAGAGCTTCTGCCCCGCGGCGGGGGCCACCGCCGCAAGGCTTGCGGGGATCAGCGCGCCAAGCTGCGAGTCCGTCACCCCCACCTGCCTCAGCGCCGCAGCCGTGAGGAGGAAGTGGTACAGCGCCACCGGGAGCATCGCCACCGCCGCCGCGGTGAAGCACCCAGAAAAGCCGGCGCGCGCTCCGAACAGCCAACCCGAAAGCTTGAGCGCGAGCGCAATCCCGAGCACGCCGAGCGGCATCGCGAACACCCCCGCGGCTACCCCTGCCACCAGCCGCACCCGCTCGCGGAGCTGCACCTTCTCGGCGAACTCCCGCTCCGAGAGCTGCTTTATCTCCTCCGTCCCCGACAGCTCCCGCGCCACCGCGGGGGCCGCATCCCACCGCAGCGAAACCGCCGCCCCGGACAGGCTCACCGAGCCCGAAACCAGAAGCAGAGGAAGCACCCAGCGCCGCCGTTCGACGGCCCTGCTCACCCCGTCCCAGGGGTCCCAAAGCGCTGAGACCATTGGTCCCGCTCCTACCCCAGCGCGCGCCGTGCGACAACGCCCTCCGCGGATTGCCATTCCACCCAATGCCCCACGAGGCCAGGTGTAGCGCGATGTAGCTGTTTTTTTGCCCACAAGATCGCGCCGGTGTAGACCCTCGGCTGGGCGCGCCTGCCCATGGTAAGGGAGGGACGCCTGAACGCGCCGGGAGCGGAGATGGTCGACAGCACCGATTTTGCTCAGGTGATGGGCGAAGCCGACGACATCGCCCGCTCGGTCTCGCAGAAGCTCACCTCGGCGCACTTGCTCCTGGCGATGTACACCGTGGAGAACCGCGCCCAGCTCTTGCTCCGCGAGCGCGGCGTCGACGAGGACATCATCCTCTCGCTGATGACCGCCGCCCCCCAGGAGGACGAGGGCCTGGTGCGTGAGCTGGCCGACCGCGCCAGGGAGATCGCCCAGGGCTGCGGCTGCATCGAGGCCGACTGCCTCCACGCGCTCATCGCGGTGACGCGGCTGCGCTGCTGCGCCCAGGACCTCCTCTCCCGCGCCGGGTTGGATCTCACCAGCCTGAGGAACACTGCCCTCTCCTACTACCTGAGCGGCCGGATGCCCCGGCGCCTCCAGCTCGGCAGGGAGCTGCCCGGAGGAGTGCCCCGCGCCCCTTCCGGCCGGCCCATCGGAGCGCCGCCGGTGCCGCTCCAGCAGCGCCCCGCGGCCAAGACCGCCACCCTCTCCCCGGCTCCTGTGGCGAGGCCGATCCTCTCCCCGCGCGACCTGGTCGACGAAGTCGCCGAGCGCGAGGCGGAGCCCGAGCCCGCCCTCGCCGAAGCGGCCGCCCCCGAGCCTCAGCCCGAGCCCGCGAAGGCACCTCCCCGCCCACTCCCGTCTCCGCCCAGGCCGGCATCGTCGCCCGGAAAGTCGCTCGCCATCGACCCGAGGAGGTTCCCCCTGCTCGCCTCGCTCGGGCGGAACCTCTCGCTTTCTGCCCAGGAGGGCCGGCTGGATCCCGTGGTGGGCCGCGCCAAGGAGATCGACGAGGTGATCGACATCCTCGGCAAGCGCCGCACCAACAACCCCTGCCTGGTGGGCGAGCCCGGTGTGGGGAAGACCGCCATTGTGGAGGGCGTGGCCCAGCAGCTCCTCACCCTCAAGGGTCCGCTGGCCGAGAAGATCGTCGTCGAGCTGGACATGCCCACCCTCCTCGCGGGCACCCAGCTCCGCGGCTCGTTCTCGGAGAAGCTGAACGGGCTCAAGGACGAGGTGAAGCGCGCCGGCGGGCGGGTGGTGGTGTTCATCGACGAGATCCACACCCTGGTGGGGGCGGGCGCCACCGCAGATGGCCCGCAGGACGCCGCCAACGAGCTGAAGAGCGCCATGTCCCGAGGCGAGTTCCCCTGCATCGGCGCCACCACCCACGACGAGTTCCGAAAGCACATCCAGCCGGACCCGGCGCTGGAGCGCCGCTTCACCCCGGTGGTGGTGAAGGAGCCCTCGGTGCCCGAGACGGTGCGCATCCTCCAGGGGGTGATCGGCCGCTACGAGGAGCACCACCGCCTGCGGTACTCCGCCGAGGCGCTGCAGGCCTCGGCCTCCCTCGCCGCACGGTACGTGAGCGACCGCTTCCTGCCGGACAAGGCCATCTCCATCGCCGACCTGGCGGGCTCGAGGTGCCGGCGCGAAGGCAAGGGGACGGTCGAGCCTGGGGACGTCGCCCGAGTGGTGGCCAAGCTCGCCGGGATCCCCGAGGAGCGGCTGCTCATGACCGACTCCGCCCGGCTCATGCGCCTGGAGGATGACCTGCGAAGCCGAGTGGTGGGCCACCAGGAGGTGCAAAGCCGCATCGCCCGGGTGATCCGCCGCAACTACGCCGGCTTCGCCAGCCGAAGGCCGATGGGCTCCTTCCTCTTCCTCGGCCCCACCGGGGTTGGAAAGACCGAGCTTTCGCGCGCCCTCGCGGAGGTGCTCTTCGGCAGCCGCGACGCGATGGTGCGAGTGGACATGAGCGAGCTGTCCGAATCGCACGGCGTCTCCCGGCTCATCGGCGCGCCGGCGGGCTACGTGGGCTACGGCGACGGAGGTCAACTCACCGAGCCGGTGCGGCGCCGCCCCTCCTCGGTGGTGGTCCTCGACGAGATCGACAAGGCAAGCCGCGAAGTGCTGATGCTGATGCTCCAGGTGCTCGAGGAAGGCCGGCTCACCGACGGCAAGGGCCGCCACATCGACTTCTCCAACACCGTGGTGGTGATGACCACCAACCTGGGGTCCGAGGCCTTCGGACAGAAAGGGCGGCCGCTGGGCTTCGCCTCCTCCGATTCGGCTCCCTCCTCGGGCGCCCAGGTGGACGAGACGGCGGCCTGCGAGGCGGCACGGCGGGCGCTGCCTCCTGAGCTTTGGAACCGAATCGACGAGCGGTGCATCTTCCGCCCGCTCGAGGAGCTGGAGGTGGCGCGGATCGCCTTTTTGCTCCTCTCGGAGAGCAGCCAGCGGCTGGCGTCGGAGAAGGGGATCGAGTACGTGGCGGACCAGGCGGTGGTGGAGCTGTTGATGAAGAGCGGCGGGTTCGATCCGAAGCTTGGCGCCCGGCCGATGCGACAGCTCGTGCAGCGGATGGTGGAGGCACCCTTGGCCGAGCGGATCCTGCAGGGCGAGTTCGGCCGCGGCGACCGGGTGCGGGTGGGCGTGGCGGCGGGCCAGTTGGCCTTCGTCCGCGAAGGGCGAAGCTAGGCGCCCGATGCCCCCCCGCCCGTCACGCCCGAAGAAAGCGCCCCGGGCCCGCTGGCAGAGGCGGCACCCCGCATCCAAGCCGCGGGTGCTGGTGGTGGGCTTTGGCAGGGTGGGCGGGGCGCTGGCGCGCGGGCTCAAGAAGGCGGGCTGGCCGGTGGCGGTGCTGCCTCGCTCCGACGAGTCGGTGCGGCGAGCGGTGAAGCTCAACCTGCGACTGGCGGACCATGAAAACCTGAAGGAAGCCGACCTATGTCTGTTGGCGGTGCCCGACGCGGTGGTGGGAAGGCTGGCGGCGTCGCTGCGCGACGATCTCGGGGCTGGGACTGCACTCATCCACTGCGCCGGGGCGCTGGACCTCTCCGCGTTCGGCACCGACCCGGAGATGCTGAGGCGAGCGAGGGGCTCCTTCCATCCGCTGTGCGCGGTTTCGGACGCGCAGGACGACCTCTCCGGTCATGCGGTGGCGCTGGCGGCGAGCCAGCGCGAGCTGATGCCGGTCTTGTGGCGGATGGCGCTGGCCTTGCGGCTCCGTCCCATCGAGGTGCCGGAGGCCCGAAGGGCCGCCTATCACGCCGGGGCGGTGATGGCCGCCGGGCTCTTGGTGGCGCTGGCCTCGGGGGCGGTGGCCGCCTTCGAGGAGGCGGGAGTGATCGAGGACCAGGCGCTCGGCGCGCTGCTCCCACTGATGCGCTCGGCCATCCGCGGCGTGGAGGTACGCGGGCTGATCCGCGGCCTCACCGGGCCGGTGGCGCGGGGGGACATCTCGGTCGTGCAGGCGCACCTTTCGGCGCTGCCGGCGGAGCTGGCGGACATCTACCGCGCGCTCTCCCTGCGCTCGCTCAAGCTGGTGCGCGATCAGCTTCCGGCGGAGACCAGAAACGCGCTCGAAAGGCTGTTGAAGGCCTGAGCGAGAAGTCGCGGTAGCATTGGCAACCACTCCCCGATGTCCCTCTTCGTCTTCCGCGACGGCTACCGGATTGTGGCGACTGCATCGGGCGGGCGGGTGATCCACATCCGAACCGGCGACGCCCTCGATCTCTCGCACCTGGAAGTGCAATTGCTGGCGCGTGCGACCGCCGGGGGAGTCGACGCCCGCGACCCGCGGGTGAAACCGCTGGTCCGCAAGCTCGCCGGGTTGGGCCTGTTGGTGCCGGCCGCGGAAGCCGCGCCAAAATCCACGAGCGGCTCGCCAGGGACAGGCGTTGAGTCGGAGGGGACCTCCGCCGAGGAGAAGAAGCCCTCGGCCGAAGATGCGGTGCCGCTTTTCCGAGGCGACCTCAAGCTCGTCCGCCGTCCCGGGCGGGACTTGATGGACGTGAAGGACCCGGTCTCGGGGAAGAGCTTCATGCTCTACGACTTCGAGGTTTCGCTGGCGCGCATGCTCGACGGGCGGCGCACCAACGCGGAGGTGATTGAGGCGGGGCAAAGACTCGGCATCCCGGTGAGCTTCGAGAGCCTGCGGCAGTTCATCCGCCAACTCGAGCGGTACGGCTTTCTCGCCCCCCCGGGCTCTCCGCGCCCCGAACGGCAAGAGGGAACCACCTGGCCCAAGCGCCAAAGGTGGGACGATGCCATCCGAACCCTCTTCCAGAGCGGCATGCGCCTGAACCGGCAGGGCCGCTATGCGGAAGCGGCGGGCTACTTCGAGGCCATCCTGGAGCAGGACCCAACCAACGAGGAGGCCCAGGAGATGCTGGCTCAGATGCTGCGGCAGCCGGCTCTCCCGGAGGCAGTGGCGGCCCCACCTCCGCCTCCGCCATCCATCGCGCCGGTGGCGGCTCCGATCCAACTCGCGCGAATGGGCGCCGAGAGCGCCCGCACCCAATCGCCGCCCGCCCCGTCGCCCGTCTTGCCTCCGGCCAGAGGACAACGGCAGCCGCCGGTGTCGTCTCCGGCCGCCGGAAAGCAGCAGCCGCCGGTCTCGTCTGCGGCCGCCGAACAGCCGCCCGTGGAGCCTCCCTCCGCCGCTGACGACGTGCGTCCGTTGAATCCTGCGCCGACCTCTCCGGAACCGTCCCGACCAGCCGCCCCGGCGCAGCACGCGCCTCCCGCACCCTCGCGCACCGGACTCGCAGAGGCAAAGGGCCGCACCAGGCGATGGCGTCTCGGCGCATACGTAGGGGGCGGCCTCGCGGCGCTGGTGCTGGCGCTCGCGGCCGGGTGGCACCTTCGGGGGCGCGGGTCGCCTCCACGTTTCGCCGTGGTGCCGAGCCCTGCCCCCGCGCCCGTGGTGCCGAACCCCAACCTCCCGCCCCCGCAGCCCGCCACCGCGGTCGCCGCGACCGTCGAGGCCGTGCCGCCGGACGCAGGCGCCGCCGAGATCGCGGCGGAATCGAAGGCGGCACCACCGCCGTCCCCCCAAGCAGCCGAGGCGGCCGCGGAGACGCCTGCCACTGCCGCTGCGAAAGACCGCGAATGGATCTCGGTGTCCGTCTCCCGCCGGGGCCGCGTCACCATGGCCCAAGTTCGAGCGCCCCTGCGGGGAGCGGTCGCCTGGAGCGCCGCCCCCCAGCACCCCGTCGAGCGCGGCTCGGAGGTGGGCCGAATTGGCTCGCGGAAGCTCGTGGCGCCCAAGGCGGGCCTGCTAATGCCGAAGCTGCCCGACCAGGGCTGGGCGAGCGCCGGAGAGCTTCTCGCCGACATCGTCTACCACGAGGCCTACCTGCAAGCGTTGGTGAGCGGGGCGCGGCCCCGGCCGGACTGGAGCTGCCAGGTGGCGGACGAGGCCACCGGCTCGCGCGCCGACTGCAAGCTCATCACCATCGCGCCGCGCGGGTCCGGCCACTTCGTGACAGCCACCACCGAACCGCTGTGGTTCGACAGCTGCGCCGAGCCCCGCCTGCGTCTGGCTCCACCTCGGTGAGCTGACTGAATCGTCCGGTCTAAACAGATCGGATTGGCCGAGAGCCAAAACGTTGTCGCCGACGTGAACGTGGTCGGCAGCCACGTCGCCGTCGCCGTCCGTCGCCGTCGCCGTCAACGCTCCGTCAACGCTCCG
This sequence comes from Myxococcales bacterium, assembly GCA_016191815.1. Classification (GTDB taxonomy): domain Bacteria; phylum Myxococcota; class Myxococcia; order Myxococcales; family Myxococcaceae; genus JACPVI01. Next base: position 13,954 of record JACPVI010000068.1, read on the forward strand.
TCAACGCCCACGTCAACGTCAACGTGACGTCAACGTCAACGTCACATCGTCGAGATGACCGTCGATCAAGCCGAGTCTGTCTAGCTCCCCTTCCTCACCGTTGGCAGCCGCTCGTACACCCAGTCGACGACCCACCGGGCAACGAGGCGCGCGCCGGCCGGTGAGTAGTGGACGCCGTCATCCATGCGCACCCTGACGAACCGTCCGCGCGAGTCGGGGATGAAGCTGGCGAAGTCGCCGTCCGGTCCGGAAACGAGCATGTCCAGCTGCAGGTACTCCGCGCGCGGGACTTGGGCCGCTGCGCTCATGAACACTCGGTTGAGGCCACGCGCGCGGCGGGAGAAGCCCGGATCGCGCATCGGCGGCTGGCCCAGCCAAAGCACGCGCGCGTCGGAGCCCGAAAGCGCCCGCATCATGGTCATCACGCGCTCCTGGTACAGCGCTCGCCAGGCGGGCTCGCCGAACTCGAGGAGCTGATCGCCGTGCGGAAGCCGCTGGGTGTCGTTGGCGCCGAGGGAGCAGACGATCAGCCGCGGGCGCTCCCGCTCCAGGAGCGGAGGCACCACCTTCATCCAGTCGAAGACGTCCGGCCGGCTCAGCCCGGTGGCGCTCTGGACCGCCTGGACCACCCGCAGGCGCCGGTCGTGCCCCAGCCCGCGGGAGATCGCGGACCCCAGACTGCCGGCGAGCATCGAGTCGCCAAGGAGCAGGAGGGTGACGCGCTCGCCGCTACCGGCCGGCCCGGAGGCTAAGGCGCCCTCCTCCACACGCGCGGCGGGCTCCGGCGCGCTCGACTCGGGAGCCGGCACCTTTGGCGCTTCGCTCCCGCTGGGCTCGGTCGGGTCCTCACCGCCCTGGCTCCACCCACCGGCGAAGAGCGGATCCTCCCCAGCTCCCAGCTTTTGGGCGAACCTTTCGAGCACCGAGGAAGCAGCGCGGCGTGGCGCGGTTCCGCCCACGGCGTCCAACGCCCGATGCACCGGGCGAAGCGCCGCGAGCAGGCCACGCTGAAGCGGGCCTGCCTCCAGCCTCTGGGCCCAGGTCAAAAGGCCCTCCGAGCCGAAAGCGACCGCTGCCGCCGCGAACACCGCCAGGATCACCACCACCTCCCCAGCTCGGTAGAGCCTCGGTGAGGCCGGGTGAGACTGCTCGAGCTGCGCTTCCGCCGTGCTGCTCCCCAGTGCATACCGGCTCAGCGCCTCGGCGATGACACTCCTCTCCGCTTCCAGCCCACGACTGGAGGTTGCCGCGAGCTCGGCCACCGCGGCCTCGATCTCTCCGGAAGGGGCGGGAGGTTTTTCGGCTGGACGACCCAAGTCGCGTGCCTCAGAACTGGAAGTAGATGAACGGGGCTATTCCCTTCGGCCCCGCGGCCTCGATGAGCAGCACCGCGAGCGCGAGCGCCAGTCCCTGAATGGCGAGGGGCATGCGCGCAAACGCAACCCGCAGGCGCGCGCGAAAGGCGAGCGGCACGGCCTGGCCCCCCACCCCCACGACAACTGCCAGCGCCACTGCCAGGCTCACCGAGCCGCCGTCCCAGCTGCCCCCGAGCGAGGCGAGGAGCTCGCCGGCGGCCTCCAGCGAAGGGGCGCGGAACAGCACCCACCCCAGGCAGACGAAGTGGAAGGTGAGCCCTATTGCGAGGGCCTTCCAGGCCGGGGCTTGCCGGAGGCGCTGGATCGGGCGAAGCGCGCTCTCCGACCACAGCCGGTGCGCGATGAGGCCCAGGCCATGGAGCGCGCCCCACAGCACGAATGTCCAACCGGCGCCGTGCCACAGGCCGCCCAAGAGCATGGTGACGGCGAGGTTCAACAGCGTGCGCCCCCGCCCTCCGCGGGAGCCGCCCAGGGGAATGAAGAGGTAGTCGCGCAGCCAGCTCGAGAGCGAGATGTGCCAGCGGTGCCAGAACTCGCGTGGGTTGGCGGCGAGGTACGGCGCGCGAAAGTTCTCCGGGAAGCGGTACCCCAGCAACAGCGCGGATCCGATGGCGATGTCGGTGTACCCGGAGAAGTCGCAGTAGATCTGGGCCGCGTAGCCGTATACCGCGAGCAGCGCCTCCAGGCCCGAGTGCATCCCCGGTGCCTCGAAGACCGGGTCGACCAAGCGGGTGGCGAGGAGGTTGGCAAGGAGGACCTTCTTGGCCAGCCCGAACGCGATTAGCTCCAGTCCGCGCGAGGCATCGATGGCCGCGGGCGAGGGTGGCGCGCAGAGCTGCGGCAAGAAGGAGGCGGCACGCAAGATCGGGCCGGCCACGAGCTGGGGAAAGAACGCCACGTACAGGAAGGAGTCGAGCAGCGTCACCCGCACCGGGATGCGCTCCCGGTAGGCGTCCACCATCAAGGAGATGACGTGGAAGACGATGAAGGAAACCCCAACCGGGAGCGCCACCTCCGGCAGCCGTGCGAAGGCCTGGGCCGAGCCGGCGGCCGCCAACAGCCCCCCGACAGTGGCGGCGGCGAAGCCGAGGTACTTGAAGAAGAACAGGACCGAGAGCGCCAGGGTGACCCCAGCCCCGAGCAACACCCGGCGCACGGCGGGACGGCGCTCGAGTTGCAACACTCGCGCGACCGCAGCGCCCAGCAGCGAGGTCCCTCCCAGCAAGGGGAGAAACCGCCAGTCCCACGCCGCATAGAAGACGTAACTGGCAGCGAGGAGCAGCCACTTCCGGGCGAGGTGTCGGCGGGCGAGCCCCCAGGCCGCGGCGAAGACGCAGAGGAAGAAGATGCCGTACTCGACGGTCGGAAAGAGCAATCCCCGCGTCCCTCGGCGTTCAATGGAGGGCCGCCGGAGCGGTCGAACCGGCGGCCCGCGGCGAGCGGCAAGTCACAGTAGGCGACGAGTGGGGCCTCCGCAACGGCCCTCGAGCCAACGCGCCCCGAGCGAGTTTCTGCCCCCCGCAAGCACCTCGAACGCCGACCTTGCGACAACCTGGTTTGCATTGGTGGGGCAGGTTGTAGTACGGGTAAACTACCTGCACCTACCTAGGAGTACACGGTGGCGCGGCGAATTGTAGCGGTAGCGTGGATTGTGGGCATCGGGTCGGCCTGCAACTGTCAGCCTGGGGTTTCAGGGAGCTGCAAGTCCGACTTCGACTGCGGGCCGGCGGCCCGTTGCGAATCGCAGCGCTGCGTGGAGGTCGCGCCGGCGCAGCCATCGCCGGCGTGTGCCCAGGGCGACCGGCGCTCGTGCGGGACGGACGTGGGCGCGTGCGCGAGCGGGCAGCAGCTGTGCGGGGGCGACGACTGGGGCCCCTGCGTGAGCGCGGTGGGCCCAGCACAAGAGACCTGCGACGGGCAAGATCACGACTGCGACGGCACGCCCAACAATCGGCCGGGCGGTTGCGACTGCACCGATGGCCAGACCCGGAGCTGCTTCAACAATCCTCCGCCGCAGCTTGGTCAGTGCCGGGCGGGGACGCAGGCGTGTGTGGACGGAAAGTGGGGCGCTTGCCAGAACGCGGTCGAGCCGCAGCCGGGCAACTGCGCGCAGCCCTCGTGTGCTGGAGGCCCGAACCCCGGTTGCCCGTGCACGGTGGGGGATCAAGCCTCTTGCTACAGCGGGCCCGCGGGCACTGCCGGGATAGGTGCTTGCCTCGCGGGAAAGAAGATGTGCGTGGCGTCGGCGACCGGTGCCGACTGGAGTGCGTGCGTGGGAGAGGTCGTGCCATCGGCGGAGAAGTGCGACTCACTGGACCATGATTGCGACGGAGCTCCATACAATCCGCCGGGTGGATGCACCTGCGCCTCGGGGCAATCGCAGAGCTGCTACTCGGGGCCTCCGGGGACGCTGGGGGTTGGCACCTGTGCGGCGGGCACGCAGAGCTGCGTGTTGGATGCGTCCGGCAAGGGCAGTTGGGGGCCCTGCGTTGGAGAAGTGGCGCCGGTGCCATCTGACTGTTCGCAGCCGAGTTGCACGGGGCCGGCCGATCCGAATCCGGGCTGTGCCTGCATCAACGCCCAGACGCAGGCCTGCTACGGCGGGCCGGCGGGGACGCAGAACGTCGGCGCCTGCGTCGGTGGGACTAGGGCCTGCGTCTCGGGAGCTTGGGCGAGCTGCTCGGGAGAGGTGGTGCCGCAGGCGCAGGACTCCTGCGTTCCTCCGAACGCGGCCTATGCGAGCTGGGCCTCCGCGGACCTCACCTGCTCGGGGGCGCTGGAGCGGCACCAGCCTGAGGTCGCTCCGACGGCAGGGGCGCCGGGGGCTCAGCCCCTCACGCCGCCTCCGGGTCACGCGCACGCGCTCGAGGTGCCGCCGCTGGTGACGGTGACCTTCCAGGGCAACGCGACCGATGTCGACGGCCCGACCTCGTTCAGCTACGAGTGGCGGCTGGTATCGACGCCTCAGGGGAACACCGCGGCGCTGACTGGGGCGCCGGGCGGGCAACCTACGGACATCTCCACGCAGCAGAGCCCCATGCTCTTCGCGCAGCTTGCGGGCGACTACGTGGTGGGGGTTCGCGCGCTGGACGCGACCGGCTGTGCGAGCACCGAGGCGACGGTCTTGGTCAGGGTGAAGCCGAACTCGGCGATCCACTTGCAGCTCACCTGGGACAAATCCGTGGATGTGGACCTGCAGCTTGGGCGGGGCACCTCCGCGGCGCTCTTCTCGACGGACGCCTGCTACTGGGGCGCGTTGAATCCGGACTGGGGGGCGGTGGACCCGACGTTGGACATCGACGACGTGGCTGCGTGCAACCCGGAGAACGTCAACTTCGGGGCGATTGGGGGGACGGCGCCCGCTTTGGGGAGCGACTACACGGTGCTGGTTCACTACTACTGCGACCGGCGGGGCCACCGGCCGGACGCGACGAACCCGGCGGCGGTTTGCTACGAGCCGACCGCGGCGAGCGGGTCGGTCAACGTCACTCTCCGGGTGTTCGTGGACGGCAGCCTGGCGAAGCTCGCGGACGGAGTGACCCCGGCGGAGCTGACCACCTCGCTCTCGAAGTACGACTTCTGGAAGCCGGTGACGCTGCACTACGACGTCACGGGCGTGTGGCGGATCAACACGGTGACGCCGCCGGCGATCGGCCAGTCGCCGACCAACTGTGACACGGCGGCGCAGGCGAGCTGCGTGTGCTCGCAGCTCACGAACGCGGCAGATCCCTACTGTGGGACGAGCGGCGCAGCGTGCCGGCAGAAGTATCCTTGACGCAGTCGAGGGTCGAGGGTCCAGTGTCGGGCGCAACGGGTCGAGCGACCGTCAAGCGCTCGGGAGTCGTCGGTCCAGATCGGGCGTCCAGCACCGTTCGACGCTGTTGCTCGACCGGCGACCAGCCGACGCTCGGACGGGCGCCCGACGGACCACGCTCGACGCTCGACGCTCGACCCTAAACCAGGATCAATCTCGGTCCCTGTACCACTTCCCTGACCGCAGCCAGCGCCCCTTCCGAAGCGGCCTCGGCCTCGGTGATCCGGCGCAGGTGAAGCTCGCCCGTGGCGGACATCACCCGCTTGAGATCTCGCAATAGCTCCAGCGCTGCGTCCAGCAGGTGAGCCACAGCGCCTGCAGGCGGCGCCTTTTCGGCTTTGGCTCGCAGGTAGGCGGAAAAGCGCCCCACCGCGTCGCGCACCTTCGCTTCGTCGAACTGCGCCACCAGCGGACGAAGCCTCGACGCACTCAGCTTCACCAGCCTCAGCGAACCCGCTTTGCCGAACGCCTCGTGCGGGAGCGACAACTCCTCGCCCGCAAACGCCCCCATCAGCCCCTCCTCCGGTGCACTGGTCTGATAGGGCACGACCTCCACGAACAACAGCAGTGGATCCATTCCCTGCTGGTAGGCTGCGATCTCCTCCTGGTCCAGCGGTGGAAACTTCTCCGGCGCCCCGATGTGCAACAGCGGGAAGACCAGGTCCTGCCACAGCTCCTCCGGCGCACACCCGGTCGAGGCCACCGTCCCAAACAGGTGCACCAAGAGCTCCGGCAGCCGCGGCCCACGACCCAGCTGATGGAACAGCGGCCGGGACTGCTCCAGACGCTGCAGCGCCGTGGTGAGCTGACCCTCGAGCTGCTGCCTCGCCTCCGGCGGAAGCTTCGCGCCGGCCCTGGCCAATCCGTCGCGCACCTCCCGCAGCAGATGCGCCGGCGTGCCCTCGTAGACCGTCTTCGCCTTGGCTCCGTCGATCGCCACCAACTGCACGAAGCCGGGGTCGAACAACCGCTGATAGTCCAAGGGAGTCAGCCGTGCCGGCGGCGGTTGGGGAGTGGCTGAGAACTTCACCCGGCCGACCGCGGTGCGAATCTCCCGCGCCACCTCGTCGAGACGCTCCAATCGCGCCGCGCCTAACGACTCCACCACCGCCCCGAAGGGCGAGAGCATCACCACCGCCTCCGGAAAGCCCATCACCGCGCCCTCGATGGCCTCGCGGTTCGGGAACCAGAACGCGCCGTGCTCCTGCGCGAGCCGTTCCCCGAACAGCCCCGCGATCCCCAGCGCGATCAGCTGGTGCTCCGGATCCTCCGGGCGGTAGGGCCCGCCGAGCAGCTTGATCACCGCCCGCTCGACCTCGACCCAGCTCGCCGACTGAGCGTCGATCTTGCGCTTCTCCACCTCCTGCATGCGGGCGACCAGCCGCTCGCGGGCAAGCTCGATCTGCGGCGGTGTCGGAAACGTACGGGCCACGGATTCGAAATAGCGTGAAACGAACCCGCAAGCCATCCGGGAATAGCTCCGGCCACGCTCGCCTGCGACGATGCCGTGTGCTCAGCTTCCTCGTCGGGAGGGCACTCGATGGGAGGCTCCAGGCCAGGGCGCGGCGCGCTGCCGCCGGCGATCGCCCTCCTCGCGCTCTCCTGCGGGTGCGCCTCCGTTCGTGCCCGCTTCCCTCAGGAGGTCGCCGCCTCGTTCGCCTCGCAGCCGATGCGAAAGCTCGAGACCGACAGCGCCGAGATCTACTACCCCGAACGCGCTCGGGCCTCCGCCCAGCGCGTGGCCGCCCGGATGAGCGAGTGCCTGGCCGCACTCCGGAGACTCCCGCTCGCCCGAACGGATGGCCCCAAGGCGCTCGTCTTCCTCACCTCGGCCAACTTCAACAACGCCTTCGTGGCCGGCCAGACCTTCGGCGAGCCCCTGCACGTGGTGGCGCCGCTCCACGTCTCCCCCGAGCTGTTCGGCTGGCTCGATTTCGGCCTCAACGAGATGGGCGACGTCGGCTGCCATGAACTGGTCCACTACGTGCAGCTGGAGCAAGTGCACGGGCTCTGGGGCGCCGCCCGGAAAGCTTTCGGTGAGCTGATCCCCTCGCAGGTCTTCCTCGAGGCCTGGTTCCTCGAGGGCCTGGCCCAGTACTACGAGGGCCGCCTGGGCAAGGCAGTGGGCCGACCGCACAGCCCGGTGTACCGCGGCGTCTTCGAGGCCGCGGCGGACTCTCGAGGCGGCCGGCTCGCGGCGGGCGACCTGAACCTCCAGCATCGCGAACACCTCCCCTTCGGAGGCGCCTACCTCGCCGGACTGCCCTTCATCGAGTTCCTCGCGCGCAGGTACGGCGAGGACCAGCTCTGGGAGCTAGTCGACCTGCAGGGCCACTCCTGGCTGCCGGGCATGATCGTGACGCTCAGGTTCCAGCGCGTGTACGGGAAGGCGATCGATGCGCTGCTGGACGAGTTCCGGGGCCAACTCTCGTCGCCCGCGCCGGTCCGCCAGCGCCCGGAGTCGCAGAGGCTGCTCTGGCCCGATCTAGGCTACCTCGCGCGCATCGCCGGCTCGCCCGCCGATGGCTCGGTGGCGGTGATCAGCGCGGGACTGGACGAGGCCCCGTCGATCGCGGTCCACGAACGCGACGGGAGTCTTCGCTTCCGCAGACCGCTCGCGAGGTTCGCCCCGGCGCGCCCGTGGATCAGCGCGGGGCCGCTCACCGTGAGCGGGATGAGCTTCACCGCCGACGGGCGCTCCCTGTACCTGATGAACGGCGACGTGGCCGAGGACGGCGGCTCGCAGACCCAGCTGTGGCGGGTCGATCCGCAGACCGGCGAGGTGGAGGTGCTGCTCGAGGGGCTGGTCGGCCTCGGCGGCTCGGTGAGCCCCGACGGAACCAGATATCTTTTCACCGAGCTTGCCGACGGGCAGGCCAGCCTGTCGGAGATCGACCTCCGCGCGCTCTCCCGCAGAACGGTGTTCGCCTTCGACGGCCGCCTCTCGCCCGCCGCCGCCAGCTATGCGCCCGACGGAAGCAGGATCGCCTTCGCCGCCCGCGCCGGGCACGGGTTCGACCTATTCCTCCTCGATGGCGGAAAGCTCGCGCAGCTCACCGCCGACGCCAGGTTCGACTACGCCCCGCGTTTCGTCGACGACAAGCGGCTCCTCTTCGAGCGCGAGCGTGACGGCCGGGTCCAGGCCCACGTGCTCGATCTAGAGACTCGCGCTCTCACCGCAGTCTCTGACGCGCCGTTCGTGGCGCTCGACCCGGTGCCCATCGGCGGAGAGGACTTCGCCTTCGTCAACCGCGAGGGCGTTCGCTGGACCTTGGATGCCGCGCCCATCGAGCCGGTGTCCGAAGCCGCGGTCGAGCAGCTCCAGGCCGTCGAGCCGGCGCCCGTGGCCTCCGCGGAGGCGCCCCAGCCACAGGCGCAGAGAGACGAGCCCTACTCGCCTTTGGACGGGCTGTTCCGCCCCACCCTGCACGCTCCGTTCGTGTGGGTTTTGGCCGAAGGCTCCGAGGCCGACCTGCGGGTGTCTCCGATCCTCGGCCTCTCGCTGCGCGGCCAGGACCGGCTCAACTTCCACGCCTGGGCGGTCAACGCGGCGCTGGCGCTTCCGGCTCGGCCCCAGTTCTTTTCGTTCGAGTACGGGACGCAGCGCTTGGCCCCCTGGTTCGGCCGGCTGCTAATTCAGCGGACCTGGCTCTCGGGCACCACCGACACCACCGCCGCGGTGGACCTCGGCCGCGAGGTGTGGACCACCCCGGTCTCCTTCGGCCTCTCCGTGCTCGATCGCGTCGCGGATCCCTCCGAGGGAGCGCCCACCGGGCGCATTCGCCTCTCCGGGGCGCGAGTGGGGTTCGACTACTTCGCGGGCGAGGGCACTCCGTACGCCGGGGTGCAACGGGCGCTCGGCTTCGCCGGAACGGCCCAGGCCTTCCCGACCTGGCTGGGGAGCGACTTCGGCCTGCTCGACGTCCGCGCGGTGGTGACGCTCGCGCCGGGCCTTCCGCTCCTGCGGCGGCATTCGCTGGTCGGGACGCTCACCGGGCGCGCGTTGCCGGGAGCACCCGGGGGACTGCTGCAAGTAGGCGGCATCCCGCGAGGCGCGCAGCTCGTCGCGGTGAACGAGCGGACCGGGGAACCGGCGCCGAAGATCCCCCTTCCTGCCGGGCTCGGCTTCGCCGAGGCAGTGCGCGGGTACGAGGACTACTCCGTGCGAGCCACCAACGTGGCCGTCCTCGAGGCCAGGTATCGGTGCTCCTTCATCATCGACCACGGCTGGGCGTCGACGCTCTACGTCCTCCCCTCGCTCTTCGTCCGCCAGGTCGACCTCGAGGCCTTCGGCTCGGCGGCGGTCACCGACAGCCCCTCGACACCGAACCTCCGCGCGGCGGGAGGCGCGCTCTTCCTGCGCGCCGCACTGATGCAGCTGGTCCCCCTGAGCGCCTACTACCAGCTCTCCTTCCGCTTCGACGCCGGGCTCCCGCCGCTGCACGTGGTGGGCCTCTCGGTCGAATGAACGCGCCCGCGTTCAAGCGTCACCGAGGCCGTAGAGCTTCTTCGCCCGCGCGTACTCCAGCACCTTGCGGGGGACCAAGGCGGCCGGCAACTCTCCGGCTTCCAACATCTCTCGGATCCGCGTCGAGGACACCTCGGCCAGCGGAGGCCCGACCGCCTCCGGGGCCGGATAGCCCGCCCGGTAGAGCACCACCACCTCCGCGAGCCGCCGGACCCGGTCGAAGTCCTTCCACTTCGGAAGGTCCCCGAGGATGTCCGACCCGAGGATGAGCGAGAAGGCAAAGCCCGGGTGGCGCCGCCTCAGGAACTCGAGCGTGTCGACCGTCCTCCCCTCCCCTCCCACCTCGCTCTCCACCTCGCTTACCCGGAGCCAGCCGGAGGCTTCCTCCGCCATCGCCTCGCACATCTTCACCCGGTGCTCGAAATCTGCCAGCGGCTTCCCGAAAGGATGCGTGTGGCTCGGCACGAGCCAGACCTCGTCCACCGGCATGGTGGCGCGAACGTAGAGCGCCGCGAGCAGATGACCGACGTGCGGCGGGTTGAAGGAGCCTCCCAGGATCGCGACGCGCACCGTCTCCTCACTTGACCGAGAGCTTCGTCTTCGCCGAGAGCGCGAGCTGCTGGCCGCTCACCAGCTCCCGGCCGTCGAGGGTGAACGCGGTGAAGCGCAGCCCTCCCTCCCCGGGCTCGAGCAGGGCACAGGTCTGCTCCGCCGCTCCGGTGAGCTTGCCCGCGGTCACGAAGTACCTCGGCCCGATCTGCACGACCTTCGGCTCCGGATCCTTCCCATGGATGAACACCGCCGCGTTGAGCAGGTCCTCCTTCTCGAGGTCGTTCCGGTCGTACACCACGCAGCAGAGCGCGTCGCCCACCAGCTCCAGCGCCTTCTTGGGCACCTGCGGATCGCGGTACTGAAGACAGTCCCGCTCCGGGGTGCGGAGGAAGCGGTCCCTGAGCCGGGCGATCTCCGCGGCCTGCTTCGCCTCCTCCGCCCCCTCCCCGAACGCCGGAGGGCGGGGCACCTGCTCCTGGCTGGAGAGAAACGCCTCCACGTCCGCGAGGAAATCGGTGTCGCTGTACGAGCGGCCTCCGCGAGCCTTCTCCTTGCGCCAGGAAACCCACTCGTCCAGGTCCGTGAAGCGCCCGCCGGGGAAGACGAAGCGCTTGGCTCCCCTCCCCTTCAAGAGCTCGTAGGCGCGGTCGAAGGCGCGGAGATCGCCGTGGCTGTCCGAGAAGAGCCCGATGGCGCCCATCGCTCACCCGTACAGCAGGTACTTCTCGCGACGCGGGAGGAAGCTCGAGAGCTGCGCCTCGAAGCCCTCCAAGAGCCGCGCGAGCGGGAGCCCTTGCTCGATCCCCCGCCGCACCTGGTCGGTGCCGCAGAGCAGATCGAAGGCCGGCGTCCCTTCGACGAACTCGTAGGCATCGTCGCGCCAGGCGAAGCGGCCGCCGGAGGCCTCCCGGGCCGCCTGCACCGCGGCCACCCCGGTGAGCACCGGCCGGAAGGCCTCGCGGTCCACCAGGTGAAGGAAGGCGCCCTCGCACGCCTGGCCTCGGTGCTTGTCGAAGGTTGGCGTGAAGGCCACCGGCCTGAATCGGACGCCGGGGAGATCGGCCTGCTCCAGGCTGGCCACCAATTGCTCGGCGCGGAGCCAGGGCGCTCCGAACTGCTCGAAGGGCCGGCAGGTGCCGCGCCCCTCGGAGATGTTGGTGCCCTCGAGCAGGCACATCCCCGGGTACACCAGCGCGGTTCCGTGGCTGGGCATGTTCGGAGAGGGAGGGACGAAGTGCAGCCCGGTGTCGCAGAAGTGGGCTCCCCGCCGCCAGCCCTCGCATCTGACCACGGTCAGCTCGCAGCCGATGGACTCTTCCGCGTTGAACAGCCTGGCCAGCTCTCCGGCGGTCATCCCGTGGCGGTTGGGGAGCGGGTAGAGTCCAACGAAGGACTCGAAGCCCGGCTGGACCAGGTTTCCCTCCATCTGCGTCCCGCCGATCGGGTTGGGGCGGTCGAGCACGAACACCTCGAGCTTCGCCTGCGCCGCGGCCTTCATCGCGAGCGCCATCGTGTAGACATAGGTGTAGTAGCGGCTCCCCACGTCCTGGATGTCGAAGACCAGCGCGTCCAGCCCGGACAGCCATTCCGGCCGCGGGCTGAGCGAGGTGAAGCTCCTCCCGTAGAGGCTGTACACCGGCACGCCGGTGCGGCGGTCCGTGGGCTCGTCCCCCACCGGCACCATGTACTGGGCGTCGCCCCGCACGCCGTGCTCCGGCCCGAAGAGCGCCTTGAGCTCCACCCCTTCCGCCCGCGCCAGCAGGTCCGCCAGGTGGGTGAACGAGGCGTCCACGCTGGTGGGATTCACGATCGCTCCCACCCTCTTGCCCACCAGCGGGGCGAAGCCCTCGGAGCGCCAGACGTCCAGGCCGGTGCGGACCGCGCTCATTTTCCTCCCGTGGCCGGAGGCTTGAGGTCGAACTCGAAGACCGGGTCCCGCTTCTGCTTTGGGTACTCCGCGTCCTTGAGCGCGAAGTACACGTGCGCGGCGATGATCGGATCGTCCAGGGTGTCCTCCACCGACTCGACCGCCACCGCCCTGCCGTCGGCGCCGACCTTGACCCGGAGCTTCAAGAGGCCCCCCAGGCCGGGCCTTTCCTTCAACCGCTCGGTGTACAGCGCGTACAGGCTCTTCGAGATCGCGGCGTATACCTTCTCCACCGAACCCTTTGCCGGCTTGGGCAGCTTGAACTGGGCGACCAGCTCTTTGGCCCCGTCGGCGGCCTCTGTCCCGGCGTCTCCTCCGGAAGCCGCCGCCGCACGGTACGCCTCCAGCGCCTCCCGGAGCTGGCCTCGGCTTTCCCTCGATCGGGCGAGCCTGAGCTGGATGTCGCTTCGCGACGGCGCCCGGTCCGCCGCCTCGAGCAGCTCTCCCTGGGCCTCCTCGAACGCGCCGCGCGCCTCGGCCAGCTCCGACAACCGGAGCGGATGCTCGGGGTTGGACTTGTCCAGCTCCGACAACTGCTGCACCGCGCGCTCCTCGTCGTCGGCACGCGAGAGCTCGCGGTAGATCGAGCCGAGGCGAATCAACACCCCCGCCTCCACCGCCCCCAACCTGAGGAAGCGCTCGTACTCCTGCGCGGCGGCTTCCTTCTCTCCCAGCTCGAAGCGCAAGTCCGCCAGCGTTCGGCGCGCGTCTCGGTCCTTCGGGGATAGCTCGACCAGCCGTGTCAAGTGCTCGGCGGCCTTCTTGGCGTCGCCTCCCTCGCGGGAGAGCTTGGCCAGCGCGGAACGGGCCTGCGGCTGGTCGCCCCACAGCTCGACCGCCCGAGTCAGCTCTCCTCCAGCCTCCTCCACCTTTCCCCTCTCCAACATCACCAGCCCGAGTCCGGATCGCGCCTCTGCGTCGTCCTGGACGGCCAGTGCCTCTCGGTAGCGAGCCTCGGCCGCATCCAGGTCTCCGCCCGCCCTCGCCGCGTCGCCGAGCGCGACCAGCGCCGGGTAGAAGCGCCGGTTGGACTTGAGCGCGGCATTCAGCTCGTTGCTCGCCTGGTCCCGCATCTTCCAGGCGAGGTAGATGCGGCCCATGCCCTGGTGGACCCACGGCTCTTCAGGGTGGATGGAGGCGATCGCCTTGAAGGCGTTCCACGATTCGTCCGAAGGCATCGCGCACCAGGCGAGGTAGACCCGCAGCGCCACGTCGCCGGGCCGATTGCGGGCCTGCTCCTGATACTTGAGCCTGAGCACGTCGACCTTCCCGCGGAGGACGGCTCCCTCTATCTCCCGGAGCGCCTTGTGCACCTCGGCCACCGGCGGCATCGAGGCCGCGCTTGCGGCACCGGCGGCGAGCAGCGCGAGGGTCAGGACGAGGGGGCGAGGGCATCCTCTGTCCGTGCGGGAGGGGGTCAGGGTGAGGGGCACGTCACTTTCAGCTCGCATGGCTCCGTTCGCCCAGCAAACGCGCAGAGAGGCGAACTATACAGCGTGGTCCGGCGGGAGGTCTCCGCCGCAAGGAGGGGCCTCTGCCGCGACCACTCGTCATCGCGCTCGCAGGGCTGGCCGCCGGCGCCGGAGCAACCCTCGCGGTCTGCGGCTGCCAGGCCGTCGGCAGGCGCATCGTCGCGCTCTACCCGACGAGCTACGAAGTGAAGGAGGACCCGAGCCGCCTGGTGCCGGTCTTCGAGGGGAGGGACACGGACCGAAGGCGCATCGACATCGCCCTCACCGAGGTCGCGGGCGGCTTCGAAGAGTTGATCGGCCTCGCCTTCTTGCCCGGCCAGAGCGACTCGTTCGTCGCGCTGGAGAAAGGGGGCTCGGCGCACTGGTACTCCATCGGCGAGAGGCGCGGCCGCCGGCTGTTCCATCTCGAGGTGACGACCGAGTCCGAGCAGGGCCTGTTGGGGATTGCCTTCCACCCCAGGTACCGGGAGAACGGCCGGCTGTTCTTCCATTACACGCTGTTCGCGGGTGGCCGCGATCTCAGCCGGGTGGAAGAGTGGAGCCTTCCTCCCGGAAGCGACCTCCGCCTGGCGGCGCCGGCCCCGGTGCGGACCATCCTCGAGGTGGAGCAGCCCTATCCGAACCACAACGGCGGTCACCTCTTGTTCGGGCCCGACGGTCTGCTCTACCTCGGCTATGGCGATGGGGGCTTCGCCGGTGATCCGCACGGGAACGGCCAGGATCTGGGGACGCTCTTGGGCAAGATGCTGCGGATCGACGTGGACCGCGTGGAGGGAGACAGGCCCTACGCGGTCCCCGCCGACAACCCCTTCGTCGGCAAGAGCCGAGCGCGCCCGGAGATCTTCGCCTTCGGCCTGAGGAACCCCTGGCGGTACAGCTTTGCGCCGGACGGCCGGCTGGTGGCGGGGGACGTCGGCCAGGACAAGTGGGAGGAGATCACCTACGTCGGGCGCGGCGACGACTTGGGGTGGGACATCCGCGAGGGGCGGCACTGCTTCGAGCCGCCGCGCGGGTGCCAGACCGAAGGGCTGGTGGATCCCTTCTACGAGTACGGCCACGACGAGGGGCTCTCGGTGATCGGGGGCATGGTCTACGCCGGAAAGCGCGTTCCGGCGCTCTCCGGGAAGTATGTCTTCGGCGACTTCGTGAGCGGGAGGCTCTGGGCGCTGGAGCTGCCGCCGCCGGCCGAGAAGCCCCCGCTGGTGGAGGCGGCCACGCTCGGAAAGTGGCCGATCCTTCCCACCAGCTTCGCGGTCGACGAGGCCGGTGAGCTC
>JACPVI010000071.1 GCA_016191815.1 Myxococcales bacterium
CCGTGCGTCCCCTCGAAGTCCCCTCGGCCCTGTCTCTCCCGGCGCCCGTCGACGAGCAGGCCTCGGGTGCTGCCCCGCGCGAGCTGGGGGCGGCCACCTGCCTCGTCGTGCCCCCGCCCAAGCCGCCCACCCTCGAGCCACTCAACGCGGAGCGGTATGCGCTGCGGATGAGCGTCGGCCCCGAATTCAAGCAGAGGCCGGAGGTGGTGAAGTCCGCGTTGAGCCGCCGCGTGCCGGACGGCAACTTCGAGAAGGTGATGATGGAGTGCCTGTGCATCGCCCTCGACGTCTGCTCGCGGCGCCGCCGCGGTGCGAAAGTAGCGCCGCCGGCTCTAGGCAGTTCCGGCCCGGAACTGAAAAAGTTACAGCCTCCGGTGAGGGACGGTGCCGCGGAGAGGGAGAGACGCGAGCCGAGCCGGTACGTGCCGGTGGAGGTGCGGCGGCAGGTGTGGCAGCGGGACGCTGGCCGATGCGCCTTTGTGGGTGCCGGCGGGAGGCGCTGCAACTCACGGCACCAGCTCGAAATCCACCATCTGAAGCCGTTTGCGCATGGTGGGGAGGCGACGCCGGACAACCTCATGCTTGCTTGCAAGCGCCACAACTCTCACTGCGCGCGCCTGGACTTCGGGGAGGCGTACATGGCGCGGTTTCAGATCTCGATTGCGGGCTTCGCTGCGAGCTGATCCGCGAGGTGACCGGAAGCCGGGACACCCACGTGGGCATCGTGCTCGAGGAGAACGGAGAACGCGTCGTCTGGGAGTCGCTCGGTCCGGTGAGGCCTGCTCCGCTCGCCGAGTTCTTCGCCCGCGGAAGGGCGCAGGCGATCGCGGCGTATCGGCCAGTCCCGGAGCTTCGGGAGCGCCTGCCCGAGATCGCTCGCGAGGTGAGAGCCATGCGGCGAGCTGATCGCCAAGCCATACGCCCGCGCGCTGGGGCGGGAGCTTGTCCCTGCCCACCCGCTCGGGTCCGGAGCCTTCGGGGCGCACGCCGACGCCTTGCGGTCAGCGCCTCGCGCGCCTCGGGCTGGGCCGCCACCGCCCGCGCGCCGCGGCGGGCATCACCGACGCGAGCATCAACCCCTCCAGCACCGGCAGCGCGCGCGCGAGCGGGTACTCCTCGCGGAACAGCCGCTGGTGCAGGATGCCGCCCATGTATAGCCCGAGGAAAAGCTCGGCCCCACACTCGAGGTCGAGATCAGGCGGCACCACGCCCTCCTTCACCCCTTGCCTCAAGAGCGCGCGGACGAACTCTGCCACCCGCCCATAGGCGGCGCGCAGCACCCGCTCGACCTTCGGATTGGTGTCGGTCACCTCGGCGCCGATCACCCCGACCAGCAGCATCAGCTCCTGGTGGCGGTCGACGATGCGCGCCACGTGGTGGATCAGGGCCCGCAAGGTGGTGGCCGAGTCGGCGTGCGTGAACCCCTCCGCCTTCTGCGCCAGCTCCACCGCCAGCCGCGCCTCCAGCTCGCCCAAGACTCCAGCCAAGAGCGCCTCCTTGTCCTCGAAGTGCCAGTAGAGGGAGCCGGTGGTCATCCGGATCGCGCCGGCCAAATCCTGCATCGACGTCGAGGCGTAGCCCTTGCGCGCGAACAGCTTGATCGCCGCGTCCACGATCGCCGCCCGCGTCCGCTCCGACTGCTCCTTCTTGCTCAACCCGGTGCGCGCCATGCCCCGAACCGTACACATAACGATGGGTTAGTATCCAGCTTGACGAAGATACTGACCGTTCAGTATGTATGCGCGCCTCCCACCACCCTGGAGGCTCCGATGCGCGCGACCGTTCCCCTCTTCGTGATGCTCGCCGCGGGCTGTGCCAAGCCCACCCGCCCCTCGCCCAGCGAGCGCGACTCGTTGCCCCCCTGCGGCGAGCAGTGCGCCCAGGCCGCCTGCCCACCCTGGCAGAAGCTCTGCGGCGAGGCGTGCGTGGACGTGCAGAGCTCGGCGAGCAACTGCGGGGACTGCGGCGCGACCTGCGACGTTCCGAATGCCGCCGCTTCCTGCGTCTCCGGCCGGTGCACGGTGGGGCAGTGCGCCGCGGGGTTCGCCAACTGCGACCGGGATCCCGGCAACGGTTGCGAGGCCGACCTCTCATCGATCAAGTCGTGCGGCATCTGCGGAAACGTCTGCCCACCGGTGGCCCAGGGGTTCGTGGCCGCCTGCGACGAGGGGGTGTGCGGGGCCCAGTGCGCCCCCGGTACGGTGCTCTGCGGCGATCGCTGCCTCTCGCAGTGCGAGAGGTGGAAGTGGGTGAACCCGACCCTCTCTCCCAATAACCTCTACACTGCGGCCTTCACCGACGCCGAGGTCGGCCTGGCGGGAGGCGACAAGCAGCTCCTCCGCACCACCAACGGCGGGGCGAGCTGGACCGAGGTGAGCGGAAACCGGTTGGATCACATCGAGGCGATGCAGTTCCTCACCGCCACCCGGGTGGTGGCGATCGGCTTCAACCTGGTTCCGGGCAGCGCGCAGACCGCCGCGCAGGTGAGCGACGACTCGGGGCAGACCTGGCGCAGCCTGGCGGTGCAGACCGCGACGGGAAATATGGTGTTCGACCTCCACTTCGACGGCAGCAAGGGCGCCACGGTGGGCGCGGCGATGGGCGGCAACGGGCTTTTGCTGGTGACCGAGGACGGCGGAGGGAGCTGGGTCGACCGCTCGCCGCCGAACGCGAAGTGGCTTCACGGAGTGCACGTCCGGGGGCAGAAACTGTGGGCAGCGGGGGATTCCGGCCTCTACGTCTCGGAGGACCTTGGCCAGACCTGGGCCGCCCCGGTGCTTTCGACCGCGCAGGGGCTGCGCGGAGTGTGGATGCGCGACGGCCTGGTAGGCCTGGCGGTCGGCTACGGCGAGGAGATCTTCCGGACCGCCGACGGAGGCGCCTCCTGGGCGCGGGTGAACGAAGGGCCCCACGACAACTGGCTCAAGCGGGTTCGCTTCGCCGACGCGACGCGAGCGATCGCGGTGGGCTTCGGCGGCGCGGTGTGGACCTCGAGCGATGCGGGGCAGTCCTGGTCGCTCCACACGCCCTATGCGGGCAGCTACCTGTTCGCCGTCCCGACGGTGGGAGCGCGCGCCTGGGCGGTGGGCACCCGCGGTGTGATCTTCCGCTCGGACGACTGGGGCGCGAGCTGGGCCCGGCAGACGCCCGGGTACAGCGCCGCCTTCCTGCGCATGTCGTTCCCCACTCCGCTCCGCGGTTACGCGGTGGGCGAGCTGGGCGGCATCGTGTACAGCGACGACGGCGGCAAGACCTGGGGCCTCTGTGCGGGCCAGTACGGCCCCTACGCCCAAGCCAATCCATCGATGGGCGTGCTCGGAAACTCGCTGCGCGCGGTGACGTTCATCGACGGGCTCGAGGGCTGGGCGGTGGGCGATCCGGTGAGGTCCAACGGCCAGACGGTGCTGGCGGACTCGGTGATCCTGCACACCACCGATGGCGGCCAGACCTGGACTCTCCAGCCGTCGGGAACCCAGGCGTCCCTGCGTGCGGTGGGCTTCTCCTCGCCGCTCGAGGGCTGGGCGGTGGGGGCGAAAGGCACGGTGCTCCGCACGGTGAACGGCGGCGCGAGCTGGAGCTCGCAGCCGGGGCTCACGAGCGATCTCACCGACATCGCGGTGCTCTCGGACGACGAGGCGTGGGTCTCCGGGCACCAACTCCTCGCGCACACCGTGGACGGGGGCGCGACCTGGACGAGGGTGAACAAGGCGCTCGGGATCCTCTACAGCGTTCGCTTCGTCGACGCGCTCACCGGCATCGCGGCGGGCACCGCGGCCGACCTGAGCTGCGGCTTCGAGCTGACCCAGGATGGCGGCAAGAGCTGGACCACGGTGAAGACTCCGTTCAAGGAGTTCGCCTTCGCCGCGCAGCTCGCCCCGGACAAGCTGAACGGCGTGGCCGCCCTGGTGGGAGGGAAGATCCTGCGCACCAAGGACGGGGGAAAGACCTGGTTGCTCGATGCCTACCCCACCTTCCTCAGCCTGTTCGACGTGCAGACCGCGGGGCAGAGCTTCGTGGTCTCGGGAGAGATGGGCGGAATCCTGCGCGGGCCGTCCTACTGAGCCTCGTCCCGAGAGCGCGAAGGCGTCTCGGCGGCGTGCCTCGCTCGAGGAGTGCCGCTTGTTGCACGCGCTGGACCGGTTCACCGGCCGCGCTTCCGTTTGGATCCGCGCGACGCCGCCCGGATGCGGGCGATCTCCTCCGGTTCGATTCCCAGCGACTCCAAGAAATCCTGATGCGCCTCGGGCTCGGTCTGCTCGAACTGCACGTGCCAGCGGTGCATGTCGGCCTCGGTCATGCCGCTCTTGCGCAGCAACTTCACCCAGCGCCTCTTGTCGAGCGCGCGCGTGCGCCGCTGGGTGCTGCGCGTCTGCAAGAGCCGAAGGAGCACCCGCTGCTGCTCGCGCAGTCGGGCGATCTCGGCGTTCACTGCGTCGACCCGGCGCTCGAGGGCCGAGGCGACCGCGTCGCGCGGGCCGTCGAGGATCTTCCGCGTTTCCGCGAGCGGCAGCCCGACCTGCCGGTACCGGCGGACCGCCTCGAGGCGCTCCACCTCGGCCGGTGAGTAGAGGCGGTAGCCCGCCGCCGTTCGCCCCCAGGGCCGGAGCACGCCGATGCGGTCGTAGTAGAGCAGCGTCGCCCGCGACAGCCCGAAGCGCTTCGCCAACCGGCTGATGGTGTCCATCGGGATCTCGAAAGAAGCGGCCGCGGCGAGCACCGCGGCCACTGCCGTCTCCGGGGCTACGGCCGGGCCGCCGTGCGCGAGGCGGTGCGGATGCGCGTCACCTCGGCTGCCGGCAGGTCGAGCCACTCCAGGAAGCGCTGGTGGCCGTCGGGCCAGCGCTGCTCGAAGGCGGCGTGCCACCTATGCATCGCCGCGTCGTCGAGCCCCGCGTTGCGGAGCACTTCCACCCACTTCTGCTTGTTCACGTCGGTCGCCATGTTCGTTTCTCCATCGAGCGTCCTGCCCATCAGGACCCGATCGTTCTCGACTGTGAAGCGGTAGACGGGTCAATACCCGTCTCAGGCCGCGGCGACCAGCGAGGACCAATCGGCTACGCCAGCTTGCCCGTGTGGGGCAGCAACTACGCCCGGATGCTCCAGCGGCTCCCGAAGGTGGAGGACACCAACGCCGCCCGCCTCACCCTCTGGCGGGCGCTGGGAGATCTCTACCTCATGGTGCTCAAGCAGCCGCAGGACGCGCTGATGGCCTATCAGGTGGTGGCGGCGGGCCTGCCCGAGGACTCACCGCTGCAGGAGATGTTCGCCGAGCTGGCCGCGCGGAGGAAGGACAATGACTCCGCCTACCTCGCCGCGCGGGTGGTGAGCGGGCTCGTCGGCGACGCCGGCCCCGGCGAGCGGGAGATCCTCACCAAGCCCACTCCGTACGCCGGGAAGAAGGAGGTGGCCCAGCGGCCGCTCACCGAACGGCTGTGGGAGACCCACCTGCTCCACCCGAAGATCCGCGGGCCGATCTCCCAGCTCATGGCCATCCTCCTTCGGGCACTCACTGGCCAGCCGAGCTGTCGGGCGGCCCATCGTGAGCCGCTGGGCGTAGCGACGCCCCAGCTCGGACCGACCCCACAGCTCCCCTCCGGCTGGGGGGCGCTGGAGGCCGGAGCGGCCTTCTAGCGGTCGCGCTCCCGCCGACCGCCCGTGTCAGGGCGGTCTGGTAGAGCTACCTCGCCCGTGCGATGAAGGAGGGTAGATGGGCGGGGGCCAGGCCAGCCTGAAGACGGAAGCGGTCGCCCCCGAGGTCGACCTCGGCGCCTCCACGCCGATGATGCGCCAGTACCTGGAGACCAAGGCGCAGCATCCCGACGCCTTCCTCTTCTTCCGGCTCGGCGACTTCTACGAATTGTTCTTCGAGGACGCCATCCGCGCGGCGGAGATTCTCCAGATCACCCTCACCGCGCGCTCCAAGGGCAACGAGCGGGTCCCCATGTGCGGGGTGCCCTACCACGCGGCGCGGCGCTACCTGGCCAGGCTCGTCGAGGCCGGGCACAAGGTCGCCATCTGCGAGCAGGTGGAGGAGCCCTTGGGCCCGGGCATCGTCCGCCGAGAGGTGCTGCGGGTGATCACCCCGGCGATGGCGCTCGACGAGGAGCTGCTCGAGGCCTCGGAGAACAACTTCCTCGCCGCGGTCGCGCCCAAAGACGGCGACAGCTTGGGCGCCGCCCTGCTCGACGCCTCCACCGGCGAGTTCTTGGCGCTCGCGCCGGCCTCGGAGGATGAATTGGTCGAGGAGCTGCGCCGGGCCGAGCCAAGGGAGCTGTTGGTCCCTTCGCGCTTGGCTGCCTCCGCCGAGCTCGAAGGGCTCAAGGCCGCGCTCTCCCGCCCCGTGCCCGTGGCCTCGGTCGAGGACGGGGCCTTCGACCCCTCCCGCGCCGCCGCCTTCTTGAAGGCGCATTTCCAGGTGGCCTCGCTCGATGGCTTTGGGCTTTCGGAATCGGGAGCCACCCGGGCCGCGGTTGGCGCCGCCGGCGCCGCGCTCCGGTACCTCAAGGACACCCAGCGCCACCCGGCCTCTCACGTGGACCGCATCAGCCTCGCAAGGCGCGAAGGCCAGCTGGTGATCGACGAGACCTCCCGGGCAAACCTCGAGGTGCTGCGGAGCCTGCGCGACGGCTCCCGGAAGGGCTCGCTGCTCGGAGTGGTCGACCGGACCGTCACCGCCATGGGCGCCCGGAGGCTCTCGAGGTGGCTCTCCGCGCCGCTCGGGCAGGTGGCGGCGATCGAGGCCCGGCTGGACGCGGTGGAGGAGCTCTCGGAGAAGAGCGTCTACCGGGAGGAGCTGTCTTTGGCGCTGAGGGGAGTCGCGGACCTCGAGCGGCTGTGCGCCCGGCTTTCGCTCGCGGCTGGCAACGCGCGAGACTTGAGGGCCCTGGGCCATTCGCTCGGCGCGCTGCCAAGGCTGTGCCAGGGGATCTCCCGGTGGGAGGCTGCGCTGCTCAAGGCCCTCCTCATGCCTCTGGAAGCTCCCGGGCTCGCCGAGCTTGGGGAGGAGATCGATCGGGCCGTCGTCGAAGAGCCGCCGGTGCCGCTCAAGGAGGGGGGCCTCATCAAGGCCGGCTACGCAGCGGAGCTGGACGAGCTGTTGACCCTCTCCAGCTCGAGCAAGGACTTTCTCCTCAAGCTGGAAGCCCGAGAGCGGGGAAGGACCGGCATCGGCTCGCTCAAGGTGCGCTTCAACAAGGTGTTCGGCTACTACCTCGAGGTGACCAAGCCCAACCTCCATCTGGTGCCCAACGACTACGTCCGCAAGCAGACCACCGTGGGGGCGGAGCGCTTCGTCACCGAGGAGCTGAAGGAGCACGAGGAGAAGGTGCTCACCGCCGAGGAGAAGCGGTTCGAGCTGGAGTACCGGCTGTTCGAGGAGCTGAGGGCGAAGGTGGCGGCGGCGGCCCCCGCCATCCGCGGGGCGGCGGACGCGCTCGCCACCCTCGACGCGCTCGTGTCCTTCGCCCGCTGCGCCGCGGAGTACGGCTACGCCCGGCCGACGGTGGACGAGTCGGAGGTGATCGAGATCGAGGCCGGGCGCCATCCGGTGGTGGAGCGAGCCTTGAAGGGCGAGCTCTTCGTCCCCAACGACGTGCGGCTGGACCAGAAGGAGTCGCAGATCCTGGTGATCACCGGGCCGAACATGGCGGGGAAGAGCACGGTGATGCGCCAGGTGGCGCTGATCGTGCTCCTCGCTCAGGCCGGCTCTTTCGTGCCCGCCAAGCGCGCGCGGATCGGGCTGTGCGACCGTATCTTCACCAGGGTGGGGGCGGCGGACAACCTGGCCCGCGGCCAGTCCACCTTCATGGTGGAGATGACCGAGACGGCCAACATCCTCCACCACGCCACCTCGAAGAGCCTGGTGGTGCTGGACGAGATCGGCCGGGGCACCTCCACCTTCGACGGGCTGTCGATCGCCTGGGCGGTGGCGGAGCACCTTTGCGACCGGGTGGGGGCGAGGACCCTGTTCGCCACCCACTACCACGAGCTGACCGATCTCTCCCGGGAGAGGCCGAAGGTGAGGAACTGCTGCGTCGCGGTGAGGGAGCAGATGGGGAGGGTGATCTTCCTTCGGAAGCTGGTTCCCGGGGCCGCCAGCCGCTCCTACGGCATCGAGGTGGCCAAGCTCGCCGGGCTGCCGAAGGAAGTGGTCCGGCGGGCGAGGGAGATTCTCTCCAACCTGGAATCGGGAGAGCTGGACGACGCCGGCCGGCCGAGGCTCACCCATGGAGCGGCGAGGGCTTCGATCGACCAGCTCGGCCTGTTCGCCTCGGAGAGGCCGGCGAGGCTCACCACCGCCCAGGAGAAAGTCATCGAAGAGCTGAGGCAGCTCTCGGTGGACGTTACCACTCCTCTGGAGGCGCTGAGCGCGGTAGCCCGGTGGAAGCGAGAGGTGAGCGGCAAGGCCGGCGAGTAGGCGTGGATCAGAGGTGGTAGAAGAACTCGAACGCGAAGACGCCCAGCGCCTCGAGGAGAGTGAGGCGGTTTCCGCGCTGCTTCGCCGCCGCGGCCACGTTCGGCTTCCCGTCCGGACCCGGCTCGTCCGGGCGAACCACGCACAAGAGCTTCTGCTTCACCTCCTTGGGCAATGCCAGCACCGGCATGCCTTTTTGGGAGGCCTCCACCGCGCCGGCGAGATCCGTCCTGTGCCACCCCCGCATCGGCCCCTCGTGGCGGAGCCAGTCGCAGGTCTGCGCCAGCGTCAGCTCCTTCGCCCCCACGAAGTGCGGCACCTCCGCGTTCATCGCCCGGGTGACGTCCCAGACGAAGATGTGGGCGCGCGGCTTCTCGGGCCCGTCCGGCTGGTAGCGCGGGTTATGGCCGACCGCGAACTGATCGATCACCAACCGGTATAGCTCCGGTGAGCGGCGGCCCTCGCGGCTCTGCACCGGGGCGTTGGTGGCGCGCCACAGCTCCGTAGAGGTCACCTCCTCGGCCGGAGTCTGGCCGTTGTAGGCGGCGCCGAGCGAGGTGGGCTCCTCGCCGTCGGGCTCCTCCTCGCGGGAGGGGCCGCGGGCGCGGCCGAGCACAGTCTCGAGCTGCGTGCGCTCGTCCTCCCCGTGGAAGGAAGAGGCCAGCCGGCGCTGGTGGTAGTGCGCGGCCGAAGGGTCCGCCTTCGCGGGCGGCGGCGGCGCAGGCGGAGCGGCAGCGGCGGGCGGGGCGGGCAGGGGTGCTTGAGCCGGAATGGAGCCGGTGGCGTGGCGCGGCGCCGAAGAGCGGCTCTGAAAGCCCGGCGAGCTCATTGTCCTCGGGGGGACGGCGGACCTCGGCCTGGGGCTGGCGCCCGAGGGAGAGGTGTCCTCGAAGTCGGAGTCCATCGGCCGGCGCCGATCCTTTGGCCCCCGTCCTCCGGCATCGTGCTGCGGCATTCCGGACCGCATTCTAGCCGCGAGACGCGGAAAATTTGCCCGCATGTGGGCGGTGGGCTCACACTGGATCCAAGTGTGGGCTTGGCGATGAGATGGAGATGGTGGGCTCTTTGGGCGTATCTGGCGGCGCCCCCCGCCTGGGCGGGAGAGGACGCCGCCGAGCCTGCCTATCAGCAGGCCCGCACCGCCTACTATGAGCTGAAGGGAGACGCGGAGAAGAGGAAGCTCCGGCACCACTGGCTCAACACCGCCCGGAAGTTCGCACAGGTGGCGAGCCGCTACCCGACAAGTCCGAGGGCACCTGACGCCCTCTACACCGCCGGAGGGCTGTACTCGGAGCTGAGCCAGTTGTCGGGGGACCGGGAGGACCAAAGCGCGGCCGTCACTTCCTACCAGAGGCTTCTCGAATCGAGCCCCGGGCACCGGCTGGCCGACGACGCGGCGTTCGCGCTGGCACACCTTCAAGCGGAGCGGCTGGGGGACGCGAAGGCGGCGCGGCGGACGGTCGAGGCGTGGCTCGCGAAGAGCGGCCGCGGCGACCGCGCCGGCGAGCTCAAGTCGTTCCTTGCCGGGCTACCCGGTGCCGACGCGCCCTCCGCGCCCGCCGAAGCCATTGCCAGCGGCGTCAAGGCGAGACCGCAGGCGCCCTCTGCGCCCGGAGGGCCAAGCGACCGAGTCAGCAGGGGGAAACCCGAGGCGCCCTCCGCGCCCGGAGGGAACTTCACCAGCAAGCGCAGTTCGAAGAGCGCGGAGAAGGCGGACGCCGAGCCCACCTCCCGGGCGAGCAAGGCGAAGCCCGAGGGAGGGTCGGCGCTCGCCGAGGCCATCGCCCGCGCCAGCGAGGCCAAGCCCGAGGAGAAGCCCGCACCCTCGGTGGAGCGGGGTGCGTCTCATCCTGAGCCAGCAGAGCTGACCGGTCGCCCAAAGCGGAGCGAAGCGGATTCGAGCGGCCTGTCCCGAGCGGAGTCGAGCGGCCGTCCTCGAGCTCACTCGGGCCGGACGGGAGCTGCTGTGCACAAGGAGAGCCACTCCCGCGAGGAGAAGGGCCTCGCCTTGCCCACCCTCAAGGACATCCAGGAGAAGCTGCGAGGGGTGCGAGTGGGCGAATCGGAGCCCTCTGAAGATCCTGCCGCCGCCCGGGTGAAAAAAGCCGCCGCCACCCTTGAGAGCGCCCCGGCCGAGGTGACCCTGGCCGAGCAGCTCGGCCTCAAGGTGCGCAGGGTGGTGGTGGATCCTGGCCACGGCGGGCACGACACCGGCGCCGTGGGCTCCTCGGGGCTCGCGGAAAAGGAGGTGGCGCTGGGGATCGCCAAGCACCTCGCCGAGGAACTGTCGGACGCCGGCGTGGAGGTGGTGCTCACCCGCGAGGACGACCGCTTCCTCAAGCTGGAGGAGCGCGCGCAGATGGCCAACGAGGCGGCCGGCGACCTCTTCATCTCCATCCACTGCAACTCGGCGCCTTCGAAGAAGCTCCGCGGCCTCGAGACCTACAGCCTCAACGTGGCCTCCGACCGGTACTCGGTCCGGCTGGCCGCCCGGGAGAACGCCTCCTCGGAGAGGGGCATCTCCGACCTGGAGCTGATCCTCGCCGACCTCGCCACCAAGGCGAACACCGACGAATCCAGCCGGCTCGCCGAGCGGGTGCAGCGCGGCCTGGTGGCCCACCTCGGAGGCAAGTACAAGGGCATCAGGGACCTCGGCCACAAGCAGGCCCTCTTCTACGTGCTCCTCGGTGCGAGGATGCCCGCCATCCTGGTGGAGGCCGCGTTCCTTTCGAACCCCGAGGAGGAGAAGCTGCTCGCCCGCGAGGAGTACCGCCGCGACGTCGCGCGGGCGATCGCCTCGTCGGTGCTCGAGGCGTTCGGCGACCGGATGAGGCTGGCAAAGGCCGACTGGTAGCGGAGGACGGGAGGGCTGCCGCCCGGTCGGTGCTCGAGCCCCCGTCATCCGCATGAAGCTGGCGGAGGCCGACTGGTGCGCGGTAGTAAGCCAGCCCGGATGTTCGATCTCTCCGCGCTCCTCCCGGTGCCACCGCCGCTCACCCACCGGGAGGAGCGGCGAAAGATGCCCGAGCTTCCGCCCGGCGCGCAGGGAGACCGGCTCGAGCGCGCCCGCTCCTACCTCGCCGCCGTGCGCTCCAAGTCCGAGGAGTACCACCGCGCCCGCCTGGCGGGCCTCTCGGTGTGCCGGTTGATCACCGAGGGGATGGATCGGCTCCTCCAGGGGCTGTTCGCGGAGCTGTCGGGGGAGCTATCCGCCTCCGGGCTCTGCCTCGCCGCGCTGGGCGGCTACGGAAGGAAGGAGCTGGCGCCGAGATCCGACGTGGACCTGCTCCTGCTGCGCGGCGGGAAGGCGAAAGAGGCGCCGCTTATGGAGCTGGCCCGGCTCTTCACGACGCTGCTTTGGGACCTCAAGCTCCAGGTGGGCTGGAGCGCCCGCACCGCCTTCGAGTGCGCGGGTGCCGCCGAGGCGGACCATACCGTCCGCACCGCGCTGCTCGACTGCCGCTTCCTGGCCGGCGACCAAGAGGTGTACCGCGAGCTGGAGGGGAAGGTGCTGCACGAGCTGTTGGCGAAACGGGCGGAGGCCTTCATCGCCGACAAGCGGGCCGAGCTGGCCCAAAGGCGCGAGCGCTTCGGCGACTCGGTGTACCTGCTCGAGCCGCACGTGAAGCAGGGGGAGGGAGGGCTGCGCGATCTCGAGGCGGCGCTCTGGATCGCCCAGGCGCGCTTCCGCACCCGGGGGCTCACCGGCCTGCTAAAGAAGTCGGTGCTCCCCGCCTCCGAGGTGGCCACCCTCGGAGCGGCGCGGGATTTCTTGCTCCGGGTTCGAAACCACCTCCACTGCGTCACCGGCCGAAAAGAGGACCGGCCCACCTTCGAGCTGCAGGAAGCGGTGGCGCACTTTCTGGGCTACGCGCAGAGCGAGAGCGAGGGCCTGGCGGTCGAGCAGTTCATGCGGCACTACTACCTGTGCGCCAAGGCCATCCGGCGCGCGGCCGACAGCCTGATTGCCCGCTGCGAGGAGACGGCGCAGAAACCCGTTCGCGACGAGCGGCGCTTCGGGCCCTTCCGGGTGTTCCGGGGGCGGCTCACCGTCGAGGACGCCGGTCTGTTGCAGGAGGATCCCTCGAGCATCCTCCGGCTGTTCCGCGTCTCGGAGGAGGAGGGGCTCCCCCTCTACTCCTGGGCGCGCGATCAGGTGGCTCAGGCCCTGCCGGCGCTCGCGCGGGAGCGGGGTGGGCCCCGGGTGGTGGAGGAGGCGCTCGCCCTCTTCTCCCGGCCGGGCACCCGCGGGCAGTTCCTCTTCGAGCTGCACGAGGTGGGCGCGTTGGGGGCGCTCCTGCCGGAGTTCGGCCGGATCACCGCCCGCGCCAGCCATGACCTCTACCACGTGTACACCGTGGACCTGCACTCGCTGTTCGCCACCCGAAGGCTGTACCAGCTCCGGGCGGGGGACCTGATCGCGGCCGAGCCGGCGAAGAGCCGGGTGATGCAGGAGCTTTCGGATCCGCTCCCCCTCACCCTGGCCGCCCTGCTCCACGACTGCGGCAAGGGGATGGGCGGCCAGCACTCCTTGCGGGGGATGGAGTTCGTGCGGGAGGTGTGCCTTCGGCTTGGGCTCACCGTTCCGCAGCGGGAGCTGGTCGAGTTCCTGGTCCGGGAGCACCTCGCCATGAGCCATACCGCCCAGAGGAGAGATCTCGCCGATCCGGATCTCCTGGCGGACTTCGCCCGGCTGTGCGGCGGGGTGGACAGGCTCTCTTGCCTCTACCTGCTCACCTGGGCGGACATCAGCTCGGTGGGGCCAAACATGTGGACCGAATGGAAGGCGAGGCTCCACGACGAGCTGTTCCTCAAGGCCAGGGAGCGGCTGGCGCATGGGCGCTCCGAGGCGAGCGCGGCCCAGTCCAAGGAACGCCTGCTTTCGGCCTGGCGAAGCCTGATGGGCGAAGAGCGTGCATTGGCGCTCGCCGGCACGATGCCCGAGCGGTACTTCGCCACCACCGAGCCCAAGGAGGCGCTCCTCCACGCGCGGCTTCTGGCGCGGGCTCGCCTGATGGCGCTATCCGCGGCGGTGCGGCAGCGGCGGGAGGGAGGCCACACCGAGCTGACCCTCTGCGCCACCGACCGGCCCGGCCTGCTCAAGCTCTTCACCGGCGTGTTGGCGGCCTACCGGATCGACATCCTCCGGGCGCGGGTCCTCTCCACGCGCGACGGGCTGGCGCTCGACAGCTTCGACGTGCAGGGTCCGGGCGCGAAGCGGCTCGACGCCCCCAGGTGGCGCGCGGCGCGGGCGGACCTCTTTCGGGCTCTGGAAGGGAAGACCACCGTGGAGGAGGTGCAAAGGCGCCGCCGCACTACCGCGCTCTTCCAGCGGCCGCTGCCGAAGGTGCAAACGCACGTCAGCGTGGACAACCGCGCCTCGGCCAAGTTCAGCGTGGTGGACGTGCGCGCCGAGGATCGGGTGGGGCTGTTGCACGCCATCGCCTCCGCCCTCAGCGGCGCGGGGCTGGAGATCACCCTGGCGAAGATCGCCACCGAGGCGCACTCCGCGATCGACTCCTTCTACGTCACCCGGCGGGGGGAGAAGGTGGTAGCGCCCGAGGAAGTGGAGGCGCTGGTGGCCACCGTGCAGCGGGCGATCGAGGAGCTGCAGCGAGGTTAGATCGCCGTGTGGAGGATCTCCGCCGCTCTCGCAGTCGCCGTGGCCGCCCTCCCGGCCTTCTCCCAGGAGCTTCCTGACCTCTCGCGTGTGCGTGGGATCCCACCGCCGCTGGGGCGAATCGACGACGTCCTGAGGCCTCCGCCGGAGGGAGGCCTGCCGGCCGACGAGCGGGTGGCGGTGGGGCGGCTCGCCGGCTGCGAGGAGCCGCAGGCGCTCTTCCTCACCCGCTTCGTGAGCGGCGCCGCCCTGGCGGCCTCGCAGATCCAGGCTTGGCTCGAGTCGAAGGGTCCCGATGCTCCTTTGGGCCTCGAGCGGCGGTTGTTCGGTGGCCGCCCGCGGTTGGCCGAAGCGGTGCGGCGGGCGCAAAGTGGCGTCCCCACGGAGGAGGTGCCTTGCCCGCCGCTGCCGCTTTTGGACGGCTGGAAGCTGAGGGCCAAGAGGGCACCCGCGCGGCTGTGCCGTGGCGAGCGCGCGGGCCCGGGCGGCATCCACGCCTTCGTCGAACA
This sequence comes from Myxococcales bacterium, assembly GCA_016191815.1. Taxonomy (GTDB): domain Bacteria; phylum Myxococcota; class Myxococcia; order Myxococcales; family Myxococcaceae; genus JACPVI01. The sequence goes on from JACPVI010000071.1 coordinate 14,543, forward strand.
AGGGGGAACCGGTTCATCGCGGCCCAAGCTCTCAACGCTTCCGGCTTCGAGGTCGCTCAGCCCAAGGCCGTTCGAGGGCGGGGCACGACCCGGGAGAAAAGCGGTGTCCGTCACCGCGTTGGTGCACCTCTCGCCGGCGCCGCTCGGACGCGCCGAAAGGTGCCGGCCCCGGTTGTCGGCGGTGCTCTTCGACGAGGGCGGCCATGCGCGGCTGCGCTACCACGCGGACTACGGCGCGGCGCTCTCGGTCGAGCTTTTGGGCGATGGGCGCCTCACCGTCGAGCTGACCTTCGATGAGGCGAGCGCGGTGTTCAAACCTTCCGCGAGCGAGATCCGCGTCAAGCGCTCGAATTGAGCCCGGCCCTCGACTCCGCCCGGACTGAGAGCCCGGATCGAGGCAACTGATCGCGAGGATCAGTTGATCCCAGGGTTCGTCTCCGGCGCTTGCACCGCGGTGGCTTCCCACTTGAAGTTGTCGATCAGCACCGCCGAATCGAGGATTCCATCGCCCTCGTCGAAGATGATGAAGCGCAGGGTCATTGTCTCCCCCGGCTTCACCGGCGCCTTGGTGGTGAGCCAGCCGGTGGCCCCGCCCACGATGCGATTGGGCTGCAAGAAGCTCGGGTCGGCCTCCTCGTACCCGGTCTTGTCGAGCAGGCTGACCGGCTTGGTGCAGGTGTTCGACCAGCCCGGGCCGGAGGCGCTGATGCACACGTCGAAGAAGCCGTTGTTGATCGACATCACCTGGCCGTTGGCGTCATAGGAGATGTTGCAGGTGGGCCGCTGGGCGGTGGCCACGCACTGCCCGGGCGGCAGCTTGGTCTTGTCGAGCCCGTCCGACTCGAGGATGGCGATGAACCTGTCGTTGAAGGCGGTGCAGACGAATTCGGGGTACTCCGCCGAGAAGAAGTTGAACTGGTAGCTGAAGCTCTTGGCGTTCTGGGGCACCTTGAGGGTGAAGCGCACCTCGCTCATGTCGTTCGCGGTCGGCGTGGACGACGGTGTGGCGCACTTCGGCGGCGCGTAGAGCGGGTGGGCGGTGGACTGGCTGAAGTCGTGGCCATCCTGGGGCGAGTAGGTGCTGCTGTCGAACTTGTCCAGCGCCTTGCCGGTGGTCAAGAGCGCCATCTTGCTGCCCTGCTTGGGCACCCACTGCGAACCGAACTTGGTGCGGATGCCCCGGGCGGACGCGTCTCCGGCAATGAACTGGGAGCCGGTGACGAACGAGCACATCCCGAGCACCCTGGCAAAGTCCGCCGGAGTCACTGAGGTGGCCTGCGCGTCGCAGGTCCCCGCCGCCTCGTCCACCTGGCCATCGCAGTTGTTGTCCACCCCGTCCCCGGCCACCTCGATCGCCAAAGGGCCCACCAAGGGCTCCTCGTCGTTGCAGTCCTGGGGGAAGGGGGTGAGGTCCTTGTCGAAGTCGTTGCCCGGGGCCTTGTTGTCCACCTTGCCGTCGCAGTTGTCGTCGAGCTGGTTGAACAGCTCCGCCACGCCGGGGTTGATGCTGGCCCGCGTGTCGTCGCAGTCGCCCTGGCAGCTCTTGTAGCCGTCCGCGTCGAGGTCGAAGCCCTCGTCGGCCACGCCGTCGCAGTCGTTGTCGATGTTGTCGCCGCACACCTCCCCCACCGGGATGCAGCTTTGGCCAGTCCCGCCGCCTGCGCCCCCTCCGACTCCGCCGCCCGCTCCACCGCCCGCTCCGCCTCCGCCTCCACCGACGGACGAGTTGCCCGGCCCGCAGCCGAGCGATGCGACGGCGACCAGGAAAGAAACTCCGAAGAGAGTCGCGCGGGCCATGGATGTCTCCCTTTCTATGAGGCCTCCCGACAGCGGCCGCCAATGATGCACAAAAGCCTACCTCGATTTCAAGTGGCAGAACCGTACTTTCTGCTCTGTTTTCAATGGGTTAAGAGGCATTCCAGTAGGGCGATGTGGCTTGGGGTAGGACAGCGCGGAGCGTCGGGGCAAGGGATTTCGCGCGGTTTCGAAGCAGGCGGGCGAGCGGCGGTAAAGGTCCGTCACAAGCCATGGGGCGCGCTCGCCGCACCCGAAAAAAGTGAAAACCTGCGCCGTGCGGGTGTTACCGTGGCCTGCTGCCGGAGCAAAGATGAAGATCACGATCCTCTCCCGCTCGGGGGCCATCGCTTCGACCAGGCGGCTGGTGGAGGAGGCGCGGGCGAGGGGGCACAAGGTGCGCGTGCTCGACCCGGTGAAGGTGGAGATGCATCTGGATGGGCGGAGTGCCAACCTCTACTACCGGCGCTCGAAGCTCAAGTCGTGCGATGTGCTCATCCCTCGGATCGCCCAGTCGATCTCCAACTACGGTTTGGCGGTGGTGAACCAGTTCGCGATGCGAGGCGTGCCGCAACTGAACGGCGCCCAGGCGATCGCGCAAGCGCGGAACAAGATGAGATCGCTGCAGCTGTTGTCGGCGAACGGGATCGACATTCCCGCCACGGTGATGGCGCGCGACGCGGCGGACTTGAAGGCGATGGTCTCCTTGGTGGGCGGGGTGCCGGTTTTGGTGAAGCTTCTCCAGGGGCAGGAGAAGCACGGGGTGATGGTGTGCGAATCGCTCCAGTCGCTGGAGGCGGCGCTGGAGGCGATCCTCGGGCTCGGGCACAACCTGGTGGTCCAGCAGTACGTGAAGAGGACCGGGCACGACGTGCGGGTGTTCGTGGTGGGAGGCCGGGCGGTGGCGGCGGTGCGAAGGAGGGCGAGGGTGGGGCGGCTCTCGCGCACGCTCATCCGCGGGGCGCGGCTGCGGCGCATCGAGCCCACCGAGGCGCAGAAGCGGGCCGCCGAGCGTTCGGCCAACCTGGTGGGCCTCGAGGTCGCGGCGGTGGACCTGTTGGACGTGAAGGGCAAGCCGAAGGTCTTCGAGGTCAACAGCTCGCCGGCCATCTGCGAGATGGAGGAGGCGACGGGAGTGAATCTGGCGGGCCTGGTGATCGAGCGGGCGGAGGCCCTCGTCGAGGAGCATCGCCGGGCCCTCGAGGGGAGGCCCGCGGAGAAGCGCCGTCCCCGCTCTCCCCTCAAGGAGGGCGTGGCGTGAACAAGCCTTTGGCAGCGCCGTCGGTTCGGCGCCCGAGGAGAGAGAAGATGAACCGGACCCTCTTGTTGGCCGCCGCGCCGATCTGGGCCGCCTGCAGCGCCCTGGCCGGGCCGGTGGATCCCACCACCCTCTACGAGCTCACCACCCAGGGCAGCACCGACAAGGTGAAGGCCGGCGAGAAGGGGGTGATGGTGATCGAGATCCGCTCCAAGGTGGGGGCGCACGTCTCCGAGGAGGCGCCGCTCAAGATCGAGCTGACCGGCCGGGAGGTGCGCCCCGAGAAAGACAAGCTCACCATCAAGGACTCGGTGGGGAAGAAGGAGAGCGGGCAGCAGTACGCCAACCCGAGGTTCGAGATCCCCTTCCAGGCCGCCGCCGCCGGCAAAGGAGCGATGGAGGCGAAGGTCACCTTCTTCATCTGCACCGACAAGCTCTGCGTGCGGCAGCAGAAGGCGCTCAGGGTCGACGTGGAGGTGCTTTGAGTCGAGGGTCGAGGGTCGAGCGCCGAGCGCGAAGCGCCGAGCGAGGGGTCGAGCGCCACGCCGAGCCCCAGACGTCGGGGGAAGCTCGTCGAGAAGACGGCGGGCGCTGGGTGTATGGGTTGAATCCCGTGCTCGAGCTCTTGCGCGCCCACCCGGAGCGCATCGAGCACCTCTACCTCGCCGCCGGCCAGGTGCCCACCTCACATGCCGCCGAGATCCTCTCCCGCGCTCGTGACGCCGGCGTGCGCACTCATCGCGTCCCCAGGGAGCGGCTGGCGACACTCGCCCAGGGCGGCCTCCACCAGGGCGTCGCCGCCGAGGTCCGGCAGTTCGAGTACGCCGCACTCGAGGACTTGATCGCCGCCGCGCGCGAGTCCGGACGGCCGGCGCTAGTCGTGGTCCTCGACGGCATCCAGGATCCGCAGAACCTCGGCGCCATCGTTCGGTCCGCCCACGCCCTCGGCGCCCACGGAGTCGTCCTTCCAAAGGACCGCGCCGCTTCCGTCACCGGCGCCGTCGCCAAGGTCTCCGCCGGCGCCGTCGAACACACTCGCATCGCCCGGGTGGTCAACCTCTCTCGCGCCCTCGAGGAGCTCAAGGCCGCGGGGCTGTGGGTGCTCGCCGCCGTGCCCTCCGCCGAACGCCCGCTCTGGCAGCTCGACCTCAAAGGGCCCCTCGCCATCGTCGTCGGCGCCGAGGGGACAGGCGTGCGCGAGGGCGTCAAGAAGCACTGCGACCTCTTGGGCGCAATCCCGATGATTGGGGCGGTCGCCTCGATGAACGCCGCCGCCTCCGCCGCGGTGGTCCTCTACGAGGTGGCCAGACAGCGCGCCCTCGGGTGAGGGCGAGAGGAAGAGGCGCCTCCTTTGGGGTGTTCTGCTCGGGTTCGAGCTTGACTCGCGCTCGGACCTTCCCGTAAAAGGCTCACCCCTTTGGTCGGTCGGCGGTTTCGTTTGGAGTTACGGAGCTTTGCCGGTGTAGCTCAGTCGGTAGAGCAACTGATTTGTAATCAGTAGGTCGCGGGTTCGAGTCCCGCCGCCGGCCCTGAACCTTCAATACGGCGGAGAGCTGCGCACAAGAAGGAGGAAGACACGGAGGGGTACCCAAGTGGCCAAAGGGAGCAGACTGTAAATCTGCCGGCTCTACGCCTTCGCTGGTTCGAATCCAGCCCCCTCCACTTGAAGGCGAAAAAGACGCGGGCATAGCTCAGATGGTAGAGCGTCAGCCTTCCAAGCTGAATGTCGTGGGTTCGAGCCCCATTGCCCGCTCCAGGTTGTCGGCAAAGAGGAGCCAAAGAGAAAAACAAGCCCTGATAGCTCAGACGGCAGAGCGCGTCCTTGGTAAGGACGAGGTCTCCAGTTCAATCCTGGATCAGGGCTCCATTTCGCAGCAGGAGCTATCGGAAGGAAGCAGCCATGCCGAAGGGAATGAGGAGCTTCGTCTCGCTCGAGTGCACGGTGTGCAAGGAGCGGAACTACGTCACCACCAAGAACAAGAAGAAGCAGCAGGACAAGCTCGAGCTGAGCAAGTATTGCAGGCGGTGCCGGAAGCACACCGCCCACAAGGAAGGGAAGATCTAGCGCGCCGTACAGGCCAGTAGCTCCAACGGTAGAGCAGCGGTCTCCAAATCCGCGTGTTGGGGGTTCGAATCCCTCCTGGCCTGCAAGTTACGAGGAGCATCGATGGCGGCCAACGAAGCCACAGCGCAGGCGAACCGGTCGGGGCTCGATCCCAAGCGGCTGGTGGTGATGTTCTACCTGGTGGCGGGCGCGGTGCTGGCGATGTTCCTCGGCAACGTGCTCGAGCCGCTCTGGGCGCAGGTCGGCTGGCGCAACCCCGAGGTGATCGAAGGGCTGGACATACAGGTGACGACGCTGTTGGGCGTCGGCCTGGCGGTCGCCTTGGGGGCCTTCGCGCTGTGGAACCCGAGGCTCAAGCAGCTCTCGCTGGAGGTGGCGAGCGAGCTGATGAAGGTGACCTGGCCGAGCTGGGCGGAGACCAGGGTTTCGACGGTGGCCGTGGTGATCGCGTCTTTGGTGGCGGCGGTCATCCTCTACGGCATGGACATGTTGAGCTACCAGGTGATGGTCGAATGGCTGCCGAAGTTTTGGGGGAAGCTGTGACCCCGGAAAAGAAGTGGTACGTGGTGCACACGTACTCGGGTTTCGAGAACAAGGCGAAGAAGAGCCTCGAGGAGAAGATCAAGCTCGAGGGTCTCCAGGAGCAGTTCGGCGAGATCCTGATCCCGATGGAGCAGGTGGTGGAGATGGTGAAGGGGGAGAAGAAGACCTCCAAGCGCAAGTTCTTCCCCGGCTACATCCTGGTGCAGATGGAGATGAACGATCGGACCTGGCACCTGGTGAAGAACACTCCGAAGGTGACGGGCTTCGTGGGAGCGGCGCCGAACAAGCAGCCGCCGCCGATCACGGACGCCGAGGTGCAGAGGTTGACCACCCAGATCTCCGAAGGGACGCTCAAGCCCAAACCGAAGGTGCAGTTCGAGGACGGCGACACGGTGAGGGTGATCGACGGCCCATTTGCAAACTTCAACGGGGTGGTGGAAGAAGTGAACCCCGACAAGGGCCGGGTGAAGGTACTGGTATCGATTTTCGGCCGCGCGACGCCGGTCGAGCTCGACTTCATGCAGGTAGAGAAAACCGGAGGTTGATCCGCTCAAGCGCCGAACGGGCGCTCGACGCACGCCGCTCGACACTCGACGCTCGACACTCGACAGTTTTCCCACGGAGCACGCGCAATGAAGAAGGTCATCGGCCAAGTCAAGCTGCAGATCCCTGCAGGAAAGGCGAACCCGGCGCCGCCCATCGGCCCGGCGCTCGGCCAGCAGGGCGTGAACATCATGGAGTTCTGCAAGCAGTTCAACGCGCAGACCCAGGCCCAGGCGAAGGACGCGCTGATCATCCCGGTGGTGATCACCGTCTATGCCGACCGCTCGTTCAGCTTCATCCTCAAGACGCCGCCGGCCTCGGTGCTGCTCAAGAAGGCGGCCGGGCTCCACACCGAGAAGAAGAAGGGCTCGGGGGCCCACACGCCGGGCAAGGAGAAGGTCGGGCAGATCACCAAGAAGCAGCTCGAGGAGATCGCCAAGCTCAAGCTCACCGACACCACCGCCGCCAGCCTCGAGGCGTGCATGCGCACCATCGCTGGCACCGCCCGGTCGATGGGCATCGACGTCGTCTGAGGAGACCGCCATGCCCCACGGAAAGAGATTCGAAGCGGCTTCCGGCAAGGTCGATCGCAACAAGCGCTACACCATCGAGGAGGGCTTCAAGGTCCTCAAGGAGACCGTCGAGGTCGGCAAGCCCAAGTTCGACGAGACCGTCGACGTCGCCATCAACCTGGGGGTCGACCCCAAGCACGCCGACCAGATGGTCCGCGGCGCGGTGGTGCTCCCGCACGGCACCGGCAAGAGCAAGCGGGTGGCGGTGTTCGCCAAGGGCGACAAGCAGAAGGAGGCGCAGGACGCCGGCGCCGACGTGGTGGGAGAGGCCGACCTCGCCAAGCGCATCGAGGAAGGCTTCATGGACTTCGACACCGTCGTCGCCACTCCGGACATGATGGGCGTGGTCGGCAAGCTGGGGAAGATCCTCGGCCCGCGCGGGCTGATGCCCAACCCCAAGGTCGGCACCGTCACCGTGGACGTGGCCAAGGCGGTCAAGGAGGCCAAGGGCGGCAAGATCGAGTTCAGGGCGGAGAAGGCCGGCATCATCCACGCCCCGCTCGGCAAGGCCTCCTTCACGGCGGAGAAGCTGAAGGACAACTTCAACGCCCTGTTGGACCTGGTGATGAAGCTCAAGCCGGCCACCGCCAAGGGCGTCTACCTCAAGGGAGTGGCCGTCTCCACCACCATGGGGCCGGGCGTCAAGATCGACCCTGGAGAGATCGTCGCCCGACACCGGTAGGCCGTGCGGCCAAGGCCTCCGTCGGCTGGCTGACGCCAGGCTGGCCGGCACTGCCCGAAGGTCGGAACAAAAGGACTGGACTTTTGCCCCGCCCTTGCGGTATGGGCGCGGCTCTTTGCAAACACGACGCCAAAGTCGATGAGACCGAACGCGTCACTTCCCTGGACGCTGACAGCAGGGACCCGGAGCCTCTTGCGAGGCGACCCTTTGGCAACCCGCGAGGAGCGTGGGGTGGGCGCAGCGCACGAGGAGCCGAGTTCAAACGGCCATAAGAGGCCAGCCCTGCCGAGACAGGAGAGGGCTCTCCTGGCGGAGAATCTCGCTCTTGCGCTTGGTGCCAGGCACGCTGGCGAGGAGGTGAGTGAAAAGTGCTGAAGAGCGAGAAGGAACAGGTCATCAAGGAGCTGAACGAGAAGTTCGGCCGCGCCAAGACGGCGGTCCTGGCGGAGTTCCGGAAGGTCAACGTCGACACGGTCACCCGGCTGCGGAAGAAGCTCCGCGACGGCGGGGTGGAGTACCGGGTGCTCAAGAACACCCTGGCCAAGCGGGCCGCCAAGGGCACCTCGGTGGAGCCTCTGTCCGAGCAGTTCGTGGGGCCGGTGGCGGTGGCGATGAGCTACGACGACGTGGTGGCGCCGGCGAAGATCCTGGCCGACTTCATCAAGGGCCTCGAGACGATCAAGCTTCGGGGCGGGGTGGTCGAAGGCAGGAAGATCGACGCCGCCCAAGTCCAGGCGCTGGCGAGGATGCCGGGGCTCAACGAGCTGAGGGCACAGCTTTTGGGCCTCATCAACCTGCCGGCCCAGAGGCTTCTGAGGACCATCCGCGAGCCGAGCGCCCGGCTCAGCCGCACCGTGAAGGCCTATTCGGAGAAGAAGTGAGCGAGCGCCCTCTCCTTGTGAGAGTGGGGCAACCGTCCAACTTTTAGATACGCAGAGAAGGAAGACAGCCAATGGCAGACCTGAACGCGATCGTAGATAGTCTCTCCGCCCTCACGGTGATGGAGGCGGCGGATCTGGTGAAGAAGCTGGAGGAGAAGTGGGGCGTCTCGGCCGCCTCTGTGGCGGTCGCCGCCGGTCCGGCAGCCGGAGCGCCAGCCGCTGCTGCCGCCGAGGAGCAGACGGAGTTCACCGTGATCCTGGGCGCGGCCGGGCCGAACAAGATCAACGTGATTAAGGAGATCCGAGCCATCACCGGGCTGGGCCTCAAGGAGGCCAAGGACTTGGTGGAGGGCGCTCCCAAGACGGTGAAGGAGGGCGTCTCCAAGGACGAAGCGAAGAAGCTCAAGGACCAGCTCGCCGGGGCTGGAGCCACCGTCGAGGTCAAGTAGCCGCACGACAGACTGAGCGGCCAGGCCGGCGTCCTTCGTGAAGGGCGCCGGCTTTGCCTGTTAAAGGAATCCGAATGCCGACCACCGTGCAGAACAACTTCCGCGTCCGGAAGACCTTCGGGAGGATCTCGAAGGTCATCGAGATCCCGAACCTCATCAACATCCAGAAGCAGAGCTACGAGAAGTTCCTCCAGGCCGACGTGCCGCCGGAGAAGCGAGAGGACATCGGGCTGCAAGGAGTGTTCAAGTCGGTGTTCCCGATCCGCGACTTCAACGAGACCTCCTCGCTGGAGTTCGTGAGCTACCACTTGGAGAAGCCGAAGTACGACGTCGACGAGTGCCACCAGCGGGGCATGACCTACTCGGCGCCGATCAAGGTGGTGGTGCGGCTGGTGGTCTGGGACAAGGACGAGGAGACGGGCGCCCAGTCGATCCGCGACGTGAAGGAGCAGGAGGTCTACTTCGGCGAGATCCCGCTGATGACCCAGAACGGGACCTTCATCATCAACGGGACCGAGCGGGTGGTGGTGAGCCAGCTGCACCGGAGCCCGGGGGCCTTCTTCGACCACGACAAGGGCAAGAGCCACTCCTCGGGCAAGCTGCTCTACAACGCGCGGATCATCCCCTACCGGGGCTCGTGGATCGACTTCGAGTTCGACCACAAGGACCTGCTCTACGTGCGCATCGACCGGCGGAGGAAGCTGCCGGCCACGGTGTTGATCCGGGCCCTGGGGGCGGCGCCGGACACCGCGAAGAAGAACCCGCTCGACTTCCGCGGCACCACCGAGGAGATCCTGAACTACTACTACGCCACCGAGACCATCTTCCTCCTCTCGCCGAGCGAGTTCGAGAAGTCGGTGGAGCTGGAGCTGTTGCCGGGGCAGCGGGCCACCCGCGACATCAAGACCAAGTCCGGCGAGGTGATCGTCAAGAAGAACCGCAAGTTCACCCGGGCGGCGATCAAGAAGCTCGAGCAGGCGAAGATGAAGACCCTGCCCATCGACGCCGACGAGCTGTACACCAAGGTCTCCGCCTACGACGTGGTGGACGAGAGCACCGGCGAGGTGATCCTCGAGTGCAACGAGGAGGTCTCGCAGGAGAAGATCGACGACCTCTTCAAGCGGGGCATCAAGGAGTTCAAGGTCCTGTTCATCGACAACCTCAACGTCGGCCCCTATCTCCGGGAGACGTTGTTGATGGACAAGATCGAGTCGCCCGACCAGGCGATCATGGAGATCTACCGGCGGCTCCGGCCGGGCGACCCGCCCACTCCGGAGACCGCGCTCAACCTCTTTAGCAACCTCTTCTTCAACCCCGAGCGGTACGACCTCTCCAAGGTCGGCCGGCTCAAGCTCAACTTCAAGTTCGGGCTGGAGGAGCCGCTCGATCAGCAGGTGCTCACCAAGCGGGACGTGCTCGAGGTCATCCGCTACCTCATCGACCTCAAGAACGGCAAGGGCACCATCGACGACATCGACCACCTGGGCAACCGCCGGGTGAGGGCGGTGGGAGAGCTGTTGGAGAACCAGTACCGCATCGGGCTGGTGCGCATGGAGCGGGCGATCAAGGAGCGCATGAGCCTCCAGGAGATCGAGACCCTGATGCCGCACGACCTGATCAACGCCAAGCCGGTGACGGCGGTGATCAAGGAGTTCTTCGGGTCGAGCCAGCTCTCGCAGTTCATGGACCAGACCAACCCCCTCTCCGAGGTCACCCACAAGCGGCGGCTCTCGGCTTTGGGGCCGGGCGGGCTGACGCGCGAGCGGGCGGGGTTCGAGGTGCGCGACGTGCACCCCACCCACTACGGGCGGATCTGCCCGATCGAGACTCCGGAAGGCCCGAACATCGGCCTCATCGCGTCGTTGTCCACCTACGCCCGGGTGAACGAGTTCGGCTTCGTGGAGACGCCGTATCGGCGGATCGAGAACGGCAGCCTCACCAACGAGGTGGCCTTCTACTCGGCCCTGGAAGAGGAGAAGCACACCATCGCCCAGGCGAACGCGGAGTTCGACAAGAAGGGCAAGTTCACCTCGCAGCTGGTGTCCTCGCGGCGGGGCGGCGAGTTCGTGCAGGCCCGGGCCGAGGACGTGGACCTGATGGACGTCTCGCCCAACCAGCTCGTCTCGGTGGCGGCCTCGCTCATCCCCTTCTTGGAGAACGACGACGCCAACCGGGCGCTGATGGGCTCCAACATGCAAAGGCAGGCGGTGCCGCTGCTTCGCACCGCGGCCCCCTTGGTGGGGACGGGCATCGAGCAGATCGTGGCCCGCGACTCCGGGGTGACGGTGGTGGCCAAGCGCGACGGCGTGGTGGAGGCAGTGGACGCCAGCCGCCTGGTGGTGAAGGCGGAGGTGCCGGCCGCCTTCTCCGACGTGGCCAGCGAGGTCGACATCTACAACCTGGTGAAGTACCAGCGGTCGAACCAGAACACCTGCCTGAACCAGCGGCCCATCGTGAAGAAGGGCGACAAGGTGAAGAAGGGCGAGGTGGTGGCCGACGGGCCGGCCACCGAGGCCGGCGAGCTCGCCCTGGGCCAGAACGTGGTGGTCGCCTTCATGCCCTGGCAGGGCTACAACTTCGAGGACTCGATCCTGCTCTCGGAGCGGCTGGTGAAGGAGGACGTCTTCACCTCCATCCACATCGAGGAGTTCGAGTGCATCGCCCGGGACACCAAGCTCGGCAAAGAGGAGATCACCCGAGACATCCCCAACGTGGGTGAGGAGGCCCTGAAGGACCTCGACGAGTCGGGCATCATCCGGATCGGGGCCGAGGTGAAGCCGGGCGACGTCCTGGTGGGGAAGATCACCCCCAAGGGCGAGACCCAGCTCTCCCCGGAGGAGAAGCTGCTCCGGGCCATCTTCGGCGAGAAGGCGGGCGACGTGCGCGACAGCTCGCTCAGGGTGCCGCCGGGGGTGCAGGGCACGGTGATCGGCGCCAAGGTCTTCTCCCGCAAGGGCGTGGAGAAGGACGAGCGGGCCAAGCAGATCGAGTCGATGGAGGAGGCCAAGCTCCTCAAGGATCAGAACGACGAGATCAAGGTGATCCAGGACTCGGCGTTCGCCCGCATCCGGAAGATGTTCTCCGGCAAGGAGGTGCAGGGCAAGCTGGTCGACGACAAGGGGCGGATGCTGCTCAAGAAGGGCGACACCCTGAACGACGAGCAGCTCACCCTGGTGCCGTACAAGTACTGGGCGGAGGTGACCGTCGGCGACCCCACCGACACCAAGGTGCGGGAAATCCTGAGAAACCTCGAGGAGAACAAGGAGGCGGTGAAGCTCGCCTTCGGGGAGAAGATCGCCCGCATCAAGAAGGGCGACGAGCTGCCCCCCGGGGTGATCAAGATGGTCAAGGTGTACGTGGCCATCAAGCGAAAGCTGGCGGTGGGCGACAAGATGGCCGGCCGCCACGGCAACAAGGGCGTGGTGAGCCGCATCCTCCCCGAAGAGGACATGCCCTACCTCGAGGACGGCCGCTCGGTGGACCTGGTGCTCAACCCGCTGGGCGTGCCGAGCCGGATGAACATCGGGCAGATCCTCGAGACGCACCTCGGCTGGGCGGCCCGCGGGATCGGCGAGCGGCTGCAAGCGTTCATCGAGGAGAAGTACTCCGGCGAGGAGCTGCGCAAGGTCCTCAAGAAGATCTACGACGACGAGGCCTTCGGGAAGTTCCTCGACTCGCTCGCGGACAAGGAGGTGGTCACCCTCTGCCGGCGGCTCAAGCCCGGCATCCACCTGTCCACCCCGGTGTTCGACGGCGCGAGGGAGGGCGAGATCCACACCCTGCTCGACGAGGCCAAGCTGCCGAGGAGCGGCCAGGTGGTGCTCTTCGACGGTCGCACCGGCGAGCCGTTCGACAACGAGGTGACGGTGGGGGTGATGTACATGCTCAAGCTCCACCACCTGGTGGACGAGAAGATCCACGCCCGCTCGATCGGCCCCTACTCCCTGGTGACCCAGCAGCCGTTGGGCGGCAAGGCCCAGTTCGGCGGCCAGCGGCTGGGCGAGATGGAGGTGTGGGCGATGGAGGCCTACGGCGCGGCCTACTCGCTCCAGGAGTTCTTGACCGTGAAGAGCGACGACGTGGTCGGCCGCACCCGCATGTACGAGGCGATCGTGAAGGGCGACAACGTGCTCGAGTCGGGGCTGCCCGAGTCGTTCAACGTGCTGCTCAAGGAATTGCAGTCCTTGGGGCTAGACGTGGAGCTGCTGGAGCAGGCGCCTCCGGAGCGCCAGCGGTCGATCGCGGTGGACGGAGGCAATGGGGCCGGGGGCAAGACCGGCACCGACGCCTAGACGTTTTTCAACCTTTTCGCAGCAAAGAGACGGAGCCCACTAGTGAAGGACATCTTCAACTTCTTCGAGAAGCCGAAGGACCCGCTGTCTTTCTCCGCCATCCGAGTGGCGATCGCCTCCCCGGAGAAGATCCGGCAGTGGAGCCACGGCGAGGTGAAGAAGCCCGAGACGATCAACTACCGCACCTTCAAGCCGGAGCGGGACGGGCTGTTCTGCGCCCGCATCTTCGGCCCGGTGAAGGACTACGAGTGCAACTGCGGCAAGTACAAGCGCATGAAGCACCGCGGAGTGGTCTGCGAGAAGTGCGGGGTGGAGGTGATCCAGTCCAAGGTCCGCCGCGAGCGGCTGGGCCACATCACCCTCGCCACCCCGGTGGCCCACATCTGGTTCCTCAAGTCGCTCCCCTCGCGGATCGGCAACCTCTTGGACATCACCTTGAAGGACCTGGAGAAGGTCCTCTACTGCGAGAGCTACATCGTCATCGACCCCAAGAGCAGCCCCTTGGCCAGGGCAGAGCTGCTCTCGGAAGAGAAGTACCAGCGGATGCTGAACGAGCACGGGGACGACTCGTTCGTGGCGATGATGGGCGGCGACGCCGTGCGCGAGATGTTGAAGCAGATCAACGTGCACGAGCTTTCCGAGCAGCTCCGCAAGGACATGCGGGAGACCACCTCCGAGGCCAAGCGGAAGAAGTTCGCCAAGCGGCTCAAGGTGGTGGAGGCCTTCCGCACCTCCGGCAACAAGCCGGAGTGGATGATGCTGGACGTGATCCCGGTGATCCCCCCTGACCTGCGGCCGCTGGTGCCGCTGGACGGCGGCCGGTTCGCCACCAGCGACCTGAACGACCTCTACCGGAGGGTGATCAACCGCAACAACCGGCTCAAGCGCCTTCAAGAATTGAACGCTCCGGACATCATCATCCGCAACGAGAAGCGGATGCTCCAAGAGGCGGTGGACGCCCTCTTCGACAACGGCCGGAGGGGGAAGACCATCACCGGCCCCAACAAGCGGCCGCTCAAGTCGCTCTCCGACATGCTCAAGGGCAAGCAGGGCCGGTTCCGGCAGAACCTGCTCGGCAAGCGGGTGGACTACTCCGGCCGCTCGGTGATCGTGGTCGGCCCGGAGCTCAAGCTCCACCAGTGCGGGCTGCCGAAGATCATGGCCCTCGAGCTGTTCAAGCCGTTCATCTACAACAAGCTCGAGGAGAAGGGGTACGTCACCACCATCAAGAGCGCCAAGAAGATGGTGGAGAAGGAGCGCCCCGAGGTCTGGGACATCCTCGAGGACGTGATCCGCGAGCACCCGGTGCTGCTCAACCGCGCGCCCACCCTGCACCGCCTCGGCATCCAGGCGTTCGAGCCGGTGCTGATCGAGGGGAAGGCGATCCAGCTCCACCCGCTGGTGTGCGCCGCCTTCAATGCGGACTTCGACGGCGACCAGATGGCGGTCCACGTGCCGCTCTCCGTCGAGGCCCAGATGGAGGCCCGGGTGCTGATGATGTCCACCAACAACATCCTCAGCCCCGCCAACGGCAAGCCGATCATCGTCCCCACCCAGGACATGGTGCTCGGCATCTACTACATGACCCGCCCGCGCGAGTTCGCCCGGGGAGAGGGGCACGTGTTCTCCTCTCCGGACGAGGTCCGCGCCGCCTACGATCACGGCGAGGTCGAGCTTCAGGCCAAGGTCAAGTGCCGGATCGACGGGAAGCTGCAGGAGACCACCGTGGGTCGGGTGCTCCTGTGGGAGATCGTCCCGCGCAGGGTGGGCTTCGAGGCGATCAACAAGGTGCTCGACAAGAAGCAGCTCGGGAACCTGATCGACCAGTGCTACCGGATGACCGGCGAGAAGGAGACGGTGCTTTTGGCCGACCGGATCCGCACCTTCGGGTACACCTACGCCACCCGGGCGGGCATCTCCATCGCCCTCAAGGACATGGTGATCCCGCCGAAGAAGCAGGAGTTCCTCGAAGGGGCGAGGACCGAGGTGACCGACATCGAGAACCAGTACCTCGAGGGCCTGATCACCGACGGCGAGCGCTACAACAAGGTGATCGACATCTGGGCGGAGGTGACCGAGAAGGTCGCCGGGGAGATGATGCAGCAGATCTCCCAGGAGGAGATCTCCGGGATCAACCAGGACGGGAAGAAGGAGAACCGCAAGCAGCCGTCCTTCAACCCGATCTACATCATGGCCGACTCGGGGGCCCGGGGCTCGGCGCAGCAGATCCGCCAGCTCGCGGGCATGCGCGGCCTGATGGCCAAGCCCTCGGGGGAGATCATCGAGACGCCGATCACCGCCAACTTCCGCGAGGGGCTGTCGGTGTTGCAGTACTTCATCTCCACCCACGGCGCGCGCAAGGGCCTCGCCGACACTGCGCTCAAGACCGCCAACTCGGGCTACCTCACCCGGCGGCTGGTGGATGTGGCCCAGGACGCGATCATCAACGAGTACGACTGCGGCACCATGGACGGCCTCACCATCGGCGCCCTGATCGAAGGCGGGGAGATCATCGAGCCGTTGGGCGAGCGCATCCTGGGCCGGGTGGCCCTGGATGACATCCACGACCCGCTCACCGGAGACGTGCTGGTCAGGGCCAACGAGGAGATCGACGAGGCGCGGGTCGCCAAGGTCGAGAACTCCGGCCTGGACAAGGTGAAGATCCGCTCGGTGCTCACCTGCGCCGCCCGGCGCGGGATCTGCGTGGAGTGCTACGGCCGAGACCTGGCCCGCGGGCGCAAGGTGTCGATCGGCGAGGCGGTGGGGGTGATCGCCGCCCAGTCGATCGGCGAGCCCGGCACCCAGCTCACCATGCGGACCTTCCACATCGGCGGCGCCGCCACCCGGCGCGCGGAGCAGTCGTCCTTGGAGAACCGCTACGCCGGCTCGGTGCGGTTCAACAACCTGGCGACGGTGAAGAAGGCCGACGGCACCTCGGTGGTGATGAACCGCAACGGGGAGATCATCGTGGTCGACGAGTCCGGCCGCGAGCGCGAGCGGTACCAGGTGATCTACGGCGCGAAGCTTCTTGTGAAGGAAGGCCAGAAGATCGAGCCGGGGACCCTGGTGGCCGAGTGGGACCCCTTCGCGATGCCGCTGCTCACCGAGTTCGGCGGCACGGTGAAGTTCGAGGACATCATCGAAGGCGTGACCATGACCGAGCAGGTCGACGAGGTCACCGGCCTCTCCTCGAAGAAGATCATCGAGTCCAAGGACCCCGAGGCGAGGCCCAGGGTGACCATCACCGCCGGGACCGCCAAGGGGGAGGCCACCAGCTACCACCTGCCGCAGGGGGCGATCATCACCGTCAACGATGGCGATGAGATCTCCGCCGGCGAGGCGATCGCCAAGGTGCCGCGCGAGACCACCAAGACCAAGGACATCACCGGCGGTCTGCCGAGGGTGGCCGAGCTGTTCGAGGCGCGCAAGCCCAAGGACCACGCGGTGATCGCCGAGATCGACGGAGTGGTCTCCTTCGGCAAGGACACCAAGGGCAAGCGCAAGCTGATCATCACCCCCGAGGTGAGCGACGAGCTGCGCACCGACCTGGCCAAGGAGTACCTGATCTCCAAGGGCAAGCACATCAGCGTGCACGCCGGCGACCGGGTGAGGGCAGGCGAGCCGATGATGGACGGCGCGGCCAACCCCCACGACATCCTCCGGGTGCTGGGGGAGAAGGAGCTGGCCCGCTACCTGGTGGACGAGATCCAGGAGGTGTACCGGCTGCAGGGCGTGAAGATCAACGACAAGCACATCGAGGTGATCGTCCGCCAGATGCTGCGGCGGATCCGCGTCACCGACGTGGGCGACACCGACTTCCTGGTCGACGAGCAGGTGGAGAAGTGGGTATTCGAGGAGGAGAACGAGAAGGTGATGGCGGCGGGGAGGCGGCCGGCGGTGGGGGAGCCGCTCTTGCTCGGCATCACCAAGGCGTCGCTCTCCACCGAGTCGTTCATCTCCGCTTCGTCCTTCCAGGAGACCACCAAGGTGCTCACCGAGGCCGCGATCAACGGCAAGGTGGACTACCTGCGCGGGCTCAAGGAGAACGTCATCATGGGCCGGCTGATCCCCGCCGGCACCGGGCTGCCCAGCTACAAGCACCTCGACATCGAGGTGGAGAGCCCGGCGGAGGAGATCCAGGAGATGGAGGCCGCCCTCGCCGCCACCCACGGAGAGGCCGCCTCGCTCCAGCCGCCGCTTCCGGTGGCGCCCAGGCCGCCGGAGACCGGCACTGGCGCGGCCTAGCAGTCCTGGCCAGGCGAAAAAAAACGCCGCGACTCCGTGAAAAGGGGGAAACACGGAGCCGCGGCGGGTGCCCACCATAGGCTTGCCGGGAGAGCCTGACTTCAATCGGCGCGCCACCGGCGAGAGCGGGCAACCTGCCCAAGTGAGGACCGTTTTCGTCTCTGCGCTTCTGGCTTTTCAACCCGGAGGATGGTGCGCGCGCACTCCGCTTGCGCTCCGAGCGCATCCTTCCGGGCGCCCTGAAAAGTTACGCCCACGCCGCAATGCGTCACGGCTCCTTGACGTTGTTGGCGCGCTGCGTTATCCGTTTGCTTGCCGCCGAACAGGCGGCGCCACAAGGAGCGGGACATGAAGAACGGCAAGGGGCACTCGCTGCAGCAGTTCGTGAAGGGGCAGCTGGAAGAGGCGAGGGAGCGCTTCGACAACTTCGAGAAGGAGGCCGAGCAGGTCCTCAAGAAGCTGATCGCCAGGGGAAAGGCCCAGCGGAAGGAGCTGGAGGGATTGATCGTGAAGCTCAACGCGGGCGAGCTGCTCTCCAGCCCGGCGGTGAAGCAGCTCGGCAAGAGGGCAAGCCAGGCGAGGAGCGAATTGCGGAAGCGGCTGGACTTGCTCCAGGCGAGGGTGGTGCAGGCCTCGGGCGTGGCCACCCAGAGGCAGGTCAGGGACATCAACCGCGAGCTGGGGAGGCTCTCCAAGAAGCTCGACACGCTGATCGGCAAGCGGGCCGAAGCTCGCCAGCCGACCGCGTAAGACTACGGAATTACAATGAAAAGCAGAGCCGGCGGGGTGCGACTTTCCTCGCCGCCGGCGCTTGTGGTTGACTGCGTGGAGCCCACCTCCCGGGGTGGGAGAAGTTCTTCCACGCCCCGGAGACAAGCCATGGAAAAGGAAGAGAGCGTCAAAGAGAAGCGGCAGCTTCCCGAGCTGTTCGAGAAAGTCTGGGGCCAGGCCCTCCTCGCCGTGTCGACGGCGGAGGAGGAGGCCTCCAGGGTGGTGGGCAAGCTCGCGGACGTGGCGGGGTGGAGCCAGGACGAGGTGAAGCGGCAGGCGAAGGAGCTGGGGGAGAGGCTGGCGTCCCAGCGCCGAGACATCGAGCGGAGCGTGGAGGAGGGCGTCAAGCGCGCCCTGCAGAAGTTGCGCGTTCCCCGCCGCGAGGAGGTCGCGGCCTTGAACGCACGAGTTGAGCAGCTCTCCAAGCGCGTGGAGGCGCTGGGGCAGAAGTGATTTCGCAGTAGGGGCGCGGCGGCCGGACCGAGGCAACAAAGGGGATGAGGAAGCTCGCCAGGTGGGCCCAACTGCTGTCGCGCGGCTGCGGGGTGCTTCCCCTGTTGGCGGCGTTTGCCCTGTCGCTTTCGCCCCGGCCCGCGAGTCAGGTAAAGCCGGTGGAGCCGGCGCCGCTGCCGGCGGACTACCCGGTGATCGACTCGGTGCTGGCGCGGAGGGCTCCGGAGCTGGGGCTCATCCTCAGGCAGCAGCTTGCGATCGCGATCG
The DNA here is from genome assembly GCA_016191815.1 of Myxococcales bacterium. GTDB lineage: Bacteria > Myxococcota > Myxococcia > Myxococcales > Myxococcaceae > JACPVI01. The sequence goes on from JACPVI010000071.1 coordinate 33,358, forward strand.
CCGAGGAGTCGCGCAAGGCCGGGTACGATCCGCTGCTCGCGGTGGCGGTGATCGACGTGGAGTCGGATTTCGACGAGGCGGCGGTGTCGCCGAAGGGCGCCCGGGGGCTCATGCAGATCAAGCCCTCCACGCTCTACTTCCTCGCGGAGAAGGAGGGGCTAAGGCTCTCGCGCGAGGAGGTGGAGTCGGACCCGGCGCTCTGCGTGCGCCTGGGAATCCGCTATCTGCGCTCTTTGCACGACCGCTTCGGGGAGCTGGATCTGGCGCTGATGGCGTACAACGCCGGGCCCGCCCGGATCCGCGAGGCGACGAAGGCGGGGGAGCTGGACTTTTTCCGGCGCTACCCCGCGCTCGTCCGGCGCGACTTCCGCAGGCTCAGGGAAGGTGAAGGGCTGGGCGGGGACTGGGCGCTGGCGCTCAGGACACCTGCGGAACGTTGAGCGCCGGGTCCTCCGGACGAGAGCGCCCGTTGGATGGCCGGCTGAGCTTCGCTGGGAGCGGCGGTATCGACGCTGAGCGTGACATGGCGCCGCGGTTCAGCTACCTTCCGCGCCCTGTTCGCGTTCCCAAGGGGGGTGCCCATTCATAGAAGGGAAGCAATGCCCACGAGGAAGTCGGAGGCTGCCAGGCCACCGGCGCCGCAGGAGGCGGCTGCGGCTTTTCGCAACACCGAGCCGGCCCGCAAGGCGCTCGAGCCAGCCGAGCTGTTGCCGATCAACGTCGATATTCCCCGGGCGGTGTCGACCGCGCTGGGCACGCTCGGGCCGCTCGCGGAGCTGCGGCCTCGCATCATAGCGGAGCTGCCCAAGCACCCGCTCCACATCCTCGAGGGGCTTCGCGAGCTGGCGATGGCGGCGTGGTACGCCCATCTCCGGGTACTGCCCTCGCGGTCCCCAGTTCGGTGCAGGCATTGATCGATCAGGCCACGCCCCTGCGGCAACACCTGATGGTCGCCGCCGAGGCGCTGGCTTTCGTGAACCTGGTGAGCGGCGAGAGGGTGGGGGAGATCCGCTCCGGCAAGGGGCATCTGGATCTGGCGGGCGACCTGGTGGCGCTCTCCGCGCTGTTCTCCGACCACTGGGACCAGGCGAACGGCAGGACGGCGGTGCGGCGGGAGGAGATCGAGCGCGCCGCCACGCTTGGGCCGGAGCTCTTGGTCGCGCTCGGGGCGCGGGAGCAAGAGAAGGAGATCATGCCCACCGAGGCAAGAGACGCGCGTGTGCGTGCCTTCACGCTGTTTTCCAGCGCATACGGCGAGTGCCGGCGGGCGGTGGCCTACCTTCGCTGGCATGAGGGAGATGCGGAGGAGATCACTCCTTCGCTCTTCGCCAGTCGCTCCGGCTCGCGCAAGCCGGGCGCCGATGCGGCGGAGACCACGGTGGGTGCGCCTGCTCCTACGGCTCCGGTGACCCCATAGGGTGAAATGTAGGTGGCCAGCGGTTTCGTCGGCTTTCTAGAGCTCCAGGCCGCGCCACCGAGGGAAGGCGGACCGCTCTCGGAAGTCCAGTTCGGGCACGGGAGGGCGGTTCGAGCGCGTCCTGCGTGTAACTTCGTGACGGTCAGGGCGGTCCGACCGCCTTCTGCCGTGTAGCTTCACGACAGTCGGGGCGGTCTGACCGCGGCCCTCCGCATGAGTTCTGCACAGTAGGAGCGGTTCGACCTCCCCAGCTTTCTGGGCCCGTGGCAGTAGTAGCGGTTCGATCGCGTGGAACCGGTCTCGGACGTGGTTGCCCCCGCCGGCACCGCGCCTTGCGGCGGGCCCAGGTGGTGGAGAGAGGGTAGCGGCTCGGACCACACCCCCCCCCCCGATTTGTGCGACAAATATCACATTGAGTCTTTGGTTCGGTTCTCTACAATTCCTGCGACGAGGCCGCCGAACTGCCGCCGCGAAAGGGGAGCCCATGAAGGAGCGCATCCGGGGTGCGGGCTTGCTTCTCGCTGTTATCGCCGTCTCCTTCGCTCTGACGCCTCACAGCGCGGAGGCTGCTTGCCAGGGGGCCGCCGGGGAGCATATGGAGAACACGACTGGCGGCGTCTTCTACATCTGCGGCACCGACGCCACCGATGAGAATCATCCGCCCAGCATTGTCACGTACGAGTGCGTGTGCTCGGGGACGTCTGACTGCGTCACGCCGTTCGGTTTGGGGTACGCCAGATTCCCGCCCAACCAGGGCGGCGCCGGCGAGTACCAATGCTGCGCAACCACCCTGACGACTTGCGAGACCCAGAAGAAGGAGTCCGGCTACGGGACCAGCAACCGCTGTCCATCCGGCGCGCCCGGCTGGCCGTGCTCCGAAGGAGCCGGCTGCACCGTGCCCGGCAAGCAGGGGCACTGCTCGCAGGGAGAGTGCAAGACGAAGGACGCAAGCGCCAACAGCGACAAGGCGTGCTCGAGCAACGGCGAGCTGGCCTTGGAGTTCGGGACCGAGTGCAAGCCGCGCCCAGGCATCGAGCGCTCCGAGACGTGCAACGGTGACGACGACAACTGTGACGGGCACGTCGACGAGGGCTGCGGACCACCCGATCCGCCACCGCCGCCCCTCGACGGCCCGCTGCCGCTCGACGGCCCGCTGCCGCCCCCGGACCCGAATCCCGAAGGGCCCAACTGCTACGACAAGACGAGCGGCCCGGTGGACTTGGCGACGGGCAACATGTTTTTCGGGCCCATCGAGCTCGCCTCCTTGCCGACGCCCACCGGCGCGCGGCTCCGAATCGCCCTCTCCTACAACAGCCGGAAGCTGACGGCGGGGGCCCTCGGCATCGGGTGGACGATGAATCTCGAGCAGGAGGCGCGCCCCGGCTCGCCGGACTTCATCTACCTCGACGGGAGCGGCGGAGCCACCGCCTTTCCACGGCCGCTCGCCATCGCGGCCGATGAGAGACTGCAGGGTGCTCGAGTTTTCCCAGACACCGCGCTTGTCTCCCGCGCCCGAAATGGCGCCAACCTCGGCCTCTACCTCGCCCGGGCCACCGAAGAAGTGTGCGACGCACTCGGCCGGTGTTTTCCCGTCCCCACCACCCAGCCCCGAGTGGCCTTCGCGGACGGCAGCCGCGCGGATTTCACCGAGGCCGGGAAGCTGACCGGTTTTCTGGACCGCCAGGGCAACCCAGTGGGCGTCGAGCGGGACGCCACCTCCGGCGTCCCCGCGAAGTTGCTGCAGGGCGCGAGGGCGGTGGAGCTTCAATACGTGTTTGCCGGCGGCCGCGTCACCGGAGCCACCGCCTCCGTCAAGGCGGGCAGCGCAGCCGTCGACATTTCACGCGCCGTCATCGACTCGGACGGCTACCTGACGGCCATCTGCTCCGTGGGCCAAGCAGGCACGCCGGGCAACAACTGCACCTGGCCCGGCGAGTCGAGCAGCCCGTGCAGTGGCCCCGGAGAGCGGGCGCTCTGGAGATTCAAGTACCAGCAGGTCTGCACCAAATCCGGGTGCGAGCCGGTGAAGCGCCTCTCGGAGGTGATGGACGAAACCTGCGCGGTGGTGGAGCGCAACCAGTACGGCCTGGTTTCTGGCGTTGGCGTGGCCGTCACCTCGAGCTCCACCACCACCGAGTCGCTGAGCCTGAGCTTCATTCCGGACGCGACGAAGCCCTTCCGTGTCGCGGAGGTGCAGCTGACGCAGGCGCTCAGCCCGGCTACCCCGCCCCAGGGCAGCCTCCAGCCGGCCTTCGTTGGGCCGTCCATTGCGAAGTTGGACGGGCTGGTGTGCCGGGTGGCGGATGTGTCGGGCAGTTGCGGCTGCGGCCCCGCGATGGCGCGCGGCTGGTTCCGCGACGAGTTTGGAGCGCCCAGGGTGTCCTCCTTCACCAGCGCCGAGTCGCACACCTCCTACTCGAGGGCGCCCGGCACTTCTCTGGACCCACACCGCTTCGGCTTGGTGACGCAGGAGACAAGGACGGATGCCAGCGCCTTCGCCTCCGGCAGCAAGGTTTTCACCTACGCCTACCAGCACCCGACGGTGCGGCGGCCCACCGTCATCATCGAGCCGGGCGCGAGCGGCACCACCAAGCAGACCGTCTACGACTTCGACGATGACGACCCCGCCCACCCGTGCGTGGACGGCCAAACTCCGCAGGCTGGCACCCCGCTCATTCCCAACGAGAAGCCCACGCGCTTTCTCTGCCGCATCGCCGAGATGGCCGATGCGGCCGACTCCACCACCTGGCGGGTAACGCACTTGAGGCACGACGCCGCGGGGAGGGTGCTTCGGGTGGAGGGCCCGTCGGGAGTGGTGGTGCACGAGTACTACCCGGACAACGACGCCGACTCCTTGCGCGCGGGCATGTTGAAGAAGACGTCGCGGGTGGGAGGCGGCGTCACGCTGGCGACGACATTTTCCGACTACCACTCCACTGGCCAGCCCAGGCGGGTATCGGGTCCAAACGGCGAGGTGACTCTCTTCGAGTACGACGAGCGCGGGAGGGTGGTGAAGCGCACGGCCCCCGACGGGGCGGTGACGCTCACCTCCTACGAGGCGAATTCGAAGCCCAGTGCGGTGGTGCTGCCCAGGGGCAACTCCATCCACTTCACCTATGGGACGGGCGCCGACGAGCTCGGTCGGCTTGTGGAGGTGGCCTGGCACGAGGGCGCCACCCGGACGACGCGGTTGGTCCAGCGCCGGCGCCTCCTCTATGACAGAGGCGGAAACGTCCTCCTTGAAGAGCATTTCGAGGGCAACAGCAGCACCCCGGTGCGGCGGATTCAGCGCGACTACGACGAGGCACACCGGGTGGTGCGAGAATTCGGCGCCGACTTGGCGGACAAGAAGGAAAACTCGTACCACCACGGCCGGCTCTCGAAGGTGGTGGACGAGCTCGGCCGGCCGACGGACTTCGCCTTCGACGGCTTCGGGCGCCTGCGCCGGGTTTCCGCCCCGCTCGGGGCGGTGACGGCATACGGCTACGACTCCCGGGACAACCTCACCTCCGTCACCGACGCCAACGGCAACACCACCTCCTACGCCCACGACAGCTTCGACCAGCTTCTCTCCGTCACCTCGCCCAACACCGGTTTCACCTCCTACCGCTACACTCCCGACGGGCTATTGGCCGAGGTGGTGGATGCGGAGGCGAGAAAGAAGCTCCAGGCGGTGGAGACGGCTTACGACGGCCTGCGCCGGCCCACGGCGGAGAAGCTGATTCAGTACGTCGAGGTGCCGGTGCCGTGTCCTCCACTCACCATCTGCGAGCCGCAGTTGCGGCGCGCCGGCGAGAAAGCGCTCGTGGCCTTCGGCTACGACGTGGGCGCCAACGCGCTGGGGCGGCTATCCTCGGTGGACTTCTCCGCCGGGAAGGTGGCCTACGGCTACGACGCCGCGGGCCGGCTGGAGCGGGAGAGATGGACACTGAGCGGCCTCTCCACTCCACTGGACTTCGACTACACCTACCACCCCGGAGGCGCCCTGGAGAGCCTCGCCTACCCGCCGCAGACTCCCGGCGAGGACAGGCTTTCCCTGGAGGTGGACTTGGGCTTCGATGAAGAGGTGTCGGAGCTGCGGCTGGGAGGCAAGGTGCTGGCGCAAGGAGTGGCCCACCACCCCTTCGGCGGAGGGGTGAAGCGCTTCACCCGCGGCAATGGCCAGGTGACGGGCATCGGGCAGGACTTGCTCGGCCGGCGCACCTCGGTGGAGGGGAAGCCGCTCAACCTGGGCTACACACTCTTCCCCGACGGCGAGGTGGACACCGTGACGGAGGGCGGCGACGTCGCGCGGACCAGGAAGTACGGCTTCGACAACCTCAGACGCCTCACCAGCGCCTCGTACACCGCGCCGGGGGTGACGGCTCCGCTCCTCTCCGAAAGCTACGACTACGACTTGGCGGGCAACCGGCTCCTCAAGACGCGCGACGGGAAGCAATTCAAGTCGGAGTTCGACTTGAGGAGCGGGACGCAGACGCCGGCGAACGACTTGCTCCGGAAGGTGGTGGACCCGTCGGCCTCGGGGGAGGAGTGCCGCGGGCCGGGCGCGAGTGCCGAAGCGGCTGGAGGCGGAAGCGGGAAGCCGGCCGGACAGGGTGGCGGCAACGGCAAGGGAAACGGCGGGGGAAAGGGCAAGGGCGCCGAGCAGGGTGGTGGCCAGGGGAAAGGAGGCAGCGCCTCCTGTCCGGGCGCCAACGGCGTGCGGAACAGAAACCTCGCTGGCGTGGAGGCCGGGTGGAAGGAGCTGCTCCGGGCCACGAGGCAGCTCGTCTTCGACTTGCCGCTTCTTTCGGAGGAGGAGATGTACAGCCGGACGCAGGAAATCCTCCAGGGCCTCTCGAAGTGGATGGAGGAATTCGACATCTCCGCGCCGGCGCTGCATGCCATCCTCCTCTCCGCCCGGCACGGGAAGGAGTCCTTCGCGGACGTCTTCCTGGAGTTTCTGAGGAGGCGGGCCGAGGGCAAGGCCTTCGGCGATGAGGACTTGAAGCTTCTGCAGGCGCTCGTCAACCTCGCGGAGAAGGCGCAGGTGCGGGAGGCGGGGGCAATCGACCCGCGGTGGGAGTACTCCTACAACGCCTCGGGCGACGTGGTGGAGACGAAGTACGTGGTGCCCGGGGAAGTCATCCCCCAGAGCGGCGGCCGGCGCTTTCCCGACTTGGAGACGGTGTACTGCTTGGGCTACGACGAGCTGCGGAGGCTTACCGGGGTGGAGTACCTGACTCGCCTCGTTGCGCCGGGGGCCTCGCCGGCGTGCCAGGACACATCGCGGGTGACGCTGGCGGAGTACCGGTACGACTTCGAGAATCGCCGCGTCTACAGCAAGGTGGCGGGCAAGGAGGTGTTTTCGCTGTATGGGCCTTCCGAGGAGCTTCTGGCCGAGGCGTCGGCGTCGGGGGTGGTGGAGCGGCTCTTCGCATACCTGGAGGGAGAGCCATTGGCGATGGTGGTGACGAAGGAGGGGACGGCGCTTCGGCCCTCGACCCCGCCCCAGCCGGGCTGCTCTTCGGCGGGAGCCGGCTACACCACGCTGGCCGTCTGCCTCGCGCTACTCGTCATCGCGCTCCGGCGGCGAAACGGGCGCGGCGCGGTCCTCTCGGCGCTGCTTGTCTTTGCGGTGCTCGCCTCCACCTGCGGACCGGTGGAAGGCACCAAGCCGCACGGACACGGCTCGGCGAAGAAGAAGCCAGGGCGCGGGGCATCGCTCAAGGACCCGCTGTACTTCTTTCACAACGACAGGCTGGGGACGCCGGTAAGGCTGACGGACGAGAAGGGGAAGGTGGTGTGGCGGGCGGAGTACCGGCCGTTCGGGGACTTGCAGAAGTTGGAGACGGACCCGGATGGCGACGGGGTGCACGTGGAGAACCCCTTGCGCTTCCCCGGCCAGTACGACGAGGCCATCGCCGCCCTGCTCCAGGCCCAGGGCCCCTACTACAACTGGCATCGGTGGTACTCGCCCGACATCGGCCGGTACCTCCAAGTAGAGCCAAAGCTGCAGTACCCGCAGTTCGCGTGGGCGCGGGCGTCGGCGGGAGGAACTATGCCCGCGTTCTCATACGCATACGACAACCCGCTGATCTACGTAGACCCTACTGGGTTGCAGGGGACCTGTGCCGGAGGACGCTGCGCTGCGATCAACTCGATGGGCGAGCTCGCCGAGGCTGGAGGAAAGGCCGCGCGGGCGGCCGCAGCCGCAGCAGCAGCCACTGCCGCGGCCTCGCAGACGAAGTCGTGCGACATTGCGACGACCGAGACAAAGGAAACCGAGGATCCGTATAACAAGTGCAGCGAGCAGCTCACCTCGTGCAGCCGTTGCTGTAGTATGAAGATCAAACCGATCGCACCGGACAAGTTTCCGACGTGCATTTCCGAGTGCCTATTGGTTTTTCACATTGCTTGTCGGGAAAGCACCCGACCGCCGAGTGCTGGCCCGGCAATCTGCGCAATCCATGAGCTTCGTGGATCGCCTCATCGCTCCGCTTCGCCTGGTACGAACGGCTCGACAGGGCCGTTCCGTTTGGTCCGAGTATCTTCTTTCCAGCAGCGGGCCGGCTGACCTCGCCGAGATCAGACGCCTGCCTCGAGTTCTGCGCGTGGTAAGTTGGCGTCGTGTTTGGCGGCAAGCCGGAACTCACGAGGCCCGTGAGTACGCGCTCTGCGAACTCGCCGAGCTCCGTTCCACGCCGCGAGGCCTCACCGCGTACCTCTGGAAGTGCGTCGATGACCAGAGATTCTCGAGCGCGGCGAACCTCCTGAGCGCTTGCGAACCGGTACTGTCGGAGACGACGACGCGGCAACTCCTCGGGCTGCTCGCTGAGCGTTCGCCAGTCAGCGACCGTCGTGAGATCGCAATGACGCTGCTTTGTTGTGGCCGGCGGACGTTGCGGATGCAGACCTTGCTCGCCACCTCTGGCATTTGGGATTGGAGGCGGCTGATTCCCCGCGAAGCCGGAGCGGTCCCGATAACACTTTGCCTTCCGCCGAAGTGGAGGCTGCAGTGCGATCGCTGCGTACGCTTCGGCGTTCCGCCCAAGCTCGTCGTTGGGCCCAAGGGCACGATTTGTTGGGCATGCCTCTCAAAACTCGAGTCGCATGCTCCAGGGGAACCAGAGTGCCTGCTGTGCGGTCACGCTGGATCCGCACTTTGTGCTGTGTGCGAGCCACAGGTGCGGTCCCTGTTGGCCAGAACCCCAGGCCCCGCGCAACCGCCATGCGGCTCCGTGTAGTGGACCTGGAGCACAGTCTCGATTGACTACCGGAGCGCTAACCCGGGCGGGACGGTGTCGCTGAGCGCGCGGGCCTCGTCGGCCTCGCTCAGCTCCACCACCTCCCGGAGCATCCTCGTCCATTCCTCCGGCGCTCCGGCTCGGCCCAACGCGGCCATCGCGCTCGCCCGCAGCTCGTCGTCGAGATCCCGCGACCGGTCACCGGTGAGCCGCGCGAGCTGGGCGAGGGCGAACGGCGCGCCTTCCACCTTCGTCAAGCCGAGCTCGAGCAAGAGCGCTACCCAACTCCCGGCCAGCTCCGGCTCGACGGTGCGGTGGCCGCTCCCGTAGATGGGAGCTCGGGCCCCCAGCCGCCCCAGCGCCCAGGCCCACGGCCCACCCGACTCCGGCGAGGCCCGAAGGCGCGCGGCGATCCACCCGCCCAGCTCGGCCTTCTCCGCTGGCTCCAGGTGCTCGAGCGAGGCGGCGGCGCGGATCATCTCGTCGAGGCCCTCGGGTTGTGGACCCCTGAGCCGCTCCTTCGCCTTGGAAGCCTCGGGGGGGACCCTCCGGGCGAGGTGAGGCCGCAGGTACTCCCAGATCCGCCGCTGCGGCTCCACCGAGAGGCCTCCAGCCACCCGCCGCCACATCACCCAGAACTCGATCCACACCGCCTTCTCCGAGTGGTTCTGCACCAGCTCGGAGAAGAGCCTGGCGGTCTGCTCGCAGCGCCAGGCATCCAGCGGGTAGCCGAAGCCCGGCCGGAGCGAATAGCCGAGCAAGTGGAAGAAGACGCGCTCGTGGTCCGCGGATCGCCGCCGCTTGGCCGCGCCCGCGACCAGCGCGCTCCACAGCTCCCGCAACACCGGCAGCCTCCAGCCCTCGCGGGGGCCGAGCACCTTCTCGAGAGAGCGCCCAAGCTGCTTCACGTCCTTGGGGCCGACCGGGAGCGGCTTGTGGCCGAACACGCGGTGGATCTGCTCCGACGCTTCGGCGAAGCGCGCCGGCATCGACTCCGTCACCGTGAGCGCGGTGCTCGCCTTGTCCCCCCGCAGCTCGAACTCCAGCCGCCAGCGCTCGATGGTTGCCGCGGCGTGGCAGAACAGCTCCAGGGTGCCAATCTCTGTGAGAGTGGCGGCGAGGTGCACCGACGCGGCGGCGCTGCGCGGGTCTGCGCCCTTGAGCAGGGTGTGGATCGGCGGAAGAGGGCGGAAGGCCTCCCCTGACAGCTCCACCACCTCTCCGGGACGGTCGACCCGGTCCGCGGTGGTCGAGTAGAGCTGGAAATGGACCGGCCGCCCGAGGGTCAAGGTGAAGCTCTGGGCGGCGAGGTCGACCGACTGCCCTTCCTCGAAGCCGCGAGGGATGAGACAGACCCCACGCCGCTCGCCTCCGGCGACTCCCACGAAGTAGGCCCTCGCCGCGCCGCCGCCGATCTTCTTGCCGAGGCCCCGGCGGGCGAGCCCGTAGCAAGCGGCGCCCCGCGCCACCGCGAGATCCAGCGAGTCGTGCGCGAGCAGGGGAATGCGCGGCGAGGACGGCCAAAAGCCGGAGACCGCCTCCACCAGCGCATCGCAGAGGGCAGGGGAGTTGAAGACGCCTCCGTTGAGGAGGATCGCGTCGGGGCGGTTGAGCCCCTCTGTCGCAGCGGCCCCCCCGAGCGCCTGTCGCGCTGCCTCGGAGTGCGCGCGCAGGAAATCCGCCAGATGCCGGGTGATGGCGGGATCCTGGGCGTAGGGGAGCCCCAGCTCCTTGAGGGCCGCGCGGCTGCCGCGCCGGGGTGGCTCGTCGGGAGCGGTGCGGGGGAAGAAGCCGCGGGCGACCACCGCCTCCACCTCCGCGCGGGTCAGCTCCGCGGCAAGCGTGGCGCCGACGAGCTTGCTCCCGCTGCCGGCGATGGAGACCGCGGTGCGCTCCGGCGCCATCGGCGAGAGCAGGGTTTCCTTGGCGAGCCGCGCGGCCTGCAAGAGCTGGATCCACTGGCTCGCGGCGAACCGCCCTCCGGTGCCCGCCAGCTTCTCCTCGAGGAGGTTGGCGAGCGCCGCGTCCATGTTGTCGCCGCCCAGCATCAGGTGCTCGCCCACCGCGATCCGGCGGAGCGCCGGTCCCTCCGGGAGGGCCTCCACCTGGACGAGGGTGAAGTCGGTGGTGCCGCCGCCCACGTCGACCACCAGCACCAGCCGCACACCGGCCAGGGCGCGGGAGAGATCGCTCCGGTGCCGGGAGGTGAAGTCATAGAAGGCCGCCTGCGGCTCCTCGAGCAGCACGAAGTGCCCAAGGCCGGCCTGCCGGGCGGCGCTGACGGTGAGGGCCCTCGCGGCCTCGTCGAAGGACGCCGGGACGGTGAGCACCACTTCCTGCTCGGGAAGGGGCGTCTGGGGGAAGGCGGCGGTGAAGGCGTTCGACAGGTGCGCAAGCAGCAGTGCGGAGGCCTGGACCGGCGTTAGCTTGTGGACCTCGGCGGGCGCGCCCCAGGGGAGGATCGGCGCCTGACGGTCCACGCCGGGGTGGCAAAGCCAGCTCTTTGCGGAGGAGACCAGCCTCGAGGGCACGCGCGCTCCCTGCCAGCGGGCGAGCTCGCCCACCACCCGAGGCGGATCTGCCGGGCCACCCCAGGGCAGCGCGAGGGCGCGCTCGGGCAGCTCGTGGGGCGAGGGAAGGTAGACGCAGGAGGGCAACAGCGGGCGCGCGCCGGCCTCGCCGGGCCGCACCAGCTGAACCACGGGAAAGTCCCGCACCGCCGCCCGCTCGCCCCCGGCCGGATCGACGAAGGCCAGCGCGCAGTTGGAGGTGCCGAGATCGAGGCCGATGATCATGAGAGTCGAGCGTCGAGCGTCGAGCGTCGAGGGCACGCGTCGAGCGACGTCCAGCGCTCGACCGTTCTCAGTCGACCTGCGGGCGTCAAGGGCGCTCGACGGCCGCTGGACGGCTCACTCGACACTAGACCCTCGACTGTCGACCTCGTCGCCACCTCTGATCCTCACACTCAGCTCCAGTTTCCACCGGCCGGCGCCGCCGTTCTCCAAGCAGCGAAGCTCGAGGGAACCCAGCTCCGTCACCGCCGCCTGCAGGTTCACCGGCACCAGCCGGCCTTCTTCTCCCGCCCGCCCCGGCAGCGCGGTTTCGATCGGGGAGAGCTCCTGTAGATCTTCCTCGGACGCCACGTCCTCCAGCGTCGTCCCCACTCGATCGTCCCGGCGCACCGAGGAGCAAAAGAAGCGAAAACGCGTCGGCTCCCCCACCCATAGGCCGAACTCCTGCGGCGGGACGTCGGCCTGCGTGCCTTCCTCCATCCCGAACGGCGCCACGCACACCGCCCGCACCTGCGGCTCTACCCCGGGCACCGCCGGCATCGCCGCCTCCACCCCCACGTAATACGAACGCGCCGTCCCTCCGCGGATCCGCAAGCCGTGCCCACGCCTCACGAAGCCGTAGTAGGCCGCACCCCGCGCCACCGCGAGGTCCAGGTCCACTCCCTCCAACTCGCGCGCCGGCCCTCCTCCGTCTGACTCCAGCCAGCCGTTCAAGACCTCCAGCACCCGCGCCTTGAGCGGCCCCGCCTTGAATACCCCTCCGTTGAACAGCACCGCCGTCGGATGCACGAAGGAGCGGCCCGACAGCTCCACCGGCACCTCCCTCGCTCCCGCCAACGCCTTCGCCTGCCGCGTCAGGAACATGCCCAGGTGCCTCGTCACCGCCGGGTCCTGGGCATACGGCAACGCCATCTGCGCCAGCCCCACCCGCCGAGCCGTCGCCGGCACCTCGGAGTGACCCACCCGGGGAAAGAAGCCGTCGGTCAAGAGTGACTCCAGCTCGGAACGCTCGAGCACCGCCTTCACCGTCGCACCCACCAGCGAGGAGCCTCGACCGGGGACCGCCACCGTCACCTCGCGCAGCGCCGCGTCCGCGAACAGCCGCTCCTTCGCCACCCGGCATCCGTGCGTCAACGAGGTGAGCTGCCAGCCGTCCAGCTTCTTGCCCTCCTCGGACAGCTTGCGCGAGAGCGCGTGCGAGAGGGCCAGATCCATGTTGTCCCCGCCCAGCAGGATGTGATCCCCCACCGCCAGCCGCGACAGCCCAAGCTCTCCCTGGTCCTCGGACACCGCGATCAGCGAGAGGTCCGTCGTCCCGCCCCCCACGTCCACCACCAGGATCACGTCCCCCACCTTCACCTTCTTGCGGAAGGAGTCGCCCAACAGCTCCAGCCAGGCGTAGAGCGCCGCCTGCGGCTCCTCCAGGAGCACCACCTCTCCGAGCCCCGCCTTCGCCGCCGCCTCCAGCGTGAGATCCCGCGCCGCCGCGTCGAAGGACGCCGGCACCGTCACCACCACCTCTTGCGCACCGAGGGCGTTCTCCTCGTCGCTCCGCGCGAAGGCGTGATCCCACGCCTCCCGAAGGTGCCGCAGGTAGCGCGCCGACGCATCCAGCGGAGAGACCCTCCGCACCTCCGGCGGAGCCTGCCAGGGGAGCAGCGGAGCCCGCCGGTCCACCCCTCGGTGGCAAAGCCAGCTCTTCGCCGAGGACACCAGCCGCGCGGGCACCGTCGCCCCGTGCGAGCGCGCCAGCTCTCCCACCACCTCGTGGCTGTCCGGGTCCCAGGGCAGCGCCAGCCCCCCAGAGGGGAACTCGCTCGACGATGGCAGGTAGAGGAACGAGGGGAGAAGCAAGCGCTCCTCGACCGTCCCCGGGGCGGTGAGCTGGGGCAGGGGAAGCACCGCCTGCGCCCTCCCGCGCGGCTGCGGCCCTGCCTCGGCCCGCTCGAGCGAGAGGTAGGAGAGCGCCGAATGCGTCGTGCCGAGATCGATGCCGATCGAGTACCGGCTCACGGCAGTTCAACCTCCGCCGGCGCGAGGATCTTCGGGTCGATCGCCGCGGGAGGCGGAGGCAGCTTCACCTCCCTCGCGGCCCAGCCATGGTGCTTGAGCGAGCCCTTGAACGGCGGCTGGCCGGCGACGTTGCCGGTCAGCCGAATCCGCTGCGCGTCGAACCCGGCGGCCACCGTGACGCTCGCTCCCTCGGCCTCGGGCAGCACCGGCTCGATCGCCAGGTATTGCCCCACCACCTTCCGGCAGCCCTCGTGCACCACCCGCGCCGCGGCGCCCACTTCGGCGTCGGAGTAGCCGGCGATCTCCTCCTGGAGGAAATCGATCAGCCGGCCCTCCCGCTGCAGCATGGAGAGCAGAAACAGCCCCGAGGCGTGCGCCTTCTCCGGCGGCACCTCCTCCTGCGGCTTGGCCGCTGGCGGAAGCTCCGGCGCTCTTCGGGCCCGGTAGGCCGGCGCGATCGCCAGAGCGAATCGCGCGTCGAAGAGAATCCGCATCAGGCAGACGAACGCCATCGCCAGCCGGGCGAAGAAGGAGAGCGCGGCCGTCTCGTTCATGGCCGCCCGGATAGAGGAAGGCGCCTGCGAATGCACTCGAAATTTTCCCCGCCCGTTCCCGTTTCCACAGCTGCCGCCGCGTCCCTTGACAGGCGGGCCTACCTGCCGGTGAATGCTCAAGTTTTTCGAGAGGAAAAGCGCAATGTGCTCCCGACTGCTCGCTGTTTGTGCCGCGCTGGCTCCCCTGGCGGCGCCTGCCGGCTCGGTGTACCTGAACAACGTCAACATCGACGGAGTGACCAACCAGCGGTTCGAGAAGGTCTCGGTGCGGATCGATGAGAAGGGCAACGTCTTCATCGACGCCCCCGGCTACGCGGTGAAGGCGGTGGAGGGAGCTCCACGCCAGACGCCCCGGCCGGACGACCCAGGGCCCGGCACGCTCACCCGCCGCTACTGGATGGTCACCGAGCAGACCGTCCCGGGGATGACCGAGTATGACGTCGACGTGTACATCAACGCGAAGTGGATCCGGAAGCTCCGCAACAACGAGGAGCAGATCGTCACCGAGATCACCAAGCACCTCACCCCCGGGAAGAACACCGTGCTCCTCACCGCGAGGAAGGTGCCGGTCGGCCAATCGCGGAAGAGCTTCTCGCCCGAGCACGTGTTTCGGGTGATCATCGGCGAGGGCAACGTGGGGGGCGACAACGTGATGATCGACAGCCCGCTGGTGAAGTTCGAGCGCAGCGCGGCGGATACCGCCGACGTCTCCCAGGAATACACTTTCTCCACCCGCTGACGTGTTCGCCATCGACGACAGGCTGAGGGGCCTCCCCGCCACCCGCGATCAGGTGGTGGCGGTGCACCAGTCGATCAACTCGCCCCACCTGGCGGTGCCGGGGAAGAGGGCCGGGCCGGCCCAGGCGTACATCGTCGGGCTCCGCAGCGGGGCGGGCTTCTCCGTCTACGTCTACCTGCACCTCGGAGACAGCGGCGACTGCGCGATGTACGTGCCGAGCCGGCGCAACCTGGGGCCCGAGGAGTACCAGCAGCAGGAGAACGATGCCCTGGGCTTCGTCGAGTCGATGGGCTTCATGATGGACAACATGAATTTCCGCGGCCTCACGCCCGAGGACCAGGAGGAGATGCTCAAGGCCCTCCCCGTCTTCCAGCGCGAGCCCCGGGCGCCAAGCGGCGAGAAGGGCCCCTCCCGGCCGTCGAAGAGCGTGCTCCTGGGGAGGCTGCTCGCCTCGTTCTGAGGGAAAAGATGCCCAGAAACCTCGCCCCGCTGTGCGTGCTCGCGCTGTGGCTGCCGGCCTGCCGGCACTTCCCATCGGAGAAGGACATCCAGGGAGCGCAGATCCACTACGACCTCGGCGTGCAGGCTCAGCAGTCCAACCCCCAGGCCGCCTACCAGGAGTTCGAGCGCGCCCTCGAGCTGGATCCGAACTTCGCCGAGGCCCACAACGCCACCGCGCTGTTGCTCCACCTCTCGTTCGGAAAGCACGACGAAGCCGAGAAGCACTACCAGCGGGCGCTGGAGATCCGCCGGGACTTCTCCGAGGCCAAGACCAACCTCGGCAACCTCTACTTGGACATGGGCCGGTACGACGAGGCCGCCAAGCTGTACGAGGCCGCGCTCAACGACATGCTCTATCCGACTCCCTTCATCGCGCAGGGGAACCTGGGCTGGGCGCTCTACAAGAAGGGCGAGGTGGATCGGGCGATCGACCAGATCAAGTCGGCGGTGACGATCAACCCCAAGTTCTGCCTCGGCCACCGGAACCTGGGGCTCATCTGGGGCGACCGGGGCGACCAGGAGCGCGCCTGCCAGAGCTTCGGCAAGTACCGCGAGGCGTGCCCGGAGGTGGCGGACGCCAACTACCGCGAAGGCGTGTGCCTGGCGCGCTCGGGCCAGCTCGCCTCCGCCCGGGAGCGGTTCGACGCTTGCCTCTCCAAGGCCCCGAACGACGCCTTGAAGGACGACTGCCGGCGCTTGCGGGAGGAGCTGGCGCAGTAGCCCCATGGACTTCTCCGACTTCGGCCGGTACTTGGCGCAGCAGCGGGAGTTGCGCGGCATGTCCCGTGAGGACGTCTCCAGGGCGACCAAGATCCCCGCCACGCTCATCGTCGCGCTGGAGAGTGGGCAGGTGGACCGGCTCCCCGCGCGGGTGTTCGTGCTCAACTACGTGAAGGCCTATTCGCAGGTGATCGGCCTGTCCTCCGAGGAGGCGGTCTTGCGCTTCGAGGAGGTGGACTGCACCGTCCAGTCCACCCCTCCGCCCGCGGCGCTGGAGCGCGACAGGCGGCGAAAGGCCTACCGGACCCTGGCGCTCCTCCTCATCGGGTTGGCCGCCGGCGGCTACGCGCTTCTGGTGTTCCTGGGGCACCTCCCCTCTCCGGTGCGGTGATGGAGCGGTTCCGCGAGCGGGCGCTGGTCCTCTCCACCTTGGACTACGGGGACGCCGACCGGCTGGCGACCCTCTTCACCGCGGGGAGAGGGAAGCTGACCGCGTTCGCGGCCGGGGCGAGGAAGAGCAAGCGGCGCTTCGCGGGAGCGCTCGAGCCGTTCACCCTGCTCCAGGTCCAGCTGGTGGAGCGGCGGGGCGAGACCTATCGGCTGGATGCGGCCGAGGTGGAGGCCACCTTCCCCGCGGTGCGCGCGGACCTGCCACGGATCGCCCGGGCGCTCTACTCTTTGGAGCTGTGCCGGGAGCTTTTGAGGGAGCGCGAGCCGCACCTCGAGCTGTTCGAGCTTCTGCTCGCGTACCTCGAGGCCCTGGAGGGCGGCGCGGGGCCGACCTCCCTGGTGGGGTTCGAGCTGTCCGCGCTGGCGCGGGCGGGGCTGATGCCGCGGTTCTCTCCCTGTGCGGTGTGCGGGGGCCCGACCGGCGAGCGGCCGAGGTTCGACCCGGATCACGGGGGCGTGGTCTGCGAGGGCTGCGCCTGGGCGTCGCCGCAGTCGGTGCCGATGTCTCCCACCGAGGTCGAGGCTTTGAGGGCCCTGCAGGCCGGAGCGCGCACGCCGTTACCGAGGGAGCTGCGCCACCGCGCCCGAGCGCTGCTCAACCTGTTCATCGCGCACCACCTGGGGCGGAAGCTCAAGAGCGTCGATTTCCTGAGCCAGGTCGGGTTCGACTGATGAGCGCCGGCGAGCTGCCTCAGTTGCTGGGCCACGAGCCGGATTGACTCGGGCGCGCCTTGGGGCCAGTGGACTGTCGTTCTCCAGGACAGTGGGGCTCGGTGCAGGCGCCTTCATCTCCGGTCGGACCTCTACCCTACGGAGACTGCTGAGCTTTTTCGTCCCGCAAAGAGCGCCTTCGCCTCGCTCGGGCTCCGGATCGGAGCGGGGACAATCCAGCGGGCGCCGCGGCAGGGCGCGCTAACCGGCCGAAAGCACGTGACGGTGCGCCAGTTGCTTTCACCGGCTCCGTTTTCGGATTTCTGGAGGTGACCGATGCTGACCTTCTTGATGCTCTCGGGGATCTTCGCAGGCACCCTCTACATCCTGCTCAAGGACCACCGGAAGTACTACCCGAAGTACTGACTTCAGGGCGCCGCGGTGGCGGGGCAGAACCCCGAGGAGGGGGCGCAGGCGCGGAAGTACTCGTGTGGGTCGCCGGTCGAGTCGGCGCAGTAGTACTGGGTCCCCTCCTCGTTCTCCACGAGGAACCCCTTGCACCGCATCGTCTCGCCCACCTGGCGCGGGTCCGAAGGGCAGCTCGCCCCCTCGGACGAGCAGGTGAAGATCACCCCTCCACAGTCGAAGCCGCTCGGGCAGTCCTGCGCCGCGGTGCAGTGGACACCGCAGAAGCGGCGGTTGGCCTGGCCCTCGGCGACGAAGGCCAGACAGGAGGCGACCGAGGGCGAACCGCACACGCCTGGGTTGGTGGTGCAGTCCACGCAGTCCACCCGGCCGGTGCGGAAGGCGCAGGCCCCGCTGGTGGTGGCGCAGAACTGGTTCACCGGACAGGACTGATTGATCCGGCAGTAGGTGAGGCACAGGCCGTTCACGCAGGCCTGCTTCTGCGGGCAGTCCCCGTCGCGCCGGCAGCCCGCGCGGCAGGCGGACACCGCCGCGCTGCAGATGCTCCCCAGCGGGCAGTGATCGTCCAGCGTGCACGAGGCGAGCCCCGAGAGGACGCAGCGGTTGGTGGTGACGTCGCAGTACATCCCGCTCGGGCATTCCAGGTTGGAGGTACAGGAGGTGATCGACTGGCAGAACCCGAGCAGGTTGCAGTAGGTGCCCGCGGGGCAGCCGGCCTGGCCGGTGCACAGGCACGCCCCGCTGGCCCGGTCGCACACCTTCCCGGGCCCACAGGAGACGTCGTCGATGCACACGCAGCGCTCGCGGTCGGGGTCCTTCTTGTAGCCCTGCGGGCAGCAGGCGTCGCCCACGCAGACGCAGGCCCTCACCTGCGCGCTGTACTTGTAGTTCGGAGGGCAGCACTCGTCCGAGGCACAGACGCAGTCCTTCTTTTGCGGGTCGAATCGATAGAGGCCGATGCCCGCATCCACCTGGGTGAAGAAGGGGCAGCACTGGTCCGAGGCGCACTCGCAGGAGCCCTTCTCCACCTCGAACTTGAACCCTTGGGGGCAGCAGGCGTCGCCCCAGCACTGGCAGGCCCCGGCGTCGGCGTCGAAGCGGTAGTCTTGCGGGCAGCAGTCCTCGGCCCCGCAGATGCAGCGGCCGGCGTCCGCCTCCCAGACGTGGTCGGCGGGGCAGCAGCCCCACTCGCCGCACACGCAAGTCTCCGTCTCGGCGGTGTACCGGTATCCCTTCGGGCAGCACTCGGTGCTCCGGCAGACGCACACCCCCTGCTCGCAGCTCATCCCGGTGGGGCAGCCCTCGTCGGTCGCGCACACGCACTTCTCGCCGTCGTGGGTGTAGCCCACCGGGCACTCGGCGTTCAGCGCCGTCCTCGCGCACGAGGCGGCCCATACCGAAAGCCCGGCGAGCAGCAGGCAGCTTGTGGCCCGGAGGTTCATGTCTTGAGGAAGGCGTACTCGATCCGGACGATCGCCCCGGGCGGCGGAATGAAGTTGCCGAGGAAGACGACGCTGTAAGAGAGGAGCCCGCTCGAGCTCGTCTCCTCCCAAAGTTGCCAGCCGTTCACCACGTCCTTGGGCACCGCGACGCCGTTCACCTGCACCGAGAGCGTCTCCGGCAGCGGCTTGAGCGAGAGCGGGAAGACCCTCCGCAGCGTGTTCAGCGCCTGGGCGATCCGCACCAGCGTCGTTTCGAAGCTGGCGTCGCAGATCGAGCCGATCACTCCTCCGGTCTTCTGCGCCACCTGGCTGTAGCGGAAGGCGGGCTCGGCGAGGCCTCCGAAGTAGATCTGCTCCCCTGGCGGGAAGCAGCCGCTGGGCGTGGTGCCTCCGATCACCGAGAAGGAGACCAGACCCTCGTTGCCCTTGCCCTTGGTCGAACGGAGCGCGCGCGCGTAGTAGGCAGTCTCCCCGTAGCTCGAGTCGTCCTCGTCGCTCACCGCGATGATCGCCAAGGCCGCCTTCGGCCGGAGGAAGCCCTCGTTCGGGCCACCCACGTCGATGTTGGGCTTGGTCACCGCGAACTCGGCCATCCTCAGGCCCTGCTCCCAGCGCGTGCGCGAGTCCGGGAAGGTGGCGTTGGCCTGGAAGACGGACCTCGGATCCGGGGTGGTGTTCTTGATGATCTTCGTCGCGCCTCGCAGCCGCCCGCCGTCGGTGGCGTTGGTGCTGGTGACTCCCATCTGGAAGTCCACGTTCAGCTTCAACAACTCCTGGAGGAAACGGTCGAAGTTCCCCAAAAGCTGCGCGCGCTGGTTCTTCATCGATCCGGAATCGTCGAGCACCCAGAGGATGTCGACGATTCCGTCCGATTGCTTGTGGACGTCGACCTGAGTGGCGTCGATGCGCTTGGGGTCGCGGATCTCCACGCGCTGCGTCACCGACTGGTCCACCTTCGGCGGCAACAGCTCCACCGGCGACAGGCGCGGCGGCTCCACCGACGGGACCGCCGGCCCACGCCCGTTCTCCCGGCCTACGGGGTCGCAAGCCGCGAGCAACAGCACCACGGCCAGGCGCCTGAACGGAACGGAGACCATCGGAGGCCGAGACGATTGCGTGACTGGGTCCAACTAGCAAGCCGCGAGCCCAAGGAGAGTCCGACTCGCCCGGAGGAATTTCGGCACCTTCCCCGGCGCACGCCGGCACGCCCATCGAAAAACCGTGGCGCCGGCGCCAGTTGCGCCCTTTCCCCAATCGGCCTAGGAAGGTTGCGGGGCCGGCCGACCGAAAGGCCCGGGCAATGCGACGACTCCTCTCACCGCGGCCAATGCGGGCGCTCGCACTGGCGTCGATCGCCGCGCTCGCCTGCGCTTGCCGTTGCGGCCCGTCGGATCCGACTCCGGTGACTCTGCGGCTGAAGAACACCTCCCGCGAGGCCCTCTTCGTGGACGAGGCCGAGGGCAGGGGCGGCCTCCGCGTACAGCGCAACGTCGCCGGCGGCTGGTTCTCCTTCGTCGAGCAGCCCCGCTGTCCCTGCCAGGCGTGCGAGCAGATCTGCCAGGGGTGCCCTTGCGACGGCGGCACCGCCACGCCGCTCCTTAGGAAAGTCCCCGCCGGAGAAACCTTCGAGCGGCAGTGGAGCGGGCTGGTGCAGGTGAACCAGGTGGCGAGCTGCCGGCGAATCATCGGCGGCTCCCCTTGCCTCCGGAGCGAGGTGGCGCCTTCCGACGAGCGCTTCCGGCTGGAGCTGTGCCATTCGCCTTCCGCGCCCGACTTCCAGGTCATCGACGGAGGCCTTTTGGCTCCGGGGGTCCTCCCGAGCCAGTCTTTGAGCTGCGTCTACCGCGAGTTCCGCCCGATGGACGGGGTGGCCGAAGTCAGCCCGGAGCGCGGCGCCGACTGCGCCGGCCACGCCGACTGCATCAAGAAAGACGAGCTTTGCTTCGGGGGCGCCTGCACCACCGCCTGTCCGGCCCACGGTTTACCCGAGATCGGCGCGGCCTGGCAGCTTCGCGTCGGCGAACCCGAGGACCAGGGCTTCTTCACCCGCAGCGTAGGCGCCGACGGCGCGGTCGACTACTCCGGGGTGGGGAAGGTGAGCTCGGTCGTCTACCAGAACGGGACGATGACCGTGCGGCTCGCCCGCACCGGCGCGGCGGGTGAGACTTTGGGCGGGACGCTCTACCTCACCTTGCCTCCCGGCTATGCGTCGCCGCTGAGCCAAGGCCTCACGGTGTCGGTGCGGGTGCTCGACGCTTCGACCAGCGCCAGCTTCGACCAGCGCGCGCTGGTGATGCGGGAGCTGGATGGGGGGTTGGTGATCGCGGCAGACACCGCGCAGCTCTCGCCGCTCCTCGGGCCGGCGGAGACGGCGCCTTTCACCGTGGCGTCCGGCTCGAGCCCGGTGGCCTGCCAGCACCAGGACTGCGGAAAGCGGCTCTACTACACCACGACCTTCGCCGGAGGCACTGCCCCGGTGGAGTTGGAGCCCGGAAAGAGCGAGGCCGAGCTAGCCGGCGGCGCCCGCTACCTTTTGCTCAACGTCGCCAACTTCTCCTACCGGTCGGGCAACTGCCGGCCTTCGGCGCTGATGCCCTACGCGATCCTACGGGAGCAGGGAGGGTAGCGTCCGATGCCTCCGCTCACGGTGCTGGTGGCCGACGAAGACCCGATGGCGCGTGCGGCGCTGCAGGAGATCTACGCCTCGGTGGGCATGTCTTCACTCGCGGTGGCGAGCGGCGAGGCCTTCTTCGCCGAGCTGTCCGCCCGCGTGCCCGACTTGTGCCTCTTGGACATGTTCCTGCCGGATCTCTTCGGGACCGCCGCCATCGAGCAGATCAACTCGCGGCCGGAGCTGGCCCGCGCTGCGGTGATCGCGATGAGCTCCCGGCAAGATCCCAACGTGCTGGTGCAGGCCCTGAATGCGGGCGCCGACGATTTTCTCTTCAAGCCGATCGCCGGAGAGGAGCTGATCGCCCGGAGCCGAATCGCCATTCAGCGGCGGAGGAGCACCTCGCCGCTCGGCGGAACACGAGGCAGCAGGCGAAGGGACGTGACGACGCTGTTCTGCGACGTGCGCGGCTTCACCGCGGTGGCGGCCACCTTGGATCCGGAGTGGGTGGTGGAGCTCTTGAACGCCCTCTTCGAGCGGCTGGTGGCCCACGTCGACGCGCGGGGCGGGGAGGTGGACAAGTACCTGGGCGACGGTCTGCTCGCCTTCTTCGGGGCCAGAAACGGCGCGGAGGACAAGGAGCTGCACGCGCTCGAGGCGGCGCTGGCGATGGTCTCCACCGCCGAGGACTACTCGCGGGAGAGCCTGGTGCTCGGCGGCCGGCGGCTGGCGGTAGGAGCGGGCATCGCCACCGGCGAGGTGGTGATCGCCCCGGTGGGCGCCTTCGAGCGAAAGCAGGTGACCGCGATCGGCGACTCGGTGAACCTTGCCTCCCGGCTGCAGGCCGTGGCCGCCGAGGGCGAGGTGTTGATCTGCGAGCGCACCTTCCAGCGCGCCCAGGGCGCGGTCTTGAGCCCCGGCCCTCGGCGGGTGGAGCTCAAGGGCATTGCCGGCGAGCCCTTGGTGTACCCGGTGACCGGCGTGCGCCCCGAGGCCTGGCTCAGGTAGCGGCCACCCGGCGGGTCCGGCCTGTTATGTTCCCCGCCCCCATGTACTTCCAGGACCTGATCATCACCCTCCAGTCGCACTGGGCCAAGCACGGCTGCATCATCGCCCAGCCGTACGATCTCGAGGTGGGGGCGGGCACGATGGCGCCGGCCACCTTCCTCCGCGCGCTCGGCCCCGAGCCGTGGAACGTGGCCTACGTCCAGCCATCCAGGCGGCCGGCCGATGGGCGCTTCGGCGAGAACCCCAACCGGCTGTTCCAGCACCACCAGTACCAGGTGATCCTCAAGCCCTCGCCCAAGAACGTGCAGCAGCTCTACCTGGACTCCCTGCGCGCCTTCGGGATCGACCCTTTGGAGCACGACATCCGCTTCGTGGAGGACGACTGGGAGTCGCCCACCCTGGGGGCCTGGGGCCTGGGCTGGGAAGTGTGGTGCGACGGGATGGAGATCACCCAGTTCACCTACTTCCAGCAGTGCGGCGGCTTCGACTGCAAGCCGGTCTCGGCCGAGCTGACCTACGGCCTCGAGCGGATCTGCATGTTCCTGCAGAACGTGGAGAACGTCTTCGACGTGGAGTGGGTGAAGGGGATCCGCTACCGCGAGGTCTTCCACGCCAACGAAGTGGAGATGAGCAAGTACGCCTTCCACGAGTCGGACCCGCAGATGCTCTTCTCGCTCTTCGATGCCTACGAGAAGGAGTGCAAGCGGCTGCTGGAGCGCGAGCTGCCGCTGCCGGCGTACGACTACGCTCTCAAGTGCTCGCACACCTTCAACCTGCTCGACGCGCGGGGCGCCATCTCGGTGACCGAGCGGGCCGCCTTCATCAAGAGGGTGAGGGACAACGCGCGGCTGTGCGCCGAGGGCTACCTCCGGATGAGAGAGAAGCTGGGCTACCCGCTCTTGGCCACCCGGTGGACGGTGGGGGAGCAGCCCTCGCCGCTGGAGGGGAAGCCGGCCTCGGAGCACTGGAAGACGGTGAGCTTCCAGAAGGAGGCGGACCGTGCCTAGCGACCTCTTGCTGGAGATCGGCACCGAGGAGCTTCCGGCTTCCTCCATCGAGCCGGCCCTGGAGGACCTGGAACGCGTCTTTTGCGAGCGCTCCGCCGCTTCGCGCCTGCCGCACGGCGAGGTGAGGCGCTTCGGCACCCCGAGGAGGCTCGCGCTCTGGGTGCGCGCAGTGGCAGATCGGAGCGCCGATTCTTCTCGCGAGGTGCTCGGCCCCTCGGTGAAGGCCGCCTTCGGCCCCGATGGCAAGCCCTCCCGGGCGGCGGAGAAATTCGCCGAGAGCCACCACCTTTCGGTGGGCCAGCTCGCGCGAGCGCAGACGCCGAAGGGCGAGTACCTGGCCGCCCATCTGGAGGAGAAGGGCCGCCCGGCGGCGGACCTCCTCAAGGAGGTGCTGAACGCGGCGGTCCACGGCGTCAGCTTCAAGAAGTCGATGCGCTGGAGCGACGTGGAGGTTGCCTTCGCCCGGCCGGTGCACTGGATCGTCGCGCTGTTGGGCGAAGAGGTGCTGCCGGTGGTGTTCGGCGACGTCCGGAGCGGCCGGCTCACCATGGGCCACCGCTTCCTCTCGGCGGGACCTTTCGAGCTGCGATCGCCGGCGGACTACGAGGCGGCGCTCGAGCGTGCCCATGTGGTGCCGGACATCGCCAAGCGGAAGAAGCTTCTCCGGGACAAGGTGGCGGAGCTGGCGAAGCGGGGCGGGGCCAGGCTCCTCGAGGATCCGTCGCTGCTCGACCAGGTCACCCAGCTGGTGGAGCTGCCTTGCCCGGTGCTGGGCTCGTTCGAGGAGCGTCACCTCGATCTCCCTCCGGAGGTGCTGATCCAGGAGATGAAGAGCCACCAGCGCTACTTCTCCCTCCTGGACGAGCGGGGAAAGCTCTCGCCCAAGTTCATCGCGGTCTCCAACACGCCGGTGCGGGACGACCAGCTCTCGCTCCGCGGGTACGAGAGGGTGCTGAGCGCCCGCCTCACCGACGGCCGCTTCTTCTTCGACGAGGACCGGCGGACGCCGTTTGCCGACCGGGTGGAGAAGCTCGCCCGGGTGGTCTGGCAGGGAAAGCTCGGGAGCTACGCCGACAAGGTGGAGCGGATCCGCGCGCTGGCCTTGCACCTCGCACAGAAGACCGGGCGAGGCGACCAGCGCGCCACCATCGAGCGGGCCGCCACGCTGTGCAAGGCCGACCTCGTCACCGGCATGGTCGGCGAATTCCCCGAGCTTCAGGGGGTGATGGGCCGGGAGTACGCGCGCGCCAGCGGCGAGAGGGAAGAGGTCGCGGTGGCCATCTACGAGCACTATCTCCCGCGCGGCGCCGCCGACGCGCTGCCCTCGCAAGACCCGGGGGCGCTGATCGGGCTCGCCGACCGGCTGGACACCCTCTGCGGCATCTTCGCCATCGGGAAGATCCCCACCGGGGCGGCCGACCCCTTCGGGCTCAGGCGCGCATGCCTGGCGGTGATCAACATCACCCTGGGCCGGCATTACCGCTACTCGCTCTTTGGCGCCATCGCCGAGGCGCTGAGGGCCCTCGCCCCGAAGCTGGCCGACGTGAAGCGCAAGGGCGGCGAGCCCCCGGTCGAGGCGCAGCTGCTCGATTTCTTCCGCGCCCGGCTCAAGGCCCTCTGGTCCGAGGGAAGCCGCGCCGACGTGGTGGAGGC
Source organism: Myxococcales bacterium (assembly GCA_016191815.1). GTDB lineage: Bacteria > Myxococcota > Myxococcia > Myxococcales > Myxococcaceae > JACPVI01. The sequence continues at coordinate 58,568 of JACPVI010000071.1, forward strand.
GGTGCTCTCGGCGGGGTTCGATGACCTGGTGGCGGCGAGGGCGCGGCTCTCCGCCCTCTCGCAAGTAGTCGGCCGCCCCGACTTCGCGCCGCTGGCCATCGCCTTCAAGCGGGTGGTGAACATCGTGGAGAAGCAGGCCAAGGACGTCGAGCCGGGTCCGGCGGACGCCGAGAAGCTCGCCGAGCCGGCCGAGCGGGAGCTTCACTCGGGCTATCTCCGGGTGAAGGCCCGGGTGGACGAGTTGGTTCGAGCCGACGACTTCGCCGGGGCGCTCAAGGAGATCACCGCCCTCAAGCCTCCGGTCGACGTCTTCTTCGACAAGGTGATGGTCATGGCGGAGGATAGGAAACTCAGGGAAAACAGGGTGCGGCTGCTGACGGAGATCGGGGCTCTGTTCAGCCAGGTGGCGGACTTCTCCAGGATTCAGGCCGAGGCATGAGCAAGCGGATGGCCGCGATCGTTCTGGCGCTGGGCGCGTCAGCGTGCGGGCCGCCGCCCGCCCAGGTGGCGGGCACCTACAGCGGGCAGCAGAACCTGATCGTCACCGGCGGAGCGGGGGAGGCCGGCTCGGAGGTCATCTCGGTCACCCAGCAGGGAGGCGAGATCAAGTTCACTCTTGGGCTATGCCAGGTGAAGGCGGTGGCGGACACCACCGCGAGCTTCCGGGTCGAGGGCTTCCGCTGCACCAAGTACCTCGCTTCGCAGGCATGGGAGCTGATCGGCGACGATGGGAAGAGCAAGGTGAGCGCGAATTCGAGCAACCTCTCGGTGGCGATCTCCGGCCGCGCCAAGAGCAACCAGGTGGAGTACCCGTTCAGCTGGGGCTTCAACGGCGCCCGCGGCTTCTGAGAGCAGACAAAGCCTCTCTACCTCCGACTCGGGTTCGCCCGCCCCCAAGGCCCAACCGGAGTCTGAGAGAGGGACGGGGTGAGGGGTCGGCTGGCCGAACGTCGCCCCGCTCCACCGACCCACGGCCGAGGCGGCGCCCGCCCGCCCGCCGATTCCGCCCGGGAGGTTGAAGCTCGAAAGGAAGGGCATGGAGAGTTACGACCTCCCGAGCGCGACCCTGCTCCTGCTGGCGGCGCTGTTGCTCGTCGTGGCGGCGCTCCTCCGGCGGGCCGAGCGCGCTCCCTGAGGCGGCGGCCGGAGGCCGGACCTCGACGCGCTCGGCCTGGAGCTCGCCCCGAGCCATGACGTGAGGCAGGAGCAACCCGACGGATTGTCCTGTTGCCCGGCGCGGTGGCCGTCCCTACACTGCGCGCCCCTCGATGCGACGGATCGTTCTCCTGCTGCTAGTGACTGCCTGCTGCGTCCCCGCCGGTGAGCCCGTCATTCCGCCGCAGGGGACCCTGTACTTTCCGGCCGGAGTGGTACACCTGGACTCGCCGGACTCGCCCGAGGGCTTTCTCTACGTCGCCAGCGTGAACACCGACCGGCGATACGATTTCGGCTCGGTGACCGCCATCGAGCTCTCGAACGTGGGGAGTCCGGACACCGGGCTCCCGGCGATCGGCGCGACACCTAACGGGGGCCCACTGTTGATCCCGGAGCTGAACGTCGCGGATAGGGGCGTCGCCGCCATCGACAGTTTCGCCGGAGAGATGGCCGCGTTCCGCCCCCCGGATGGAGGGAGCCCGCTCCTGTTCGTCCCCACGCGCTCCGAGCGCAGCCGACTCAACGTGATCTTGGCGTCGGGTCCGCTGCTCTCGTGCTTTGGCGACGGTCAGGGCCAGAACTGCTCCGCTTCCGCTGCTTCGCTGGTCGCGTTCGAGAAGACGGCCTCCGACGGTGGCGCGAATCCGAGCGGTCTTCCCCGGGCGCCCGAGCCGTTCGGGGTGGGCATCTCGCGGGACGGGCAGGGCGAAGTGTTCGTCACCCACCTCGAATCCGCCGACTCGCCCCCGGGGAGCCGGGGCAACTTCAAGACCTACCTGGTCAAGACGAGCGCCGGGAACCCGACGATCACCGAGCAAAGCTTCATCGGGCTGGGAGGCGGAGGCACGCACAGCGTCGAGGTGGGGGCGCGCTACGCCTACGTTACCGGGCGCTTCCTCAATCCCTTTGGTCACCTCCTCCGCCTGGTGGACCGCCAGACGGAGGAAGTGCTGTTCACCAGCCTGGAGGATGTTTTCCGGGCGCGGGAGGCGCGGGGCATCGCGCTCGGTTCCAACGAACGTCGCCTCTACATGGTCGCGCGGGAACCGGACGAGCTTCTGGTGGTCGAGCTGGAGGCCATCACCACCGCCTCGCCCACGGTCCGGATCGTCCGACACGTGCCGCTCCCCAGGGGCCCCAACCAGGCGCGTGTCATCGAGCGGGCGGGGCGCGGCGATCTGGTGGTGGTGAGCTGTTCCACGGCCGGGGTGGTGGCGATCTACGACGACGATGCCGGTGTGCTGGTGAGCCAGCTCTCCGGCGTGGGAGCCCAACCGTTTGGACTGGCGGTGAGCCGGCGCGGAGCCGGGGCGAGGCTCTTCGTCACCAACTTCGGCGACGGGCGAGTGGCGGTGATCGATCTCCCGGATGTCTCGAGGCCCGACCAGGCGCGGCTCGTGGCGCACTTGGGAAAGCCACACGTTTGCCACACCAGCCCGGACGACCCCGAATGCACGAAAGGGGCGCAATGAGGCGCGTGCTCGGAGCCGCGGCGAAGGGCGGGCCTCGACCGGGCTCGGCCCGAGCGGAGCCGCGGAAAAGATCCCTCTCCGGGCGATTCTATCTGGCCCCGCTCGCCGCGCTGATGCTGGCCGGCTGTCCACCGCAGCAGACGGCGACGCCGGCGAACATCTCCGGGACGGTGGGCATGCTGCAGGTGGGGCAGCTCCTCTTCGTCACCTCTTCCGATCGGCACGAGCTCCGGGCGCTCGACCTCTCCATCCCCGACACCCACGACTGGGTGCGGGCGCCAAACGCGCTGGAGCCGCTGTCCATCCCCGTGCTGGACCGGCCCTCAGGGCTCGTTCGCGACGTCCGCTATTCGGACGACCCGCCGGACAGCGGCACCCCCGCGGTCGAGATCGTGGGACCGTACGTGTACGCGATCAGCGCCGGGGCCCCGGAGATCTCGATCGTCTGGGCGAACTACACGAAGCCAGACGGAGGACTTCAAGAGGAAGCGAAGGGGCAGCTCACCGAGCTGATGCGGCTCCCCACGTCCGCGCCGGTCACTGCGGTCGCGGCGCGCGGCCCCGCGGACGGCGGACCCAGCACGCTGTACTTCGCGACCTTCGAGTCGTCCGGGGCCTCGACCTGGTCGCTTCCCGTCCGACCTCCGAACGACCTCGCCGACGCCGGGCCGGGGAGCGTCCTCGCCGGGCAGAAGCTGCTGGCCAGCGCCGCGGGCGAATCGGTATCGGCGCTCTTGCCCTTGCCGAGGGGCAGGCTGGTGATCGCTACCCGCAAAGAGGCAGGGAGGGGAGGGCGCACCGTGCTGCTCGATGAGGCGACCCTCGCCACCACTCCGCTGCCTTTCCCGGGGCCGGTGCGCCACCTGGCCACCCACGAAAGGTCCGCCGCGCTGGCGGGCGAGGCCGGACAGAACGTGTTCGGAATACTGGAAGAGACCGTCTGCTCCCCGACCGGCTGCGGAGGCTTGCTGGCCGTCGATGTCGGGCAGACGCCTCCTTCCATCGCCAGGGACTACATGTCCGACGGGGGCCGCAACACCATGGTGCCCATCCGGTTCGGCGACGGGCTGGTGCAAGGGCTGGCCCTCGCCTCCGACGTCTCCATCGCTCAGCCGGACGGCACCGCCGCCACCTTGCCGGTGCTCGGCCTCGCCACCACCTCGACCGGAGAGATCTTCATCTTCAACGCCGGGGAGCTGCGCCAGATCGACACAGACGGGAATTCCGGTGGGGTGAGCTTGCAGTCGATCACGGTGCTCGAGGCCGACGGCAGCCAGCGGCCCTATGCGGAGTTCGACGGCGGCTTCCGCGGGCCCATCTTCGATGACCCGAATACTACGGATGTCGATGAGAACCCGGCGGCCGCCGACGGCGCCGCGCGCGACGAGCTCATCTCCCTCACCTTCGAGGGTCGCATCCCCGGGCTGATCGACGTGCCCACCCCGAATCCGCCGGGGACGCGGTTTTCCGCCGAGCAGGCCTCCCGAGCCGCGCCCGGCGATCGGATTCTCTTCGCCGGCACCCCAGGCGCGGGAGTGGACGGGGGAAGCGGATGCGAGAAGGCCGTGGTTGCGGTGGAGCCCGCCGCGATCGTCACCGAACCCATCCCCCCAGGCTGCGAGTCGCCATTCACCGTCCGCGCGTCCGGCAGGCAGCCCTACGTGGTAGCCGGCAGCGCCACCGGCTTCATGGGTCGGGTAGGTAATAGTCAGTCGTTTGTCTACACCGGCGAGTACTTCCACCATCCGGACGGGGTGGACACCAGCAAGCCGCAGCTCGAGCTCGAGATGGGCCCAGGCGGCGAGCTGAGCCGCGACGACCGATACCTGATCCCCACGCAGAGCGGCTTCGCCCCCTACGTGACGGCGGTAGACACCGAGCTGGCGAGCATTGGCCGCAACCTCTTCCACCCCGGCTCGGTGGTGATCAACAAGGCGGGCTCGCGGATCCTGGTGGCCTACCCACCGGCCGACATGGTCCTGGAGCTTAACCCTGCCCTGCTAACCCCCGGCTTGGTCCGAAACGTCGTGCCTTATCGGTAGCTTGGCCTCGGCCAAGGCTTGCTGATATCTTTACTTGCCCTCGGTTCGCTCTAGTCTTTGGCGATGATGGACCCAAGCACACGACCTGCGCGCAAGGTCTCGATTGCTGACCACATCTGGGACGCCTTCGAGGAGATGGCGTCGTCGATGGGGACCGACCGCGACGGCCTGATCAACCAGGCCATGTTCATGTTTGCCCGCCTCAACGGCTTCCTCGACGCGGCGGCCAACGGCGCCCGCGGCAACGGGGCCGTCCCGGCGCCGGCGCGCGCGGCGAGCCCTCCGGCGGTGGCGGCGGCTCCGGCCCGTGAAGCGCCGCCTGCCCGGCCTGCCCGTCCCCCCGAGCCTCCGGCGCAGAAGCTCGATGACGATCCGGTTCGGCGGGAGGTGGCCGAACGCGTCCTCGAGACCGCTGCCGAACTGGAGCGGCTGATCAAGGGCAAGAGCTCCAACGCCGACATCTCCGCCGAGGAGCCGCCTCCCGAAGACGAGATGGGGATGGAGATGGAGGACGGCGCGGCGGACTCCAGCGCCGGCGGCAACCTCTACCTGATGGCCGAAGGCGGCGAGCTGGACAAGATCGCCAAGGACCGCTTCATCATCGGGCGCGGCAAGCACTGCGACTTCGTGATCAACTCGGGCAAGGTGTCGCGCGAACACGCGGTGGTAGTCCGCGAGGGCGCCGACTTCTTCATCGAGGATCTGGGCTCCTCCAACGGCACCTGGTTCAACAAGCAGCGCATCAAGCGCCGCAAGGTCGAAGACGGCGACGAGTACTTCATCTGCAGCGAGAAGATCCGGTTCGTGGTGCGCTGACCCGCAAGAGGCTGCACGCTTGCGGCGGGTGCGCGGCTCTGTTCTAGTTTCAACGCTTGCTGAGCTGCCTCACAGGCGCCCATTCGCGCGATGGCGGTGACCGAAGTGCCCGTTCAGCCCGCTCTGTGGACTGTGCTCGGACTGGCGCTGGTGATCAGCGCAGCCACCGACATCTACCGCCAGCGCATCCTGGACGCGGTGACCTACCCGGCGATCGCGCTGGCGCTCTTGCTCAGGCTGTCGGCCGAGGGGTTGGGGGACGCCCAGTCCGGGCTCATCTCGGGCCTTTTGGCCGCCGGGGCCGGCTCGGGGCTGTTCGCGCTCTTCGCCGCCTTCGGCAAGGGGTTCGGCTGGGGAGACGTGAAGCTCTTGGGAGCGGTGGGAGCGGGGCTGGGCTTTCCGGCGGTGCTGGCCGCGCTGGTGTTCATCTCGGTGGTGGGGGCCGCCCAGGCGGCGGCCACCCTGCTTTTGCTCGGCGGGCTTGGCGAGGCGGTGCGCGACTGGGCCAGACGCTGGTCGGCGAGGCTTTTCGGAGCGAGCGGCCCTTCTCCCTCACAGCGCCGGATTCCGTACGGGGTGGCGATCGCCATCGGCAGCTTCTGGGCGATGTGGTGGGAACGCTCCGGCACCTGAGCGAAACAGGGGATCGATGAGGAGGGGACCCTAGGATGCGCAAGCTCGTGGCCGTCGTCGCGGTGCTGGCCCTGGCGAGTTTTCCGGCCGCCGCCCAGGAGGGCAGCACCATCAGCCTCGGCGTCGGCACCCAGAAGGTCATCACCGTGCCGGGGATCAACCGGATCGCCGTGGGCGACCCCTCGGTCGCCGACGTGAAGACCCTCGGCAACAACCAGGTGCTGATCCTCGGCGCCGGCGAGGGCAAGACCACCCTGCTCATCTGGAAGACCTCCGGCCAGCGGGTGAGCTACCTGGTCTCGGTGCGCAAGCAGGACCCCAACGAGATCATCGGCGAGATGAAGCGGCTGCTGGGAGACATCGAGGGAGTGACGGTGCGCATGGTGGGCGACCGCATCTACCTCGACGGCCAGGCCTACACCACCCAGGACGCCGACCGGATCGAGCAGGTGGTGAGCCTCTACCCGAACGTGAAGAGCTTCGTGAAGATCGCCCCCAACGCCAAGAAGCTGGTGGCGCAGAACCTCAACGCGGCCTTCCAGAAGGCGGGCCTCAGGAACGTCCAGGCCAACGTGGTGGGGGCCACCATCTTCCTCGAGGGCTCGGTGGAGAGCCAGCAGGACCTCCAGAAGGCCGAGCTGATCACCAAGGCGATCGGCGAAAAGGTGGAGAATCTCCTGGTGGTGGGGATCAAGCGGATGATCCTCTCCGAGGTGCAATTCGTGGAGATTCGCCGCAACTCCAAGGACCGCTACGGCATCAAGTACCCCACCGACATCACCGGCACCCTCAGCGCCACGCTGAGCGTCACCAAGGACCTCTTCCCCAGCACCTTCTCCGAGGGCACCTCCCGGATAAACTCCACCGGAAACTCGGACATCGCCATCGGCTTCCAGCAGAACGACGGCTACGGGAGGCTTCTCGCCCAGCCCAAGCTGGTGTGCGCCAGCGGAGAGAAGGCCGAGTTCGTCGCCGGTGGCGAGGTGCCCATCCCGCTCATCACCCAGAGCCAGTTCACCGTCGAGTACAAGGAGTACGGGGTGGTGCTCAAGCTTCGCCCCACCGCCGACCGCAACGGCAACATCCAGACCGAGATCGAGGCCGAGGCCTCGGAGATCGACCAGTCCGTCTCGGTGGCCGTCGGCGGCTCGGTGGCGGTGCCCGGCTTTAGGACCCGCAAGGTGAAGACCAACGTCACCGTGCGGCACGGGGAGACCATCGTGCTCTCCGGGGTGTTCGCCCACGACGAGCAGAAGTCGGTCTCCAAGCTCCCCGGCCTGGGGCAGATCCCGATCATCGGCGAGCTGTTCAAGAACCGCGCCTTCGACTCCACCAAGCGGGAGCTGGTGATCTTCGTCACCCCGCGCATCGTCAACCCGGACTCGGACAAGATCCGCACGATCATCGAGGACGTGAAGAGCCGCTACAAGCAGGCCCGCGGCGAGGTGAACTTCGGCATCTTCGACTGATGGCGCCTTCGGGCCCGTGAGCTAGGATCGGGGCATGTTTCTCATCACCCTGGCCGAGAAGGGGGGTGGCTCCCAGCAGCTCACCTTCGAGAAGAACGAGGTGACGATCGGCAGGCTGTCGGGAAACGACATCGTGCTCGCCAAGGGCAACGTGTCGAAGTACCACTCCCGCATCGTCCTCAAGGACGGCAAGTTCATCATCGTCGACATGAAGTCGACCAACGGCACCTTCGTGAACGGCAAGAAGATTGCCGCGCCACAGGTGGTCCGGCCCTCGGACAAGATCTACATCGGCGACTACATCCTCAACGTGGAGGCCAAGGGCGCCTCGCCGACCCAGACCGCCCAGCGCGCCGCCGCCTCGTCGGACGGGGAGATCAGCTCCGAAGGCGCCCGCTCAGAGGACGGCCAGAGCGGGGAGCGTTACCAGGAGGAGTACGAGGACGCCGGCGGGGAGGAGGAAAAGGAGAACGAAGAGGAGCCGCCCGAGCGGCCCGCCCGCTCCGAGACCGGGGCGCTCCCCACCGGGACCAAGAGCCGGATGCCGGCCTCGATGGCCGCGGCCCTGGCGCGCAAGCAGCGGAAGATCGACCCGCGGGTAGAGCGGTATTCCCGGCTGCAGAAGGACATCCACGACCGGCTGATCGAGTACCTGGACCTCCGCCGGCTCGACATGGACCGGCTGGGAGACGAGGAGCTGTGGCGCCGCACCGAGAAGGCGATCAAGGACATCCTCGACCAGATGGAGACGGACCAGGAACTGCCCGACGACGTCGACCGGGAAGAGCTCTTGACCGACGTGCTCAACGAGGCGCTGGGGCTCGGGCCCCTCGAGGCGTTCATCGCCAACGAGGAGATCACCGAGATCATGGTGAACCACGCCAACCAGATCTACATCGAGAAGAAGGGCAAGCTCTTCCTCTCGGAGAAGATCTTCTCCTCCAACCAGGCGGTGCTGGGGGTGATCGAGCGCATCGTGGCGCCGATCGGCCGCCGGATCGACGAGTCCAGCCCGCTGGTGGACGCGCGGTTGAAAGACGGCAGCCGCGTCAACGCGATCATCCCGCCGCTGGCGCTCAAGGGCCCGTGCCTGACCATCCGCAAGTTCAAGCGCGACGCGCTCCGGATCGAGGATCTGATTCGCTACAAGACCGTCGCGCCGCAGATGGCCGAGTTTTTGGAGATGTGCGTCAAGGCGCGGAAGAACATCGTCATCTCCGGCGGCACCGGCTCGGGGAAGACCACCACCCTGAACGTGATCAGCTCCTTCATCCCCGACGACGAGCGGATCGTCACCGTGGAGGACGCCGCCGAGCTGCAGCTTCCGCAGGACCACTGGGTCCAGCTCGAGTCCCGCCCGCCCAACCTCGAGGGCAAGGGAGCGATCACCATCCGCGACCTGGTGAAGAACTGCCTGCGCATGCGGCCCGACCGGATCGTGGTGGGGGAGTGCCGCAGCGGCGAGGCCCTGGACATGCTCCAGGCGATGAACACCGGCCACGACGGCTCGCTCACCACGCTCCACGCCAACACCCCTCGCGACGCCTTGTCCCGGCTGGAGACGATGGTGCTGATGGCCGGCATGGATCTGCCGGTGAAGGCCATCCGGGAGCAGATCGCCTCGGCGGTGAACATCATCGTCCAGCAGACCCGCTTCTCGGATGGCACCCGGAAGGTCTGCTTCATCACCGAGATCTCCGGCATGGAGGTGGACGTGGTCACCCTCCAGGACATCTTCTACTTCAAGCAGGAGGGTTTCACCGAGGACGGCAAGGTGAAGGGGCGGTTCGTGGCGTCTGGCTTCGTGCCCAGGTTCTATGACGACCTGCAGCGGCGAGGCATCCCCGTCAACATGAGCATCTTCCGGGAGGACTAGTCGGACCCGCGCATGGCCACCGTCGTCATTCGACATCCCGACGGCAGTCTGGAGGAGCGGGAGATCGCCGCCGAGGCGACCATCGGCCGCTCCGACGGGAACGACATCGTCCTCGCCGAGGGCGGAGTTTCCAGGCGGCACGCGCGGCTGTTCGTCGAAGGCGGAAAGCTCCTGGTAGAGGACGCCGGCTCCTCCAACGGCACCTTCGTGGACGGCGAGCGGATCGCCCGCCCCACGCCGCTGGGGCCCAGGACTCAGCTGGTGATCGGCGATTACGAGATCCAGGTCAAAGGCGGCTCGCTCCGAGGCTCCGCCGGCCCTGTGCCCAAAAACGGCGCCAAGGGCCTGCCCGGCTCCTCGGAGCGCACCACCGCCCAGAAGGCGATCGTCAAGGCCGCGAAGGCCACCCGCACCATCCCGGCGGTGGCCAACCCCAAGCCGGCGGTCCGGCAAAAGCCCCAGGCGTCTCCCAAGCCGGGGGCGGGGCACTCGCTCAAAGGCCTAACCGGGCCGTGGCTCAACAAGGTCTTCACCCTGCGGGGAACCTCGACCATCGGCCGCGTGCCGGGGGTCGAGATCCAGCTCGAAGACGACTCGGTGAGCAGGCGCCACGCGGAGATCGAGGTCACCCCGAAGGGCGTGGTGCTGCGCGACCTCGGCAGCGCCAACGGCACCTTCGTCAACTGGCAGCAGATCGAGTCCGAGACCTTCCTCCAGTCCGGCGACCAGGTGAAGTTCGGCGTGATCGAGATGATGTTCGAGAGCGCCATGAGCCTGCTGCCGGCCAGGCGCGGGCTCCCGGGCGGCGCGGTGGCGGAGGGCGGAGGGGGCCGCGCCAGCGTGTTCCGGCGGAAATCGGTGATCATCGCCGGGGCGTCGGTGGGGCTCCTGCTGGTGGTGGGCGTCCTGGCGAAGGTGTTCTCCGGGCCGCCGAAGGTCTTGCCGGGCCGGGGGCAGCCGATCGTCGAGGTCGACCCGCTCTCCAAACTGGGCGATCTCCTCTCGGAGTGCCGCTCCTACTCCTCGGTGGAGCTGGGCAACCCCGACTGGGGCCGGGCGGAGGCGGCCTGCAACAGGGCGCTGGACCTCGACCCCATCCACCCGGAGGCGAACCAGCTCATCCGGAAGATCCGGATCGAGAAGGAGTGTGCCGACGCCTTCACCCGCGGCACCAAGGCCATGCAAAGGCTCCGCGAGGAGGAGGCGCTCGAGCTGTTCGGGAAGATCACCCCCGACTGCAGCTACTACTTGAAGGTCAAGCCGGTGGTGAAGGAGGCGATCGACCAGGTGATGAAGAACTCCGGGGACGACTGCAAGCGGTACGTCTCCCACTCGCACTGGCAATCGGCGCTGCCGCGGTGCGAGCTGTACATGAAGTTCGCCTGCCAGAACATGACCACCGATCAGCTCCACCCGCCGCCCGGGTACGAGCTGGTGACGAGCTCCGGCCGGCTCAAGCGCGGACAGTGGCGGCCGAAGGACCCGATGTACCTGAACTTCCTCCGCGCTCGCGAGAGGGCGGACCCCGGGGCGCCCACCTGGCAGTGCCCTCCGATGAAGATCATGCGGCGCGAAGAGAGCGCGCCCGACCCCAAAGCCGACCTCCGCAAGCACCTCGAGAAGCGGTTCGAGGAGAAGGATCTGGCGAAGGCGATGGAGCTGTACTTCGACGGCCGGGCCAACGACGCCATCTACCTGCTCCAGCGGCTCCGCGAGAAGCAGGAGAAGGCCTCCTACCACGCGCTGGCCGACGAGCTGCGAAAGGACATCACCTCGGTTGACCAGCTCTTCAAGGAGGGCCAGAGCGCGCTGCAGGCCGAGCAGCCCGACCGCGCCGCCGAGCCCTTCACCGAGGCCCTCGAGCTCGACGAGAAGCTGCTGCAGGAGCAAGCCACCAAGAGCCTCTCGCACTACCGGCGGACCATCCAGCAGGACATGGCCGCGGCGGCGTACCTCAAGGGCAAAGGGCTCGCCGACCGGCTGGACTACCGGGCGGCCTGCAAGATCTGGAAGCTGGGCTTCGGCTTCTTCAAGGGGAACCCGGAGCTCCTGAGGGCGCTGGGGAACGTCTGCACGCACATGGCCGGGCTGGAGCTGGAGAAGGCGACCTCGTGCGAGACGCTGCCGAAGGTGCTCGACTTCGCGGTGGAGGGGGACGGGGTGACGGAGAAGGTCGCCGCCAGGAAGGCCGAGTGGCAGTGCCCATGAGGCCGAAGCGCGAGCCTTTTCGCCGTGCTACCTAATGGCGGACGGCCGGCCGCGCGGCGGTCCGGACGAAAGGACGCATGTCGCAGACCGAGCTGGACTTCGGGCAGGGGCCAACCGAGCGGCAACGAGGTGGGGCGCCCAGCGCGCCTCCGAGCGGAGGCTCGCCAAAGAAGGCCCCGGCCAAGAAGGTGCTCCACCTCATCGATGCGTCCGGGTACATCTTCCGCGCCTACCACGCGCTGCCCAAGCTGACGACCTCGAGGGGGCTGCCGACCCACGCCGCACTCGGCTTCACCCGCATGCTGCTCAAGACGCTGCGGGAGTTCGACCCTACCCACGTGGCCCTCTGCTTCGACAAGGAGGGCAGGGCGGGGCGGCTGGAGATCGACCCCACCTACAAGGCGCACCGCGAGGCTCCGCCCGACGATCTCCTGGTGCAGTTCGAGCTGGTGCGCAGGGTGGCGGGGGCGCTGGACGTGCCGATCCTCGAGTTCGCCGGCTGGGAGGCGGACGACGTGATCGCCACCTTGGCCAGAAAGGCCAAGGAGGCGGGGTTCATGGTGCGCATCGTCGCCAGCGACAAGGACTTCCTGCAGCTCGTCGACGACGACGTCCAGCTTTACGACCCGGTGCGGGAGCGGGTGATTGGGGCCAAGGAGGTCCTCGAGCGCTACCAGGTGAAGCCGGCGCAGATGATCGACTACCTGGCGCTGGTGGGCGACACCATCGACAACGTCGCCAAAGTGCCCGGGGTGGGGCCGAAGACCGCGGTGGAGCTGTTGGGCGAGTTCGGCGACATCGACGCGCTGCTCGCCCATCTGGAGGGGGTGAAGCGGCCCAAGGTCCGCCAGGCGCTCGAGGGCAACGTGGAGACGCTCAAGCGCGCGCGGCAGCTCGTCACCCTCCGCCGCGACCTCCCGCTGGAGGTGAAGATCGAGGATCTCGCCCGCCGGCCGGTCCGCGGCGCCGAGGCGCGCGCCCTCTTCTCGGAGCTGGAGTTCTTCAAGCTCATCCAGGAGATGCCGGCGCCCACTCCCACCGCGCTCGCCGGCGCGCCCAGGGTGATCGAGGACGCCGCGTCGCTGGAGGCCGTGGCGAAGGCCGCCGCCGCCGCGAGGGAGCTGTCGCTCGCCCCGGCCTACGAGGGCGCCCCGTTCGGCGCCGCGCTGGTGGGCCTGGGCATGGCGCTGCCGGATGGGGGCACCTACTACCTGCCGGTCGGACACTCGGGGGCCGCTCGGCGGCAGCTCTCCGCCGCGGAGGTGGGGCGGCTCCTGGGCGCGGTCCTCCGCGACGAGGCGGTGAAGAAGGTCGGCCATGACTTGAAGGCGCTCTCGCACCTCGTGGCCAGCCTGGGCGAGAGCCTCGCCGCGCCCGAGGGCGACGTCCAGCTCCTCTCCTACCTGCTCAACCCTTCGCGGCGGGAGCACGCGCTCTCGGATTTGGCCCGGGAGCGGCTGGGGGCCGAGCTGCCGCCGCGCCCCGGCGAGCCCAACCACCGCAAGAAGGCAGCCTTGGCAGAGGTGTTGGTGGAGGAAGCCGCAGCGTGCTTCCCGGTCTGGGCCGACGCCGCGCGGCGCCTGGCCCCGGCGCTGTGGGAGGAGGTGGAGCGGGTAGGCCTCGGGCGGGTCGCGCGGGAGATCGAGCTGCCGCTCCTGCCGATCCTGTTCCGGATGGAGCGGGTCGGCGTCAGGGTGGACCACTGCGTGCTCCAGGAGGTCTCTGCCCGTGTCGACAAGATGTGCCTCGAGCGGCTCGCCGAGATCCACCGCCTCGCCGGGAAGGAGGTGAACGTCGGCTCACCGCCACAGCTTGCCCAGGTGCTCTTCGTGGACCTCGGGCTGCCGGTGCTGAAGAAGGGCAAGACCGGCCCCTCCACCGATCAGGAGGTATTGGAAAAGCTGGCCGAGCAGCACCCGTTGCCCCGGGCGATCCTCGACTACCGCAACGTCGCGAAGCTCAAGAGCACCTACCTCGACACCCTGCCCGCGCTCATCGCGGCCGATGGGCGGGTGCACACCACCTTCCACCAGGCGGCGGCGGCGACCGGGAGGCTCTCGTCGAGCGATCCCAACCTCCAGAACATCCCCATACGGACCGAGCTGGGGAAGGAGATTCGGCGCGCCTTCGTGGCCGAGCCGGGCCAGCTCCTGGTCTCCGCGGATTACAGCCAGATCGAGCTGCGCATCCTCGCGCACGTCGCGGGGGATCCCGGCCTGGTCCAGGCGTTCGCCGAGGACGCCGACGTGCACACCCGCACCGCCGCGGAGGTGTTCGGGGTGGCCCCGGAGCAGGTGAACGAGGAGCAGCGCCGGGCGGCGAAGATGGTGAACTACGGCATCGCCTACGGACTGTCGGCGCACGGGCTGGCCACCCGCCTGGACATTCCCTCGGAGGAGGCCAAGTCGATCATCGACCGCTACTTCTCCCGCTACGGCGGCATCCGCCGGTACCTGGAGGAGACTCTCGCCAAGGCGAAGCGGCACGGCTTCGTGGAGACGCTCCTCGGCCGGAGGCGCTACCTGCCCGAGTTGGAGTCCCCCAACCGCGCCGTGGTGGGCGCCGCGGAGCGCGCGGCGATCAACATGCCCATCCAGGGGACGGCGGCCGACCTCATCAAGCTGGCGATGATCCGCATCGATCGCAGGCTGGCGGAGCGGCGGCTCCGGGGGCGGATGATCCTCCAGGTCCACGACGAGCTGCTGTTCGAAGCGCCCGAACCCGAGGTGGCCGAGGTGGTATCGCTGGTGCGTCAGGAGATGTCCGGGGCGGCGGAGCTGAGCGTTCCTTTGCGGGTGGAGGTGGGGGTGGGCAGGTCTTGGGCCGAGGCTCACTGAGCCCCGGGCATCGTCGTTCCTATCGTGGATCGCCGGCCCGCGCCGGTGTTTACTTCGACCATGTCCGAGCGCCCGATCAAGGTCCTCAGGGACACGCCGTCCGGGCTCCTCACGGGGCTGTCCGAGAAGCTCACCGAGCTCGAGGAGGCCGTCGGCCGGCAGGCGGACCGCCTCCACGCGGTGCTCGAGATCGGCACCGCCATCTCCTCGGCGCGGGACATCGACCAGCTGCTCCGATTGGTGATGGACCGGCTCACCGCGCTCCTCGGCGCGGACGCCTCCTCGCTGTTCATGCTGGACGCGAGGAAGAAGGAGCTGTGGTCGCGGGTGGTGCGGGGCTCGGCGCTAAAGGAGATCCGCCTGCCGATCACCACCGGGATCGCCGGGCACGTGGTGACCACCGGCGAGACCCTGATCCTCCCCGATGCGTACGCCGACATCAGATTCAACCCAGACATCGACCGCCTCTCCGGCTTCCGCACCCGGTCGATCGTCGCCGCGCCGCTCAAGCACGTGAGCGGCCGCATCCTCGGCGTGGTGGAGGTGCTCCACCGGAAGGTGAACGCCTTCAACAACGACGACCGGGCGCTGGTCGAGGCGGTGGCCTCGCAGATCGCCGCGGTCCTGGACAACGTGCTGCTTCTCGAGGAGCTGCGAGCGCAGAACGAGAAGCTGCTGAAAGCGGGCGAGGAGCTGACCCAGGCGATCCAGGACCTCGATCTCCTCTACGAGATCGAGAAGGCGGTCTCCTCCTCCGAGCAGCAGACCGACCTTTTGGACCGCATCCTGGCCAAGGCGACCAGCGTGATCGGCGCGGGAGCGGGCTCGATCTTGCTGTTGGCGGAGGACCACGACGAGCTGTACTTCAAGAGCGTCCGTGGCGAGAACAGCGAGGCGCTGATCTCGATGACGCTGCGCAGCGGCCAGGGCATCGCCGGTCACGTCGCGGCGACGGGGGAGACGATCCGGGTCGAGCACGCCGAGGACTGCCCCCTCTACGATCGGAGCATCGCCAAGAAGCTGGGCGTGGCGGTGGACTCGGTGCTCTGCGTGCCCATCGAGGGAGAAGACCGCGTGGTGGGCGCGCTGGAGCTCTTGAACAAGCCTGGCGGCTTCGACCAGGCCGAGGAGCGGCTGGCCACCTTGCTGGCGGGGCAGACCGGCCGGGCCATCCACCTCCGGAGCGCGAGGGAGGAAGGGGAGCGCAAGGCCCGGCTCGCCACGGTGGGGCAGATGCTCTCCGGCGTCCTCCACGACCTGCGGACGCCACTGACGATCATCGGCGGCTACGTCCAGCTGATGGCCGAGGACGACGAAAAGGAGCAGCGGCGAAACTACGCGGCGGTCGTGCAGAAGCAGATCGACCACATCGGCGGGATGACGCGCGAGACGCTGGCCTTCGCCAAGGGCGAGCGGGAGCTCTTCCTCCGGAAGATCTACCTGCAGAACTTCGTGAAGGAGGTGGAGGAGTACCTGCGGCGGGACTTCGAGCGCACGAAGGTCGAGCTCAAGGTTCAGGCCAACTACACCGGCACGGCGCGGGTGGACGAGAACAAGCTAAAGCGTGTCGTCTACAACATCGCGCGCAACGCGGTGCAGGCGATGCCCGAGGGCGGCCGCTTCACCTTCACGGTCGATCGCGAGGAGGAGGACCTGGTCTTGCGCTTCCAGGACAACGGGCCGGGGATCCCGCCGGAGATCGCCGACAAGCTCTTCCAGTCCTTCGTCACCGCCGGCAAGCGCGACGGTACCGGCCTCGGCTTGGCGATCGTGAAGAAGATCGCCGAGGAGCACGGGGGCTCGGTCACCTTCAAGAGCAAGCCCAGCAAGGGCACCACCTTCGAGGTGCGGATTCCGGCGGGGACGCCGGCAGGCTAGAACATTTCCACCACCAGCCCCCGGTCCAAAGGCGCCGTCAGTGCAGCGTAGGTTTGGGCTTCGGTCCGTAGTCCCCGGCTTCCTCACGCTCCGGTGGCTCGGGCCCGTCTTCCTCCGGGAGCGCTCCCGGAGAGAACCTCCCCTCGGGCTCCGCCGCCAGGATGCGGGCCGCGGCCGCCCGGGCGGCCTCTTCCAGCTCGATCTCCGCCCGCCGCGCGGCGGAGCGCCTGCGCCGCCGGATATAGCCCGCCACGCACACCAGCGCCGCCAGCACCCACAGCGTCGAGCCCCCGGTGATGATCGGCAGCCAGCTGTAGCGGCCCGGCAGCTCGTCCCGCCAGGACCGCTCCTCTAGGCGCAAGGTGGTTCCGAAGGCCTTGGCGAACGCGGTTTCGAACGGCTCCCCCGATTTCACTCCGCTCACCAGCTCGGAGAGGGCGGCGGAGCCGCGCCGCTCGGTCAGGAAGGCGACGAAGGAGACGCTCTGGGCGTACGCCACCTCGACGTCCGCGGGGCGGTCGGGCCAGCTCTCCGAGAGATCCTCGAAGGCGAAGATGCGGTCCTGGTGCACCGCCCGGACCAGCGTCGCGTAATGGGAAAGCGAATAGCGCTGCTCTCCGGTGAGGTGCATGGCGAGCCCTTCGTGGAACCAGCGCGGCCACGGCCCGCCCAACTGCCCGAGCGCCACGTGCGCCAGCTCGTGCCGCAGCGTCGCGGCGCCGTCGGCCTCGGCCAGCGAGTGCGCGTCCACGATCAGCAAGTTATGCGCGGGGTAGGCGAGCGCGATGGCCCAGCTCGGCGGCTTCGGGCCGGGCAGAGCCAGGGCCTCCAGCTCGGCCCGGTCGAAGCCGACGCGCACCTCGGTCTCCCCGGGCCAGTCGCGTCCGAGCGATTCGCGGAAGCGGTCCCGCATCTCCTCGATCGAGCGCGAGAGCGCCCGCGCCGAGCCTTCGGCCCGCGGGGTGTAGAGGATCCGGAAGTGGGGCGTGGCCAGCTCGCCCCGGATCACCGAGGGGCGAGCCGCCGGAACCAGGGGAGGCTCGACGATCTCGGCCGCCCACCCGTTCGCGAGCCCATGCGACGGCCACCAGGGCCCCAACGCGCAGAGCGCGGCGGCGAAGCTGGCCCAGATGGCGGGAGAGCGGGTCACCCTCCCGCATTCAATAGCGCTCGCGCCGAGCCGGCATCAACCCCGAGTACGCAGACCCGCTTGCGGCGGGAGCCCTCGCCCGCCAGTAGCTCGACCTGCCTTCGGGGCACGCGAAACAGCTTCGCGAGAAAGGCGAGGAGCGCCGAGTTGGCCTCGCCATCGACCGGCGGCGCTCTGAGCTGCACCTTCAACCGTCCGTCCTGCTCCCCGCACACCCGGTCCCTCGGGGCGCGCGGCTGGACCCACAGCTCCAGCTCCACGCCTCCGGGAACCTCGCGGAGGTAGGCGGCGCTCACGGCTCCGAGAGGACCTTGCGCTGGGTGAGGAAGGACACGTTCTCTTCCACCCTGCCGCGCTCGAGATCCATGGAAGTGGATTCGCGGAATGTCTCGAGCAGCTTGGCGTGGGCGTCGATCACCGAACGCACCTGCGACTCGAACTGCACGCGCTGCCGCTTGAGCTCGTTGATGTCCTCGATGAGCTGCACCATCCGGGTGTGGGCGTTCTGCACGATCTTCTCCGCCTGCTGCTCGGCGCCGGCGATGACGATCTCCGCCTCCTTCTTGGCCGCCGCCCTCATGTCCTCGCTGATGCGCTGCGCGGTGACCATGGTCTCTTGGAGCGTCCGCTCCTTCTCCACGTGCTGCTCCAGCCGAGCGTTGGTGCGCTTGAGCTCCTCCTTGAGCCCGATGTTCTCCTTCACTACCTCCTCGAACTCGGCGGCGACCAGCTCGAGGAAGGCCTCCACCTCGCGCCGCTCGAAGCCCCGGAGGGAAGTCGCGAACCGCTTCTGGCGAATGTCCAGCGGAGTGATCTTCATGGCCCCCGAGTATAGGCGGCCGGTCCCCGCCCGCCGAAATTCAGGCCTTCTCCAGGAACTGCTCCCCCAGCTCCCGGGCCCTCCGGGTAGCTGCCTCCACCGCGTCGATGAGGGTGGTGCGCAGCCCGCCTGCCTCCAGGGTGTGCAGGCCGGCGATGGCGGTGCCGCCCGGCGAGGTGACCTGGTCCTTGAGATATCCGGGGTGAGAGCCGGTCTCGATGAGCAGCTTCGCGCTCCCGAGCACCGTCTGGGCGGCCAGGGCCAGGGCGGTGTAGCGGGGCAGGCCGACCTTCACGCCGGCGTCGGAGAGGGCCTCGATCACCAGGAAGATGTAGGCCGGGCCGCTGCCGGAGAGCCCGGTCACCGCGTCGAGGAGGCCCTCCTCGACCACCGTGGCAGTGCCCACCGCGCGGAAGATCGAGCACGCCACCTCGAGGTCCGCCGGGGTGGCGTGCTCTCCGGCCGCGAGCGCCGCCGCCCCCGCGCCGACCAGCGCCGGGGTGTTGGGCATCGCCCGCACGATTCGCGCCCCGGCCCCGAGCTTCCGCTCGAGCGAGGCGATCGGCACTCCGGCGGCGACCGAGATCACCAGCTTCCGGGGGTCGATGGAGGGGGCGATCTGGGTGAGCAGCTTGTCCATCGCCTGTGGCTTCACCGAAAGCACCACGATGTTCGCCTCGGCGGCCGCGGCGGCGTTGTCCGTGCCCAGGCTGATGCCGTAGGTGCGCCTCAGCTCTTCGAGGCGCTGGGGCCGGCGCGCGGTGGCGAGGATGTTCGGCGGCGGCGTCCCCGCCCTCAATAGCCCGCGGATCATCGCCTCCGCCATGTTGCCCGCGCCCAGAAACGCGATCTTTCCCTCGATCATCGGGTGGCTCCTTGTGCGGTGGCGTCGGCCGGGGGCGGCCCCCACCGCTCGAGCGCGAGTCGCGCCGCGCTGCTGATGTTGTGGCCGTACGACGTGGACCGGCTGACCCGCAGGAGCAACTCCCGGGCAGTCGCGGATCGCTGCAGCACCATCGCCTCCACGGACTGAAGCTTGAGGAGGGCCGGGAGCTGCGGGTGGCGGATCACGTTCGCCAGGATCTCCTCCGCCCGGGGAGTCTGGAAGCGGGAGACGGACCTGATCGCGGCGGCTTGCACCGCCAAGTTCTGGTCGAACACCAACTGGGTCAGCGCGTTGAGGGCGCGGGCGTCGCCCAGCAAGGCCAGGTCCTCGACCGCGGTGACGCGGATCTCCTCCGGAGCGGGCTCGAATGCGTAGAGGACGGCCCTGAGCAGGGCGGTGTCGTGCTCGGGGCAGGCGGGGGCTGAGGCGGGCAGCGGGGCAGGTTCCTCCTCCTTGGCGCTGCCAAGGATTGCGGTCGGCTCCGGCGGTGCCCTCTTGGGGCGGGCGGGCTGGGCCGCCGCGGTGGCGACCGCGAGGAGGACCAGGGCGAGAGCGGGGCGCATGCCCCTTTGTACCGCAATGGCCCGGGTGGCAAGCGGCGGCAGTTTTATTGCGCTCCTTTCGGGTGCAGGTACAAGGGTCATACAGGCCTGTAGCGACAGGTGCAGGCGGGAGGGCACATGAAGGGGCGCGTGTTCCAGTCCGCCACGCTGGAGGACGTCGAAGTCGAGTGCACCCACTGCGGCGTCACCATGACGCCCCACTTGGGGAGCGGCTGTCGGGTGCGCTATTTCCGCTGCGCGTCGTGCCACCGCTGGGTCTCCAGCGCGTACGCCGAAGTGTTCCGGGCGGACGCCAAGGTGCGGCGGAACCCGATGCGAGCCGAGAGCGGCCACACGGCGTTCGAGCGGGCGAAGGACCGCCTGGAGCGCTGGCTGGCCTCCGCAGAGGAGCAGGACCCCCACGTGGTCCTCGGGGTCTCTCCCCTGGACCCTCCGGAGCTGATCCGGGTTCGCTACCGCGAGCTGGCGCTCGCCAACCATCCGGATCGCGGGGGCTCGGCGGAGAAGATGCGCGAGCTGAACCTGGCCTACGAGCGGATCCTCCAGCACCGCGAGAGGCGGGGTGCCGAATCGGTCCAGGCCGGGAGCTTGCGCGCGCTCGCCGCGCACTGACCCTCACCCCGGCCCACTCCCGCGCCGCGAGAGAAGGTGCCCCTCCCTCCCCGCGAAGCACAGGTAGGCCCAGAACAGCCCGCCCAGCGCGAGCCCGAGGGCGATCTTCAATGGGGTGGGGAAGAGGTCGCCCGGGCTGACGTAGCCCTCGATCACTCCGATCAAGGCCAGGAAAGGGGCGCAGCCCACGACGAGCTTCACCGCCTTGATCGATCGCTCCTTGACGAAGGCGGCCCGGGTGCGCTCTCCCGGCTCGATGAGCGCATGTCCGACCATCAGCCCGGCGGCGCCTGAAATCACGATCACCGAAAGCTCCACCGGCCCGTGGGCGGCGACGAACGAGAGCAGCGAGTACCCCATCCCCTCGCGTGCGCAGAGGGCCACCACCGAACCGAGGTGGACCCCGTTGCTGAGCAACAGCCACGCGGTTCCGAGCCCGAAGGCCGCCCCGAAGGCGAAGGTGGCGATGGTCACCGTGAGGTTGTTGGTCAGGATGTGCGACGCCGCCACGCCCGGCGGCATTACCGACAGAAGGCTATCGGTCCACATCTGCTTCGCGGCCACCGCCTCGCGCAGCGGCGCCGGAACCAACAGCTCTGCCCCGTGGGGCTCGAACAGCACCACCGCCGCGCCCACCAGCAGCCCCAGGGAGAACAGCGCCGTGCTGGCCGCCAAAAAGCGTGTTTCCTCCCGGAGGGCACATGGGAAGCCGCGGAGGTAGAAGTCCTTGAGCCCGGCGAGCCGGTCGCGCGGCGGCTGGTAGATCGCGCCGTAGGCCGTGCTGCATAGCTGGTTCAGAAAGCGGTGCGCGTCGGTGCCGGGGTAGAAGGCCTGGGCGCGGGCCAGATCCGACGAGGCACGGCGGTACAGCCGGTCGAGGACGTAGAGGTCCAACAGCTTGAGAGAGCCGGAGCGCTGGGCCTCGAGAAGCTTGCTCAGCTCCTCCCATTGGGGCCGGCGCCTCGAGACGAAGTCTGGAAGCGGCTCGGCCACCTCAGCCCCCCTGCGCGCGGCTGTGGAGGAACGCCTCGGCGGCCTCGAGCGAGGAGCCCAGCGCGGCCCGTTCGGAATCGGGGAGACCCTGGGCGAAGTGCTCCAACATCCGGAAGGCCAGGCGGCGGCGCGCCTCGGGGGCGAGGGTCGGTCGCCGAGAGAGGAAGGCGAGCAACAGCTCTACCTCCGCCGGAGGCAATGGCGGCAGTCCGGCCGCCGCCGCCCCCGGCACCGGGAGCGCCTCCACCGCGCCGGAGCGGGTGTACTTGTCCAGGTCGATCTTCTCCTCGCGCACCAACAGGGTGCCGGCGAGCAGATCTCCCAACCTTCGGTGCTGGCGGGTGAGCAGCATGGTGAGCAGGCCGGTGGCGTAGGCGACGGGCAGGAAGTCGACCACCCGGCAGAGGTTGCGGACGGCGCTCTCGAAGAACCCGGTGGGGGCCCCGTCCTCGCGCGCCACGCGAATCCTGAGCAGCCGCTTCCCGGGAGTCTGGCCGTTCCAAAGCACCTCGGAGGCGGTCCAGTACAGCCACTGGGTGGCGAAGGCGCCGATGATCGCGAGCGCCTTCCAGAGCCCCGACATCCCCTCGTAGTCCTCGAGCAGGTCCCGTCCGGCCAGCGTGTAGAGGAAGAAGGCGACCGTCCACACCAGGAGCAACAGCAGCACGTCGACCAGGTAGGCGATCGAGCGGTAGCCGATGCCGGCGACCGGCAGGGCCAGGGAGACTCGCTCCGGCGTGGAGAGCGCGAGATCCGTCTGTAGCCCGGTACCTCTCATTGCACCTGCAACTCCGCGCTCTTTGAGAGGGGTCCGTCCAGCTCCCCGTCGCTGGGCTGGGCATGGCAACTCCAGCGCTCTGCGCGGTGCACCAATCGGCCGATCACGGTTCGCGAGCTGGGCGCGAAGGGTTGCGGGGTCCCGTCCTTGAGCCAGCCGAAGCGGTAGCTCACCTGGGAGCCCTCCGGGTCCTTGGAGGGCTCCACGATCTCGCAGGTCAGATCGCTCCCAGCCTTCGGGGGCCGAGGCGAAAGGCGCAATCGCAGCGGCCCCGGGGCCCCGTTCTGCACGGTCACCTCGGCGGAGGCCGGTGGGCCCTCCAGCTCGCCGTCGCTGGCGGTGGCCGCGCAGCGCCAAGTCTCGCCCCGGCCGATGCGCCCGGGCTCAATCCGGGCCGGATCCTTCCCCGGCGGCACCTTGTCGCCGTTGCGCCACCACTCGTAGCGGTAGCGGACCGGGTCCCCGTCGGGATCGACGGCGTGGTGCGAGAGGCGGCAAGAGAGCTCGACCCCGCTGGTCGGCGACGCGGGCTCGATCGAAACCTGCGGCGCGCCCGGCGGAAGGTTCCCCACGGCGACCGAAGCCGAAGCCCGAGCCGACTCCGCGCTGCCGTCCTCCGTCCAGGCCTCGCACTTCCAGGTCTCGCCCTTGGCGATCAGCCCTGCCGGCAGCTCGGCCCTGTCCGAGGCCAACGGCGTCGCGGCCCCGTCGCGCAGCCAGGCGAGGCGTACGCGGAGCGCATCGCCGTCCGCGTCGGTGGCCGGCGCCTCGGCCTTGCAGGCGACCACCTCGCCCCGAACTGGTGCCGCCGGGCTGATCGTCACCTTGGGGCTAGGAGGGGGACTGTTCTTCACGCGAAAGGAGACATGCGCCGGCGCGCCCTCTTTCTCTCCGTCGTGCGCCACGACGGTCACCGAGATCGTCTCGCCGCCGCGAAGGCGTCCAGCGGGAACCGAGGAGCCATCGCCTCCCGGATCGAGCGGCAGGCCGTCCTTGAGCCACAAGTAGCGGTAGGCGAGCGAGTCTCCGTCCGGGTCCTGGGCCGGCCGAACCAGCTTCACCCGTGCTCCCGTTTCGACGGTCGGCTCGTCGGGCTGGACGGAGATCTCGGGGGCCGAGGGTGGTGTGTTTTCCATTTTGCAGGCGGCCGAGCCCGCGGACCCCGAAGCGCGCCCGTCAGAGGGAGTCACCGTCACGACCAGGGTGCTCCGCTTGCGGATCTCCGCGGCGGGAACGGATCGCCGTCCGGCCAAAGAGGCCTGCGGCTTTCCCCCGACGGTCCAGGAGTACGAGTAGGTCACCGAGTCGCCATCGGCGTCGGCCGAGGGAGAGGTGACTTCCGCCGCGATGGTGGATCCGGCCCGGAAGCTTCCCCCGCACGCTGGAGCGGCGGAACCTGGAGCCTGCGCGCAGCACGCCACCTGCGGCGCGGTGGGAGGGCTGTTCGCGATTCGGACCTCCGCCCGGGCGGGCTTCGATTCGGCGACGCCGTCGGAAGCGTAGACCTCGACCGACCACAGCTCACCCTTCGCGGGCGCCAGCGGACCGTCCCGGGGGACCGCGGCCGAGTCCGGCGGCAGCGGCACCAGCTTCCCCTCGCGCTTCCATTCGAAGCGGTAGCTCAGCGGATCTCCGTCGGGGTCGCTTCCCTCGGTCAGCACGGCCCTCAGCCCCTGGCCGCGGCCCGGCGACTTCGGAGACAGCTCGACCCGTGGCGGTGACGGAGCCGCGTTGCCGATCCGGACGGTGGCGCTCGATGGCGGGCCGACGGTCTCCCCGTCGTGGGCGCGCACCGTGGCCGACCAGAGATCTCCCTTCTTGAGCTCCGCCGCCGGAACCTCGGCCTGGCTCTCGGGATAGGGTAGGGGAGCGCCATTCTTGGTCCACTGGAACCGATAGGAGATTGGATCTCCGTCCGCATCCGAGGCCGCCTTCGCCACCACCGCCCGGAGCGGGCGCTCGATCGTCGGGCTCGCGGGATCGAGCTGGACCGTCGGAGCGCCCGGCGGGGCGTTGCTGACTACGGTCTCCGCCGAGGCGGTGCGCCCCTCCGCCACCGAGTCGGAGGGCGTAGCAGTGACGCGGATCCGCTCTCCCTTCTTGAACTCTCCGGGGGAGAGCCGGCGGCGGTCCCTCGGGCCGGCGACCGGGCGGCCGTCGCGCTCCCAGGCGAAGGCGTAGCTGACCTTGTCGCCGTCGGCGTCCTCCGAAGCACGGACGATCTCCACCTCGATCGCGGCGTCGGTGCTGGGCCGCTCGGGGCGGAGCGCGAGCAGCGGCGGAGGGGGCGGCGTGTTGCGAACCTGGACCTCGTGGGTGACCGAGGGCCCATTCGCTTCGCCGTCGCGGGGGACGACCTCCACCGACCAGCGGTCGCCCTTCTTCACCTCGGTGCCAGGGACCTCGAGCGCCTCCTGCGTCGCGGCGGGCTTTCCGCTGCGCCGCCACTCTACGCGGTAGGAGATTCGGTCACCGTCCAGATCGGCCGCCGGCTCGGCGATCACCAGGCGGAGTGGCTGCCCAGCCCTTGGCTCGGCTGGTGCGATCGAGATCTTCGGCGGACCCGGCGCGGTATTGGCGACCGTGATCTCCGCCTTGGCGGGTGGCCCCTCGGCGAGGCCGTCGAAGGCCGAGACCTCGAGTGAGACCCGGTCGCCCCGCTTGAGGCCGCCCGGGGGCAGGGTGGACGTGGTGAGTGGGTGGTTGGTGGGGCTGCCGCCCACGCTCCAGCGGAAGCGGTGCTGCACCGGGTCGCCGTCCGGCTCTGGAGCGGGCACCATGGAGGCGGCGATGGGCTCTCCGCGCCGGGGGGCCGGCGGCGAGAGCTTCACCGTCGGGACGCCGGGCGGAGCGTTGGCGACGACGATCTCCGCGAGGGCCGGCGTTCCCTCCGCCGTGCCGTCGGTGGCGATCACCGAGACGGTCCAGAGCTGGCCCTTCCTCACCTTCTCGCCCTGCAGCGACTCTCCCGGCACGGAGCCGCGGGCGCCGTCCGTGGTCCACGCGGTGCGGTACGAGACCCGATCCCCGTCGGGTCCACCGCCGGCTCGACGATCTCCACCCGCACCGCCCCCGCCCGGGAAAGCTCTGGTGGGGTGATTCGCACCTTGGCGGTGCTCGGAGGGCTGTTGCGGATGGTGACCTCTGGGCTCCGCAGCGTGCGCGTTCCGGAGCGCACCTCGAACTTCCATCGCTCGCCCTTGCGTGCGGTGCTGGGCGGCAGCTGCCGCTTCCCCTCCAGCTCTTGCACCGGAGATCCGTCGCGGAACCAGGTCAGGGAGGGTGGCGGCTCCGGCTCGTTGTCAGGCGACAGGTACCGCCAGGAGGCGCCGATCTCATCCAGGCAGCCTGGCTGCTTGGGGCTGACCGCCACCTCCTTGTAGCGGGGCGGGCTCGGGTAGAACCGGCCGGTGCGAGCAGCGTCGTGAGCCTGGCCCGCCCAGGCGATCGCTGCGGGCTCCTTGCCCTTGGCGCGCGAGCCGGCGGCGACCAGGGTGCCGTCCGGCGCGCCGACGATGGCCACCGCGTTCCCCTGCCGGTCCGCGCCCAAGAACGGGGTCGCGGAAGCTTCCCCTTTGAGCTTCACCGGGAAGCCGAACACGCTTCCCCCGCCGAGGCTTCGCGCGTGCATCTTCCCGTCCGTGCCGGTGACGACGAGATCCGGCTTTCCGTCCCGATCGAGGTCTCCCACGGCGACGCCGCTCAAGAGACGGGGAGCCAGCGTCACAGGGAAGCCCTTCAACGCCTTGCCCTGGCCGGTGACGGCGTAGAGGCTCCCGTCGCTCGAGGCGAAGGCGACGTCCAGGACGCCATCGTCGTCGAGGTCTGCGAGCGCGGGGCTGCCGTAGTTTGGGAAGCCGGCCAGCACCGGGAAGCCCGTGAGGGCGCGGCCCGCGTCGTCGACCGCGTAGACGCGGTAGTCGGTCGAGGTCACCACCAGGTCGGTCCGTCCATCGTCGTCGATGTCACCGAAGGCCGGGGCGCCCGTGACCGCGAAGTGCGTGGCGAGCGGGAAGCCGGGCAGCCCGCGCCCCTTGAGGTCCATCAGGTGCACCAGGCCGGACTCGGTTCCCACGGCCAGGGCGGATGAGCCCTTGAAGATCCCACCCGAGACGGTGGAGGTGATCGGCGAGCCGAGGGCCACCGGGAAGCCGGCCACCTCCTTGCCCGCCCGGTCGAAGGCGTGGAGCTTCCCTGCCTTGTCGCCTTGGAGCAGCTCGGGCTTGCCATCGCCGGTGACGTCCAGGAAGGAGGGGCCACAGGCGCACCCGCCCTCGAGCGCGATCGGGAAGCCGGGGGCCACCGCCCCGTTCGAGATCAGCACCAGCTTGCCGGACTTGAGCGTGACGGCGATCTCCGCGCGCCGATCCCCGTCGAGGTCGGCGGCGGCCAGGTCGCTTATCGCGCTCTCGCGGAGATCCACTGGGAACCCGGTCAGCCCATGGCCGTCGATGCCGAAGGCATGCAGCCTGGGGCCGGCGGCCACCAGCACCGAGAGGTGACCCTGCCCGAGGATGTCCGCCACCACGGCGGAGCGCTCGATCGGATCGCTGAGCTTCTTCTGAAACCCGGGAAGGCCGGCGCCAAGCGAGAGGAGCGTCGCGAGGTACGCAACAGGTGCCGTGGACATTGCCCGGAGCGGAATCTAGCGGCTTGTGGCCCCTCCGCGGACTGAATTCCGCCGGAAGGGGGGCGAGCCCGAGGAGCGCCAAGGGAACGAGGAGCCCGGGAGTGACCCGGCTCCTCGAGCGCCCCCGCGACCCTCGAAGCAACGCCGGCCTGGGTGTAGCGCGCGCGCTACGCCTGCTGGCCCCCGCCACAGTGCGCCCTGCCAAACGGGCGAGATCCCTCACCTCCGGGACTCTCTTGGGCGGCCCGCGGCTCACCTCCATGCGCTTCACCTGGACTCCCACGGTCGACCACTACCATGCCTGGGCCTCCCACTTCAGGCAGAAAGGATGGCTCGAGCGCCCGTTCGACTACACCCGCGACGAGCCGCCCCAAGGCTGCAGTTGGTCGCAGATCACCTCGCGCGCCTCGCTGGTGCGCTCGGGAGATCCGGAGCTGAAGACGCTGGTCACCACCAGCCTCCAGGAGGCCGCAACGCTGACCTGCCATTGGCTATGGCGGAAGACGGGCCAGGAGCTGCCGCTCTTCGTCGCCGAGCTGGGCGGCGAGTGCCGGGTCGGCATCCACCAGTGACAGTGCGTCCGCGAGATCCTGCACCCGCTTCGAGCGGCGCCGAGCCGGATCCCCGGCCGCGCGGAGTTTCGCGTGGAGGAGGTCCACGGCCCGGAGGACACGGAGCTCCACATCTTCCACCGTGATGACCTGCGCCTGCCTCACTGCACCCGCCAGATCGGGGTCGTCGGTGAACTGCACGGGTGTGCCGTCCGGGCCTGACCAATTCTCGGAGTGCTCGTGGGAGCCCCTCAGGGCGAAGCCGGCGCTCCGGAGTGCCTCGGCCGGAATCGAGCGACGGTCGTCCACGGCCAGGTCGATGTCGAGCGTCGTGCGCGGCTCGTCATGGTGGACCTGAAGCGCAACGCCTCCGATGATGGCGTACGGCACCCGGGCGGCTCCGAGGATGCGCGCCAGCGCGATCAACGTCGGCTTCTTCGATGCCTCAGGCTCTCCGTGCATCCAGTGCCACCGCCGATCGAGCTCGAAACCGATTTCCAGCCCTTCGCTCACGAAGGAGATTATAGCCAGCCGAGCCGGTCTACGGACGCGGGGCGCAGTGGTCGCCAGCCGAAGACAGCGGCCATGGGGTGCCGTCGACCTACCTCCCGGGCCGAACGGGGTCCACCTCGCGACGGGCGCCCGCCCGGCTACTTGGAGTCAAGCCCGTGCTTCTTCATCAGGCGGTGCAAGTGCACCCGGTCGATCCCCGCCTCGCGCGCCGCCCGGGAGACGTCCGCCGCCTTGGCGCTCCACTACGCGCACGAGCGGCGCGGGCCGGACGGCCAGCCGCTGTCCATCGTGCACCGCGACGTATCTCCCTCCAACCTGTTCGTCACCTACGAGGGCGCGGTGAAGGTGCTCGACTTCGGGATCGCCCGCGCGAGCCAGCGGATCCAGCAGACCCAGGCGGGCTACGTGAAGGGGAAGGCGGCGTACATCTCTCCCGAGCAGGCCCGGGGAAAGCCGGTGGACCGGCGCGCGGACGTCTGGTCGCTCGGCGTTTGCCTGCACGAGGTGATCTCCGGGCAGCGCCTCTTCACGCGGGAGCGAGCCTCGGACACCATCCTCGCGGTGCTGGAGGCGCCCATTCCCCCGCTGAGCTCTCTCAGGCCGGAGGTGCCGCCTGACCTCGAGGCGGTGGCCATGCGTGCCCTGGAGCGCGAAAGGGAGAACCGCTATCCGACCGCCGATGCGATGCGATCGGCCCTGGACCGCTTCCTGGCCGACCGAACCTACGTGCCGCAATCGGTCCAGCTCGGACGTTTCCTCAAGGGGCTGTTCGGCGAGGAGAGGGCCGAGAGCAGGGCCGACCTGGCCATCGCCCGGAAGGCCGTCCCGGCAACCTCCGAGCTGCCGGCGGGAGCCGCACGCGAGCGCAGCACCCTCTCGCTCCCAAGCGCGCAGGAGACGGCCACCCTCGCGGCACGACCCTCGAGCGAGGAGCCCGGAGCCGAGAAAGCCCCCTCAGCCCTTCCTCTCGGTGCACACCGAGCCCCCGTTGGCGGTTTGGCCCCGGCGGCGAGAGGACGGTGCACGTCGAGGTCAAACCCGGCGAGACGGTGGTGGTGAAAGAAAGCCTCTGGAGGCCGAGGCGCCCGCCTGACTCCGACTGGCGAGCGCCTCACATCGCCGCGCTGAGCGCGCCCTAGGCCTTGAGCTTCTCGACGACCTTCTCCTTGAGGCCCTTGAGCGAGATCTTCTTGGGCTGCGCCTCCGGCCTCTTCGCGACCGCCACCGTCAGCACGCCGTTCTTGAGCTCCGCGTCCACGTGCTCCAGGTTGCAGTCCTCGGGGAGCGTGAAGGTCCGGCTGAAGCTGCCGTAGGAGCGCTCGTAGGTGTAGTACCTCTCACCCTCCTGCCGCTCCTCCTCCTCGCGCCTGCCGTTCACGGTGAGCCGGTTGCCGGTCACGGAGATGTCCATGTCCTCCTCCTTCAAGCCCGGCACGTCCGCCTTGAAGAGGTAGGTGTCCTTGGTCTCCTTCACGTCGAACCTCGGCGCGAACCCCAACCGACCCTCGTACGGCTCGACCATCCGCTCGATGGGCTCAAACATCCGCTCGATTTGCCGGAATGGATCCCACCTGGTGAGCGACTCCATCACCCCGAAGGGATCCCAGCGAGCCATCGCCCGCTCAGGCGTCCTTCGCACGATCCCAGTCATCTCGTCCTCCTTTCTTCGAAGTTCATGAATAGTGTTCGCACTGAAAGCGGCATGTCACGGCACGGCCGCCCTCGAAGTGTGCAGGGGGGGCGCGGCTGATCGCAGTGCGCGCGAGGAGCCCGATGACCTTCGAGCTGACCGATCGACAGGCGGAGGAGCTGCGCCTGGTCTTGGAGTCGCAGCTCAAGCGCCTGCTCGACGAGATCGCCCACTCGGACGACCGCGCTTTCCGCCACTCACTGCAGGGCAGCTACGATCTGCTGGACGAGCTTCGGCAGCGCCTGTCCGCAGAGATCGAGCGGGCGCAGGTCTACGTCTGAAGCCGTCCGGCGGCAGGGGATCCGGGTCGGCCACGGTTGCCCGACGCTGCAATCATTCCCCCGTCCGAGGGAACGCCCGCACTGCCACTCCTCGGGAATCCGCGCGGGCGGGTGCATCGTAACCCGTCCACGAGGGGCGTAACTGCGTGATTTCTCCTCGGTCGGGATCGTGCGAGGGGAGGCGTCATGCCGAACCTCCCCTCGCCGGTCATTTCCGAGCTGGCCCGTCGCGATCGTTGGACCGCTGCAGATGCGCA
>JACPVI010000008.1 GCA_016191815.1 Myxococcales bacterium
CACCGAGACGAACGAGACCGAAGCGAGACGGCGCACGCGAGGAGCGCGCAGCGGAGGCGTGCCGGGGGCACGTCGAGCAGCGCAAGCGACGAGCCGCCGCCTGGGCTGCGGGTGTCTTCCAGACATGCGCCCCGCAGCGAGCGGATCGTTCGTCGCGGGTATCAGTACACCCCGGGCAGAGCACTAGGTGGGCATGAGGCGCGGACTCTCCTTGACGGCGCGGCTGGTGTTAACCGCCCAGGGGATGGTGGCGATTGCCCTCATCGCCGCTGGCATCGCCTTCTACGCAGTGGCCGACTCGGTGATCACCGAGTCGGTCACCAGCCACATCCAATCGCGCGCCGAGGAGGTCCTCGAGGCGGCGGTGCGCTACCAGCGGGAGCGGGCCCTGGCGGTGCAGACCTGGGCCGAGGCCGAGGCGATGCAGTCCAGCCTGGACAGCCAGGATCCCAAGTTCGCGGAGGACTACCTCAGGAGGACGCTGCAGGACCACCCCGACGCCTTCGACTGGGCGGCGCTGGTCGGCTCCGATGGGCGGGTGGTGGCCGCGGTGAGGCCGGCCAAAGGCTCCCGGCGCGGGGAGGTAGTGGAATCCGCCCGCGGGCAGCTTCTGGAGTGCGCCTCGCTCGGCGAGGCCAACCGGACCCGCACCGTCGCCGCCAGCTTGGGGGTGAGCCCCTTCCCCAGCCAGCCGGGGGCGCAGAAGAGCGAGCTGACCGTGTCGGCACCGATCATCGACTTCGCCGGAGATCAGGTCGGCGCGGTGACCGCCGCCGTCTCGCCCGTGGGGATGGAGCGGCTGCTCGCCGAGGTGGTGGGCGCGGAGAGCCCCTACCTCCCGCTCCTGTTCGACTCGGATCGCCGGCTGGTGCTCGGATTGCCGGGAGGCCCGAGCCGGGCGCTTTCGGCTCCGTTGTTCTCGGTCCCAAAGGGGGCCGGGGCCACCTCCAAGGCTCTCCTCTTTCTCCCGGCCAGCGGCGAGGTGGGCGCGCACTTGGCCATGGTCCAGTCGCGCTCCAAGGACGAGCGCCCCCGCTGGTCGGCGGCGGTGCTGGTCGCGCGCGAGCACGCCTTCGGGCCGCTGGCGCGGCTGAGGAACGTGCTCTTGCTGGCTTTCGTGGTGGTGCTCGGGCTGGTGGGGCTCCTGACCAGGCTCGGGGTGCGGAGGGTGGCGCGGCCGCTCTCCGAGGTGGCGGCCTCGATGAGCAAAGTGGCGCAGGGCGATCTTTCCATCCGCCTCACCGACCAGCCGGCCGAGGAACTGGGCCGGCTGGTGCGCTCCTTCAACACCATGGTGGTCGAGGTGGCCCGCTCGCGGGAGGAGCTGAAGAAGGCCGAGGCGCTGAAGAAGGAGCTGGAGATCGCCCACACCATCCAGACCAGCGTGCTGCCAAGGGAGCCCAGGCTTCCCGGCTTCGAGGTGGCGGCGCGGATGAAGCCCGCCTCGGAAGTGGGAGGCGACTTCTACGACATCATCCCCGCCGGAAAGGGGTTCTGGTTGCTGATCGGCGACGTCTCCGGCCACGGGCTGAACTCCGGCCTCATCGGGCTCATGGTCCAGGCGGCCGCCCAGGCGGCCATCACCGGTCGTCCCGACCGCTCGCCCACCGAGGTCGTCTCGGAGGTGAACCGGGTCATCTACGAGAACGTGCGCCGGAGGATGCGCGGGGACGACTACGTCACCCTCATCGCGCTCCGGCACCGGGGAGAGGGGCGCTTCGTCGCCGCCGGCGCTCACCAGCCGCTCTACCTCGTCCGCTCCGAGGGCAAGGTCGACGTGCTCCCCACGCAGGGCCCCTGGTGCGGACTCTCCCCGGACATCTCCTCGCAGCTCCTGGAGCGAGAGTTCGAGCTCCAAAGAGGCGAGTCGCTCTGGCTGGTGACGGATGGCATCGTCGAGTCCGAGGGCCCCGGCGGCGAGCTATTCGGCGAAGAGCGGCTGATGGGCTGCATTAGGCAGCATCACAATCGCAGCTCCGAGGAATCGCTCCAGGCGCTCATGATGGAAGTAGAAAACTTCACCGCCACGCAGCACGACGACGTCACCGCGATGACGTTGAAAAGGTGCGAAGATGGCTGAGTTGGTTTTCGAAGGCAGGGGCGGTGCAGGCGATGGGTGAAGGTTCCGTCATGGAGCGGGCCGAGTCGGGCTATCGGATTCGGGTCGACTGCACCCAATCGCCGCCGCAAATGGCGATGTCCGGCTCAGTGCGGGTGACCGAACCGGGAGAGCTAAAGGAGTTCTTCGGCCAGGTGCACAGCGCCCTCGTGGGGTGCGGTGCGTGCGAGGTGGTGGTGGACCTTCGCGACCTCGACTTCCTCAACTCGACCGCCTTCAAACCGCTGGTGCACTGGCTGGGCCTGATCGATCAACTACCAGTGGACGGGCGGTACACGGTCCGCTTCCGCATCGCGAAGGAGCGGCACTGGCAGAAGCCCTGCCTGGGAGCCCTCTCGTGTTTCTCTCCGCTGCTGGTGACGGTGGAGGGGGCATGAGGAAGGACACGGTCAGAGCCGGCAAACTTTCGAACGGGCAAGCGTGGATGGAGGTGGAATTCTGCCCGAGCTGGGGGTTCATCGACGACGCGCGGCGGTTCGTCGAGGCCTTCTGCTGCCACAGCCGGGTGCCGGCCGAGCGGGCGACCCAGATCGCGATGGCGGCCCACGAGCTTCTGCAGAACGCGGTGAAGTACTCCGAAGACGGCCGGGCAGGGGTGAAGCTGCGAATCGATCCGCCGAAGGACTGGGTCGACCTCGTGGTGGAGAACCGCTGCACCGCCTCGGCGGCCAAGCAGCTCAAGGTGGCGGCGAGCCGGCTGACCAAGGCGGCGGATCCGCTCCAGGTGTACGTGGAGCTGATGCACGAGACGGCGCGGCGGGAGGACGGCTCGGGGCTGGGGCTGGCGCGCATCCAGTACGAGGCGCAGCTCGAGCTTGAGTTCGCCGTCCGCGGCCGCGCGGTGAGCGTCCGCGCATCGGGGCCGCTCGCCCTGCGCGAACAGCCGGCGCGGAAGCGGGCCTAGCGAGGGAGCCGAGAGGGGATGGAGCTCAGGCAACCGCAGTACCGAGTCGCGCTGGACCTGGGCGCCCAAGGCGCGCCGGAGGAGAGCCGCTACCGGCTCCGCTTCCTGGCCGACGGACGCCGCCGGTGGCAGAACGTGAGCCTCAACGCCCTGGCGAGCTTCGCCCCGCCGCTGGTGACCATCGGGGTGCTCTGAAGAGCGCAAGGCCGCGCCATGGGCCTCGACTGGGCCCGGCCCGTGCGGAGCCGAGTCACCGCCGGTTGTAGCGGTTCATCGCCGCGGCGAGGCCCTCGCGCACCCAGCACTCGGCGGCCTCGGCCGCCCGGGACAGAAGCTCGGGCAGCGCCTGCTGCTCCTCGCCGGAGAAAGGCGAGAGGACGTGGCCGACCACCCGCTCCTTGGGGTTGGGGCCCAAGGGCTTGCCGATTCCGATCCGCAATCGGGCGAAGCCGTCCTCCCCCCACACCTCGAGGATGCTGTGGAGCCCGTTGTGGCCGCCGGAGCCGCCTCCCAGCTTGAGCTGGAGCCGCCCGAACGGCAGGTCCAGCTCGTCGTGGATCACCAAGACGTCGGCCGGCTCCACCTTGTAGAAGCGCGCGGCGGGGGCCAAGCAGTAGCCGGAGTGGTTCATGAAGGTCTGCGGCGCGAGCAAGAGCACCCGCTCGCCGCCGACCTGGCCGAAGGCGATCCGCCCCTCGAACTTCTCCTGCTGGAGGGAGAGGCGAGCGCGCCGGCACAACTCGTCGACTACCCGGAAGCCGACGTTGTGGCGGTCCTGCGTGTATTCGCGCCCGGGGTTGCCCAGGCCGCAGATGAGCTTCATGTGCGCTCGCGGTGGCCGGGCGCTGGGCCACTCCCCGAACGCCCGGCCGGCAAAGCCCTCGCGCCTAGCGTTGCTTGCGCCTCCAACCTGGGCTGCGAATGTCTTCCCGACATGCACCCCCTGCTCGATCCGGGATCTCGCACGGTACACTCAAACATTCTCGCCTTGATCGAGCGTCCTTTCGAGGACGTGAGGGGTTGACGTGAGCGTTGACGGCGACGGCGACGGCGACGGGGCTGCCGACCAGGTTCACGTCGCCGTCCACGACCACGTTCACGTCAGCGACAACGTTTTGGCTCGCGGCCAATCCGAGTCTGTCTTGTTCCGGCGCTACTTCTTCTTCTTCTCTTCCTTCTTGGCAGGGGCCGCCGGAGCCGCGCCTGCGGCCGGCACCGCACCCGCCGCGGGTGCCGCTCCCGGGGCGGCTGGAGCCGCGCCCGCCGCCGGAGCCGCGCCCGGAGCCGCCGCCACCGCGCCCTCAGGGGTGACGCCCGGTGCCGCCGCCGCCGGAGCTACCACCTCTTCCTTCTCGGGCACCGCCACCACCGCGATGGTGTAGTTGATGCTCGTCTTCACCTCGACGCCCTTGGGCAGCACCAACTCGTTGATGTGGAGCGCCTGGGCCATCTTGAGGGAGGTGACGTCGGCTTCGATCTTCTCCGGGATCGCGGTGGCCAGCGCAAAGACCTCGATCTCGCGCCGCATCACGGTGAGGATGCCGCCCGCGGTGACTCCTTCGGGCTTGCCAGTCAGCTCGATGGGCACCTTCACCTTGACCTTCTCGTCCTCCTTCACCGCGAGGAAGTCCGCGTGGAGCAGGTCGCGGCTCAGCGGATCGAGCTGGAACTCCTTGAGCAAGACCAACCGCTCGGGCTGGCCGTCGAGCTTGAGGCTGATGAGGGTGTTGAGCTTCTGCCTGCTGGACACGGCCTGCTTCACCGCGAGCGGGCTGACCGCGATCTGCGCCGGCTTCTCGAGGTGCCTGCCATAGACCACCGCCGGGATCAGCCCGCTGGAGCGCAGGCGGCGGGAGAAGCCCTTGCCCGCGCCATCGCGCGCCTTTGCCTCGAGGACAGGTCGGTTCTGAGCCATGGCGATTCCTTTCGCTGTCGGCATAACGGCGATCCCCGGCATCCCGCCGCCTGGCGGGCCCCGAAGTCGGTCGCTGGCCGCCTTTGTTTGGGGCGCTATTGCACCGGCAGGCCGCCCAAGTCAAGGCACAGCTTCGCCCTGGAGCGGGGCTACGGCTTGCTCCTCCAGCCGCCGATCAGGAAAGGGAGTCCGCCGAGCACCATCACGCCTCCCCACCACAGAGAGGGGCGGGTATGGGAGAGCACGGTGGGCCTCGTCTCGAGAAGGGCGCCGCTCCCCAGCACGATGGCGCCGTAGACGATGAGCATGGCGCCGACGAAGAACCAGATGGAGAGCGGCTCGGCCGGCTTGTCACTCATGGGGCACCTTCACCAGAAATAGACGTTGAGCGCGATCAGCGCGGCGACGGAGACGGCGGCCCAGAACGGGGGCCTCGAAAGGAGCGGCGCCTTTTCTTCCTTGCCCGCCTCGGTGAGGCCCTTCACCAGGCCCAATAGCTCGGAGTCTGGCTTGGGCTTGGTGAGGAGGCTCAGGCCCACGGTGAGCGCGAAGCACACCACCCAGGCCCAGGTGGCCTGCCAGAGGTTTCGCGACATGTCGCTCGGGGCCTCGGAGAAGGTGAGCGCCTTGGAGACGGTGGAGGAGAACAGGCCGAGCTTGAAGCCGAGGAAGATGGAGAAGGAGGCCGCCATTCCGGCGATGAGGCCAAAGAAGGCGCCGGAGGAGGTGGTGCGCTTCCAGAACATGCCCAAGAGCATGGTGGCGAAGAGCGGCGCGTTCACCCAGCTGAAGATGGCCTGGATGTAATCCATGATGGTGTTGAAGCGCATCGCCAGGTAGGCGGTGCCCACCGAGAGGACGATGCCCGCCACGGTGGTGATCCGGCCCACCGCCACGAGGTGCTGGTCGGAGGCGTCTTTTCGGAAGAGCACCCGGTAGATGTCGTAGGTCCACACGGTGTTGAAGGCGCTCACGTTGCCCGCCTGGCCGGCCATGAAGCCGGCGAGGAGCGCGGTGATGCCCAACCCCACCAAGCCCGAGGGGTAGTAGCGGGCGATCAGCATCGGGAGCGCGGTGTCGTTCCACGGCTCGCCGGTGATGGGGTGGGGGAGGAGCTGGAAGTCGGCCGCCGAGCGCGAGAGCCTGAAGGCCACCAGCCCCGCCACCACGATGATGAAGGGCAGGGCCATCTTGAAGAACGAGGCGACGATCGGGGTGAGGCGGGCGGCGCGCAGGTCCTTCGAAGAGAAGGCGCGCTGGACCACCAGGAAGTCGGTGGTCCAGTAGCCGAACGAGAGGACGAAGCCCAGGCCCATTACGATGCCGGCCCAGGTGACGCCCATCGCGTTCTCTGAAGGATCCGAGGTGGTGGCCCACAGCCGCCCCATCTCCTCGGGGAGCCCGCTGAAGACCGCAGAGAACCCGCCCAACTCGGTCGCGCCCAGGATGGCCACCAGGAAGAGGCCGAACCAGATGAGGAAGAACTGGACGATCTCGGTGAAGATGGCGCTGAGCAGGCCGCCCAGGGCGATGTAGCTCCCCACCGCGAGGGCGGAGACCCACATCGAGAGGTGCCAGTTCCAGCCGAGGATGGTCCGCAAGACGAGGGCCATCAGGTAGAGGTTGATGCCCGACATGAGCAGGGTCATCACGCCGAAGGTGGCGGCGTTGAGCAGGCGGCTCCGCTCGTCGAAGCGGAGGCTCAAATACCCGGGCACCGAGCTGATCCGGCTCGAGTAGTAGAAGGGCATCATGTACAGCCCGAGGAAGAGCATCGCCGGGATGGCGCCCACCCAGTAGAAGTGGGAGACGAACATCCCGTACTTCATCGTCCCGCCGGTCCACCCGAGGATCTCCAGCGCGCCCAGGTTGGCGGAGAGGAAGGCCAGCCCGGCCACCCAGCTCGAGTTGCGCCGGCCGGCCATGAAGAAGCCCTGGCCGGTGGTGGTGAAGCGGCGGAGGTACAGGCCGATCCCGATGATGAACGCGAAGTAGAGGACGATGATCAGCCAGTCGACCCAGGAGAGCGAGACGGCGTTCATGGCTAGTAGGAAACCTCGAGGGCAGCCTCGCCCATGGCGATCGGGCCCTGTCGGGAGAGGTCGATGGAATTGATCAGCGCGGCGCCGGCCGGGCCGGGGATCAGCACTCCGGCGAGGGCGTGCGCACAGAGGCGCTCGTTGAGGCGCACGGTAGCGAAGAGGTCCGCCTCGACGCCGACGAGGAACCCTCCGAGCGCGTTTGCGGGCTGCATCACCGAGGCGGCGCCTATGATGCCTCCGGCCCTCACCCTCTCGGCGACGGCCCAGCTCGCCTTGCCGTCCAGCACCAAAAGGCCGGCGCGGTTGACCACGAAGCCCCCCTGCCGCGGGCCGAAGCGCTCGTCGAGGTTGTCCAGCCAGTCGCGCAGCTCGTCCTCGGTGAGCATCACCGTGGCGCTGCGCGACTTGCCGGAGTAGAGGAAGGCCCCGCCGAGGCGGTTTCCATCGATCGCGTCGTCCGCGCTGAGCGCGAGGAGGTTGAAGGCGAGGGCGAGGGGTTCCCGCTCGCGCTCGGCGTGCACCTGGATTGCCCAGGCGCCGATATTCATCGCGCTTCCGGCGAGCGCCACGCCTTCCTGGCGGCCGAGCTGCGCCACGGCGTCCAGCGAGGTGGAGAACGCGCCCAGCTCCCCTTCGAGCCGCATGGAGGGGCTCACCACCCATCGCGATTGGCCGACCAAGTGGTTGTCCACCAGCGCGGAGATGGCAGAGCCGAGGCGGAAACGGCCGGCGGGCCGCTCCAGCGAGACGCCGCCGACGAAGATGTCCCGCTGGAAGTTGTTGGTGCCGAGGGAGATGCCCTCGTGGACCGGATCGGGGATCTGCCCGAGGAAGAGTCCGATGCGCCCGAAGCTGTGCTCCCGCTGGCCCTCGGCGATGCCGATCCAGTGGTGGAGGAAGAGGCCAGTGGGATCCTGGAAGCGGGCGTAGCCCACCTTGAATGAGTTCTTGCCCAGCTCGCCGCGGGCATACACCACGCGGTGCTTGAGGACGAAGGCATCGGGGGCGACGGCGTCCGGCTGATCCGGGTTGTGTTTGCTCCAGAAGTTGAGGCCCAGCTCCGCCTCGTACTCCAGGTGCAGGGTCGGCAGCGCGTGGAAGGTGAGCCGCGGGCGGAAGAGGGTAGCGAAGGCGCCGACCGACTGGCCGCTGGGGGCGTAGGCGGGAGGAGTGCGGTCGAAGTCGGAGTCGCTCCGGAAGAGGACCAGGTTCTGCAGGAAGGCGCTGACTTCCAGGCGGTCAGCGGGTCGCGCGGAGGGTGCCGCCTGGCCTTCCGGGCCGGCGCTCGAGGCTGCCTCGGCGGGAGCCGCAGACGGGACCGCGGGGGAGGCAGCTTTCACGACGGGCGCAGCGAGGCGCGGGGGTGGACTCTCCGGGGCGTCTTCCGCGGGTGGAGGAGGCTCCGGTTTTGGCGTAACTGCCGGCGCGTTGGTGTCGGGTTGGGCAGCGTCGCCTTGCGTCCGCACGGGGGGCTGGGCAGGGGCTGGCTCGTCGGTGGATGTCTGGGCGTCGACCGGTGTGGCCCACGCGGCCAGCAGGGTCACGGCGAGGATCGGCACTGCTCGCAAGGATGGCCCCCAAGTGAACGTGCAATCTATCGAAGCTGGCCGGGAGGCAACACTCATTTGCCGAAGCCACGCCCGGCGCCTGCGATTCCTCCGGGTGCGAGGGTCCGCGTCTTGCCGGTGGCGCTGGAATAGCGGAGGACCGCGGCCCCGTGGGCACTTGATAGGCCAGATGGCATAGCTATGATGGCCATATGGCACGCACGGAATTCGACCTCCAGCCCGGCGAGGTGGCAGCCGCGGTGAAGCACGTCGAGGCCACGGCTTCCGTCCTCGGCTTGAAACGCAAGCCTGCCAGCGCGTTGGACCTCGCCGATGTCGCCGCCAAGGGGTTGCCCAGTACCTCGCTGGCCGCGCTGTCGAGCTCGTTGGGGTGGAGCCGGGCGGACCTCGTGAAAGAGCTCGGGATCGCACCCCGCACGGCCGCCCGGCGCCTGAAGAGCAAGCAGGCGCTCTCGCCCAAGGAGAGCGAGCGCGTGCTTCGGCTTGCGAGAGTGCTCGCCCGGGCCGTCGATGTCCTGGAGAGCCTGAAGTCGGCGCGGCGCTGGCTTGTGGAGCCGAACGCCGCTTTGGGGCGACGCACTCCACTGAGCCTGCTGAGCACGGATATCGGCACCGAGCTGGTGCTGAATGAGCTTGGAAAGATTGACTACGGTTTCTTCGCGTGAAGCTGTGGCGCGTTGCTCGCGCGGTGCATGCTTCCACGGGCGCCGAGGCGTTCTCCGGAAGCGGCGGCGCGTTCGTCGATGGCCGCTGGCATTCGCGAGGACGCCTCGTTGTCTACACCGCGCGCACCGAGAGCCTTGCCCGGCTCGAAGCGCTGGTGCATTTCAACCCAACGCTCGCCCCCCGATTGGTCCTCGTCGAAGCAGACCTCCCGGACGCCCTGGTCATGGCCATTGGGGGGACTCTAGAGATCTGTCGCTCTCGAGGTCCCCTCGATCCACTCCCGCACAGAGACAAACGTACTAATCAATCCGGAGCATCCAGACTTCCGCAAGATCGTCATCGGCGCGCCGGTCCCGTTCAATTTCGATCCACGTCTGAACGATCCGAACTTGCGCTGACGAGCTCGCCCGACCCGTTGCCACGCGGTTCCGAGGGAGCGTGAAACCCTACCGCGCCACCACCTGGTCTCCCTTGAAGAAGTAGCGGAAGCCAGTGTTCTCCTGGCCCAAGAGCGGCGGCCGCACCCGCACCCAGTGCTCGAAGCCAGGCTCGTCCCGGCTGGGGAAGTGCAAGAGCGTCCCGGTGTCCGGCTCGTAGTAACAGTGCCCGTCGGAGAGGAAGACATAGAAGCCCTCCGGGTACTGGCCCGCTGGGACCGCGATCTCCGTGGGCGCCGCCGTCTCCTTGCTCGCGTAGCGCACCTCGAACTCGCGCAGAGGGGGCACCACCCCCTTGTCCGGATCGAAGTAGTGCAGGTCCGAGTAGAAGTGCGCCGCGATCGGCTTGCCCGCGAGCGCCTTCGCGTACGGGCGGCTCCAGGCCAGCTCCGCGCGCGGCTTCTGGCCCGGATCGATGATCGAGAAGTCCTCCCGGTTCCAGCCGTCCCCGGTCGGGTACTGGTTCTCCGGCGAGTAGCACCAGAGGAAGCGGCTCGCCTGCATCTGCTCGAAGGCCTCGTAGTAGTTGTCCAGCACCTGGGCGCTCACCAGGTAGCCCTCCGCCCGCGACTGGCGGATGCCGTTGAAGTTGAAGTAGGTGCCGAACTCGCCGAACACCGTGGGGACGTTCCCCAAGCTGAAAGAGGCCAGGCTCTTCACCTCCTCCAGCTTCGGCCGGTAGTCCCGGTGACGCACCTGCTCGGCGGTGAAGCTCCGCGGCGGCGCGTTGAACCCCGGGAGGGGGTAGATGTCCGGGTACCAGTGCGGCGCGTACACCACCTCCGGGAGCGCCGGCCGGCTCATCGTCACGTTGAAGTTGCCTCCCAGACCGCCGCCCGCCGGCCCCGAGAGCAGGTTGGTGACGCTGAGCGCCCCTTCCACGTAGATGACCGCCCGCCCGTCCGCCTCGCGGATGGCCCTCCCCACCCGCTCGTAGAAAGGCCGGAGGTGGTTCTCGTCGAACCCGAAGTTCAACGACAGCACCGCGATGGGATCGATCTTGTCCAGGCCCCACTTCCTCAGCGTCTCCTTCTTGGTGTCGGGCGGGAGCAGCCTCAGCGCCACCATCGCCTGGTGCACCTGCGGCCCCATCTGCGGGCCGAGCAGATCCGCCAGCGCCGCGCGCGCGCCGTCCGGAGCCCCCGCCTTGATGAACCCCGCCGCCGCCGACAGCACCAAGAAGTTCCCCCCGGGCTCGTTCATCAGGTCGTAACCGAGCACGTTCGGGAGGTCCGCCACCTCTTCCGCAAGCTTCCCCCAGGCGGCGGCGTAGGCCGACTGCAAGTATTCCTCGACCGGCATCCCCTCGCGGGTGAGGCCGGGGAAGGCCACGTCTCCGGCGAAGAAGCAGGCATACACGCGCGCCACGTCCAGCGAGGCGGCGTGTGTCGCGCCCCAGTTGGTGAAGGGGAGCATGTCGGTCGTCTCGTGGACGTCGAACGGCTCCGGCAGTCCGAGGAGGAACTGGGCCACCCAGGGCGGCGCCGGCTGCTCGATCCCCGCATCCAAGGGCGGCGCGCCGGTGAGCTGCGCGTAGATGTCGTAGATGTTGCGCAGCTCCGCTTCGGTGAGGCCGCCCAGGATCCGCGGGGTGCCCCAGGCCTTGGAGGAGAGGTCCTTCTCCTGGAGGCACGCCTCGACGGCCCACCTCGGCGCTCCGTCGCCCTGCACCCGATCGTCGTAGGGCCTGGCCAGCGCGAGCAAGGCGCTCTCCACCGTTCCGGCGTCGGCCCCGGGGCGCGAGTTGTACTTGACCGTGAGGTGCCGGCTGAACATGTCCTGGTGCATGTCCAAGAGCACATACAGCCCGCTCTCGCCCGCGGCCTTCACCAACTCCCGGAGGTAGGCCAGGTAGGCCCCGTCGTATTCGCCTCGGCGAAGCGGCTCGACCGCCTCCCACATCACCAAAAGGCGCACCGCGTTGAAGCCCCAGCCGCGCAGGCGCGCGAAATGGGCCTTCGCCTCCTCCAGGGCGAAGGGCTTTCCGAGGTAGCTCGGAAGCCCTGCCGCGTCGACCTCGGGCACCTTGGTGCTGCAGCTCACATTGATGCCGTGGAAAGAGAGGTAGCGCCCGTGCTCGTCGCGCAGGTAGGTGCGGTCGGTGGTGGCGCGGGTGAGAGCAAGCGGGCGGGGGCGCTCGCTGCTGGTGCAGGCTGCGGCCGCTACCGCGAGGAGAATTGCTGCGCGCAAGCGTGACTCCCGGGTTTCGCTAGACGAACAGCGAGCTCAGAGACTCCGAGCGGTGGATCCGCGCGATCGCTTCGCCGAACAGCCGGTCCACCGAGAGGAAGCGGATCTTCGCGCACTGCTGCGCCTGCTTGCTCGGGGCGACGGTGTCGGTGAACACCGCCTCCTCCAAGGGGGATTCGTTGATCCGGCTGATCGCCGGCCCGGAGAGGATGGCGTGCGCCGCGTAGGCCACCACCCGCCGCGCGCCCTTTTCCTTGAGCGCCGTCGCGCCCTGGGTGAGCGTCCCCGCGGTGTCCACCATGTCGTCGAGCAAGAGCGCGTCCTTGCCCTTCACGTCGCCCACCAGGTTCATCACCTCCGAGGCGTTCGCCTTCGGCCGCCGCTTGTCGATGATCGCCAGCGAGGCGTTCAGCCGCTTGGAGTACGCCCGCGCCCGCTCCACTCCGCCCGCGTCCGGCGAGACGATCACCAGCTCGTCCGCAACCGGGAAGCGCCGGCGCAGGTCCTCCAGGAACACCGGCGAGGCGAAGAGGTGATCGCTCGGGATGTTGAAGAAGCCCTGGATCTGGCCGGCGTGCATGTCCATCGACACCACCCGCGTCGCTCCCGCCACCTCCAACAAGTCCGCCACCAGCTTGGCGGTGATCGGCGTGCGCGGAGCTACCTTCCGGTCCTGCCTCGCGTAGCCGTAGTACGGCACCACCGCGGTGATCGAGTAGGCGCTCGCCCGCTTGAGCGCGTCGCACATGATCAACAGCTCCATCAGGTTGTCGTTCGCCGGCGGGCAGGTCGACTGGATGATGAAGGTGTCCTGGCCGCGGACGTTCTCCAGGATCTCCACCTGGATCTCCCCGTCCGAGAATCGCCCCACCTGTGCCCTGGACAGCGGGCGCCTCAGATGCTCGCAGATCCGCTCCGCGAGCTGAGGGTTGGACGACCCGGCGAAGACCTTGAAGTCGCGGCTCGGTAGCATGGCTCCATTCACTAGCCGACAGTGCCGCGGAAGTGAAGGGGCTGCCAGTCAGTCCGGCTCGACCTGGGCCGGAGCCTCCCCCGGCCCCCGCCGAAGCTGCTTCTCGTACTCGGTGAGGATGACCCGCTCCATCCGGTCCCGGGTGTCGGCGTTCAGCGGGTGGGCGATGTCCTTGTAGGTCCC
Source organism: Myxococcales bacterium (assembly GCA_016191815.1). Classification (GTDB taxonomy): domain Bacteria; phylum Myxococcota; class Myxococcia; order Myxococcales; family Myxococcaceae; genus JACPVI01. The sequence continues at coordinate 12,998 of JACPVI010000008.1, forward strand.
GTCTTTCCGCCGCTTGGCCGGCATCGCGATGAACAGACCGGTGTTCCCGTTGATCACCTTGAGGTCGCGGATGACGAAACAGTTGTCCAGCGTGATGGTGACGTACGCCTTGAGCTTGTCCTCATCGACAGGGAACACCCTGACGTCGGTGATCTCCATGCGGCCCCCCGGCCAAAAGACCCGAAGACCCCATAGGATCGCCGGCCGCGGTGGGAAAAAGCAAGGCCCAAGGTGAGAACCGCTCAACCCACGAGTAGCCGGGCGAGAAACGCCAGGTGCCACGCCACCAGGCCGCCGTACAGCCAGGCGGCGCCCCTGAGCGCCGATTGGGCCAGGGGCACTTGCCGCTGGCTCCACAACACCAGCACGCCTCCCTGCACCGCGAGCAACTTGGCAGCCATGAAGGCGAGCGGGGAGGTGTCGTACGCCAGCCGCATCAGCGGGTTGGCCTCCTCGGCGACGTTCACCTGGAGAAAGCCGACCGTGAAGAGCCCGTCGAGGAGGTTCAAGAGCAACAGCGCGGTCGCCCGGCGGAGGAGCGAGGCCTCCGCAAGCCCAGCCGAAACCCGCTCCCGCGCCACCACCGCCGCCTCCCCGATGCGAACCGGAGGCGGATTCAAGGAGCTTGCCACGGTAGGTGGGCCGGCGTTCCGCGCCGCAGCGGAGGTCGGCTGCTTGACTGTCGGAGGTCGCGTGGCGGAGTATCCGCGCGCCCTCCCGGCCAGCCTCCTCCGTTCCGTGCATCAATTCCCCAAAGACATCGGGTGGATAGAGGTGATCTGCGGCTCGATGTTCTCGGGCAAGACCGAGGAGCTGATCCGCCGAATCAAGCGGGCGATGTACGGCAAGCAAAAGGTGCAGGTGTTCAAGCCGCGCATCGACGACCGCTACGATGAGACGGCGGTGGTCAGCCACTCGCAGCTCAAGCTCGTTTCCACGCCGATCGACCGGGCCGAGGAGGTCTTCTACCACCTCAAGCCGGACGCCCAGGTGGTGGGGGTCGACGAGGCGCAGTTCTTCGGACCGGAGCTGGTGCCGGTGGTGGAGTCCTTGGCCCAGCGCGGGCTCCGGGTGATCGTGGCCGGGCTCGACCAGGACTACCAGGGCAAGCCCTTCGAGCCAATGCCTCAGCTCTTGGCCATCGCCGAGTACATCACCAAGGAGCTGGCGATCTGCGTGGTGTGCGGAAACCCGGCGAATCGCTCGCAGCGGCTCATCTCGCGGGGAGAGCGGGTGCTGGTGGGAGCGGCCGGCGCCTACGAGGCGAGGTGCCGCAAGTGCCACCTTTCGGCGCCGGACGACCCCACCCCGCCGCAGACCTTGGAGCTCTTCTGAGGCCACCATGCGCGATTCGCTGTACGAGGACGTCTGCTACCGGCTCACCGAGCTGGAGCACTTCTACGGGCCCAATGTCCACCTGGTGGGAAACCCGTTCCTGTTGTCCCAGCTCGCCAAGCTGTGCGCCAAGGAGACCTTCCAGCCCCAGGTGAACCGGCTGGTGGCGGGCCTGTACACCGACTTGGTGAAGATGGTGATCAACGCCGAGTTCCCGAGGAAGCGGGCGGCGATCCCCACCCGGATGATCGAGCACACCCCGAAGGGCATCTACCAGGGGCAGGTGATCGATCCCGAGGTGCGCGCCATCTCGGTGAACATCGCCCGCGCGGGCACGCTGCCCTCCCAGGTGACCTACGACTTGCTCAACACCATCCTCTCGCCGCAGCTCGTGCGTCAGGACCACATCGTGATGAGCCGGATGCTCGACGACGCCGAGAAGGTGGTCGGCTCATCGATCGGCGGGGCGAAGATCGGCGGGGACGTGGACGACGCGATCGTCGTCTTCCCCGACCCGATGGGAGCGACCGGCGGCTCCTTGTCCACCGCGATCAAGCTCTACAAGGAAAAGGTCCCGGGCAAGATGCGGAAGGTGATCTGCCTGAACCTGATCGTCACTCCCGAGTACGTGCGCCGGCTCACCGGCGATCATCCCGACGCCCTCGTCTACGCCATCCGCCTGGACCGGGGGCTCTCTCCCCCCGAGGTGTTCGGCACTCCGCCGGGGAAGCTGTGGGACAAGGAGCGCGGGCTCGACGACCGTCAATACATCGTCCCCGGCGGCGGCGGAATGGGCGAGGTGATGAACAACGCCTTCGTGTGAGGAACGGCGATGCCTTTCTACGAACAAAGCGTCGACACGCTGATCGACGAGCGCACCCTGTTCGCGCGCATCCGCGAGCTGGGAAAGGAGATCGCTCGCGACTACTCGGGGAAGAACCTCACCCTGCTCGCGGTGCTCAAGGGCTCCATCTTCTTCGCCACCGACCTGGCGCGGGCGATCGACTTGCCACTTTGCATGGAGTTCCTCGGGGTGTCCTCCTACCAGGGCGGCACCGAGACCACCGGAGAGGTGCGCATCACCTCGGACGTCACCACGCCGATGGCCGGGAAGGACCTCCTGGTGGTGGAGGACATCATTGATACCGGGTTGACGATGAAGTTCCTGCTCGAGAACCTCCAGGCCCGGCACCCGGCGTCGCTCCGGGTGTGCACGCTGCTCGAGAAGCCAGCTCGCGCCAAGGCGCGCATCGACATCCACTACAGGGGCTTCGTGATCGACGACCGGTTCGTGGTCGGCTACGGCCTCGACTTCTCCGAACGGTACCGGAACCTGCCGTTCATCGGGGTGATGCGGAGCTGAGTCCGGAGCTCCGAGCGAAGCCAGCCGGCCGCAGTCGACTCAGGGCGCGCTGAAGCTCGCGCTGGTCATCGAGCGGTTCCCGTCGCCGTCGCGCACCGCGAGGTACCAGAGGTAGCTCCCGGTGCCCAGCTGCGGCAACAGCGCCCGCCCGTCGGCGTTGTAGGCCACCGAGGTCTGCGCGCTGGGGAGTCCGTACTGGTACCAGATCAGCCCTCCCGGCACCTGGTAGAGGTAGAGATCGTAGGTGAAGCTCGCCGGAGCGGGGCTGGGCGCAGACCAGAGGAAGGTCGGGGCGGCGGTGCCGCTTCCCACCGGACTTTGCGGGGTCGCGAAGCCGGCGATCACCGCGGTGACCTGCCTCGTCTCGCTGGCGGTGGTGCCGTCCGCGTAGGTCAGCTCGAAGCTGTAGCTCTGGCCAACCGAGGGGCTCGTTCCGCCGAGTTGGGCGAAGCCGTAATGCGAGCCGTAGGCGCCGATTCCCAGGTCCATCGGCCCCGACACGCTTGGCCCCGAGAGCACGGCCACCTTCACTGGCTGTTTCGCGTTGGGCGTCACCGTGAAGTCGAGCTGGTAGTGCTCGCTTCCTCCGTACTTCCCGTGCTCGGTCGTCACCGAAGGCAGCGAGGCGCCAGAGGGTAGCGTCAGGTTCTGGCCACCCACCGCCGCGCCGGAGACCTGCAGCAACGACGGCTCGTAGAAGCTGTGCACGTCTCCGCCGAATAGCTCGCCGTCGTCGGCGGTGTCGATCCACGCGTAGAGGTAGTAGTAGCCGTTGGGCACGCTGGGGAGCGTGAAGGCCTGAGGGCTCGCCGGGCTGGGAACGCGTGCCAGGTGCGCGGTCTGCCCCCAGGCCAGAAGGTAGAGTGGCCCCGAGGGCGTGAAGCCGGAGAAGCTCACCGCGCCGGACACGCCGTAGCCTCCCGTGCCCGGGCCGATGGCGCTCTGCACCAGGTTGGACGTCCCGCTCTCGTTGCCGTTGTTCACCGCGGTCACCGCGAAGCGGTAGGTGCCGTTCGAGAGCGGGGTGGAGGTGGAGTCGGCCACCACCGCGAACCAGCTTCCGGCGCGAACCGTCTTGCTCTTCGCGCTCGGGTTTCCCGGTCCCGGCGGCGCCCCCGAGCTCCAATACACCTTGTAGCGGTCGGCCACTTCCCGTCCCTGGGCGTCGGTCACTGGATCCCAGAAGAGCAGCGCCACCCGGTCGCCGGCGACGACCTGGAGGCCGGCTGGCGCCGCGGGAGTGGAAGCGACCGGATCCGTGAGCGCGATGCTGATGGGCGCAGTCGAAGGAAGCGAGACGCTCGATGAGCCCTCGGGATCCGCGGCGAGGTTGAAGTCGGCGGTGCCGAGGGTGTCCATGAACGCGCGTACGGTGACCATTCCGTTGGCGCGGACTCCGCGAATGTTGAACGCGCCGGGCGCGGCGAGGCTGGTCCCGGCGAAGCCGCTGCCGCCCGAGCCGCTGGAGACCAGGACGTACACGCGGCCCGTCCGCGTTCCCGCGTAGCTCACCGTCCCCGTGAGGGTGTAGCCGGCCGAAGGAAGCACGTCGACGCTGGCGTAGCCGACATGGGTGGGGTCCGCCTGGCTCGTGGCGAGGATGACGAACGAGCCGCCGGTCGCGGGAGCGGTGTACAGCCCGCTCGGGCTGATCGAGCCTCCCGAGGCGCCCTGCTGGATGCTCCAGGTCACCGCGGGGTTCGAGATGCCGGTGACGGTCGCGGCGAATTGCTGGGTGCCGCCCGGCTGCACCACCGCGTACGCGGGGCTCACGCTCACCGAGCTGGGCGCGGCGCTGACGGTCACCTGGGCGACGGCGCTCTTCGCGGTGTCCGCCTGGCTGGTGGCTACCACGTGGAAGATGCCGGCCGTGGAAGGTGCGGTGTAGAGCCCCGCGGCGTCGACGCTCCCGCCCGCGGCGCCTTCCTGTACCGACCAGCTCACCGCAGTGTTCGCCGTGCCAGTCACCGAGACGGTGAACTGCTGGGTCGACCCCTGTGACAGGGTCACCGCCTCTGGAGAGACGGAGATGCTCACCTGCGATGCCGTCACCGTCACGGTGGCTCGAGCGCTCCGGCTCGGGTCCGCCTGGCTCTTGGCCACCACGTGGAAGGTCCCGGCGTTCGCTGGCGCGGTATACAGGCCAGTGGAGCTGATCGCTCCGCCCGAAGCCCCCTCCTCCACCGACCAGGTGACCGCAGTGTTCGCGCTCCCCGTGACCGCTGCGCTGAATTGCTGCGAGGCCCCGGCGGAGAGAGTGACCTGGATGGGCGACAGCTGCACCTGGACTGAGTCCGTTGCCTGCATCACGGTGATGGTGGCGCTACCGGTCTTCGATCGATCCGCGGCGCTGGTGGCCACTACATGGAACGTCCCGGCGCTCGCCGGGGCGGTGTACAGGCCCGTCGAATCCACTGTCCCGCCCAAGGCGCCCTCCTGCACCGAGAAGCTCACGCGGCTATTGGACGTACCCGTCACCGTGGCGGCAAAGGCAACGGTGCCTCCGGCCGGGATGGTGGCAGCCTCCGGGCTCAGCGACACCTGCACCGGTCGAGTGCATGAGCACGCCCCCCACGCGAGGGACAGCAGTCCGAAGCCCAGCGCCGTCAGGTTCGAGCGGTTCATCGCGGAAGTCGCCTCCGGGAAATCGGCCGCGACCGCCAGTGCAAGCCCCGAGCCCTCAGGTCAGCTGCGGGATTCCGTCGGTGCCGCCCCCGCCGACAGCAAACTGTCAGGGCGCCGCTGTCGCTGTTAGGGCTTTTCCGACGGCGAGGCAACTCAGGGTTTCTTCTCCGGTGGGGCGGCGGCCCCGGAGGGGGCGGGCGGTTGAGCCTCCGCGGGCGGAGGCTCCTGCGCGGGCTTGGGCTCCTGTGCGGGCTTGGGCTCCGCCTTCTCGGGAGCTGGCGGCAAAGGGCCGTCCGGGGGAGCGCTGAGGGCGTGGACTGCTTTTCTCAGCGCCTCTTCCAGGGACACCGCCGAGGGCTCCACCGCCATGATCATCAGGTTGGCGCTGCGGGTGTGGCGGCCCGACTGGGAGGCCAGGCGAAGCTGGGACATCGCCTCGGCCACCAGCTTCTGCGCCTCCTCGAGCTTCCCCCGCGCCTGGTAGAAGGCCACCTCGGCCTTCATCGCCTTCAAGGCCAGTCGTTGCTCCTCGGAGATGCCCGAGAGCCGCTCGGCGCGGCGGAGGTAATAGAGGCCCTCCTCGAGAGCTCTGGGGTCGTCGGAGGCCACTCGCGGCTTGGCGAGCTGGGCGATCACGTCGAAGAGCGCGCGGTCCAGCTCGTCGCGCTCGCCGAATTTTCTTCCGGCCAGCTCCGTGGCCGGGGCGCCTTTCAGGTCCAAAGGGGCGTAGGCGTCGGCGAGGGCCGGGTCGGCCGGGCGGTACGGCTCGGAGCCGGTGGGCAGGTTCCTCCCGCGCAGCACCCAGAGCTGGCCGTTGCGCACCTCGAAGGTGAAGGTGCGGGCGTTGAGCTGGGAGAGCAAGACGAGCACGGCGCCGAGCAGGCCCAACACCACCACGGTGATGAAGAAGCGCTTGAGCGCGCCGGCGGCACGATTTCCGAACGAGTCCGTTTCCATGGAGCTACAGGCTAATACAGCAGCCGAGCGGGCTCACGGCTTCGGTTTCGTTGGAGGCCGGAAGCATGGGGCTATACTCGGGCCGGCAGCTGGGCCGTGCCCACCCCATGACTTCCACTTTCCGCCGCCTGGGCCCGAGCGAGCTTCTCCCGCGCTACATCTTCGCCGAGGGTCTGTTCGCCCGGCGGCGGGTCTTGGAGATCGGCGCGGTCGCCTCCACCCTGGGGGAGTCGGCCCGCTTCCTGTGCACCCGGGGGGCGCGCACGGTTTTGGCCTGCGACTCGGACATCGCCGCGGTGGAGGAGGCCCAGCGGCGCTTCTCGGGTCCCAACCTCCGCTACCGCGCCCAGGAGTTCGAAGACCTGGAGCCGGGGAGCTTCGACCTGATCATCGTGGCCGACCTGGCGCCCTACGTGCGCGCGCCGCTCTTGCTCGCCGAGGTCGTCCGGCTGGTCGCCCGGGGCGGCTACCTCATGGGCGGCCTCAGAAACCCCGCCGGCTTCGCCCTCTCGCAGGTGATGGATCCCGAGGCCGCCGACGCCCCGCCCACCTACGGCCAGCTCCTCGATGCGCTCTCGCCGCATTTCCGCTTCGTCGAGGTGGCCACCCAGAGCCCGCTGCTCGGCTACCAGCTCGCCTTCGAGAAGGGAGAAGGGCTTCAAGTCGACGGCACGCTCGGAGGTGCGGGGGAGGCCGCCTACTTCGTGGTGCTGGCCGGCAACGAGCCGGTGCGGAGCTTCGATCCCACCTGGGTGCCCTTGCCCCCCGAGCCGATCGCCTTCTCCGGCGGCCGCCTGGAGGAGCACACCCAGCGGGCCAAGGCATGGGAGGAGCGCTGCGCCCGCCTCAAGGAGGCCCTGTCGAAGTCGCGCGACGAGCTGGCGGCGCGCCAGGCCGATCTGGAGGGCGCCCGCGAGCGGCTGGCCGCGCAGGAAGAGGTGGCCGCCCGGCTCACCGCCCAGCTCGACTCATTCGCCGGACGCCCCGAGGACACCCGCGAGCGCGACGAGCTGTCGCTCAAGCTCAAGCGGTTGGAGGCCGGCCTGAGGGTCGCCGACGAGCGAGCCGCCGACGCCGAGCGGAGGGCCTCCCAGCTCAAGTCTGAGCTGGAGGCCGCCGCCCGCGACCGAGCCGACGCCACCGTCCAGGTGCTGGCCGAGAAGGAGCAGGCGAGGCTGGAGCGCGCCCGGAGGGAGGAGGTCTTCGCTCAGCTCGAGGACGCCCGTCACCGGCTCTCCAAGGCCTACGAGGAATTGAAGGCGGCGCACGAGCAGACTGCCTCTTCGCGGGTCGAGCTGGAGCAGGCGCGCACCGGCGTCGACCGGGCCAACGAGGTGGCCGCGGACCGCGGGCGCGAGCTGGAGGCGAATCGGGCGCGGGAGCTGAGGCTCGCCGAGCAGTGTTCGGCCGCGCAGGCCGCCATCGAGCACCTGCGGGAGGAGGCGGCGGCCGCCGCGCGAAGGGAGAAGGCCGCCCGCGAGGAGCTGTCGGTGAAGCAGGCCGAGGCCCAGAAGGCCCTGCGCATCGCCGACGCCGAGGCCCAAAACCTCTCTCGGCTCGCGGAGCGGCTGGAATCCGAACGCGCCCGCTCCGGCCGGCTGGAGCAGGAGGTGGCGCGGCTCGCGGACGCGCGCAAGGCCCTGGAGACGGAGCTCTCAGGAGTGAAGTCCACCGCGGAGCGGCTCTCCAAGGAAGCCGCGGAGGCCACTCGCGCCCTGGAGGCTGCCCGCGGGCTGTCCGCCGAGCTGGAGGCGAAGCTCGCCGAGGCCGCCGCGGCGAGGGCGGTGGATCAAGCGAGGGACGAGGCACTGGAGGGAGAGCGGGATGCCGCCTTCGCCCGCGCCGCCCGGCTGGAAAAAGACTTGGGCACCGCCATCGCCGCCGAGCGGAGCGCGCGCGAGCAGGCGGAGGTGGGACTGTCGGAGGCCACCCAAAGAGCCGAGGAGATCGCCCTCCAGCGAGACGAGCTGACCAGGAAGTTGGAAGACGTGGAGCTGGCGCGCCGGGTGGAGCGGCGAGAGGCGGAGGAAAAGGCCGGAGCCCTCGCCTCCCGGTCGGAGACGCTGGCGCAGGAGGCCGCTCGGCTGCGCGAGGGGCTCGACGCCGAGCGGGGGCGATCAGCGGAGATCGAGCGCGAGCGGCTCGAGGCGGCGGCCAGCGCAGGGGAGCTCGGGCTCGCGCTCCGCGCCGCCCAGGAGGAGGCGGGCCGGCTGGCGGGGGAGCTGGAGGCTGCGGCGCAAAGGCGGCAATCGGAGCAGGCAGCGTTCTCGAACGAGATTTCGGGCGTGAGGGGCGAGGCCTCGGCGCGGGCGGCGGAGCTGGAGGCGGCGCTTCGGGCCGCGCAGGAAGAGGCGGGGAGGCTCGCTGGCGAGGTGGAAGCGCTAAGGCAGGAGCGCGACCGCACCTCCGCTTGGATGGCCGAGCTCGAGGCCGCACTGGCCTCCGCCCGGGAGGAGGCGCATCGGCAGTCCGCCGAGCTGGAGCGCGCCGCCCGCGAGCGAGGCGAGCTGGCCGCGCGGCTGAGCGGCCTCGAATCCTCGCTCTGGGCCACTCGCGAGGAGACGGCGGCGCGGCTCTCCGAGGCGGAGGCAGCGCTCGAGGTGGCACGGGGACAAGCCGGACAGCTCGCCGGGGAGTTGGAGGCGGGGCGGCTCGAGCGGGAGAGGGAGTCGGTCCGCTCGAGGCATCTGGAGGAGTCGTTCGCCGCCTCGCGCGAGGAGGCGGCCGCGAAGCTCCAAGAGACGGCAAGGGCGCTCGTGGCGGCACAGGAGGAGGCGGGGCGCCTCGCCGGCGAGTTGGAAGCCCTGAGGCTGGAGCGGGAGAGGGCATCCGCCCGCTCCACAGAGCTGGATTCGGCGCTCAGCTCTGCCCGCGAGGAGGCCAAGCGCCGGGCCTCCGAGCTGGAGCGGGTGCTCCGGGAGCGGGACGAAGCGGCGCGGCTCGGAGGCGAGGTGGAGGCCCTGCGCCGGGAGAGCGAAAGCTCGTCCGCGCGTGCGGCGGAGCTGGAAGCGGCGCTCAGCTCGGCGCGCGGGGAGCTGGAGGGCCTGCGGCAGGGGCACGCCAGCGCCTCGGAGAAGTTAGGGGAGCTGGAAGCGGCGCTCAGCTCGGCGCGCGAGGAGGCCGAGCGGCGGGCCGCGGAGCTGGAGCAGGTAGCGCGCGAGCGCGAGGAGGCGGTCGCGCGGCTCTCCGGCGTGGAAACGTGGCTCGCTGCCTCCCGAGAGGAGAACGGCGAGAGGCTCGAGCGGGCCGAGGCGTCCCTCCGGGCGGCGGTAGAGGAGGCGCGGCGGTATTCGGGAGAGGTGGAGGCGGAGCGGCGGGCGCAAGAGGAGGCTTCCGCGCGTGCGGCGGAGCTGGAAGCGGCGCTCAGCTCCGCGCGCGGGGAGCTGGAGAGCCTGCGGCAGGGGCGCGCCAGCGCCTCGGAGAAGACACGGGAGATGGAGGCGGCGGTCGCTTTGGCTCGCGAGGAGGCCGGCCGGCGGGCCGCAGAGCTGGAGCGGCTGGCGCGTGAGCGCGAAGAGGCGCTGGCGCGGGCCCTGAGCGCCGAGTCGTCGCTCGGCGCCCAGGAGCTAGCGGCCGCGGGGCACCGCGCTTCCCAGGAAGAAGCAAGGAGACTCTCCGCCGAGCTGGAGGCCTTGGCCTCGGCCCGCGAAGCGGACCGAGCCGGGTTCGAGCGCGAGCTGGGCGCGGCGAAGGCCCGCCTCCGCGACGCCGAGGAATCGCTGCTCGCCGGGAAGGTCCACCAGCGCGAGGCCGAAGAGGAGATCGCTCGCCTCCGCTCCGAAGCCGCCCACGCCCAGGGCGAGCTGCCGGCCCTCTGGGAGAAGCTGGAGGCGCTCGCCGCCGACCGGCGCGGACTGGAGGAGGAAAAGGGCCGCCTGTCCTCCGAGGTGGAGCGGCTGGAGAAGGAGCGCTCCAAGGCGCGAGTGGACGCGGAGAAGCTCTCCGCGGAGAAGGCACGCCTGCTGGAAGAGGCCTCGCGGCTCAGCCAGGTTCGCGCCGCCCTGGAGTCGCGCTGGGCCGAGGCGGAGCGGCAGCTCGCCGGCGCGCGCCAGGAACAGACCCGGCTCTCCAAGGAGGCCGCCGAGCTGCGGAGGGCCCTGGGAGAGGTGCAGGGCCGCGAGGCCCACCTCAAAGCCGCGATGGTGGAGAGAGAGCAGAAACTCGAGCTGGCGCAGCGCCGGCTCTCGGCACAGGAGGCGGAGCTCTCGGCGGTGAAGCGCTCGGTGCTCGGAGCCGCACAGGCTTCGCGCTCCCCCTCCGTCCCTCCGGCAGCGACTCCCGCCCTCCCGCGGCGTCCCCCGCCCCCCCAGGTGCCGCAAGTCAAGCCCGCCCCAGCGGCGCCGGCGCCGAAGACCCAACCAGCTCCGCCGCCTCCGGCTCCTCCTAGGCAGCCGGTGGAGATGCTCGACGTCTACGAGCTGGATCTCCCCGATGCCGGCGAGCCGCTGGTGGTGGTGGACGGGGGCGAGCTGCCCGGCGCCGAGGTGATCGACCCGCGCAAGAAGCCGAAGTGATCGCGGTGGCACCCCGGTGAGCCGCGAGGGGAATTCCGTTCCGGCCTCGGCTATCTTGCCTTCGCCGTGAGACGAGTCGGCCTCATCGCGCTTTTGGCCGCTGCCTGCGCGGGTGTGGCAGCGATGCTCCTTCGCGACGAGGCTCAAGTCCCTCCCGCACCCATAGAGAGCCAACCCTCTCCGCGTCCCGCGCGCCGCCAGCCTGTTCGCACCGAGCCGCCCGCCACGGTAGGCCTGCCCAGGGGAACGCTGGCTGGCCTGGTGACGAGCAGAGGCGCACCCGTCCCGGAGGCGCGGGTGGTGGCGCGCTCGGAGGCAGGAGTCGAAGAGGCCGCCTCTTCTTGGGACGGGAGCTTCCGCCTGGAGGTGCCCCCGGGCCAATACGTCCTCACCGCTTCGCGCGGGGCGGAGTCCTCGCTCTTGGTGGGCCCCGTGCTGCTCGCCGCCGGCTCGGCGCAAGACGGGCTCTTGCTAGAGCTTTTGGCCGCCTCCTCGGTCTTTGGGGCCGTCTTCGACGCGGTGAGCCGGCAGCCGATCCCCGGCGCCACGGTGCGCAGCTCGGGTGGCGCCTGTCGGACCGATCACGCCGGCCGGTTCCAACTCTCCGGGCTGCCGGCTGGGGAGACCTGGCTCGAGGCGACCGCGGAAGGACACGTCGCCCGGGCCGAATGGCTGATCCTGGACGCGGCGCGCGAGTACGGCGGGATGGAGCTGTTCCTCAAGCCGGCAGCGGTGCTGGAAGGACGCGTGCTGCGGCAAGGGAAACCCTTGGCGGGGGCACCGGTGTGGGCGGAGGCGGAGGTGGTGGGCTCGCTGGGCCGGGCATTCGGTCCGGTGCGCTCTGCCGAGGACGGCAGCTACCGGTTGTGGGCCGAGGACGGCGCGTTGGTGCTCGCGGCCGCGGCTCCGGGCGGCTCGCGGGTGGAAGGGCCGCGGGTGAGGATCGGCGGGGGAGGAATTCAAAGCGGCTTGGACATCGAGCTGGGCCAACCTCTCTCCATCTCGGGAATCGTTCTGCTCGATGGGAGGCCTGCCCCCGGCGTGGAGCTTTGGCTGCTCGACGCGAGGAGCCAGAGAATCACCGGGGCGACCTTCACTTCCGCGCTCGGCGATTTCCACCTGGAGGGGCCGCCGCCCGGCAGCTACCTCGTGCAGGTTCGAGCCGGCGCGCTCACCGCGCAGCGCGGCCCGTTCAGCTTCACCGGAGAGCCGGGAGAGCCGTGGACGGTGGAGCTCGCCTCGGGGCGCTCGCTCGAAGGGAGGGTGACTCCGCGCGGGGCGGGGACGGTGGTTCGCCTCCAAAGCGGCGACTGGGCGGGGCCGATGTCCGCCGAGGTGGCCACCGACGCCGAGGGCCGTTTCCGATTCGACGGCGTGCCCGACGGAGCGCTGGCGGTGGAGGCGGAGGGCGAGGCGGGTGTCGCCCGCGCCGTCGCGCACGCCGGAGAGAAAGTTCTGCTCTCGCTTCGACCGGCGGTGCTGCGCGGGAGCGTGGCCGACGAGCGCGGCGCGGCGGTGAGCGACTTCACCGTCCGGCTCAGGCCCACCTCGGGCGGCCCCACCCGGGCGTTTCCGGTGCTCAGCCCGAGCGGGGACTTCCGGGTGCAGGCCCCTCCGGGGGAGTACGAGGTGAGCGCCACCGCCTCCGGCCACGGGGAGACATCGGAGCCCACGGCGGTCCGGCTGGATCCGGCGGGGGCGGCGGTAGTGAGGCTCAGGCTCACCTCCACGGTGCCGCTGCGCGGGGTGGTCCTCGACGCCGCGAGCGGGGCGCCGCTCCCCGGAGTGGAGGTGGCGATCAACCGCATGGGCCCGGACCGCAGCCGCTACTCCGGGAGGTGGGCCACCCTCACCACCGGCGCGGACGGTGAGTTCCGGATCGCGGCTGCCCCCGGCAGGGCGATGCTCTCGTTCCGCTCCGAGGGCTACGTGCACGCCTGGGCCGGGATCGAGGCCTTGCCCAAAGATGCGCAGGGCCGGCTCTTGGCCAGGCTCCGGCCAGGGAGAGGAGACCCGATGCGGACCCTCACCGAGTACGAGGGCATCGGCGCGCAGCTCGATCAGCCGCCCAGCGGCGAGGTGAAGGTGCGCCACGTCTTCGAGGGAGGCCCGGCGGAGGCGGCGGGGCTGCTCCCCGGAGACGAGATCGTCGCGGTGGACGGCCAGGCGATCCGGGGCCTGAACGTGTACGCGGTGATCGATCGGATCATCGGGCCGGCGGGGACGGTGGTTCGGCTCACCGTCGCTCGCGGGCCCGCGCGGGAGGAAATCTCCATCCGCCGGCGGCAGATCAGTTTCTAGAGGCAGTCCAGGGTCGAGGGTCGAGAGTCGAGGGAAACCCGCCGAGCGTGCGTCCAGCGCACTTCCGTCTCGAGTCGAGCTGCAGAGGTCAAGGATCGGACTCGGCGTTTGTTGTCGACTCGCGCAGCTGTTAATCAGCCCAGCGAGGAGCCCACGTGCCGCGCACCCCTACAGAGACCGCCTTCAAGTACCACGGGCTCGGCAACGACTTCGTGCTGCTCGACCGGCGGCAGGGCGGCGGGGACATCGGGGCCGAGCGCACCAGGGAGCTGTGCGACCGCCGCCGCGGCATCGGAGCAGACGGCGTTTTGGTCCTCCTCCCCTCGGAGCGCGCCGCCGCGCGAATGGTGGTCCACAACGCCGACGGCACCGTGGCCGAGATGTGCGGCAACGGCATCCGCTGCGCCGCCAAGCACCTCGCCGACCGCTCGGACGGCCGCCCTCCCGAGCTCTCCATCGAGACCGGCGCCGGCGTCCTCACCTGCAGGCTCGTCTACGTCGGCGGCGAGGTCAGCCAGGTCGAGGTCTCCATGGGACCGGCGCGGCTGTTGGCCCCAAACCTCCCCTCCTCCGCCACCGGGCGGCCGTTTCTCGAACAGCCCTTGCCAGTGGCCGGGCTCAAGGGCACCGCTTTGAGCCTCGGCAACCCTCACTTGGTCGTCTGCGACTGCCCCCTCGAGCGCGCCAGCGAGGTGGGACCGCTGCTCGAGAGAACACCCGGCTTCGCCGAGCGGACCAACGTCGAGCTGTGCCGCGCCTCCGCCGACGGCCTGGAGGTCGCGGTGTGGGAGCGGGGCGTGGGCCTCACCCTGGCCTGCGGCACCGGCGCCTGCGCGGCCGTCGCGGCGGCGGTTCACCAAGGCAAGCTTCCGCCCTCCGCGTGGATCCCGGTGCGGCTTTCCGGCGGAATGGCCGAGGTGCGCGTGGCCAAAGATCTCTCGGAGGTGGAGCTGCGCGGCCCCGCCACCTTCGTGTTCGAAGCGATTGTCCCTGCGCCTCGGTAGCCTTTAATCTCCCTCCGCCCGAACGTGCCTCCGTCCATCCTCGTGGTCGACGACGACCTGCTCTTCCGGCAGGTGGTCAGCGACGTCCTGACGCAGAAGGGCTACCGCGTCGCCGCGGTGGAGAACGCTACCCTCGCCCTGGAGGAGTCCGCCAAGGCCCCCTTCGACGTCATCCTCACCGACCTGGTGATGCCCGGGGTCGACGGGCTGCAGCTCATCTCCCGGCTCAGGGAGCGAGACCCGGACCAAGAGGTGATCCTCGTCTCCGCCCGCCAGGACGCCAAGGCCGCCGCCACCGCCATGCACGCCGGCGCCGCCGACACGCTCCTCAAACCGATCGAAGACGCAGACCTCCTGCTCTCCGTGCAGCGCGCCCTGGAGCGCGCCCTGCTCCGCCGCGAGCGCCAGCGCCTTCTGGGGGAGAACATCGAGCACGCCCGCCTGCAGGAAGTCCACCGGCGCGGCCTGGAGCTGATCTCGAGCCCGGATCTCGAGTGGCTGGGAGAACGCGTGCTCGCCGAGCTGACCGACCTGTGCGACTCGCAGAGCGCCGCCCTGTGGATCTCCGACGAGCGCGGCGAGATCAAGCTCAAGGCCTACCGCGGACTGCTCGACCGGCAGTTCCTCCCCGAACGGGTCGACCGCCAAGGCCCCGCCGGCGAAAGGCTGAAGGGCAGCCCATGGCTGGGAGGGAGCGGGCCCTCGCCGAACCTCTACCTGCCCCTCTCCACCGCGGGGGAGCTGGTCGGGCTGGCCCAGCTCTCGGATCCGCTCGCGGGCACCTACCGGCAAGAGCAGGTGCGCGACGCCCGCGCCCTGGCCGAGTATGCGGCGGTGGCGATCCGCAACGGCCGCCGCTTCCTCTCGCTCCAGCGGCACGGCCTGCGCGACCCCGACACCGCCGCCTACAACCTCTCTTACTTCACCGACTACGCCTCCAAGGAGATCTACAAGGCCCGCCGCTACGGCCGGACGTTCTCGCTTTTGACCTTCTCGATCGACAACCTGCCCCAGGTGCGGCTCCGCCTGGGAGCGGAGCAGGCGCGGCGGGCGGCGCGGGGCATCATCCGGGCGCTGACCCGCATCATCCGCGACTCGGACGTGCTGGCGAAGTCGAGCGATCGGGAGCTGACGCTGCTGCTCCCGGAGACGGATTTCTTCGGAGCGATGATGTTCCTCCGCCGCGCGATGGCAGCCGCGCGCGAGGAGCCCGAGGTCCAACAGACCGAGTCCTCGCTGCCCCTGGGGCTGGTGGGCGGCGCCGCCACCTTCCCGAAGGACGGAGAAGACTTCGATGAGCTGGTGCTGCGCTGCCGGCGGAGGGCCGACGAGCGGCGGGGCTCGCTGCAGCGGAAGCTCTCGCTCGAGCCGTTGGCCTTCTGGGACGTGGTGGACCTTCTGCTCGGGAACGCCCAGTCGCCCAAGCTGCCGCTGGACGACCGCGCCGAGCCGTCGCGGCGGGGGAGGGTGGCCAGCTCCCTCTTCGACGAGCTACAGGCCGAGGTGGCGCGCGAGCTTGCCCGGGACCCGCAGGCGCGCGGGCTGGTGTACGTGGGCGGCCCAGAGGTCCACGCGGGACTCCCGATCGCCGAAGGGCTGGAGGGCATTCCGCCGGACTTCGCCTTCCGGGTCTACCTCTTGGGCCGGCGCGGCGACCTCGACTCGCACCTCGCCCTGACGCCGGTCTTTCTCGAGGGCGACGGTCGGATGGCGCGGCACGAGTTCCTCTTCTGGCTCTCGGAGAACGCGGCCTATGCCCTGGTGCAGCGGCGCGGCCGGGGAGCCACCTGGGGCTTCCACACCTCGGACACCGCGGTGGTGGAGGGGCTGATCACCAAGCTGCAGGCGGAGTACGACCTCCAGCCGTACTAGCGGGACAAAATGGCGCAGGCGCGAAAAATCCTCATCGCCGATCCCGACCTCGAGTCGGTGCGCGCCCTCACCCGGGCCCTCAGGCAGCGGGGATTCCAGATGCACTACGCGCCGGACGGCTCCAAAGCCCTGGAGGTCTCGGTGCTGCGCCACCCGGACCTGATCCTCTTCGACGACGGCTGCCGGCTGATCGACGCGCGAACCTTCGTGCAGATCCTCCGCACCAACCCGCGCACCGAGGACATCCCGGTGGTGCTCACCAGCCGCGCCTTCGAGGCGGACAAGGTGCGGGTCTTCCGCGACGGCGTCCTGCAGAAGCCCTTCAACATCGACGAGGTGCAGTCTCGCCTCGAGCAGGTGTTCCGGCGGGCGGACGCCGCGCGCGAGCTCCGGGCCGAGGCCAAGGAGATCGAAGGGCACCTCAGCCAGCTCCCCATTCCCGACTTGTTGCAGATCCTCTCGGTGAACAAGCGCAGCGGGCGGCTGACCCTGAGCCGCGGCTCCGAGCGGGGAGAGATCCACGTCCGCGACGGGCGGCCGGTGAACGCTCGGCTGGGGGCGGTGGAGGGAGAGAAGGCGCTGTTCCGCCTGGTCGGCTGGACCGAGGGCACCTTCGCCTTCGTCCCCGGCGCGGCCCCATCAAGGGTGCTGGTGGACCGCTCGATGGAGGATGCCCTCCTCGAGGGGATGCGGCAGGCCGACGAGCTTTCCCGGTTGACGCCTTCCTTGCCCCAGAAAGGCGCGCGGCTGGTGCTCTCCCCCGGGGCGGAGCTCTCCACCGAGCAGCACCCGGTGACCGCGCAGGTGGTGGAGCTGCTCCGCCAGCCGAGGCCCTTGCCTGAAATTCTGGATCTCGCCCCGGCCACCGACCTCGAGGTGGTGGCGGCGCTCGCCGCGCTCTTGCAGCGGGGCCTGGCGCGAGTAGCCGAGGGGGAGGAAGAGGCGGGCAGAGGCCCGCTGCTCGGAACCGCCGAGGTGCACGCCCTCAAGGCGCGGCTGTTCCGCGGGCGGCTCGGAGGAAGGGTCGGCGTGGCGAAGGTGTTCCTCTGCGCCGGAGGGGCCAAGCCCCTGCGCGAGTTTCTTAGGGCGCTGCCCGACCTCATCCCCGTGGCGGCGGAGCCCCGCGCCCTCAGGAGCGGCTTCGGGACGGTCGGGCGGCTCGAGCTGAGCGAGGTGTTGAAGCTGGAGCTGTGCGTGTTGCCTCCCACCGACGCGGCGCGCCCGTTGTGGCGGCCGTTCTCGTCGGGCTCCGCGGGAGGGCTGATGCTGGACACCTCCGAGGCCGCGCTGCAGCTCGGGCGCTTCCTCGGCTTCGAAGTGCGGGTGCCGCTGGTGGTCTTGGGACACGGGGTGCCGCGCCAGCTCTTGGGCGCCCCCGCGGGGGTGGCGTCAGTGGGGGAAGAGGCGCCGGAGGCCTTGCGGCTGCTCCTGTTGCAGTCGCTCAACCCGGTCCAGCCGGAGCTATCGCCGGAGCGCGCCGCGAGGGGCGAGTAGCGGGCGACCCACCCGCCTGCGGCGACCCTACCTGGGCGACGAGGGTCCGAGGGGTTGGGCCTGGCCTCGGGCGTGCACCTGGCGAGGGTCATGAAAACCGCCACTTCGCTCCTCACGCTCCTCGTTTCGATCCCCGCCCTCGCCGCCAACCTCACCCTGGTGGCACCGGCCGGGGTGGATCTCGAAACCCTCACTCCACGCACCGACGAAGGCGCCGATGTGCGGATCCTCGCGATGCGCATCGAGTCGCGGTTCGGCATCAAGCTCGAGGGCTCGGCGCAGCAGATCTCCTCCAGCGCACCCCTCTTGATCGGCCGTCCTTTCATCGTGAGCGACGCCACCGGCGCCCAGTACCGCCTCTGCGTGCACGCGGTGGCGGGCGAGAGCCGCTGGATCGAGCTGGTCCCCCTGGATCCCACCGGAGCCGCGCCGGCGCCGGCCCGGAAGTCCGGGCTGTTCCGCACCGCGGTCTACTCCGTCGGGGGATTGCCCTCCACCGCGGAGGGAAAGGACCTGCTCTTGCTCGCCGACGGGACGTACTTCTTCGGCGAGGCGATGGGGCGGTGGTCGGGCGACGAGCGGACGGTGGCGCTGGACGGCGCCTTCGCTTCTTGGGGCCGAGGCACCCTCGAGCGCGATGGGTCGGCGATCACCTTCCAGTTCCGGCGGGGCGGGGTGGAGTTCGAGGTCGTGCTCGCAAGGACCCGGGAGACCGGCGAAGAGACGGTGGTGCGCCGCGCGTCGCGGTACGCGGAGGCGCTGGCGATGTCCCTTCCTCCCGAAGCGCCTCCCGCACCCCCGGCAGCTCCGTGAGGAGCTCCCACTCCGCCTGGCGGAGCACGGAGACCCGGCTGCCTCGCACCCGCTCCAGCCTCAGCTCCACCAGGTAGTCTCCCGACTCGTCCTGGCGGCGGCTCAAGGTGGGAGGCCGGCCCTCCTCGAAGCAAGCGAGGATGTCGCGCCTCAGCGCCCTCAGCCGCAAGGAGGTCCGCAGGGCCAGCCGGCCCTCGGGGTTGTCGAAGGCGTGGAAGTGGCGGTTCCGGGAGAGCGGCTGCGAGGGGTCGTGGAGCCTCTGGATCAGCCTCCGCACGAAGGGGTCCATCGACGCGGAGGATAACATCCGTTACCCTCGGGTCACATGGCGCGCGTCGGGTGCATCAGCGTCGCCCTGCTCTGTTCGCTCGGCTGCAAGGACCCCGAGACCGCTGCGGCCCAGGCGAAGAGGCGCACGGCCGAGGAGCAGATGGAGGTCGGCCGCGAGGCCTTGGCCGCCGGGAAGGTGGACCCGGCGGTGGCCGCCTTCAAGTCGGCTGCCTCGTCGAACCCGAGGGATCCGGCGCCCTACCTGCTCCTTGCCGACGCCTACCGGCAGGCGGGCAATGACGCCGCCGCGGTGCTGGCGCTCAAGCAGGCCCAAGAGCTGTTGCCCGCCTCGGATCCGGTGCTCAAGCGGCAGCGGGCGGAGCTGTACCGCCGGATGGGCCAGGTGGGCCCGGCGATCACCACCATGCTCGAGCTGCGCGACGCCAATCAGCTCACCGACGAGGAGGTGCTGGTGCTCTCGAGGATGCAGGCGCGCAGCGGCGACGTGGACGGCGCCTACAAGTCGCTGGAGCGGATTCAGCTGCCCAAGCCCGACGACCCCCAGGCCAAGGTTGTGGAGGCGGAGATCCTGCTCATCTCCGGTGACGAGCTTCTGGCGGCGAAGCTGATGGACCGGCTGCTTGGCGAGCACCCCGAGCTGACCGGGGCCCGGGTGCTGAGGGCGCGCTACTTCCTCAACAGCGGCTACCCGGAGATGGCCGAGCAGGATCTCGCCCAGATCGCCGATGCGGACTCCCGCCGCCCGGAGGTGGTGGAGCTGAGGGCGAGGGTGCTCAACCAGCTCAAGCGCTACGACGAGGCGGTGGGGGAGCTGACGCCGCTCATCGAGGCCAGCCCGAGGGACGCCGACCTGCTCGCCCAGCTCGGCGAGACCAAGCTCAACCTGGGCCAGTTCAACGAGGCGCACACCCTGGTGGATCAGGCGCTCGCGCTGCGGCCCAAGTTCGCCCGGGCGCTGTACGTGCGCGGGCGGGCGCTGGAGGCGCAAGGAGAGCTCAAGCAGGCGGCGGAGAACTACCAGTACGCGCTCAGGTCAGACCCCACCTTCGGGCCGGCCCTCTCGCGCATCTGGCGCATCTTCCAGCACCGGGGCGAGAAGAGCGAGGCGATGAGCGCCCTGGAGCGGCTGCTCTTCATCAACGAGGCGACACTCGAGGAGCGAGTCGCCCTGGCGGAGATGTACGCCGAAACCGGGATGCACCTCGAGCGGGCGCGGAAGCTGATGGACGAGGCCATCCGCCGGGATCCGGAGAGCCAGCGGTACCGGCAGCTCCGCGCGTCCTTGGCCAAGCCCGCTGGGGGCGGACCGAAGCAGGGCGGAATACAGATCATCAAGGGTGGGAGGTAGCTCGGACTTCGGGCTACTTGCACCCGCGAGGCGGAATGCGCACCCCTTCCGGCGCTCCTGAAAAACGCGCATTGGGCTGCGCTTCCTTGGGAACGGGGAGAGGGTCGTGGTGGAGGCGGAGAGGACGCGGGGGAAGTGTCGGCGTTTGACGGCGATTGCGGTCCTCGTCGGGATCGCCAGCTCGTGCGGGCGGGAGGCGCTGGAACCGGCCGGCAAATCCGAGCGCGGTGAATCGAAGCAGCCGGTGGTGCAGGTCGTCAACGGCGTCCTGCATTACTGGGTGCGAGACCGCTGGCAACCGGCCTCGTCGGTGTGCGCCAACACCGTCACCGCCAACGTCGTCGCGATCGACCAGGTGTTTACCTACAACCGGTACGGCTCGTTCAACCCGGCGGGGATGATCTACGCCCTCAGGCGCGACGTGGTGCCGATCGATCCCGCCGCGGCGCTCGGCCCGGGGAACGCCCGCCTCAGGCCCGACAAGCGGCCCCGGCCGATCGTCCTCCGGATGAACGTCGGGGATTGCATCCGGATCAACTTCACCAACCTCCTCGCACCCTCGCGGGAGGCGATCCCCGAGCCGCCTTCGGTCCCACATCACGCCGAGGGGGTCGCCGGCGAGGACGCCCCGGTGACCCGCGGCGCCTCCATCCACGTCAACGGCTTGCAGTATCTCAACATCGGCTCCGACGGCGCCGCGGTCGGGTTCAACCCGAGCCTGCTTGTCCTGCCCGGCCGCTCCGCCACCTATCTTTACTACGCCGACCGCGAGGGGCCTTTCTTCATGCACAGCATGGCCGCCATCGCCGGCGGAGAGGGCGACGGCGGCTCCACCGTGCTCGGGTTGTTCGGAGCAGTGGTGGTCGAGCCTCCTGGCTCGCGCTGGTACCGCTCCCAGGTGACCCATGAGCAGATCGCCGCCGCCACCACCGGCCGAAACGCCGACGGCACGCCGATCGTCGACTTCGAGACGTTGGACGCCCAGGGAGCGCCGATCCTCCGGATGACCGACGGCCAGAACGAGATCGTCCACAGCGACCTCAACGCCATCATCACTGGATACCGGAGCACCGAGGTAGGCACTCCCTCCGCCGTCGATGAGGGCAGCTTCCGCGAGTTCGTCGCCATCTTCCACGACGAGCTGAAGACCACCCACCAATTCCGCGAATTGGAGGAGGACGAGGCCTTTCACGGAGTGCGCGACGGCTTCGGCATCAACTACGGGGCTTCCGGCCTCGGAGGTCCCTTCCTCGCCAACCGCGCCAAGTTCGGCCCGGCCAAAGACTGCATCGAGTGCCGCCTGGAGGAGTTCTTCCTCTCCTCCTGGCCCAACGGAGACCCAGCCCTCAACGTGGAGGTGGACGGCGATGGGAAGGCCACCCGGGCCCTCTACCCGGACGATCCTTCCAACGTGCACCACAGTTACCTGCGGGATCCAGTGAGGATCCGCAACATCCACGCCGGGCCGAAGGAGACCCACGTCTTCCACCTGCACGCCCACCAGTGGCTGCACACCCCGAGCAGCGACCGCTCCACGTACATGGACTCGCAGTCCATCGGCCCGGGCACCACCTACACCTACGACATCAACTACGGCGGCGGCGGCAACCGGAACTTCACCGTGGGGGACGCGATCTTCCACTGCCACCTCTACCCCCACTTCGCCCAGGGGATGTGGTCGCTGTGGCGGACCCACGACGTGTTCGAGGACGGCGGGCCAGGGCGGAACCTGCCCGACGCCGAGATCGCCGGCGGCACTCCCAACCCCGCGCTGATTCCGTTGCCCGACCGCGGCATGGCGCCGATGCCCTCGCCCGGGCCGCGCACCTTCACCCTCGCCAACGGCCGCGAGGTGAGGTGGCCGGCCATCCCCGGCTTCCCCTTCTTCATCGCCTCGCTCGAGGGGCACCGGCCTCCTCAGGCGCCCTTCGACATCGACCACGACGGAGGCCTGCCCCGCCACCTCATCACCAGCGTTCCCGAGGACGGCGTCGTCTACGGGCGCCGCGGCATCGCCGACGTGGAGATCTTCAAGGCCAACATCAAGCTCCTGCCGGAGGGCGGCACTCCGCCGGAGAAGGCGGCGATGGCCTTCCACGCCGGAGAGCTGCCCGGTGCCTCGCCCTTCGTCACCCGCTACGGTTTCCCGGCGGCGGCGTACCCGGCGTTCACTCCTTCCGGCGCGGTGGATCGCTTCGTGGTGAACGGGCTGCCCCCCAAGCCGGGAGCGCCCTACGCGGACCCCTGTCCGCCCGGAGCCGGCGAGCGCGTCTACCGGGCGGCGTACGTCCAAGCCGATGTGGTGGTGAACCGTGCCGGCTGGCACGACCCCCAATCCAGGCTGGCGGTGCTCGAAGAGGACGCCCAGGCCACCATCGAGGGAACCCGGCCGGCGGAGCCGTTCTTCTTCCGCGCCAACTCAGGCGAGTGCGTCGTCTTCCACGCCTCCAACCTCATCCCCGACGTGCTGGAGGAGGACGACTTCCAGGTCTTCACCCCCACCGACATCCTCGGCCAGCACATCCACCTGGTGAAGTTCGACGTCACTTCCTCGGACGGCGCCGCCAACGGCTGGAACTACAGCGACGGCACCTTCGCCTCCGAGGAGGTGCGCGCCCGCATCGACGCCGCCAACGCGCTCGGCGGTGCCTTCGAGGCGGACGGCCGCCTGGGGGAGGAGGGAGACCGGGTGGCGCTCTCGCCCAAGAGCCACCCCCGCCTCGGGTGGGCACCCCTGGGGACGCAGATCACCGTCCAGCGGTGGTGGGCGGACCCGACGCTCGATGCGCGCGGGCGCGACAAGACTTTGCAGACCGTCTTCTCCCATGATCACTTCGCGCCTTCTTCGCACCAGCAGCACGGCCTGTACGCCGGGCTGATCATCGAGCCGGCCAGCTCCCAGTGGAGGGACCCGGAGACCGGCGAGCTTCTCGGCACCCGCGACGACGGAGGTCCGACGAGCTGGAGGGCGGACATCCTCGCCGGCGCGGACAGCTTCCGCGAGTTCGCGCTGGCCTTCGCCGACTTCGCGCTTCTGTACGACGCGGACGGCCGGCCGGTGAATCCGCCCACCTTCATGGAGGCGCCGCTGCCGTTGGCCATCGTCCACCCCGAGGACGAGGTGAGCCCGGAGGTCATCTCCGCCGGCGATCCGGGAGGGATGGTGGTGAACTACCGCCAGGAGCCGATCCCGCTGCGCATCGGGGAGGAGGACGGGGCCGGTGGCTTCCGGGTGAAGGACGGCGAGGCGGGGCAGATGCACAACGTCTTCCGCTCACCCATCCACGGCGACCCGATGACGCCGGTGATGCGCGCGTACGGCGGGGACCGGGTGAAGGTGCGCCTCATCCATGGAGCGCAGGAGGAGCAACACGCCTTCACCATGAGCGGCCTCAAGTGGCTGCACGAAGAGAACGACCCTGACAGCGGCTTCCAGTCGGCGCAGACCATCGGCGTTTCCGAGCACCAGGAGTTCGTCACCCAGGTGCCTCCCATCAAGGACTGGTTCGAGACCGCGGACTACATGTGGAGGAGCGCCGGCACCGACGACGTGTGGAACGGGATGTGGGGGCTGCTCCGCACCTACCGGGTCGAGCGGAGCGACCTGAAGCCGTTGCCGAACAATCCGGCGCTCGGGCGAGACGTGCACCTGCACCCCTGCCCCGACGAGGCCCCAAGGCGCAGCTACGTGGTCCACGCCATCACCGCCCGGGGAAACCTGCCCGGAGACCGGCTGGTCTACAACGAGCGCTTCGGCCTGTATGACCCGGACGCCATCCTCTTCGTCCGGGACGAGCACCTGGCCGACGTCCGGGCGGGGAGGAGGAGGCCGGAGCCGCTCATCCTCCGGGCGGCCGCCGGCGAGTGCGTGAAGGTGACGCTCTTCAACCACCTCCCCGGCGTTCCGCCCAAGACGCCCCACTGGAGCTACAACCCGCCGATCATCGACGGCTTCAACACCAACCAGGTGCCGTCGTCGAGCCACGTCTCCCTGAGGCCGCAGCTCGTGTACGTGGACGCCAACGTGAGCGACGGCGCCAGCGTGGGCAACAACCTGGTGCAGACGGTGGCGCCTGGGGAGTCGCGCGTCTACCGCTGGTTCGCCGGCGACTACGTCCTCACGGCGGGGCGCCATCGGAGGGTGCCGCTGTTGCTCTCCTCCGGGACCACCGGGAACAGCCTGATCGATCTTTTGGGCGGCCTGCCCCTCGGCACCGAGCTGCCGGGGCTCAGAATCCGCCCACGGCCGGTGGAGCTGGGCGCCATCAACCTCCTGGACATGGGGGACATGGTGAACCACGGCATGCACGGGGCGGTGGGGGCGCTGATCATCGAGCCGGAGCGCTCGTGGTGGGAGGTGGACCCGGCCATGGAGGCACAGGCCACCGTCTTCTACCAGGACCGGGACGGCCGCAAGCGGCGCTTCCGGGAGATGGTGCTGGTCCTCCAGGACGAGGTGGCGCTGCACTCGGACCGCCCGGAGTTCCAGTGCGGCGACGTGGAGCTGAACTGCGGGACCGCGCTCAGGAACAATGGCGGGGCGGACGATGCCGAGGACAGCGGTCACAAGGCGTTCAATTACCGGACCGAGCCCTTGTGGGCACGGCTGGGACTGGCTCCTCAGGATACCGACGCGCACCGGCCTGGGGTGCCGGGGTTCCACGGCTCGGAGCTGTCGGACATCCTCAGCTCCTGGGTGCACGGCGACCCGGAGACGCCGGTCTTCACCGCGCGCGCGGGCGAGGAGGTGCGGCTGAGGCTCTTGCACCCCTCGGGGCACCCCCGCCAGCATGCCTTCACGCTGCACGGAGCGGAGTGGCCCTCCCACGCCGCGGCGGAGGGCTCGGGCTCCACCGTGCTGGGGTTCAACCCGCAGCCCTATGTGATCGGAACCCAGGGCTCGGTGACCGCCTCCACCGCGTGGAACATCCGGCCCCTGTTCGGCGCCGGAGGCAGATTCCAGGTGCCAGGCGACTACCTCTACCGCGACCAGGCCAGCTTCCAGTTCCCGGACGGGCTGTGGGGGATCTTGAGGGTGGTGCCGTAGCGCGGTCGAGGGTCGAGGGTCGAGTGCAGGCGTCGAGCGGGCGTCGAGCGGTGCGGGGACGGCGGTCGAGCTGCCAGCCGTCAGCGGTCGGAGTCGTGGCCGCCGGCACGGCAGCCGTGATCGACAGGCTCCCCGCGCTCGGGGCCACGGTCGCGGTCGCGGTCCACCTCCGGCGCCGGATCCACACCTTGGAAGCGCCCCCAGTCGATCGCCGGCGCGGCCTCGAAGTCGTCTCGCTCCCGCGGCCGCTCGCGCTCCGGCCGCTCCGGGACCCGCTCTCCGCCGTGATGGCAGCCCCTCGGTTCGACTTCGCGCCCCAGAATCCGCTCTCGCTCGATGCGCATGGTGCCTCCTACACCCCTTTGCATCACGCGGATTCTCGGCCGCCGCCTCTTGGCGTTGCCTTAATTCTTCTTAAGGGCCCTCACTCGATCAGCGTGAAGCCAGCCGCCAGTGAATCCACCGGCGCCTTCGCCCCCAAGCCCTGGGCGGTCACCACCAGCGCGTAGAGCGTCGACCGGCGAGACAAGAGGAAGACGTCCACCGTTCCGGCCAGCACCGCGCTCCGGCTGAAGTGCGTCGCCTTCGTTCCCGCCACCGTCGCCTCGGACCGCACCAGCCCCCCAAGCCCACCCGCGCCCAGCTCACGCTGGAATAGCTCGCCCACGATGCCCTCGAACCACTCCGCGGTCTGCGAGGTGGAGGACGCCTCGACCGCCATTACTAGCAAGGTCGACTTCCCGGACGTCCAGGCGCGCAGGCTCGCACGCGCCGCCATGTCCGGCGGGGTCCGGTCGTCCCGCCCCCATTCGCCCGGTGGCAGCTCGAGCTGGTAGCCCATTCGCAGGTCGCGGAACCGGCGCGCGGCCGAGTCCTCCACCTCGAGCTTCGGCTGGAAACGGAAGGCCCGAAGCGCATCCTCGACCGCCGCCCCCGCGAGCTCGAAGTGCTCCGGCGCACCCCACACCACCATGCGGTAGCCCCGGCCCTTCCACAGCGAAGTCGCCACCAGGTAGCGCAGCTCCCCCGGGGGCTCCACCACGCTCACCAGCCCCTCCGCGGCACCGAGCTTCAAGGCCTCTGGCTCGAAACCGCGAGGCGGCTGGCCGCCGATCACGTTCAGCACGTCGAAGTGGAAGGCCATCGGGTCGCCGGTGGCCGTCGCCTCCGACATCGCCAGCCCCCGCAGCCCGTGCTCGGGCGAGGAGAACCCCAGGATTGCCCCCGCGGCCAGCGCACGCGCCGACTCCCCGGTCGCGGCGCGCCAAAAGCCCGGCGGCTTGTGCCAGACGAGGCCGTGCTCGAACGAGCGGAACGCGCCGGCCCGAAGCGAGTAGTCCTGCCCGACGTCCGACTCGGGGTCCGGAAGGGCGGCGAGCTTGCTCAGCAGAGTTTGCCGCTCGCCCTCGCTCAGCTTCCGAATCGCCCCCAGTGCCTCGCCGACCCGGGTCTCCGCCGAGCTCTCGATTGCCGTCAGGTACCAGGCCAGCACCCTGAGGCAGTGGCCTGCCTCGCACCGGCCGCCGTGCAGGTAGCTCATCGGCAGCGCTCCCTTGCCGCGGTAGCTTCGCAAGGTCAGCGGCGAGCCGAACCAGCTCGCCAAAAGCTCGCCCGGCTCGGCCGGCACCAGATGCAGCGAGGAAACCACATGCTCCTCGGCGGCGGTGATCGCCGTGTCTTCCCGGCCCGCGCTCACCCGCTCGCCGCTCAGCGTGAAGTAGACGTCCGGCGCCTGCGCCAGGAGCGCCACCTCCGCGTCGCCATACATCCGCCGCACCTCGTCGCCCACCGCCAGCCCCCACCCCTCCGGCGGGTGAACCACCACTCCTAGGATGGCGCTCTCGAAGAGGCCATCCTTCACCCGCCAGCCCACTCCGTAGGAGTCGGTCGCCACCTGCGTCTCGACCGCGTTCCTCACCTCCCCATCCAGCAGCGCAAAGGAGCGGCGCATCGGCTCGATCCACGAGCCCCCCACCGTCGTCTTTCCGGAAAGGCCCCAGCCGAGCACCTGGTAGCCGTGCCCCTGATGCAGAAACACCGTCGCGTCGTAGCGGAGCTTCAGCTCCGCCGTGGTGCCGGTCAGCTCGAAGCGGACCGCGTCTTTCCCGAGGAAAGTCTCACGGCGGAACGACACCTCCTTCTTGTCCTCGAGCGTCATGTTGTCGAGCAACAGCCGCGCGTAGCCCTCCAGCTCGGCTCCCGGCGCATACTCCACCAGCACCACCACGCACTCGCCCTTGCCGCTCATCGCGCCGGCTCGCGCCTCCGGAGTGAGCCGCCGCGCGTCCTCGCGCCCAAGCAGCCGCCAACCCCTGGGCGCCTCCAGCCGGAAGCGGTACTCCTCGTCGACGACTGCCTCTTTCGGCCCTGCCCATTCCGCAAGGACCCGCTTCACCGCGGGCGAGCTGGCGAGCACCAGCGCTCCCACCACGACTCCGGCTACCCCGAGCCCCAAGAGGGCCACGAGGAGCGCGATCGCTTTCCGGGCGTTGGTCGCCATGGCCCCTCAACGCCGGCGGTAGACCCGGCCACTCGCGGATACCACCCAAACCTCGCCGGTCGAGCTGCCCCACACCCCGGTCAGGTCCTCGGGTGGCCCGGCGAGCGCGCGCCACGAGAGTCCGTCGAAGTGAAGGAGTGCACCACCTCGGCCCACCGCCCACACGTCCGAAGCCGAGGAGCCCCAGACCGAGAGCAGCGGCCGCGAGGTGGGCGACTGCATCGGCGCGATGAGGCCGGAGAAGCGGAAGATGGCGCCTCCCTCTCCGACCGCGAACGCCTGACCGCCACTTGCCCACACCGCGTTCAGCGGCACGAGCAAGCTGGCCTTTTGGCTCCAGCTCGTGCCCGAACGCTTGAGCAACACTCCCGCCCCCGGCGAGCCGCCCACCGCCCAGCCCACGGACTCGCTCTCCGCCCACACGCCGGAGAGGTTCGCCGAGGAGCTGGTGGCCTGCTTGCCCCAGGCGGTTCCATCCCAGTGGAGCACCGTGCCGACCGCACCCGACGCCCACGCCTGGTCTCCCGCGACCGCCACCGACAAGAGCGGGACCGAGGTGGGAGTGGGCGTCTGCTGAGCGCTCTCCGTTCCGAGTCGAAGCGCGGTGCCTCCGTCGCCGACCGCCCACACGGTGCCCGCCGAGGAGCCCCGGACGGCGTGGAGTGCCATCTGCGTCGAAGCGGGGATGCACCTCCACGCTTGGCCGTCGTAGCGGTGAATGGCGCCGCCGGCCGCCGATTGGCCCACCACGTACACCCCCGAGTCGGCTGCCCAAACGCCGAGCAGCGAGAGCGGGCCGCCATCGGGCCGGGCCATCTCGCACAAGCCGGCGTCGGTGCAGGCGCCTGCATCGCCCGGCGACTCCAGCCGAGGCTCCGAGGCCGGACAGGCTGGAGGTGGATTGCCCGCGTCGTCGCTGCCGCTGCCTCCTCCGCCTGCTCCGGAGCCGGGGTCTCCGCCGGAGCTTCCCGGTCCCGGGGGCTTCCCACCCACCGAGATGTTCGCGTACGGATCCGGCGGGGCCGGGCAGCCGGCGAGCAGGAGCAGCGCGAGAGCCAGCTTCTTCCGCACTCGCCGAGTGTACCGCTCGCGCCTGCGCGCTGCCGCACTCCTCGCGGCGCGGACGGGTCAGGCGATCATCACGGCAGGATTCATGACGCAGCCACTACCGCGCAGATTGCCTGAAGCTCAAGGGAGCGAAGCTGCCCGAGTCACCGCCGCTTCCAACCTTCGCACGCCGCGCTTCTGCCCCACCGCCACCGAGGTGAGGTTGTCCCGACGGAAGGTGCGGCGCGCCACCTCGCGGAGCTTCTCCGCCGACTGAGCCTCGATCAGCCTGCACCGCTGCTCGAAGCTCTCCGGGGGCCGGAACAGCTCCGTCCCGCCGAACCACCCGGCGAGCTCCCCGGTCGAGTCCTGCGCGAACTCGAGCAGGATGCGGTGCCTCCGCTTGGCGTGCTCCAGCTCGCGCGCGCCCACCTTCCGCACGCACAGCTCTCCCAGCGTGCGGCAGATCTCCTCCACCACCGCGGCCGCCTTGGACGGCGCGCTGGCGGCGTCCACCTCGAACAGCCCCACGTCGTCGAAGGCCTCGATCGAGGCATGCACCGAATAGGCGAGCCCCTTCCGCTCCACCACGTGGAAAGGCAGCCGCGAGGACAGCCCGTCGTCCAGCACCCGGCGAATGAGCTGCAACGCCGGGAAGTCCTCGTGCTGCTCGGGCACGGTGCGGAAGCTCAGCCGGAACTCGGTCTGGGCCTCGTCGTGCTCCACGAAGCGGAAGGCGGGCCCTTCCTTCGCCATGGGCGCCGGCTCTCCCGCCGAGAGCGGTCCGGCCGGCAATTCCGAGAAGGCCTTATCTACCAGCTCCAGCACCTCTTCCCGCCGCACCTGGCCGCTGGCCGCGAACACCAGATTGCCGCGCACGTAGTGCCGGTAAAGGTGGGCCCTCAATTCCCTTCGGGTCAGGGCCCGCACCGACTTCGGGGTGCCGGCGATCTTGAGCGCCAGCGGGTGGGCGCCGAACAGCTCCACCTTGGAGAGGTTCTCCACGTCGATGTCCCGCCCCCGCTCGTCGACCTCGTCCAGCAGCTCTTCGAGGATGATCTCCCGCTCCACCTCCATGCGGGCCAGGCGCGGCCGGGTGAGCATGTCGCCCAGCACCGCGATGCCTACCCCGAGATGGGCCGGGTGGATCGGCGTGTAGTAGTAGCAGTGGTCCCGGGTGGTGATGCCGTTCAAGTTTCCCCCGGCGGCCTCCACCAGCGCGTTCATCCTCACCGTGTCCGGGTAGCGGGCGCTGCCCCGGAAGAACATGTGCTCGAGGAAGTGGCTGACCCCGTTGGTGGCGGCGCTCTCGTGCCTGGA
Organism: Myxococcales bacterium; assembly: GCA_016191815.1. Taxonomy (GTDB): domain Bacteria; phylum Myxococcota; class Myxococcia; order Myxococcales; family Myxococcaceae; genus JACPVI01. The sequence continues at coordinate 42,829 of JACPVI010000008.1, forward strand.
GCCGACCCGCACGTAGGCCGCCAGCATCGCAGTGTGCAGGTGCGGCGCCTCCACCGTCGCCACCCGCAACCCGCCCTCCAGCTCGTCGCGGAAGTAGCGGTAGCCGCGGCCTAGCTGGCGCGTGGGAGCCTGATGACGAACGTCGTGCCGCTGCCGGGTGTGCTCTCGCACTCGATTGAACCTCCGTGCGCCTGGAGAATCTGCCGGGAGACGGCCAGCCCCAGGCCAGTGCCGCCCTCCTTCGTCGAGAAGAAGGGCTCGAAGACCCGCTCCTTCACCTCCTTTGCCATCCCCGGGCCGGTGTCCCTGAACGTTACCTCCACCTGGCCGTCCGCGGCGGACGATCGCACGGTGAGCCGACCGCCGCTTCCCATCGCCTCGCGGCTATTCCGGACCAGATTGAGGAACACTTGCCGTAGCTGCCCTTCATCGGCCATCGCCTTGGGGGAGTCGGCGGTCAGCTCGCGCACCACCTCCACGTGCGAGCGCTGCAGCTCCTCGCGCGAGAAGTCGAGCACGCCCTCCAATACCTGGTTGATGTCCTCGCGGGCGAGCGTGCTAGAGCGCGGCCGGGCGAGCCTGAGGTACTGCTCGGTCACCTCGGTGAGCCGGTCCACCTCCCGGGTCACCGAGGCGAGCAGGTCGAAGGCCTCGCGGGCCTCCTCCGCGCGGTCGAACCGGGCTCGTTTCAGCTGCTCCTCCAGCATCTCCACGTTGAGGCCGATGGAAGAGAGCGGGTTTCGGACCTCGTGGGAGATCTGCGCCGAGATGCGGCCGGCCGCCGCGAGCTGCTCGGCGCGGATCAGCGCCTCCTGCTTCTCCTCGAGCTGGGCCTCCCGCTCCAAGAGCGAGCGGGCCATGGCGTCGAACTCGCGGGCGAGGGTGGAGATCTCGTCGTCGCCCCTCACCCCGAGCTGGGCGGAGTAATCGCCCCGGCCGATCCGCGACACTCCCTCGATGAGGGTGCGCACCGGCCGCAGGGTGCGGGCGGAGATGGCGGTGGCCAGAAGCCCCACCGCGATCGCCAGCACCGAGAGCCCGATGATCGCCACCCCGCTCCGCCGCTCGCGCCGCTCCGCCAGAGCCACCCGCTCGAGGATGCGGGCCTCCAGCGCGTGGTGCAATAGCCGGATGCTCACCCCCACCGAGTTCTCCATCTGCTTGAGGCGGTCCATCTTCTGGGTGACCTGTGGCCAGTCGGGGCTCTCCGACTCTAGGCCCTCGAAGACCTGCTCCGCCGCCTGCTCGTAGTCGGCGTAGCTCCGGGACAGCTCCTCGAAGCGGTGCCTCACCTCGAGGACGAAGGGCCGCTCGGACTCCGGGGCCAGCGCCCGCGCCCGCTCGGCGCGTTCGCGCCCGTCGGCGAGCTGCTGGGCGGGGGAGTACAGGCGCGCCAGGCGGATCAGCGCCCGGCGGGTCTCCACGCTCTTCTCGGCCCACAGCCGCTCGGTTTCCTGCTCCTGGTTCTTGTGAAAGGCGTCGATGGCGGCGGCGCCCTGGGCGAGGTGGAGGTAGCCCTCGCTCACCAGGCGGATCTCCTCCTGGTTCCGGTGCATCTCCGCCACCGAGAAGATGGAAACCGCGCCGAAAGTCACCAGCACCACGGCGTAGCCTAGGAAGATGCGCGTGGCGAGTGAGAGCCGCATGGAAGGTGGGTTGCGTTGACCGCGCGGGTGCCGCCTCGGTACGCTAGCGGGTCGCTTGGGCCCAAGTCGGCAAATTGAAAGCTGATTCTAGTCCAAGGAGCACCTAAGGCCCCAGGCCTCTCAACAGCCGGGCATCGCGAGACGAACCATGGGTACGAGCTTGTCCTTGCACCGCGGATGGGCGGTCGCCCTTGCAGCGTGCGTGTCGCTCTGCGGAGGGACCGCGCTCGCCGGCCAGTCTCCCAAGCTCTTGGTGATGCCCTTCGGGCAGGGAGACGGGGTCCCGGACCGCTCTGGGGCGAAGCTCGGCTCCTTGCTCCTGGACGAGCTGAAGACGCGGGACGAGGTGGAGGCCCAGGCGCCCTCGGAAGTGAGGGGACGCGCCTCGGAGGACGCCCGCAGCGCGGCGCAGCCCAAGCCGGCCCAGCCCTCGCCTGAAGCCGCGGCCGCCCTCTCGCAGGGGAAGAAGGCGCTGGACGACTTGCGCTTCGACGACGCGGTGGCCGCCTTCAAGAAGGGCATCGACGCCTCGCTGAGACAGCCGGGCAGCGCGGACTACGCCGCGGTGTACGAGGCGCTGGTGTCGAGCGCGGTGGCCTACTTCCGGATGGGCGAGGAGAAGCGCGCCCAGGCCGCCCTCTACGAGGTGGCCCGGATGGACCCTGCCTACAAGCTCGAGGGGGGCTTCCCGCCGGTGTTCGTCCGCGAGTTCGAGAAGGCCAAGAAGAAGGTGGAGAAGGCGGCCAAGGCCAACCTGGTGGTGGAAGGCCCTCCGGGCTCGACGGCGTTCATCGACGGGAGGGACCTGGGGATGGTGCCGGTGGAGGAGAAGGTGACCGTCGGCACGCACTGGGTGAAGGTGGAGGGCCCGCGGGGCGAGCGCTTCGGGCAGGTCTTGGAGCTGAAGGCTTCGGGGGCGACGGTGAAGGGCTCCTTCGGAGGAGCGGAAAAGGCGGCGCCGCCGGCGCCAGCTCCGGTGGCGGAGCTTTTGGCCTCCGCCTCGCTGGTGGCGGACGATGCCAGCCGCGCCGCGGCCATCGCCCGGTCCGCCTCCGCGGACTTCGTGGTGGTGGGCTACCTCTACCGCATCGGCTCCCGGGAGCTGTCGGCCACCGCGGCCATCTTCTCGGCGCGGCGGCAGGGGTTCGCCTCGCTCTCCACCCACTCGTTCGACGACGAGTTGCTCACCGCCAACGCGGCGGTCTTCAAGCTGGCCGACGACGTGGTGCACAAGGTGGGCTCCTTCGGACCGCCTTCCTCGCTGCCGATCAACCTGGAGGTGAAGCCGGTCCGCACTGCCTCCGCCAGCTCCACCGCCTCGTCGGGCGTGCCTGGCGAGCCCGACGTGGAGCTGGTGGCGCCGAAGTCGGCCCTGCGCCCCTCTGAGACGCGAAAGCCGGCGGAGACGAAGCCCGAGGAGCCGAACGCGGTGAGGGCCTTCACCCGGAAGAGCACGATGGAGACCGACCAGCACCCATCCGGAGGCTCCGAGCCCGGAGGAGGACCGAAGGTGAAGGGGGGCACTCCTGCTTGGATCTGGGTCGTGGTAGGGGTAGGGGTGGCAGCTGCGGCCGGCGGCACCTATTTCGGAGTCAGCGAGATGACCAAGCCAGTCACCGGGACGGTCACCGCGCGCTGGTGAGGAGAATCGGATGATGGCCGCCCGCTGGCTCGCTCTTCCCGCGGTGGCGCTCTTCTCCTGCGCGCCGAAGGAAGTGCCTGTGCAGGTGAGCATCGTCACCTCCTCCTGCCAGTCGCCCGCGCCGCTCGAAGGAGTGACGCACCTCAAGGTCCGGGTGCTGGGCGACGGCATCAACCCGCCGAAGGAGGCGGTCTCCTCTACCTCGGTCGCGGACCGGGTGTTGCGTATCCCGGAGATTCCGGCGGGGAAGGCCCGGATGGTGGAGATCCGGGCCTACGCCGGAGAGCCCGCCGCCGGAGGGAAGCTGGTCTCGCTCGGCAAGACCCTGCCCTTCGACGTGCCCGACGTGGTGCCGGAGGGCCAAAAGCCCATCGAGCTGACGGTCTTCCTGCGTCAGGTGGGGAAGTTCACTCCGCCCAACTCGATCAACGCGCTGGGGAACTGCACCAGGCTCAGCACCGCGCGCGCCGGGCACACCGCCACGCTCTTGCAGAACGGCAAGGTGCTCATCGCGGGTGGCTACGAGCTCAAAAGCGGCAAGCGCTCGGCGCTGCACCGGGCGGAGTTCTTCAACCCCGCCACTGGCGGCTTCGAGGACGCGCCGGACTTGGGCGTGGTGAACACCGCCCAGCAGTTCACGCCGCTGCCGCGGGCGTTCCACACCGCCACCTTGCTCAAGAATGGGCAAGTGCTGATCTGGGGAGGCGAGGGCTACGACGCCTCGGGGACGGTGGCGCCGTGGGCGAGCGTCCTCATCTTCGACGCCGACCAGAACATGTACCTCGGGCTGCCGTGGAACTACGTCACCGGGGTGGGACGGACCAGGCACGCGGCGGCGCTGGAGCGCTCGGGCAAGGTGCTGGTGGTGGGCGGCTACACGCGCAAGCAGGGCTCGAGCGACCTTTCCCTGGAGGATCGGGTGGAGTGGTACGACCCCGCCTCCGCCAAGGGCACGGTGGTGGGCGGGGTGTCGCTCCCGCGCGGGGAGATGAGCGGGGTGCCGGTGCAGGACGGCCGCTACGTGGCGGTGGCCGGCGGGTTCGACGGGACGGTGCTCAAGGACGAGGTGTCCTTCTTCGAGTTCGACGGCACCGCCTTCGTGAAGGCGCAGTCCAGCTCGCCGCCCAGGCTCCGGGAGCCGAGGCGCGCCGCTGGGGCCGCGCTGTTCCGGCAGGGCAACGACGTGCTCCTGGTGGGCGGCTACACGGATCCGAGCACGGTGAAGCCGGCCTCCACCTCCGAGATCGTCACCACCAAGGACTCCTTCACGGTGGCCGAGGGCCCGACCGTGGGCGCGGCGAGGGGAGACATCTGCGCGGCGGCGCTGAGCGACGGGAGGGTGCTGGCGATCGGCGGCCGCACGGTGGACGGGGTGGGGGCTCCGCCGAGGAGCGACGGGACGGTGGAGCTTTTGGTGTCCCAGTCGAGCGGGGCGAGCTCGGTGCTGGCGAAGGAGTCCTTGCGCAAGCCGGCGTACCACCACACCTGCACGGTGATGGCGGACGGCTCGGTGCTGGTCTTGGGCGGGGTGCGGGAGCAAGCCGGCACGCTGGAAGTCTTGCAGGACGCGCTGATCTACACGCCCGAGCCGCTGGACCCGTAGGCGCGCCCCGAGCGTCCGGGCGCGAGGCCGGCCATCGGGTGCTCCCGACCCTTGTCCGTTAGTTGGTAGGATTGACATGATGACAGGGTGTTGACAGAATACCCCTCCATGGAGCTGCGTGACTCCCAGCCGATGATCAGCGTTTCCGAAGCCGCGGAAGCGCTCGGAGTCTCGGAGTCCACGCTCTGGCGAATGCTGCGCCGCGGCGAAATCAAGAGCGTGCGCAGGTCCGGCAGGCGACTGGTGGAGCGCGCCTCCGTCGAACGAAAGGCCATTCGGCCCAAGTCCGAGGCGCCTAGCGGGCTGACTCGGGAACACCCGATCTGGCGGCTGGTCGGCGCGTTCAAGAGCGAGGGCGTGGGGCCCGGCTCCGGCGACAAGCACGAAGTCCTCGGCGAATGAGGAAGGCGGTCCTCGTCGATTCCAGCGCCGTACTCGCGCTCCTCGACGCGAACGACGCCAACCATGTGAGCGCAGTCGCGGTGGCAACGCGCATCCAGACAGAGCGGCGCGCCTGGTTCGTCACCAACTACGTGGAGGCCGAGACGCATGCGCTGCTGCTCAAGAAGCTGGGAAGGGCTGCCGCCCGCGAGTGGCTGCTCGCCGGCGGGATGCCGGTGGTCAGGGCGTCAAGCGACGAGGAGGCGATGGGGCGCGAGCTGATCGCCCGACATCAGGACAAGGAATGGTCGCTCTGCGACGCGATTTCCTTCGCGGGAGCAGAGCGCCGAAGCGCAGTCGCGTTCAGCTTCGACCGGCACTTCGTTCAGTACGGGCGGTTGGAGGTGTGGGGTTGCCCTCTCCCCGGTGGGTAGGGGGAGGATTCAGGCCGTGGGGGCGGTGGGCTCGGGAGGCTTGGGCTCGTCGGCGGGCACCGGTTCTTCCGCGGCCTTCGCCTCGGCCGCCAGCCGCTGGACACGCTCCTCCGCCGCCTTCGCCTCCGCGAGCTGCCGCTCCTCCACCGCCCGGTCCGAGGCCGCCAGCTCCTCCGCCGATAGCTCCGTCCGCTCCGCGGTGTGCCCGGTCTTCTTCTGCAAGTCCGCGATCGCCCGCTGCGACAGGTCCCGCTCCAGGAGCGTCCGGTTCAGCCGCTTCTCCAAAGCCTTGAACTTGTCCTTCACCAGGTCCAGCTCGCCCTTGGTCACCGTGTAGACCCGCTTCTCCGTCTCCAGCCGGCCTCTGAGCCGCTTCACCTCGCGGTCCAGCTCGCCCGAGCGCGCCCGGTCCTTCTGCGACTGGTGCTCGAGCCTCTGCATCTTCTCCTTCTCCGCCTCGTTCAGCTCCCGCACCACCTTCTGCACCGCGGGCGCGGAAGGCGGCACCTGGATCGGCGCCATCGCCGCCACCGAGGCCGGACGCCGCCCGCGCGACTCCGCCTCCGCCTTGAGCTTCTGCAGCTCGGCCAGCGCCGTGGCCAGCTCCGCCCGCGCCGACTCGAGCTGGGTGGAGGCGCTCCGCTCCGTCGCCTCCCGCGCCTTGGCCAGGTCCAGGTCCGACTTGGTGGCCTCCTTCTGCTCGTAGAGCTTGCGCTTGGCCTGCTTTAGCTGCTCCTTCGCCTCGGCCAAGGCAGCCCGGTGCTCGTCCAGCTCCTTTCGCCGCTTCTCCAGCTCACCCTCCGCGTGGAGCCGGTCCTGCCGCTCGCGTTCGAGGGCGTCGGTGCGGGCAGGAGCAGGCCCCGCAGCGCGCGTGCCGAAGAGCTGCCAGGCCAGGCTGGCCACCAACAGGACGGAGACGATGATCAGAGCCGCGGTCACGGGACTACCTCCCCGAAAGGGGCGCGAGAGTACCGGCCGCGCGGGGATTTGGCGAGAGGCGAGATCAGAAGATGCTGCCTGCCCGCTTGCGGGGATCCTGCTCGGCCGAGTCCTCGTCCTCCTTGGAGAGGAGGTCCCTCCCCAGCCCGCCCGCCTTCGAGCCCTTGTGCGGCGAGGGGATCTTCAGCTTCTCCTCCAGCCGGGCGAGCCGCTCGATCAACGCCTCCTGCTGGGAGGCGAGCGCCCGCATCACGTCGGCCACCGGGTCGGGGAGCGAGGCGTGGTCCAGCTCCTCGGAGAAGTTTCGGCGCTTCTCGCGGACGATCCGGCCGGGAACGCCCACCACCGTGGCGCCGGGCGGCACGTCCTTGATCACCACCGAGGCGCTGCCGATCCGCGCGCCGTCGCCCACCTGGATCGCCCCCAGGACGCAGGCGTTGGAGCCGACGATCACGTTCCTCCCCAGATGCGGGTGGCGGACCTTCCGCTCCAATGAGGTGCCGCCCAGCACCACTCCCTTGTAGATGATGCAGCCCTCCTCGAGCACCGCGGTTTCGCCGATCACCACCCCCATCCCGTGGTCGATGAACACCCCGTCGGCGATGGTGGCCCCGGGGTGGATCTCCACCCCGGTGAGGAAGCGGTTGTAGTGAGAGAAGAGCCGGGCGGCCAGCTTGAAGCCGCGGTTCCAGAGCTGGTGGCTCACCCGGTGGAGGGTCAGGGCGTGCAGGCCCGGGTAGGCGAGGAGGACCTCGAGCTTGCTCCGGGCGGCTGGATCGTGAGCGACGGCGGCCTCGAGGTCGGCGAGCAGGCTGCGGAGCATGGCACCGTCATATCCCGAACAGCGGCCGAAGTTCACGCGGGGGCGCGCGGCTTCCCGGCGACCGCCTGACCGCTCTCCACTGCTTGCGGATTTGCGCTTGCGATACGCAGTGACTATCAAGTCCGGCCATGGCTAACCGAACCGACAGACGCGGCAAGGGCAAGCCCCAAGAACCCTCGATGGCCGCGGCCGCGGGGGCGGCAGGGCAGCCTGGAGACGCCTCCTGGCTGGATGCGCTGGTCGAGTCCTCGGCCGACGCCATCATCAGCAAGGCGCTGGACGGGCGGATCCTCACCTGGAACCCGGCGGCCGAGCGAATCTACGGCTACAGCCGCGAGGAGGTGATGGGGAAGAACATCAGCATCCTCATCCCTCCCAACCGGGTCGACGAGCTGCCGGAGATCGTCGAGAAGCTAAAGCGCGGCGAGCTGACCGAGCACTACGAGACCAACCGGATTCGCAAGGACGGGGTGGTGATCGACGTCTCCATCACCGTCTCGCCGATCCACGACGGGGAGGGCCGGCTGATCGGCTTCTCCACCATCACCCGCGACATCACCGCCCAGAAGGGCGCCTCCCAGTACGCCCGGAGCCTCATCGAGGCCTCGCTCGACCCTCTGGTCACCATCAGCCCGACCGGGAAGATCACCGACGTGAACGAGGCCACGGTGAAGGTGACCGGGGTGGCGCGCGACCAGCTCATCGGGACCGACTTCTCCAACTACTTCACCGAGCCGTTAAAGGCGCGCGAGGGCTACAAGCAGGTGTTCACCAAGGGGTTCGTCTCGGACTACCCCCTGACCATTTGCCACAGGGACGGCCGGCTCACCGACGTGCTCTACAACGCCTCGGTGTACAAGGACATCCACGGGAGCGTGCTCGGAGTGTTCGCCGCCGCCCGAGACACCACCGCCCAGAAGCAGGCTTCCCAGTACGCCCGGAGCTTGATCGAGGCCTCGGTGGACCCGCTGGTGACCATCGACCCCGGCGGGAAGATCACCGACGTGAACGAGGCCTCCGTGAGGGCTACCGGCGTGCCGAGGGATCGGCTCATCGGCTCGGACTTCTTCAACTACTTCACCGATCCGGCCAAAGCCCGCGAGGGTTACAAGCTGGCGTTCGCCGAGGGCGTGGTCTCCGACTACCCCTTGACCATCCGCGGCAAGGGCGGGCAGCTCACCGACGTGTTCTACAACGCCTCGGTGTACAGGGACGTGCGGGGCAACGTGCTCGGGGTGTTCGCCGCCGCCCGCGACATCACCGCGCTCACCCGGGCCTCCCAGTACGCCCGAAGCCTGATCGAGGCCTCGCTCGACCCTTTGGTCACCATCAGCCCGGAGGGGAAGATCACCGACGTGAACGAGGCGACCATCAAGGTCACCGGCGTTCCGCGCGAGAGGCTGATCGGAGCCGACTTCTCCGACTATTTCACCGAGCCGATGAAGGCTCGCGAGGGCTACCAGCAGGTCTTCGCCAAGGGCTACGTCACCGACTACCCGCTCACCATCCGCCACAGGGACGGGCTGCTCACCGAGGTGCTCTACAACGCCTCGGTGTACAAGGACGCCCGGGGGAACGTGCTCGGAGTGTTCGCCGCCGCCCGCGACGTGACCGAGCAACGGCAGGCCTCCCAGTACGCCCGGAGCCTGATTGAGGCCAGCTTGGACCCGCTGGTGACGATCAGCCCGGAAGGGAAGATCACCGAC
>JACPVI010000074.1 GCA_016191815.1 Myxococcales bacterium
ATCGCCAGCTACGAGCTGGCCGTTGAGCATCTGCTCGGCGACGGCTGAGGCGTTCGTCAGCCAGCAATGCTCGGCCTCGCTGAGCGGCAGGTCACGGAGTGCGCCTCCGCTCGCTTCGCTCGCTCCGGCGAACGCCGAAGCCCGGGCTCCGCCCAAAACGACCGCATGCAGGCCGTCTCGTCGATTCCCAGCAACTCGGACTGGATCTCCCTGACCGCCGAAAGTGGATCAGTTTCAGACCACCGCCGAAGGTCTACCCGCGCGCGGCGACGATGAAGACCGCCGGCGGCGTCGAGGTCGTCGGCTTCGATACCTTCCTGCGGCTGCTCGAGGGCGGGCTCTGACGTCGATCGAAGCGCGTATCGTCGGGCGGCGCTTCGAGTGCCGGGCCCAGGTGATCACCCGCGCCGACGCGGTGAGCTTCGCGCTGATGAAGGCCAGCCGGTGCGAGGCGGCACTGAGCTTCGACCACGACTTCGCCGTCGCCGGATTCACCCTCCGGCGGGGGCGCGGTACGGTTCGTCCCAGGTTACTTCGAGGAGCTACCGCACTGACCGGCGGCGTGCGGGAAGCGCAAGCAGCGGCTGGGAGCAAGGGGCTGACTGTGTGAGAGCAACACGCGCGGCTCACCGACCGATCAGCGCCTGGAGGCGATCGGCGATGCCAAGCTTGTGTGCCCAGTGGCGGAGGTACTGCTTGTCCAGCTCGGCCTGGAAGGCGTCCTTGATCGCGATGGCATCATCGAGGTCGGATGGCCGGTTCGCCTCGAGCTTCATCAGCAGGAGGTCCTCCACGGTCGCGACGGGCAACTCCACCCCGAGCAGGCGCTCACGAGTCGCGCGGGAGAGCACGGACTCGGACATCGGGTCATCAGCGAACAAAAGATCGACTCTCGCCCCCTCCGGCCCAAAGAGCTGGACCAGGCCTCCGGGCAGGAAGTCGCGCGTGCGCTGGGGGTCGAAGGTGTAGCCATGGTCGCGGGCGAGATCCAGCAACGCCTGTTCGGTCCCCGCGGGCACTGCCACCATCACGTCGAGGTCCACCGTGGGTCGCCGCCAGACGCGCGCCACCATCGCCATTCCGCCCACCAGCGCCGCGGGTCGTCCCCACGCAGCGAGGAATCGCGCCAGACACTCCAGGGCTTGCGCCGAGGGCGGCGTCATCGGGCGGTCGTTCTCAGCGACCGGAAGCGGGCGAGCATCTGAAGCCACAGCTCCGGCGGCTCGTCCCGGCCCCCGCCAGCAGGAATGGCGCGCTCGGCGGCGATCGCGTCGCACACCTGGCCGAGAAGAGCAGCGCCCCGGGCTCGCTGGTCGGGTGTCAAGAGGTGCGCCTCGTCGTGTGCCAAGGAGGCGCGCATCCTTCCGAGCAACTGTCGGCGACGCTCGTTCAATGACCCCAAGTATAGGAGATGGGCTCGCCGGGATGGAACGCACGCAGGAAGGCAGCTCCCCAAACGGTTTGCCGCGGCCCGAACTGCCGCGCCTGCTGAAGCCGCCGCGGCAGAGCTTCTTCCTCTTCGGGCCACGCGGAACGGGCAAGAGTACGTGGGTGCGGCAGCACTTCCCCGGGGCGAAGCGGATCGACTTGCTCGCCGAGGGACTCTTCCTCGAGCTCTTGCGCCGGCCTGAATCGTTCGGCGACCGGCTGCGGGCGCTGCGCCCGCACACATGGGTGTGCGTCGACGAAGTGCAGCGGCTGCCTTCGCTCCTCAACGACGTGCACCGCTTCATCGAGGAGCGGGACCTGCGCTTCGCGCTGGCTGGGTCGAGCGCGCGAAGGCTGCGGCGCGGCGGAGTGAACCTGCTCGCCGGGCGCGCCTTGCGCAAGAGTCTCTACCCCTTCCTGCCGTTCGAGCTGGAGGGCCGGTTCGCGCTCGAGGACGCGTTGCGCGCCGGGACCCTGCCGGTCGTGCTCGCTTCCGAGCGGCCGGACGAGACGCTTCGCGCCTACGTCCAGAGCTACCTCAAGGAGGAGGTTCAGGCGGAGGCGCTGGTCCGCAACCTCCCCGGCTTCGCACGGTTCCTTCCGGTGGCGGCGCTGATGCATGGGCAGACCGTCAACGTGTCCGGGCTGGCGCGGGACTCCGGCGTCTCGCGTACGACCGTCGACGAGTACGTGTCGATTCTCGAGGACACGCTGCTGGCGTGGCGGCTGCCTGGATTCGAAGCGAAGCTGCGCGTGCGCGAGCGAAAGCACCCGAAGCTGCATTGGATCGACCCTGGCCTGGTGCGCGCCGCCAAGGGGCAGCGCGGGCGTCAGCTGCAACGCCGCCCTCAAGGTGTGCGAGCAGCCCTGCTCCCGACTCGTCAGTTGACCACCGCCCCGCAAGCCAGGCCTCCCTGGCCGTCGGGAAGGCAGCGTAGGCCGGTGCAGCAGTCTCTGTCGGCGGAGCAGCCGGCGCCGAAGGCGACGCAGCCGGCGTCCGGCCCTCCCGCGTCGGCCGCGCCAGCGTCCGGTGGCAGTGGAGGAACGCCGCAGCGGTATTGCTGATCTGGATGCAGCAGGCACCGTCCGGAGCAACACTGGGTCGGGTCCGCGCAGGACGTCCCATCTGCACGGCAGGCGGTGCCGGTCAGGCAGCGCTTCGGGTACGCGGTCTCGCCCGGAGGAGCCGGAGGCCGGTCGCACCTGGGCGCCCCGCCGTCCGCGGACGAGCAGCACTCGAGATCGGTCTCACATAGCTCGCCCTCGGGCAGGCAAACGCGCGGCGACGCCGAGGACCGCGGATCGCCTTGCTTCCGGCAACGGAGCACGCCTTGCGCGTCCGCCTCGCACTGCCCGGAGCAGCATTCGTAGCCGGCTCGGCAGATCTCGCCGAATTCGTTGAGCGCGGCTTTGGGTGTGGAGACCGGGCCGGAGGTGCGGCACCCGCCGATAGAGAGGCAGCGCTTGAAGCCCGTCACGTCGCGGTCGCACTTTCCGCTGCAGCACTCGATGTCTGTCTGGCAGGGCTCGAAAGTCGGCAGGCACCAGCCCAGTGAGGCGCAGTACCCCGCGGCGCAGGTCAGGCCACAGCACGCCGATGGAGAGCTGCAAGGCTCTCCGCGCGGCCGGCAGACGGTGAGGATCCGGCACTTCTGATCGGAGCCGCACAGCGAGCTGCAGCACGCCGAGTCCGTAGCGCACGAGTCGCCCGCGACCTTGCAGGCCGCGCCGGCGCCCTGGCAGAGGCCGTTGGCGCAGGTGCCCGAACAGCAGTTGAAGTCCGCGGTGCATGGCTCATTCGAGCCGCGGCAGCCGCCGGAGCCCGGCTGGCAGGTCCCCGAGCACCGATTCGAGCAGCACTCGGAGGAAGCGCCACAGCTCGCTCCCGTCGCCGCACAGCCGCCTGACGCCGCGCACTGGGCGGCGCCCCCATCTGCCCGGCACGCCAGGCTGCAACAGTCGACCGCGGCTCCGCACTCGGCGCCGGTGGCGGCGCAGCGGCGCTCCACGCAAGTGCCGGACCCGCCATCCGGGATGCTGCAGGCTCCCAAACAGCACTGCGATGGGGAAGAGCAGGGTGCGCCCAGGGGTCGGCAGGCGACTCCCGCATCGCCGCCGGCGTCCGCCGGGCCCTGATTCCCGCTGTCCGGAGAGCCGTTGCCCCCATCCGTTCCGCCGTCGACCTCGGGTGCGCCGCCGTCTTCCGAGACCGTCTCCGGCGAGCAGCGGCAACCAGCCGCCAGGACGGCTCCGAGAAGAAGCGCGGCGGCCCTCATGATCTCTCTGCTGCCCGCGGGACTGGGTGAGCGGCGCGCCTCCCGTGCTCTGGCCGCTGCCCCTCCGCCCGCTATTCGGGTTCTACCGGGCGCCCCCTGCGGTGCCGGTCTGGGTGGACCTCGGTCATCACGTAGTCCACGTTCCCTGGGCGGATTCCCATCACTCGGTCGTTGGCTACGGTGAAGACAAGAGGCTTGAGGTCCCCGCGGCAGTCGGGCAGCACCTGGAAAACCTCGGTGGTCGGCCCTCCCCGCTCGCCCTTGTGCCAGGTCTGCCGCACCAGGCAGCTCCCGTAGGCGTCCACCAACTCCTGGCGGAGGGTGCCGACCTTCACCTCTTCCACCTTGCGCACCTGCTCCGGCTCCTTGGGAGGCGGGCCCGCCATCACCACCCGGCCGGCGTGTACCGGGTTCCTGATCTCCGGCGGCGGAGGCGTGGTGCGGGTGTGCTCGGTCAGCCGCCGCTTGGCCCGGATGTACGCCACCAGCTTCTGCGCCTCCTCGCGGTTGGCCGCGCTCGGCGGCAGCGACTCGAGCTGCCGCGCGATCTCCAGCACGTCGTCCAGCATGTAGGCGTCGTCGCCGTGCTGCAGCTCCAGCCCGGTCAGCCGGAGCCGCAGCTCGTCGTAGGTCACCGGAGGCGGACCGGACTCGCGCGTGCTGCACGCCGTCCACAGGCACAACAGCGCCAGCGCCGTTACTTTCCGCATGCCGCGCTCGCTCCTGAGACGTGCCGGCACCGGTGCTCGGCCGGCGACAGCTCGAGTTGATACACCGACTGCACCATGTCCGTCTCGGTCGCGGTGCCGCCTCCCTTGGGGTTCGAGCCGGGGCCGGTGCCCACCGGCGTATAGACGACCTTCCCGTTCACTACCGAGCGGACCACCTCCATCGTCGGAGGCGTCACCAGGGTGGTGCGCTCGATGTACCGGTTGAAGCCACCGTCGAGCAACATCATGAAGCCCGCACAGTCGGCCTTGCCGGTGATCACCTCGGCCTGCACCTGGCGGGCGGGGTGCTCGCCTCCCGGCACCGGGCATTGCCCGCCGTCGGACGCGGCGCCCCGCATGGTGTCCCAGAGCACGCAGGCAGAGGTGAGGCTCACCGAAGGCGCCACCGCCGAGGGCGCCGCGGTGCGCTCGTCGATGCTGTCGTACGTGAGGAACCAGCCCGCGCCCAAATCGGTGCCATAGGTGCCGCTGGGCGTGGACTCGGTGCCCAAGTCCGCCAGGTTGGTCTCGGTGAGCCGCCGGCTGTCGTAGACGTTGGCCGAGGCGGTGTCATTGAAGATCTTCAGAGGCAAGGGCGCCGCGCCGACCTGGTGTTGCCGCCCGAAGGTGTGCACCTGGTAGAACTTGTGCTTGGCCACCGAGCCGAGCGCGGAGTTCTTGTACTCGATCACGCCGGTGGTGAAATTCTCTTTCTCCGTCTTGCACTCCAGCTTCCCGTTGTCGACCTTGCACTCGTACTTGGCCTCGAGCTTCAGCTCGGACGGGCCGACCGTGCTGCCGCTCGGGCAATCCTTCACCTTGATCTTCAGCTTGAGCTTGCTGTTGGTGCAGCTTCCCGGGCACGCCGCCAGGCAGCCCAAGGGTGGGGGGGCCAAGTAGAGGGCGTCTTCGCAGGCGTCCTCGCCAGCGCAAGCAGGGCAGGGGGCCTGGCCATTGCACATCGTATCGGTGCACTTGTCCTCGCAGCCGTCCTCCCAGGTTTTCTTGCAGGCGCCGTCGACGCAGGGCTTGTTCTTGTACTCCAACTCCTCGATCGACCCGTCGTCCCACTCCGACTCGAATTTGATCTCGCCGGAAGGAACGTTCTTCGACTCGTACTTCGCCTCGATCTCGCACCCCATCTGGATGCAGGTGCTCAAGGAATCGAACGAGCACTCGCCGCCGTTGCGGTGCAGCACCGCGGCGCGATCGCCGGTGCCGAAGAAGGTCCTCACCATGCCGGTGGTGAGCTGCAGCGTGTTCGAGGTGATGTAGGAGATCGGCCGGCGGTTGGTCTCGGTCGCGCCGGCGCCCTTCTCCGACTGGAAGGCGCGGGCGAAGCGCCAGTTGGTCACCTTGCCGCTGGTAAGTGCGCCCGGCTCGTAGAATCGAGCCGTCCAGAGGTTGCTACCCATGTCGCCGAAGGTGGCGGTGTCGAAGTAGCCGTCGAAGAAGGTGCTGTTCCCCATCTCGCCGGGGCCGATGTCGAGCATCGCCATGCCCGAGGCGATCGGGTATGCGAGCTTGTTGGTCATCGCATTGCCCTCGGCGAAGAACTCCCGCCACAGCTCGGCGCCGGTCCAGACGTCGAGCATGCCGAAGCCGCGGCCGCGGACCATCGCCCGGTCGTAGCCGCCGTTGAGCATCGCCACCCACCGCTCCTCCACCGCCTTGGAGGCGTTGCTCCAGCTCCCGGCGCTGTAGGTGCGGTAGTTGAAGGTGAACCCGCCGGTCTTTTCGAGCAGGACCGGGCCGATGGGAGGCGGCTTGGGGAAGAAATTGCTCCAGGTTTCGCCCACGGTGCCCACGTCGGTGTCGCACGGCTGAGGCCACATCCACCGGAAGGAGGGCTTCGGCTTGGCCGGAGCAGTGAAGTCATCGGTGCTCCTGGTCACGTCGAGGGCGAAGAAGTGCTGTCCTCCGCGCCGCTCGCCGGTCACCACCATGGTGCGGTACTCCCCGGACTCCTTCACCCCGTCGGTGTCGGTGTCGACCCACACTTCACGGACCATCGGCGTTCCGTCGACGAAGTAGGCGTGCCGGTCGAAGTTGTGCTTGAGCGCGGGCAAGAGGTCGGGAGGGATGAAGGCCCAAACTTCCTTCCCCTCACCGTTCTCGTATTCCAGGTTTCCGGTGAGGGCGTTGCGTGTCTCTGGGCTCTTCGCGGCGCCCGAGTCGAAGGCGTGGAGGAAGCCTCCGTTCGAGCCGATCAGCACCAGGCGGTGCCGCCCCTCGCACTTCGCCGCCCCGCACGGGCCGTTGGCCGCGGTGACGAAGTCCTTGTAGGCCGCGCTCGCCACCGAGTGCACCCGCTTCCCCTCGAAGGTGAACAGCGACTTGAGGCACTGCCGCGAGTCACAGCTCGCCTCCTGCCGCGGGGGCTCGAGCACCACCGGTGAGGAGTGGAACACGTCCTGGAAGATCCAGCTCCGCTTCTTGGTGCGGAAGCTGGGATCGGGATCGTTGGATCGCTTCCCCCGGTAGTATTCGATGATCACCTTGGCGCAGTCGGTGCCCCAGGAGGTCTTCGCGGGCGAGGTGATGCCCAGCTTGTCGTAGAGCGGCCCGCACACCGTGTCGTCGGTCACGTCGTCGCTGATGCCCATGTAGGGCGCGAGGGTGGCCGCGTTCGCAGTCGAGAACTCGCGCATCGTGTCCGAGGCGTCGAGCTTGTCGTCGGTGTTGCTGTCGGTGACCGTCCAGATGTTCCGGCCGTCGGGCCCGGTGGTGTTGGTGAGCACGTCGCCCGCCTCCCAGATGGGGTTGGCCGGGGTGGTGGTCCCCTTCTTCACGAACAGGCCCGTTTCGGGGTCCTCCTCGACCACGGCGCCGTCCGCGTCCTTGTAGAAGAAGGTTTCGCACAAGCCGTCCTCGTCGAGGTCCTTGGCGTGCCGGGGAGCGGCGGTGGTGGTCTGGCAGCCGTTGGTGAACTCGCTCTCGATGTCGAAGCGGTACAGGTAGCCGCGCCAGAGATCCTTGGAGAGGCCCGGCTGGAAGCGGGGAACAAAGGCGTCGGTGCCGGCGCTGGTGCTCTGGACGGTGGAGAGCGCGGTGGTGCCGAAGGTGGTAGCGCGCCGGGCGACGTCCTCGATCACGTCGAGCAGCGCTGCGGCCAAGGAGTCGCGGTCGTTGGCGGTGAAGTAGGCGCCGCCGCCGACATCGGCGGTCTTCGCGAGCAGTGGGTGGTCGATCCCGAAACCTACCGTGTAGGTCAGGAGCCGCTGCTTGCCGTTCGCGGTGTTGCCGTCCAGGTCCTTCTCGAAGAACCACTTCGCGACGCCGTCGAGACGATCGTTCTGCGGCGAAGTCGGCTGATCGCAGCAGTCGTTGCTCCCGGCGTTCTTGCAGTCCGCTCCGGAGCCGCACTTCTGCGGGCAACTGCCTGCGCCTGGGCAGACAGGGTTCTGGCAGTCGAATGCTTCGCAATCATCGTTCTGGCAGTTGGTGCTGCCGGTGCAGTTCATCTCCGCCGCGTTCTTCACGAAGTCCTGCTCGAAGTTGCCGCAAGGATTCGCCTTGTTCCATTGGCAGATCTTGGTGCTGGCGTCGCAGGTGCAACTGCATTGACCGACGCCGCTGCCGCCGCACTGGTTGCCTGATGGGCAGACCCCTCCATCCGAGAGAGTGCACTGCGGATCCTGGCGGTTGACGCACTCCGGCGTGCAGTTGTCCTCCCAGGGTGCGCCGTCGGTCACCACCACCGTCGAGTTGATCTGGCAGGAGCGGCACAAGGTGACGTTGTTCCCGCTCTTCGATTGGAACTCGGTCTTCGTCCAGCCGGTCCCGAACCAGCCGTCGAACATGGTGTTGTTGTCTGGCCCGAAGTACTGCCCCACGTTGAGCAGGGCCTCGGCCAGCGGCGTTCCCGACTTGAAGTAGACCTTGTTCTTGTTGTTCAGCTCGTTGATCAGCGACTTGCGGTTGCTGTCCCAGGAGGCGGCAGTCGGATCGTCGAGCTGGTTGCAGGGAGGGTTGAAGGCGCTGATCAGCTTTCCTCCGTCGTCGTTCTCATCGAAGACCGTCAAGCCCATTCGGAGGCTCTTGGTGCGCCAGAGCACCTTCTTCAGCACCGTGCGCGCGGTATGGAACTTGGGAGTGATGACGTTGAGGAACCTGCCGGAGAAGAGCAGCCGATTGTTGTCCGTCGAGGGGTATTGGTAGTCGCTCGTGCCGGGATCGAGGAAGTAGCCCTTGTTGGTGAGGCAGCTATTGCAGTCCGCCACCCGGTCGGCGTTGATGATGGTCGAGCAGGTCCGAACAGCTCCCGCGCTCGGGGTGGAGCAATTGCCCGAGGTGCACGTCCAGGCTTGACACCACTTGCCGTCCGTCTGCCAGTCGGTGCATTCCCACCTCCCGTCGGTCGCATCATATGTCCGGACCTTGCACCAGCCGGCCACGCCCGCGCAGGCGCTGGCGACGGTCGAATAGCCGGGGGCGGTGGAGGGGTCTGCCTCCCATGATCGGTAGCGGTAGTACTCGGCCTGCTTGAACAGGTCCGGGAAGCCGTTGTCGCCGTTCCACTCCGCGGGGGCCACGCCCAGGTCAATCGGAGGGTGGTTGCCGGAGACGGAGAAGTTCTTGGCCGCCAGCTCATCGTCGTAGCCTGTCTTCAGAGCAGCGGTCGCTCCGTCCCAGCAACCGGTGAAGCTGGAATGGATTCGGCCCGGGTTGCTGGGATCGCGCGGCCTGGTGTTCCTCGGACTCACCACCAGCTCGTTCATCGAGCAGGAGGTGTCGAGCAGGAACATCAGATTGGGCGGGGTGCCCTTGGCCATGAAGAACCGCTCGTCGGGCTCGGAGGTGAGGGCATTGAGGTTGTTGACCGCAGTGCTGGTGCCCCGGAGGCAGCAGGCCACGTCCGCCTGGGCGTCGCCTGGGAGCAGGCTCGAGCTGCCCGCCAACAACAGCGCGCCGAGCAGGATGCGGGTCAGTCGCTTTCGGTTCATGATCGTCCTCCGGCGCTCAAGGAATCACCACGCGCATCTCGAACTCCACCTCGGTCCGATCGCGCGTCCGCTTGTCCATGCAATGGGCCACCATCCGGTAGCAGAGCCTGGTCCCGCCCTGCTCGTCGCCCCAGGTGACGTTGGTGAGATCGAGCTGGCTCACCGCCACCGGGTCGGTGCAGCGCGTCACCGCGTTCGACCCGCCGTCCACCACCTGGTCCAGGTGCCCGGTGCGGATGAGCAGCCCGTCGTTGGGATCGGCCGGGTTGGTGTCCACCTCGCCCATGATGTTGGTGTTGCCGGTCTTGGCGGTGAGGTCCGTCCGGACCTGGGCCATCACCAGATTCCGGGCGCCTGCCGCGCAGGAGGCCAGCTCCTCGCGTCGCTTGTGCTGCGCCGCCCCCGCCAGCTCCCGCCCGGTGAAGACCAGCGCGCCGGCGACCAGGAACACCAGCACCGCCACCACGATCATCACCGTCAACAGCGACATGCCTCTCGCTCGCATCGAGCTGGCTCCTCTTCTCCTAGCCGCCGGCGAAGTTCTCGGGCGGTGGGGGAAACATCTTCCGCTGGAACATGTTCTTGAGCGCCACCGTCTGGCGGTACAGCTGCCGGCGGCGCTTGCTCGAAACCTGGGCCGAGAGGTTGGTGGCGGTGAGGTTCTCCATCGGGTTCTCCACCAGGTCGAGCTTTTCGGCGTTCAGGGCCAGGTCCTCCTTCGCCGAGCGCGCCGCGAGGCTGAACCGCACCGCGCGGATGTTGCCGGGGTGGCCGGTGTACCGGCGGCGCGCTCCGTAGCCGCAGTAGCCGGCGGCGTTGGAGTCGACCACCGCGTTGCAAGTGCCGAACTCGCGCAACAGCGGAGGCGCCGCCGGGGTGGGGTTGGGGGTGTTGCCGGTCCAGCCAGGTGAGGCAGAGGAGGGCGCGTCGGCGGTGCCGGTGTCGCCGAAGATCCAATCGTCGTCGTCGTCGGGGCCGGTGGTGAGCGCGAAGTTGGTGGCGATGGTGGCGATGGGCCGGTTCATCACGTACGAGACTTGGAGCTGTTCGATGTCCAGCGCCACCACCTCGGCGTCCTGGGTGTCGGTGGCGGTCGGCGCCTCGTCCACGGTCCCGTCGGCATCGAGGTCCACCCCGCGGCGGACGGCGAGCACCGCACGTTGCTCACCCTGGCCGGGGTCGTTCATCCAGGCGACGAAGAACTGCCGCCGCTCCACCCGGGTGAGCACCGCGTTGCCGGCGTTGAAGCAGCTCATCGCGGTGATTCGTCCGGTCTCGTTCCAGGGGGCGGCCGCCGACCCGTCCAGGGCGATGGTGGTGGCGGAGGCCGCCACCGCGGCCGAGGTGCGGAGGTAGGCAAAGTCGCTCGCCTGGTTGCAGACGACGAGCAACCGCTGCCCCTTCTCCAAGGGCTCGCCGATGGCCGCGGAAAGGGTGAGCAGAGCGCTGGTGGCGGCGGTGACGTCGCGGCGGAACGCCGGGTCCCGGTACTGGATGGCGACCGCGTCGGAGCTGAAGGTGCTGGTCCCGTCGGAGGGCTCGATCGCGTAGTTGGGATCGATCCCATACCCGGCGCGGGTGAGCGCCTTCTCGAGCTGCGCCGCCGCGGTCCTCAGGTTGGACTGGACGCCCGCCACGTCGGCGTGCGCCACGTACTGCCGCTGGTTCTCCGCCAAGGCGCCCAGGACGCCGGCGAGCACGATCGCCAAAACGCCGGCGGTGACCAGCATCTCGATCAGGGTAAGGCCGCGGCTTCTTCGCGAAAGGCGCCTCATAGCTGCTCCGCGAAGCCGCCCTGCACGACCTTGGAGTCGTCGTACTTGAGGAAGCTGGTCAAGAGGTTCCGGAAGGTGGCGCCGTTGCCGATCGGGTAGCGCACGATCACCGTCACCACCTTTCCCTCGCAGCCGGACAGGCTCGAGTTCAAGTCCACTTGGCGCACCGTCCAGAGGAGCTGGTACTTGTCCGTGCCGGCATTGCCGAGCAGCGGCGCGGCCAGGCCGTCGTAGGGCACCGTCCCCCCGAGGGTGAGGGCATCGGTGGTGTTGCCGTTGATGGCGGTGGCGGTGAAGTCTGCCTTGTCCGTGTTCGGCACCGCCTCCGCGGAGCCCAGAGCGCTCTCGACGGGGAGAGTGAACGCGTCGCAGGTGGTGTCCGCCAGCCGCGCGTCGGTGTAGCTCCACCGCTGGGCGCTCTCACTGAAGTCGCGGGCGATCGACGCCGCCCGGGAGGTCCGGCGGGCGATGCCGTTCTGCGCCGAGGCGAGCACCTGCATCTGCGCCACTCCCAGGATTCCGATCGCGAGGATGGCCATCGAGACCATCACCTCGATCAGCGTCATTCCGCGGAGTCGTCGGGCTCGAGAGTGCATTCGGTCGTCCTCCACTAGCGGGCGCCCATCGCCATGGCGAGGCCCGCCGGCTCGCTGATCAGAATGCAGTAGCGCCGGTCGGTGGCCTTGTCGGGATCCACCAACTGCACCACTCCGCCCGAGCCGGCGTTGGGCGAGTTGACTACCCTGGCGGTGCCGTCGCCGCTGAACCGGATGGTGCCGGTGCAGCTCCCGTCGGTGGTGCAGAAGGTGCACCAGGCCTTGGAGCAGGCGCGGCTGGCGTTGGACAGGCGCGCGCCACTGACCTGGAGGTAGGGGGGCTTGAGGGTGCTGATGTTGTTGCAATCCGGCACCACGGTCGAGTTGCGGTCGATGAAGGTCAGCCCGCTGCTGCCGTAGGTCACCCCTCCGCCGCTGACCTGATCGATGACGTCCGACGGCCCGGCAGCAATCGCGGCGAGGATCTGCGCGTTGGTCTGACCGCGAAGCGCCAGGGTCGGGTCGCCGTAGACGATGACCCTCGGCGCAACGGAGGTCTTCAAGGCGTCGGCCAAGCTGCTGTCAAAGGTGGTCGTCGACTCCAGATTCGTGAAAACCACGTATACGTCATGGCCGCGGGAGACGGCGGTAGCGCGCGCCTGGCCGAGGAAGTTGACGACGTCGAACCGGGCGCCGGAGAGCTTCGCGCTGCGGGTCGCCGCGCCCAGCGCGAAGGCGGCCAGGCCGACCAAGATCCCCAGAATCGCCACCGTGACCATCATCTCGATGAGGGTGAAACCGCGCGGGCGTGGGTGGGACATGGCGTCTCCTTCCGAGCAATCGTAGGACCATGCCGGGGCGGTGGAGAAGCATTTGAACTCACTACTCGGGCGGGCCCGGCGCCTGCCCGGGCCGCCTCGCAAGAGTTGCGGGCTACGCACGAGGTTGCGAGGGGCGCGCATGTTCCCCCACATCTGAGCACTTCCGCCGTCCGTCGCAGAAGCTAGTAGGATGTGGCCGCTCTTCGGGGGGCGAGTCCTGGAAAGCGGCCGGACGCTCGGTCCGCCACAAAGGGGAGGCATCGTGACACGCCTGAGTTGGCTGCTCGCGATAGCCTTGGCCTGCTCCAGCGCGCAGGCGCAGCAGCCCGCGCCCAAGCCATCCGGCGCCAAGGCCAGGAAGTCCAAGAAGCCCACTCCGCAGCCGGCGGCGCCTGCTCCGGCGGAGAGCCCCGCCCCGGCTGCGGCCATTCCGATCGAGCCGCTGGTTCCACCACCTCCGCCCTCAGCTCCGGCCGAGGTGAAGCGCATCGAAGCGTACGCCGACGTGCCAGCTCCTGCGCCGACCGAAGCAACGGCCGAGGCCCCTTCTCAGAAGCCAGCTTCGGGCAGGCCGCGGCTGTTCGTCGGGCCGCGCGTGGGCGCGGTGGTTCCGTTCTATTTCCTCAAGCCGGGCTACGAGGCCGGCGGAGAGGTGGAGTTTCGGCTCCCCTTCGCGGGAGGCCGGCTCCGCGCTGCGCTCTTTGCCGGGGTGCTCCAGGCCACCGGCAAGGGCGAGCGGCTGGTGCCCAGGCGCGGGCTCGATCCCGCCTTCATCGAGAACCTGCTGGCCTTCCCGGTCGAGCTGGGCGCGCGCTACGAGGCGTGGAGCTCTGGGAGCCATGCGCTCCACCTCTCGGCCGCGTACGCCGCCTACTTGTCCCGGGGCGAGTTCCGCACCCTGGGCGCGACTACGGCATCCGGCGGCATGGGCCACGCGGCGGTGGCGGGCGCTGGCTACCGGATGCGCCTCGGCCCGGGAGAGGCCGGCCTCGCCGCGCGCGCCACCCTCGGGCGGGTGCCGCTCGGCCCGCTCGGCGATGTCGGCACCGAGAGCCTCTCGTCAGTCGCCTTCACCGTCTCCTACGCATTCGGTTTCGCCCCGGAGGAGTAGCCCATGCGAAGACTCGTCCCGCTTTTCGCCGCCGCCCTGCTCGCCTGCGAGGAAAAGGACATCATCGCGCCGCCGGCGCCCAACGTGGACCCGGTCACCAGCCCCACCACGCTCTCCAAGCAGACCATCACCGGGAGCGCGGAGTATGGCTCCACCGTCCGGATCAAGGGCGGGAAGGCCGACGTGGAGGTGAGGGCCGACTTCTTCACCGCCCGCTTCCGCGCCGAGGTGGAGCTCGCCACCAACGCCTCCAACGGCCTCGAGCTGAGGGCGGTCGACTCCGCCGGCAACGTCAGTGAGCCGACCACTGTCAGCATCGTCCACGAGCCGGTCAAGCCAACGGGAATGGAGCTGTCCCTGGATCCGGCAGAGGTGAGCGCCGATGACGGCACGGTGATGGCCACCGCGAGGATCAGCCACCCGGAGAAGGGCGCCGACCTGTCCGGCGTGTCGATCACCTTCTCGGTGGAAGGGCTCACCGGAGGGCCGGCACCCCAGAGCGCGAAGACGGACTCGACCGGAGCGGCGCAGGTTTCCCTCCAGGGGCTCAAGGCCGCCGGCGCCGGGGCGGTGAAGGCCACGGCGGATGTGAACGGGCTCGCGCGGTCGGCGGCGCTTCGGGTGCTGCCGGGCAAGGTTTCCCAGGTGAAGCTCAAGCTGTTCAAGAACGCCGAGACCACCGAGCTGGCCGATCCGGTGACCATCTCGGTCGGCGACCGGCTGAGGACCGAGTCCGAGCCGCTGGACGCAAGCGGCAACACGGTGGGCGTGCCCATCCTCATCTCCACCAACATCCCCGGCGCGCTTCTCGAGGGGAAGGTGCTCACCAACCTCGAGCGTTCGGGCCAGTACAAGGTGGTCGCCACCGCGGCGAACACCACCGTGTTCTCCTCGCGCTCGGTCACGGTGGGCCCGGGATTGCCGGTGAAGGTGACAGTCTCGTTCACCCGCGCCAGCGCGAGGGCAGGGGAGCAGGTCGGAGTCCTCGCTTCGGCGCTTGACACGTTCGGCAACGAGGTCACCGACGCGACCATCACCCTCGCCGTCGCTCCCACGCTCGCGGCCAGCTTCACCATTCCAGGCTCCAGCCCGGCGGTGATCAAGGACCAGGGCATCCTCCCCAGCACGCGAAACTTCGTCGCGTACGATCTCTCGGGAGTCTCTGGGTCGGGTTACCAATTCACCATCACCGCGACCGTGGCCGGCGTGACGCCCGCCCTCTCCGCCGGCGCGCCGCTGGAGGTCCGTCCGGCGCCGGCCTTCGGCTTCGGCTGCCGCTCGTGGACCGGCTCGAGCTGCACCGACCAGCAGCTCGAGTTCCTCCCAGCCACCACTCCGCCCAGCACCACCAAGTCGGTGCAGGCCGGGCAGGACGTCGACTACCGGTACGCGGTGGTCGACCTGTACGGGAATCCCACCACCGGCCCGGTTTCGGTTTTCACCGACGCTCCCGGAGCGGTGGTGGTGGACGATGGGATCTCCGGCGCGGGGAAGATCAGCCGCCTCACCGTCAACGGCAGCTTCACGGTGAGCTTCTACATCGCAGGAGTGGGGAAGAAGGGCGCCTTGCAGCTCAACGTGGGCACCGGTCCGGTCGGCTCCGTGGGGCTCAGCGCCTCGGCCACTCTCATCGGGCCGAACACTGACGTGAAGGTGTTCGCCCTGGTGCGTGACGCCTTCGGGAACGTGATCGCCTGCACCACCGCCACGGCGGCAGACGTGGCGTTCACCGCCACCAGCTCGACCGGCGGCACGGTGGCGCAGAAGGGTGCGACGGTCTGCTTCAACTCGGCCTTCCAGGCCACCTACAACTTCACCGCCGAGGACACCTATGCCATCGAGTCCGAGTACCGTCCGGGCGGCACCGCGACCGGCGTGAGGGCGACCGTCTACGTGGCGGTGCTCAAGTTCGACACCACGCCGCCGGCCGTCTCCATCCCCACCGGGCAGCTCCTCCGCAACGGAACGCCGTGCGCTTTCAGCGGAACCCCTCCCGCCTGCGTGGTGCAGCCCGGCGACTTCATCGAGTTCGTGGTTTCGGCCAACGACAACTACTCGCTCTCCGAGCTGGCCTACACGGCGTTCTTCGCGACCGCGGGAGCGACCGGCACGCTGAGGACGCGCACCGTCTTCGTGCCCAGCAACTCCACCTTGCCGCTGAACCAGCCGTTCAGCTTCTCCGTCCCGGGGTCGTTCCTGGAGGACGTGGCGCTCACCGCGCTGGCGGTGGACGGCGCGGGCAATCGCGCCACCAGCGCCACGGTCATCCTCCGGGTCACCTTCAACGCCTACAAGAACCGGACCGCTTCGCTGGTGATGCGAGACCTGGGCGGAGGAATCATCAATGCGCCGGAGGACGTGGTGGTGGCTCCCAACGGGGACCTGTACGTCGCCAACCGCGGCAACCGCGACGTGCTGGTGCTGCCCTCGGGCTCCACCTTCCCCTCGGTCTACACCAGCCGGGCGCAGCTCGACGCGCAGTCGGTCGGCTTCGCGCCGGGGTTCATCCTCCTCGACGCGTCGGGGAACCTGTACGTGACCGACTCGGGTGGCTCCACCGAGGTGCTGCGGATCTCCCCTGGCACGCCTCCCACGGTGGTGCGGTACGTCGACTACACCACCGGAGGGCCGAACCTCCGGGGCCTGGCGCAGACTCCCTCCACTCACGCGAAAGGGCTGGTGAGCCTGTTGGCGCCGATCGACGGCGACCGGGTCACCGTCGGCGCCAACGTCTACGAGGTCAACTCTGCGGGGACCTGCCCCAATACCGGCATCTGTCTCAACGTGGCGGCTTCCACCCCGGCGAACGTGATGACCGCGCTCGCCGCCTGTGTCAACAGCGGCACTGGCTGCACCGTCGGCAGCCCCGGCGGCACGCCCGCGTCCCCGCACCCGACGGTACAAGCGACGGCCTCGCCGTCGCCCACTTCGGTGGTGATCCTCGCGGTCAAGACCTCCGGCGCCGCGGGGAACTCCACCGCGCTCACCTCGAGCAGCTGCGTGCGGATCGCGATCAACGCTGGCTGCGGCACCTCCTTCATCGAAGGGCACGACGCCACGTTCTTCGTCGGCCAGGAAGGCGGCGGCGCGCCGCAGAGCGCGGTCTACCGATTCTCGTTCTCCCTCGCCGGCCCATACCCGCGGAGCCAAGCCGCCCACGAGGGCCAGTACGACCTGTTCCAGGGAGGCGAGCACGAGCAGTGGGGCCTGTCGGTGAAGGATCTCTCCACCGCCATCACCCGCAATGCCCGGGACCTGGTCTTCTATTTCCCTGACGTCACCGTGGGGCGCGACCGTCTCCGTGGCGCGCGCTACGCCGACCTCGGTCCCCCCGTGGCGGTGTTCAACTCCGCGCCGGTGGCTGGCGGGCGCCCGGGCTGCGCTGACTGCATCCGCGGCTCGAACGACACCTCTCCCGGAGTCCCCTTGCGGACCTTCTCGGTGCTCTGGGACGTCATCTTGGAGCCAAGGCCAACCACCTCGCCGTTCGTCGCCCCCAACGGCTGCCTGCTCGCCTCCGACGCGGCGAACGGCAGCATCTACACCATCGACACGCGCGATCCGACCACTCCGGACCCGCTGGTCTCGGTGGTCGCCACGGGCCTGGGAAGCCCGCGCGGCCTCGACTTCGAGCCGATCAGCGGGGATCTCTTCGTCGCGGTGAGCGGCGCGGACGCGGTGATCAAGCTCGGCCCGTCTCCGGACGCCACGGATTGCTTCTGACGGGGTCCCCCCTCGTCACCCTTGCCCTCTCCCCCCGCCGGGGGGAGGGGGATTTCAGGCGCCGACCAGCACCGCGATAACGATCAGCAGCGCCAAGATTGCAAATAGGCCCATCGCCACGATCGGGATGAGCGATTTGCCGTCCCGTCCACCCAGGCCGGGGATCTTCGAGGCCAACCCGCCGGACGCGGCTTCGGCGTTCTCCTCGGCGGCCTCGCCGTCGCCCTCCTCCGCGGCTTCGGCACCCTCGTCGTCGGCGCTCGCGGTCTGCTGTCCGCCTGGAGCATCCTCGGGCGGCTTTTCTTCGGCTGGCGGCTCCGCTGGCGGCTCCGCCGGCGGAGGGGGCTCCTCCTTCGGCGGCTCCTCCTTCGCGGCCTGGGCCGCGGCCTTCATCTGCGCCTTCTCCTCCTCGGAGGGGGAGGGCTCCTGGGCGGTGGCCTCGCCCTCCTCGTCGGGGAGGACCACCGGCGTCTCCCGGACCTCGGTCGGGTCCAGGTAGAGCAGCCGGATGCCGCCGATCTCAAGCTCGTCGCGGTCCTTGAGGGTCTTCTTCTTGATGCGCTTCTTGTTCACCTTGATCCCGTTGCGGGACTCGAGGTCCTCGACGTGGGTGCCGGACCAGTCCCGGCGGATCTTCGCGTGGCGCCTGGAGACCAGGTCGTCCTTGAGCACGATGTCCACCGTGTCGTCGCGGCCGACCACGATCTCTTGGGCGTCGAGGATCTCGATCCGCTGGCCCTCCTTGGGGCCGTTCATCACCCGGAAGTAGGGGTTCTCGCGGCCGGGCGAGAGCCCGCGCATCACGTCCTTCACCACCTGGCGGGCCACCATCGCGGTGCTGTCGGTCGGGTTGCCCTTCGGAGAGGCCGCCACCCGGTCGAAGGTCACGTCGAACTGGGCGATGGCGATGATGTCGCCGTTGCGAAGGAGCCGCTTCTCGCCCTTGGGCAGGGTCTGGCCGTTGATCTGCGTGCCGTAGGCGCTGCCCATGTCCTCCACGAAGAAGAGCGAGCCGTCGCGGGAGATGCGGGCGTGCGAGCGGGAGACCGCCTGCTGGGCCAGGACCACGTGGCAGTTCTTGTCCCGGCCGATGGTGATGACCTCTTCGTCGAGGATGACCTCGGTCGCCTTCTCAGCGCCGCCTTCTTCGCTGCGCTGCTTGACGAGGAGACGGACGGACATGAGGGTCGAGAGTCGAGTGTCGAGTGTCGAGCGATGGTCGAGCGATGGTCGAGCGCCTTGGACGTCGGTTGGGGTCTGGACACCGCGTTCAGTACTGGTTGGAGCCGACGTACCGCTCGCAGCTCTCAACTTCCTTGGGGTACTCCTCCGCAGTGGCGAACTTGAGGAAGTTCTTGCAGGCGATCGTCGCCTCCTTGCCGCGCCGCTCCTCCTGGTACAGCTCATATAGCCCGTAGTGACAGGGCGCGTATCGCCCGTCGAGCTTCACGCACTTGCGAAAGGCCCGCTCCTCCTCGTTCCGCAAGCCCTTCTCCCGGTACGTCTTCGCGAGCGTGTACATCGAGGCGGCGCTGTTTTGCCCTTCCAAAGTCTCCTGCGCCTCCTTGAGGGTGGGCTGGAGCAGGGCGTCCTTCCGCGCCACCAGCGCCGCGTTGTTCCGGCACTGCGAGTGCTTCGGGTCGGCCTCGAGACAGGAGGTGTAGGCGTCGCGCGCCTCGCCGTAGTGGCCCGCCTCCGAGTAGGCGTTGCCGAGGTTCATCCACGCCTCGGCGTAGGTCGGGTCGAGCTGCACCGCCTTCTGAAGCTCCTCGATCGCCTCTTCGTGCGCGCCGTCCTCCAGCGCCATCACCCCAAGCCAGTGGTGAGGGTCGGCCAGGTTCGCGTTCACCGCCACGATGGTCCGCAGCTCCTTGCGGGCCTTGTCTTTCTCGCCCATGTCCTTGTAGGCCAGCGCGAGGTTGTACCGCGCCTCGGTGTAGTCGGGGTTCACCTTGAGCGCCCGCTGGAAGGCGTCGTGCGCCTTCCCGTACTCGCGATTGGTGTAATAGATGTAGCCGAGGTTGTTGTACGCCTGCGCGTGCTCCTGGTTGTAGCGCAGCGCCTTGATGAAGTGCTCCTTCGCCTTGTCCTCCTGGCCACGCCGCAGCGCGATCAGACCCTTGTTCACCCAGAGGTCCGCATAGTGCGGAGAGAACTGGATGCCGAGATCGCACTGCACCTCGGCCCGGGTGAGGTCCCCCGCGCCGATGAATTGCGCGCAAAGCTCGTTGCACTCCAGTGCGCGCGGGTGCGGAGGCGGCGCCGTCACGCACCCTACGGCCGCCAGCAGCACCCCGAAGCCTCGACTCCGCATCGAACCGGAAGTGTACGGGGGCGACCTCGATCAGGCAACGGTCCCCCTCGTCGAATCGCGGCTGATTTCCCGAGGTTACGAGGATACGATGCGCCTGCCATGCGTAGGCTGCTTCCCATTGCCCTGGCGGTGGCGTTGTTCTCCGCCACCGAGGCCCAGGCCCAGTTCGCCAACCGGAGCCTGGGCGCTTCCCTCGGGTACATGCGATTCAACGGCGACCAGCCGTTCGATTGGGCGATCCCGCTGGGGCTGGAGTCGTCGCTCTACGTCGAGAACCATTTCGATCTCACTGCGCGGGTCCTCCTGATGCTGATCACCGAGCGGATCGAGGCGAGGCAGATCGTCGCCGCGCAGACGAACCTCGGAGTGCGATACCTGTTCGCCGAGGAGTCGCTCAGGCCCTACGCGGGAGCAGAGCTGGCGTTTCTCTACATCTTCCGAAACGACGGCCTGCAGCCGGCTTTCTTTGGCATCGGGCCGAACCTCGGGATTGACTACTTCGCGGGCGACACGGTGTCGGTGGGGGCGCGAGGGTTCGTCTATCTGTACCTGATGCTGAATCAGCGGGTCTGGAACAGTTACGGGGCGCAGGCGGTGGTGGCGACCTACTTTTAGCGAGGCGCTCGCCTGCGGGCCCGGCTCCGCTTCTGGGCCGATCTGGCGGCCAGCGCGGCCGCCACCAGGAGCACCAGCTTCTCGTCGGAGAGGTGCGGTGGCTTGTAGAAGCCGGCTTCGTCTTGCAGCCTTTGGGAGAGCGTCGCGAACAGCTTGAGCCGGGCCTCCATCCCCAGTTCCTCGCGGCGGATGGCGGCGGCGAAGATCACCTCTTCCTCTTCGCTGGTCAGCTTCGCCACCTTCGACTGGAATACCGGGTCGCCCAGAATCGCCGCCTCGCCTTCCGGGCGTGCGATCGATGCGGGGATCTTCAGCCGCCGGTCGCGCACCACGATCGTCCCCGCCAGCATGTCGCCGAACCGCTGGTGCGACGCCGAGACCAGCGCGGCGATGCCCCCCACCAGGTAGAAGAAAGGGAGCCGGTCGAACGGCCGCGCCAGGTTCCGCAGCACCGCGTGGTAGAAGCCGATGCGGACGCCGCTCTCCTGGATCACCCGTAAGCCGAGCGCCTTCTTGCCGATGGTCTGCCCTGACCAGAACGTCTCCAGGACGATCGCGTAGCCCCAGTCGATGAGGAACCAGACCACGAAGAACAGAGCGGAGCCGAAGCCGGGAAACACGGCCATCACCACGCTCAGGACGGTCATCACTGCCACCGCGAGGCCGATGCCCACCATCGCGTCCACGAGCCACGCGAGGAAGCGGCTGTACAGCCCGGCGAGCACGAAGTCGAACTCGACGTACTCCGGAGTAAGGACCTTGTGCGTCCCGTCGAGCACTGAGGAGGCGGAGGCCACGGGGCGAGCCTAGACCTCATCGTGGTGGAGATCATCACGTTCGAGGCGAGCTCGCGGCGACCGCGTTGACGTTGACGTTGACGCGGTCGGGGACGGCGACGTGGACGGCGACGAGGACGTGATCGTGGACGAGACGCGACCTTGGCCGCTTCGTCGCCGTCGCCGTCGCCGTCGCCGACAACGTGCCACGTCAACGACCACGTTTGAGATCACTGAGGCCGGGTCGCGCAGAGCCGCCGCCGAGGAACGGCGCTCTGCCGGGCCCGGATCCGCTAAGCTCCGCGGCGTGGAGATCGCCGACTTCGTCGACGCCAAGCGGCCACGGTGGTCGGCCCTCGAGCGGCTGTTGGACAAGGCGGAGGCGAACGGCCTCAAGTCGCTCTCACTCGACGAGGCGAGACACCTCTCGCGGCTGTACCGCGCCTCCTCGTCGGATCTCCTCTGGGTCCGGGCGCGGTCGGGGTCGGCGGACGTCTCGGAGTACCTGAACGACCTGGTGGGCCGCGCGTATGCGCTCACCTACCCAGGCCGGAAGGCGCGGCTCGCCGACGTGATCGAGTTCCTCTCCCGCGGTTTCCCCGAGATCATGCGGCGCGAGTGGCGGATGTACGTGGCTTCCCTGCTCATCTTCTGCGCCGGGATGGGCTTCGGCTACGTGGGGATGATCTTCGACCCCGACGCGGCCCACTACCTGGTTCCCGAGGAGCACCTGAAGCTCGACCCGGCCAAGCGGGCGGCGGATGAGGCGAAAGGGGACACCGCTTCGGTCGGAGAGCAAGCGGCTTTTTCGAGCTTCCTCTTCACGCACAACATCCAGGTGGCCTTCCTGGCGTTCGCGCTCGGGGTGACGGTCGGGGTGGGCACGGCGATCATGCTGTTCGTGAACGGGGTGTTCCTGGGGGCGCTCGCGCAGGTGTACACCGCCAAGGGGATGGCGGGTTGGTTCTGGGCGTGGATCCTCCCGCACGGCATTCCGGAGATCACCGCCATCTGCATCGCTGGCGCGGCCGGTTTCGTGATCGCCCGCGGGCTGGCGGCTCCTAGGGGGCTGCCGCGCCGCCAGTCGCTACGCAAGGAAGCGGTGGTGGCGATCAAGCTGCTGTTGGGAACGCTCCTGCTGTTCGTGGTCGCCGGCTGCATCGAGGGGACGGTCTCGCAGATTCACCCTCCGAAGCTCTCGGTAGCGTTCAAGATCAGCTTCGCGCTGGTGGTGGCCGCGGGGGCGTACGGCTACCTCTTTTCGGGATTCGTCTCGGAGCGGGTGGCGCAGGCGCGGGTGGGGGTGGTAGGTGGCTAGCGTCCCGCGGAGCCGACGACGGAGAGCAGCCAGAACAGCATTCCCAGGCCGCCGACGATGATGCCGGCCATCGCGAGGCCCTTCCCGCTCTCGTTGGGGTTCGCCTTGATCTGGTTGAGGGCGATGATGCCGCAGATAATGCCGGCGGGGGCGCAGCAGATGACGCTGCTGACCAGCGAGATGATGGCGAGGACGTTGGTCTTCTGGCCGCCGGCGGCGGCCGGGGCCGCCTGGGCGTAGGGCTGTGGCTGCGCCTGCCAGGCAGGCTGTGCCGGCTGTTGCCAGGGGGTGGCCTGGGCTGGTGCTGGGGCGGGAGTAGCTGCCGGGGGCGGGGGCGATGCGGCGGCTGCGCCTGGTGCGTCGAACACCGCGGTGCAGGCGGTGCACATCACCCGGGAGCCGGGGTCGGCTTCGTTGGCTTGTCCGCAGTTCGGGCAGAAGACCTTCATGGGGAGCGCACCGTAGCTTGAACTCGAGGCGTTCGTCATGAAGTTGATTGAACGGGAGCGTCGTCCCTTGAGGCTCACCCTGATGGGGGTGGGGGCGATGTCTTCTCGGCGTTTCCTGCCCGCAGGTCTGCTTTTGGAGCATGGCGGCCTGCGGGTGATGATCGACGGGGGCGCCGTCACTCGTCCCGAGGGAAAGCTTGACGCCTGGCTCTTGACGGACGACCGGGCCGAGCTGGCGCCGGAGCTACGGAGGCACCTTCGAGGCGCTGGGGTTTCGCCGAAGGTGGCGAGGCTCAGGGCGCCGGGCGTCTCAATCGAGCCCAGGCAGGTGGTGCACACCTCGCACCCGACCTTCGGCTATCGGATTATGGTGGCGCAGGGGACGGTGGTGTGGGCGCCGGAGTTCCTGCGATTCCCGCGGTGGGCGAAGGGGGCTGCGCTGATGTTCGCGGAGGCCGCGGCTTGGGACCGGCCGATCTGGTTCGCTGGGAAGGTCGGGGGGCACGCGCCGGTGTTGGAGGTGGCCGAAGCGGCGAAGCGATTGCAGATAGAGCGGCTGGTCTTCGCGCACCTTGGGAGGCCCACGCTGAGAGCCATCGACCGTGGTGAGGCGCCGCCCTCCGGCGAATTCGGCCGGGACGGCGCACGCTACGTCCTCGATCGACGGGGCCGCGTCAAACCTTGACAGCCAGCCAGGGTCGTTGGACGTCGCTCGACGACCGCTCGACGCTGGACCCTCGACGCTCGACTGCTACAGCACCCCTCTTGCCTTGATCTCGAGGTACCGATTCACTGCCGCCAGCGACAGCTCCTCGGGGTAGACGTCGATCATCTGCACGCCTTCCTGGCCGATCTTCGACTTCATCTGCTCACGCTCGAAGAGCAGCTCGCTGGCCACCGCGTGCTGGAAGGCCTCCTCCGGGCCGGGGGGCGGCGTCCTCAAGAGCGCGGTCAGCGCGGTGTCCTTGAGCGAGAGGCAGAGTGGAACGTGGCGGCGGGCCAGCCGCCTGAGCGGGTACACCATGGTGCTCGCCTGATCGTCGTCGAGGAAGTCGGTGAAGACGCACAAGAGGCTCCGGCGGGCCAGCCGCACCGACAGCTCCTTGAAGAGCGCCAGGTAGTCCACGTAGGTGAGGTGCGGCCTCGCGGAGTACAGCGTGTCGACGATCTTCCGGTACTGGGTCCGCCCCGAGCCCGGCGCCAGGTAGGCCTTCACGTCGTCGGCGAACACCACCAGTCCGACGCGATCGCCGTTGCGCACCGCCACGAAGGCCAAAAAGAGCGCGGCGTTCACCGCGTGGTCGAGCTTGGAGAGCCCCTCCACCCGCGCCGCCATCGAGCGCCCGGCGTCCACGCAGATGAGGATGGTCTGCGACCGCTCCGACTCCATCACCCGCGTCACCGGCTTGCTCCTTCGCGCGGTGGCCTTCCAGTCGACCTCGCGCACCGAGTCGCCTTGGGTGTAGTCGCGGAGCCGCGCGAACTCGGTGCCTCTCCCATCGCGCCTAAGGTGCCTGAGCCCCAGGTTGACCAGGTCCAGCGCGGCGCCCGAGAGCAACAACCTGCTCGCCCCTCTCAAGTCCGGGAACACCGAGACCTGCGTGCGCGCTTTGAAGATCCGCTCGTGCCACATCAGGCCCAGAGGGCCCCGCACCCTCACGTTCAAATCGCCCAGCTCGAACTTCCCCCGCTTCACCGGCGTCGCCCGATAGGTCGCCTTCGCCCGGCTGTGCCCCGACAAGAGCAGCGCCAGCTCCTCCGGCTCGGCGGAGAACTCCTCCGGCACGTCGTCCTTGATCCGGATGTAGGAGGGCCTCGAGGCTGGATTCACCAGGTGCAGCTCGACCCTGTTGGGCGCGCCGACCGAGAGCCTCGGCGGCAGCTCGCGCCAGAGCTTGAGCTTCACCTCTCGGGCGAGCGCGTAGTCGACCAGTGCGAGCCCGAGCAGCGCCAAGTCAGAGAGCAAAAGGAGCGACCAGAGTCCCCCCAAAAAGCCCGCGGCCATCGCGGGCACCGACAGAAAGCACAGGCTGGCCCAGAGCCGGCCGGTGGGAATCACCGCGGGACCTCGACCGCGCTGACCACCTCGCGCAGTACGTCCCCCGGCGTGGCGCCGTCCAGCTCGGCGTCCGGAGAGAGCAAGAGCCGGTGCTTGAGCACCGGGCCAGCGAGGTAGCGGACGTCGTCGGGTGTGACGAACGAGCGCCCGCGCAGCGCCGCCAGCGCCTTCGCCGCCAAGAGCAGGTGCACGCTGGCCCGAGGGCCCGCTCCGAGCCGGATCCTCGGAGAGATGCGGGTCGCGCCCACCAGCCGGCGGATGTAGGAGAGCACCGGCGGTTCGACGGTCACCTCGTGCAGGGCCCCGCGCGCCGCCATCACCTGCTCCTTGGTGGTGGCGGCCGTCACCCCGGCCCTCCCGATGTCGCCCGCGTCGAAGCCGCGGTGGACCGAGGCGAGGATCGCGTCCTCCTCCTGCTCCGAGGGGTAGGCGACCTCGATCTTGAACAGGAAGCGATCGAGCTGCGCCTCGGGCAGCGGGTAAGTGCCCTCGGACTCCACCGGATTCTGGGTGGCGAACACGGTGAAGAGCGGCGAGAGGGTGATGAGCCGCCCCTCCAGCGACACCGACCGCTCCTGCATCGCCTCGAGCAAGGCGGACTGGGTCTTGGCCGGGGCGCGGTTGATCTCATCGGTCAGGAGCAGGTCGGTGAAGATCGGCCCCCGGACGAGCACGAAGGACTGCGACTTCAGATCGAAGATGCTCGTCCCCAGGATGTCCGCGGGCATCAGGTCGGGCGTGAACTGGATGCGCTTGAACTCGGCGCTGATCGCCCTGGCGAGCGCCCGCGCCATGAGCGTCTTCGCCACGCCGGGAACGCCCTCCAAAAGGACGTGCCCGCCCGCGAGGAGGCCGCAGAGCATCAGCTCCAGCGCCTCGTCCTGCCCGACCACCGCCTTCCGCACCTCGTTCATCGCGCTATCGCGCACCGCGTTGGCGATCCGCACCGCGTTGCCTTGCGGCTGAGGCGGCATCGGCTGGACCGGGACAGGCGGCGGGACGGCGGGCATCGCGGGGCCGTTCATGAGGTCCTCCTGTTGGAGCGCTCCACGGATGGGCGAGATTGCGACGGGCGGGCCGCGGGCGCCAGCGCCTTCTTCTCTGCGCGCCTGCGCCCAGGTTTGATCAGGAGCCGCGCGCTGGCGGCCTTGCGGGCCAGCTCGCGCAGCTGGGCCTCGGAAGTGGTGGCGTGCGAGAGGTGGATCACCTCGGTGAGCGCCCGGGCGAGGTCCGCTCGCCCGCGGGCGGAGAGAGCGGCCGCGACCTCCGCGGGCTCCGTTCGCGGGGGGATCCCGGCCCCTGGCGCGAGATCTTGCGAGGCGCCTCGGGCCAAGAGGCTGGCCGCGTAGGAGTAGTGGCGCCCCTCGCGGTAGATGCGGCTCGCGGCGAAGAGCGCGTCGGTGCCCCCGAGGCGGATGTCTTGGGGCGGGGTGCGCGGCCGGCCGAACCGCCGCAGGGAGGCGGCCCACAGCGAAAGGCCCAAGAGGAGCTGCGCCGCCGCGAAGTGCAGCCCGTACCGCGCGGCGAACTCCGCCACCGAGCGGTCGCTGGTGAAGCCGTGGTGGAACTCGTCGAAGGCCAAAGGGCCGGTGGCGCTGGCGGCGCGCATCAGCGAGAGCCATAGCTGGGCATTGTCCGCCCGCGGGAGAGCCTCGTTCATCGCCAGCTCCGGTGCGCCGATCACCACCACCCGGCCCTGGCCGTAGGGCACCAGAGCGGCCACCACTCCTCCCAGGGTGTCGTCGAGCAGGAGCGGCACCCCGTCGTCGGGGAGCGCGAGGAAGCTCTGCACGGCTGTCTCTGTGCGCTCCACCCCGAGGGTGTACGGGCTCGGCTGAGCGGGCACCAAGGTCCTCATCCCCACCGCGCGATCTGCGGCGGAGAGCTTTACCTCGAGGGCGCCGAGCAGCGGGCAGGGGCGGCTGCCCCAGGGCAGGTAGACCAAGGTGGCGCCCTTCTTCACGTGCTCGAGGAGCTTCTCCCGCTCCTCCTTGGACGCGAGCGAGGCGCGGAAGCGGTTCCAGCCCCGGTGGTGGTCCGCCAGCTCCTCCTCGTCCACCCCGGCATCGGAGGAGAGGACCAGCGGCAGCTCCAGCTCGATGTCTTCCTCCACGCGATCGGAGAAACCGACCGCCAGCAGAACCAGATTCGTCCCCTCGGCGATCAGGTCCAGATTCCGCTGGAGCCTTTGCACCGGGACACCGCTCTCGTCGCCCAAAAGGTAGAGCGCCCGGGCCCCGTCCTTCTCCGAGCGGTAGGTGGAGAGCGTGTCGGCGAAGGAGCCGCGAGCTGCTCCTCGGAAGAGATACGAGCCCAAAACCCCGAGCAGCACGAGCCCGCCGATCACCAGCAGCGGGAAGCGGTCACGCATGGGCTGCCTCCGCCCCGCGCTCGTCCGGGTCCGGCGCCAGCAGCGGACGCGTGAGCGACCGGAAGGAGTGGTAGCCGTCCAGGTCGGCGCCCAGGTTCCCGTAGTAGGTGAAGTCGAACCGGCGCGTCAGCTCGCGGAACGGCGGCACCCACTCGCTCCGCCCTCGGAATCCTCGCAGGTAGTCCCAGTTGCTCTTGGCCGGGTCGTAGTCGATGGAGCCCGAGCGGTGCAGCCGCGAGAGCAGCGCCAGGTAGAGGCTGCGCACCGCCTCGCGGAAGTCGCCCCGCGCCGCCAGCTCGTCGGCGAGGTGGGCCCATCCCTCCGGAGGGCGGGAGAGGGCGCTCATCGGATCGGTGGTGAGCTTCGCCTCCTCGATGCCGGTCAGCTCCGCTCCGTCCACCTCGGCGCTGCGCCCGCGACGGGACCTGATCAGGAGGTAGGCCAGCGCCACCACCACCGCCGCCACCAGGAGCACCACGAGGAGGTTGGCCGCGGCCAACCCACCGCCAATCGGAATCGTGGGCTCGACTTCCCTGGGGCTCGAGCGCTTGGACTTGAAGAGCTTTCGCAGCCAGTCGCCGATGCTGCCCCAGAGGTCGTCCCACCACTTCTTCAAGGAAGCCCACCAGCCTGGCTCGGCAGGGGCCTCGGGCTCCTTCGGCTCTTCCAGCTCTTCCACCTTCTCAGGGGTGGGGCGAAACTCCGGACGCGCGAGGATCGACTTGGCGCGCTCCCTGGCGTCAGCCGCCTCGCCGGCGCGGGCCCCGTCGCGGGCCTGCACGATGAGCGGGAGCCCTTGCTCGAGGCGGGCCTCGGCGTAGTCGCAGTCCTCCTCGTCGTAGGCGAAGCTCTCCACCTCGGAGACGAAGCGCGAGAGCGCCGACCGGTCCCTCGGGCCCAGCTCCGAGGCGGCTTCGAGCTGGCGCTGCAGGGCGCTCCCGCTCATCCCGCAGTAGCGCGCCACCGCCGCCAGCCGGGACTCGAGCTGGCCTCCCTCCGGCTGGGCGCGCGCGGGGAAGGCGAACAGCGCACCGGAAGCCAAGAGGACCGCCGCCGCGGCCGTCTGCGCGGCTTGCGACGGCTTCCTCGCTCTTCGGGCGGGGAGCTGATCGATGGCGGCCACCAAGTCCAGCCCCTCCTGGCGGACCCGGCCGTCGATGAGGAGGAGCGCTGCCGCGGCCGCGCGCAATGGCTCGCACAAGGTGAAGCCCAGCGCCACCACCGCCGCCACCCAGGAGCCGTTGTCCAAGGAGACGAAGCGCTCGGCGAAGGAGAGATCCATCGCCAAGAGCTTCATTCCGAGGAAGATGAGCACGTTCGCCGCGATGTGGATGTTGAGCATCACCAGCGCCTGCACCGACAGGCACAGGCGCACCCACACCGCCGAGGCGCGCGAGGCGCCGAGGGCCTTGGAGGCGGCGCCGTAGAGGGAGAGCGCGTGCCCTTTCCCCTGCATCGCCACCGCGTAGGCGACCACGTTCCAGCCGATGAACAGGAAGCACAGGCCGACCGTGAGCGTGGCGCAGAGGGCGTTGAAGATCGCCAGGTAGCCGACGGTGATCACCAGG
This sequence comes from Myxococcales bacterium, assembly GCA_016191815.1. GTDB lineage: Bacteria > Myxococcota > Myxococcia > Myxococcales > Myxococcaceae > JACPVI01. The sequence goes on from JACPVI010000074.1 coordinate 28,797, forward strand.
CTGGGCAGCCTCCGGAACGCCGCCTTGAGCGAGCCGAACGCCGTCGGCTCGGACGGGCCCAAGACCTGCCGCTCGACCAGGTGGCAGGCGGCGCCCTGAAGGACGCCCCGGACGATCCAGGCGAGGGTGAGGAAGGCGCAGGGCCAGAGGAGGTCTTTTTGGCGGTCGAGCGCGTCGAACAAGCCCAGGAGCGCCGCGGTCAAAAGCGCTCCCGCCGGGAGGGTCAGCGCCCACACGCCGGAGGTGCGGGCGCACAGGCGGATCGCCGCATCCAGCAGGGCGACCGGTCCACGAGGCCGCAGCTCGAGCGCGGATGCGGGCATGGCTTTAGGAGGCGGCGAGCGCCGCCAGGTAGATGGCGCCGAAGAGCGAGGCGGCCGAGACCATCGCCAAGAAGAGGTTGCCGGCGGTCCATTCCTTCCGTTCGGCGAGGCCCTTCGCCGCGTTCAGCTTCTTCTCCAGGCACTTCGCGCAGCGGTTGATGCCCTCGAACTGGGTGGTGCATTCGAGGCAGATGACCCGCCGGCACTCCACGCAGATACCGAGACCCGTGCGCTCCGGGTGGTAGTGGCAGCGGCCAGACCCGTGAATCATCGCGGTGAGCCTAGTAGGCACCCCCCGGTTGGTGCTAGGCGGAATGCGAGGACACGGCGAGGCGGGTCACCGATGCCTTCGGAGACGGAGCTCCTGCGCGACGTCGCGCTGGAGATGCAGCAGGCGGAGAGCGTCGAGGAGCTGATGCAGCTCTTGGTGGACCGGGCGGCGCAGCTGCTCGGCGTGCCCAGGTGCACCGCCTGGCTGTTGGACCCCACCCGGAGCAAGCTCCTGGTGAGCGCCAGGGCGGGCATGCCGCTCCACCGGGCGAGCTACGAATATCGCCTCGGCCAGGGCTTGCTCGGGTGGATCGCCGAGCACGTGAAGCCGATCCGCACCGGCAACGCCGATGCGGACCTGCGCTTCCTCCCTCGCCCCGGGATGGTGGAGAAGATGGGCTCGTTCCTCGGCGTCCCGTTGGTCTCGAACGGCACTTGCGTGGGCGTTTTGGCGGCGGTCAACCCGGAGCAGGACTACTTCTCCAAGCGTCACGAGGATCTGATGGTGGTGCTGGCGGGGCTCTTGGCCCCGCAGCTCGAGGCGGCGAGGCTGCAGCGTCTGGCGCTCTTGGACGAGGCGACCGGAGCATTCAATCGGCGCGGACTTTCGGTGGCCTACGGGCGCGCGGAGGAGCGGTTGGCCCTCGGGGAGCCGGTGGCGATGATCGCGGCCGGCGTCGACCATCTGGCCTCGGCCGGCGAGCGCGCGGGCTGGTCCGTGGCGGAGGAGTTGTTGCGGCGCATCGTGCAGGCGATCCTCGCGGTCCTTCGGCCGGCGGACGTGCTGGTGAGGTACGACCAAGGCCGGCTGCTCGCGGTGCTGTTGGGGACCGAGCTGCGCGCCGCCGCCGAGCTGGCGGACCGTCTCCGCCGGGCGGCCTCCTCAGTGTCGATCGGCGAAGGCGAGCAAGCGGTATCAAGCACGCTTTCGCTGGGGGTGGTGGAACACCGCCGCGGCTCCACGTTCGATGAGACCGTGGAGCGGGCGGTGCAGGCCCTCGCCCTGGCCGAGCGCGGCGGGAGGGACCGGGTGGTGGCGGGATGAGGGCCGCCCCGGGAAGCTGACCTGAGGCGCTTCAACCGGCTGCGCTCCGGTGCGCTTCGTGCGCGCCTGTGGGAGCAACACCCCTCGGGAAAGGGCTGAAAACTGTCATGGGGATGGCTGGCGCACGAGTTGAAGGCTTCCCCGGGCAGAGGAAGATGGAACGGGCCTTCGAAACCCGGGATGATGTCGGAGCTGTGGCTACACCCTGCAGTCCGAAGGAGAACTGATCATGCCTCGCGTCGACCCAAGGACAACCTCTCGCGTCCCGCGTGCCGAGGCAGCGCCGTCCTCGCCGGAGGTGCGGAAGGCCGAGCGCGCGCGCGCGGGCATGGATGAGAGGCTGAAGAAGGCCGGCGTTCCCAGCGACCAGCGGGAGCGCATCACCTCGCACCTTGCGAAGGTTTCCGGTGAGGAGTTGGTGCGCGAGGTGCGCAGCCTCGACCGGGCGCTCCACAGCAAGGCGCCGCGACATGCGGTGGAGGCCTACGACCGCACCTTGCGGGTGGCCGGCGAGAGCCCCCAAGCGGCCGGACGAGTCACTCCCGAGCTCCGCGAGGCGATCGTCGCCAAGGCCGCGGCGGGCGAGATTGGCCCCAACCGAGCGGAGGAGATGGCCCGCGAGCTGGTGGCCATGCCCGCCGACAAATACGAGGCGGCGGCGAGCGAGTTGCTGGCGTCGGAGAACCGCCGGGTGGTGACGCGCCCCGAGCGGCCGCGGACCACTACCACCATCGTGGTCGGGGAAGAGATCAATCGCGACCGATACCAGGACTGATCGGCTCGCACCGCTCCGGCGCCTGGCGCCGGGCACGTATACTTGCCGTAGATGAGCCACCTCGACCGCGAGCGCGCGGCCGCGTTCGCGCAGGGCAAGCTCGAGCCGGTTGAGGCCGAGCGCGTGGAGCGGCACGCTCGCGAGTGTGCGGCCTGCGATGCGCTGATCGCTGATCTCGACGGCGGCTCGCGCACGGCTCCGACGGTGATCGAGCGGCCCGCCTCCCCTGAGGCGGGCGTCGGGCTGGGAAACGCGCATTCCCCTCGCCCACCCGTGGCTGCGGGCCGGGGTGAGGTCGGCCCAGGGCCGGAGGGGAGGCCCGGGGTTGGAGGGCGGCTGCCCCGCGGGGCTTCGGTCGGCCGATACGTCATCCTGGGGGAGCTGGGCGAAGGGGGCATGGGCACCGTGTACGCGGCGTACGACCCCGAGCTGGACCGGCGGGTCGCGCTCAAGCTCTTGACTCCCGAGCTGGCCGGGAAGGCGCGGTCGTCGCTCAGGCTGCTCCGGGAGGCGCAGGCGATGGCGCGCCTGGCTCACCCGAACGTGATCGCCGTCCACGACGTGGGGGAGCTCGGGCAACAGGTCTTCGTGGCGATGGAGCTGGTCGAGGGGCCGACCCTTCGCGCCTGGGTGAAGGAGCGCCCGAGGCGGCCCGCGGAGATCGTCTCCGCCTTCGCCTCGGTTGGGCTGGGCCTGGCCGCGGCTCACGACGCCGGCCTGGTCCACCGCGACTTCAAGCCGGACAACGTGCTCATCGGGAGGGACGGCCGGGCGAGGGTGACCGACTTTGGGCTCGCCCGGGCGGACGCTTCGTCCTCCTCGACCGAAGAAGACGAGGAGGCGCTTGGCCATTCGGGGGGGAGCGCTCTGTCGGTCGATCTCACCGCGGTGGGCACGGTGCTGGGCACTCCGGGGTACATGTCGCCGGAGCAGCACCTCGGGCGGCCCACCACCGCCCGGACGGACCAGTTCAGCTTCTCGGTCGCCCTCTACGAGGCGCTCTACCAGAGCCGGCCTTTTTTTCCCGGCGCCTGGCCCGAGTTCGCCCGCCAGGTTCGCCGCGCGGAGGCGGAGGAGCGCGCGCGGAGGACCCGGCCGCTGGAGCTGCCGGCCGGTGGCTCCCCATCGCCGGCCCCTCCCGTGGTCCGGGAGCCGCCGCGGACGCCGCGGGTGCCGGCTCGCATCCGCCGCGCGCTGACGCGAGGCCTGGCGTTCGATCCCGAGCGGCGCCACGAGTCGATGAGGGCCTTCCTGCGGGAGCTCAGGTGGGACCCGCAGGCCCCGAGGCGTCGGGCGATCGGCGTCGGCCTCCTCGCGACGGTCGGAACGATTGTCGCGATGTGGAAGACCGGGGCCGACCGCCAGGCCCTGTGTGCGGGCTCCGAGCTCAAGCTTTCGGGCGCCTGGGACGCGGCGATCAAGGAGCGCTCCCGCGCTGCCTTCCAGGCCACTGGCCGCCCGCACGCCATCGCCGCCTTCGCGGGAGTGGAGCGAGCGCTCGACGCCTACGCCGCCAAGTGGGCCGAAGCGCACTCCGACGCCTGCCGGGCCACCCGAGTGCGAGGCGAGCAATCCGACGAGATGCTCACCTTGAGAATGGCCTGCCTGGACCGGCGGCTGGAGGAGCTGCGGGCGCTCTGTGCGCTCTTCGCCAGCGCCGACGAAGCCGTGGCGAACAAGGCGGTGATGGCGGCGGAGTCCCTCTCGTCCCCGGCGGATTGCTCAGCGCAAGCGGTCCTCTCGAGCAAGGTGGCGGCGCCCGCTCCGGCTGCCCGCGCCCAGGTCGAGCACCTCCAAGAGCGGCTCGCACAGGTCAGAGCGATGCATCAGGCGGGCAGGTATTCCCAAGGGGCGGAGGCCGCGCGCGCGCTGCTCGCGGAGGCGCGGGCGCTCGGCTACCGGCCCCTGGAGGCGGAGGCGCTCGAGCAGGCGGCGCTGCTCGAGCAGGCGGTGGGCAGCGTGGAGACCTGCGAGAAGAACCGGTACGAATCGGTCTTCGCCGCGCTGGCCAGCGGAGACGAAAGGCTCGCCGCCCGTGTCTCCACCGCGCTGGTCTACACCCTGGCGGTGCAGCGGGCCCGGTACGACGAGGCGCGGAGGTGGCTCTCCCAGGCGCAGGCGCTCTTGGATCACCAGGGCGAGCGGGGCGAGCTTCGCGCCTACTGGCTCTCGAACGCGGGCATCCTCGCCGGCGCGGAGGGAGATCGCGCCCGCGCGGTGGAGCATGCCCAGCAGGCGCTGGAACTTCGGGAGGAGGTCCTGGGCCCCGAAAGCCTCAAGGTGGCGGAGACGCTGCTCAACCTGAGCAGCTTCCTCCATTCGCTCCAGCGGCTGGACGAGGCGGCCAAGGCCGCCGAGCGAGCGTTGGCGATCTACGAGAAGGCGCTCGGCACCGGCCACCCGGACGTGGGCAGTGCGCTCATCAACCTGGGCGTCATCCGCCAGGGTCAGGGGCGCTTGGCCGAGGCCGAGGCGCGCCTGGGAAGGGCGCTGGACATCCGCGAAGCGACGGTGGGGCGCGATCACCCGTCGACGCTCCGGCTGCTGGCGACCATCGGGATGCTGCACGCCGACAGCGGCGACCACGAGCGGGCGGTGGGGATGCTCGGGCGCGCGCTGGAGGGCTACGAGCGCACGGTGGGCCCGGAGAGCATCGAGGCGGCCACCACCCGGTACGACCTCGGGAGCCTTCTGGCGACTGAAGGGAAGTTCGCCCAGGCGCTGCCCTATTACCAGCGCGCCCTGGAGATCCGCGAGAAGGCGTTGGGCCCCGAGCATCCGGAGGTGGCCGCAGCCTTGGAGGCCAAGGCCGAGGCGTTGCTCGAGCTTGGCAGGGCGAGCGACGCGGTCGCGCTGTACGAGAGGGCGCTCGGCATCCGCGAGCGCGCGCTAGAGCCGGACAACCCCGAGCTGGGCTACTCGCTCTTGGGGCTCGGGCAGGCCCAGCTCGCGGTCGGGCGGGCCAGGGCGGCGGTGCCCAGGCTGGAGCGGGCGCTGAAGCTTTGGGAAACCGGCCGGCCTCCAGGGGAGCTGGCCTCGGCGCGCCTCGCCCTGGCCCAGGCGCTCTGGGACTCGGGAGGCGACCGCGCTCGGGCGAGAGGGCTGGCGGTGGCCGCCCGCGACGGGTACGCCTCGGCCGGAGGCGCCTACCGGGAGAAGCTCTCGCGCGCGACTGTCTGGCTCGCCTCGCGCCGCTGAGCGGGCCTAGAGCTCCTCGAGGAACTCGTCGTTGTAGGTGTAGCGCGACAGCCGCTTCACCAAGGCCTCCATCGCCTCCACCGGTTTCACCGCGAACAGCATCTGGCGGAGCTTCTTCACCTTCTCGTACTCCTTGGCGGTGAAGAGCTTCTCCTCCTTCCGGGTGCTGGACTGGGGGATGTTGATCGCCGGCCACACCCGCTTCTCCGCCAGGAGCCGGTCGAGGGTGATCTCGCTGTTCCCGGTGCCCTTGAACTCCTCGAAGATGACCTCGTCCATCCGGCTCCCGGTGTCGATGAGCGCGGTGCCGACGATGGTCAAGGTGCCGGCCTCCTCGGTGGCCCTCGCGGCGCCGAAGGCTCGCTTGGGCCGCTCCATCGCCCTGGAGTCGATGCCGCCGGTCATGGTCCGTCCCGAGGAGTCGATCTCCTTGTTGTAGGCGCGGGCCAGCCGAGTGATGGAGTCGAGGAGGATCATCACGTCCTTGCCGGACTCCACCATCCGCCGTGCCCGCTCCAGCGCCAGCTCGGCGACCTTCAAGTGCTCCGCCGGCCCGCGGTCCGCGTTCGAGGCCAAAACCTCGGCGTCGATGCTCCGCCGCATGTCGGTGACCTCTTCGGGCCGCTCGTCGATGAGCAGCACCATCACGTAGATCTCCGGGTGGTTGGCGATGGTGGCCTGGGCGATGCGCTGGAGCATGATCGTCTTCCCCGTCTTCGGAGGAGCGACGATCAGCGCGCGCTGCCCCTTGCCGAAGGGGGCGATCAGGTCGAGCACCCGGGTGACCATCTCCTTGGGGCTGTGTTCGAGGTGGATGCGGTCCACCGGATCGATGGAGGTGAGATCGCCGAAGTGGGGGAGCTTGGGCGCCGCGTCGAGGGGCACGCCGTCGGCGGCGTCGACCTTCTGGACCACGCCCTTGTTTCCACGGAAGTTGGCCTGGGCGGTGATGAACTGGCCTTGCCGCAGCCTGAGCTTCTGCACCAGGTTCTTGGGAAGCTCGGGGTCGTCCTGGGTGGGGATGAGGTTGCGCTTCACCTGCCTGAGGAAAGCGTTCGGCCCCTTCACGTCGGTGTCCAGCACTCCCTCGATCGGCGCGAGCTGGGCGGGGGCTGCCGCCGGCTGGCCCTGCGCGGCCGCCCGGTTCTGCGGCGGTGCCTGCTGCATCCGGGCCTGGTACTGCTGCAACTCCTGGGGGGTGAGAAACACCTGCTGCATCTGACCGTCGGGGCCCTGCACCATCCGGTAGGCCTGGCCGTCCGGGGTGAAGTGCACCTGGGCGCGCCGGCGCCGCCTGCGCCGCCTTCGGCGTCCGGACCCGGGGACGCTCGCCTGCACCGGCGCTGCTTGACCGTCGGGGGCGGGGGCGCCTGCTGCTTCCTGGGCCTCCTGGGCTCCGTCGTCTCCTTCGTCCGGGCCTTCGTCGCCTTCGCCTTCTTCTGGAGGCCGGGGCTGCGGCGGCTCTCGCTGCTCGGCGATGCCGGCCGCGGGAGGAGCAGCAGACGGGTGGGTGGGATCGTTGTCGCTCATGAGGCTATGGCCGCTTGCCGGCCCCTCGCTCGCTGGGCGGTTCTTCACGCCAGGCTGTCGGACAGGGAGGCCCGCGCGGGGTGAGGTGGGCCAAGAAGGCGCCTGCCTACCGATGCCGCCGGCTCCCTGAGCGCTCTCCGGGGGCCCCATGCCACCCGGCGAGCAGGGCAATCCTACCAGGGTTGCACTCCCTCACAACAGCTTCCGAGCGGGAGCTCATCTCACCGTCAACTGGTACTCCATCATCGCCAGCGGCCTCGGCACCCCAAGGAGCATCCGCTCGAGCCCCAGCTCCCGCGCAATGCGTTTCAGCGGCTCCGGCGGCTCGCTTCTGGCGGAAAGCTGCGACAAGAGGCCGTCGCCGTCGGCGCCCCCGAAGAGGCCCCTATTTTCCGAGATCACCTCCAGCTCCAGCTCCTCGCCCTCGGGGACGCCGGCTCGCTTCCTCGCGGCGGCGAGGGCGTCGTGGAGCCCGCCGATCTGGTCGATCAGCCCGCGCGCCTTGGCGTCCTCCCCTGCCCACACCCGGCCCCGTGCGAGGGCGTCCACCTGCTCCTTGCCCAGCTTTCTGGAGCGCGCCACCTCGGTGATGAAGTCGTCGTAGAAGGCATCGATCCACGCCTGCGCGGAGGCGCGCTCCGCCTCCGTCCACGGCTTGAAAGCTCCGAGCATTCCGGCCCGCTCGCCCCGCCTGAGCTGCTCCTGGTAGATGCCCAGCCGCTCGGCGAGCTTCTCCACCGCGGGCTTGAGCATGAAGACCCCGATGCTCCCGGTGATGGTGGTCGGCTCGGCGAACACCAGGTCGGCGCCCATCGCCGAGTAGTAGCCGCCCGAGGCCGCCACATCGCCCATCGAGGCCACCACCGGCTTCTTCTTCTTCGCGTCCAGCACCGCGCGGTAGATGAGATCCGAGGCCAGCCCGTCGCCGCCCCCCGAGTCCACCCGGACCACGATCGCCGCCACGTCCGGATCCTCGGCGGCGCGGCGGAGCGCCTTCACCACCGTCTCGGCGCCGGCGATCTGGGATAGCCCGAGCGGATCTTCCCGGCTCTTCCCGCCCGCGATGTTGCCGATCACCGGGACGATGGCGAGCTGCCGGCGCCTCCCCCAGCGGTCCTCCCGCATCTGCCTTGGACGGTAGCGGGCTTCGAAGCGGGCGAGCGGCACCAGCTCCTTCAGCTTGTCTTCGAGGCTCGCCGGGTCGATCACCTCGTCGACGAGGCCGAGCTGCACCGCGCGCCTGGGCGTCTTCAGCCCCTCGTCGATGGCGGCGCGGACCTGCTCGAGGGTGAGGGAGCGCGCCTTGGCGATCGCCGCCAGGTAGGCGCGGTAGTTGACGTCCAGGGTGGCCTCGGTGGCCTCGCGTTGCTCGGGGCTCATCTCCTTTCGAGTCAGGGCGTCAGGGGCGTTCTTGTACGCGCCCACCCGCGCCACGTCCCACTGGACGCCCAACTTCTCCATCGAGCCCCCGAGGAACGTCGCGGTCGCGGCCAGCCCGTCGATGAGCAGCGTGGACTCGGGCACCGCGTAGATCCGATCCGCCTCGCAGGCGATCAGGTACTCGGCGTCGGCGGCGGTGAGGAGGACCGCCGCCACCTTCTTGCCCCTGGCCTTGAGATGGGCCATTGCCGCGCGCAGCTCCTCCGCCTTCCCCAGCCCTCCCTCGAGGGCTTGCACTTTGAGCACCACCGCCTTGAGATCCGGGTCGTTCGCTGCGTCATCGAGCAGCCGCAAGAGCCTCAAGTGAGGGTCCTCGCGCTCGCCCCCGAAGATGGCCGCGGCGGGACTCGGCGCGTCGGCCAACAGCTCCTCGAGATCCAGGAGCGCCACCTTGGCCGGAGCCAGGTTCACCGCGCGGTATTTCTGGGCCGAGAGGCGGACCCCGACCAGGTGGTTGGCTCCCGCGGGCGCTCCGGAGCCCGCGTAGGTCAGCCCGAGGTGCGAGCTGTCCACGGTGAGCGCTGCCTGGAAGAACAGCTCGTCGGTGGCGCGCAGCCCGTGCGAGACGCCGGCGGAGAGCCACAGGCCCCGGAGCACCTCCGCCCTGGCGGTGTAGGTGAGCCGCCCCGCGCCGATCGCGGTCTCCCCGAAGAGGTAGTCGGCGCCCAAGGTGTAACGCTCGCCGATTGGCCGCAGCCCCACCGCCACGTCGAACTGGCGGCCCAGGCTCAGCTCCCCCGAGCGCGGGGCGCCGACGTTCCTGGCGACCAGTCCAAATGAGAAGTAGCGGCTCGGCCGCCCGGCCAGGCCGAGGTCGACCGAGTCGAGGCCATCGAGATCGGCGTCCTCGCCCGAGGAGAAGAGGTTGTAGCTGCCTCCGACCGAGAGCGTGCTGGAGCCGACCGAGAAGGCGTAGCTCGTCTTGCGGTAGTCGGGCCCGGCGCCGCGCACCCACTCCAGCGAGAAGCCGGCCCCGATGGCGCCAAAGAGCGAATCGCCGAGGAAGAGCCCGTCCACCACCTGGCCGCGCGCGCCGCCCCGCTCGTGGAGGTAGAAAAGCTCGGGGCCTCCCAGGAAGGAAAGCGCCCCTGGGTTGAGGGCGGAGGCGGTGGCGTCCGCGGCAAGGGCCGCCGAGCTGGGCGGCAAGGTCGCCCCGCGGGAGGGGTCGGAGTGAAGGACGGCGCCGGTCTGGCCGAGGGCGAAGGCCGGCGCCAGCACGAGCGGCAGGAGAGCAGGCGGCATGGCGGGCGGAGACTACTCAAGTCTGGCTGTGCCGGGCAGCCTGCGCCGCCCGTTCAGCTTCGCTTCGAAATCGACGACCGGGCTACCATTCCTCGGTGCCGGAGACCGAGTCGAGCGGGTCCTTGCCGCGGCGCTTCTTCTCGGAGCCGGTGCGGCCCCCGCCGCGGTCCTCGGCGTTCCAGTCCTCCGTCCCGTGCCGGCCCTCCAGGGGGTCCGAGGTCTTCACCAGCTTCTCCCCGCCGCCGTCGGCCGCGTTCACCAGTTGGTTGACCAGCCGACCCACCTCGGACTTGAGCTGCCCGTACTCGTCGCCCTGGAAGATGATCTTCTTGCCCGAGAGCTTCTTCCCCGCCTTGAGGTCGAAGATGCCCACCAATAGCTCCAGGCCGCCGCTCTCGTTGATCTCCTTCACCGTGCCCACGACGCCGCGGTCCAGGTTCAAGGTCTTGGCGATGGAGGCCATCGTCGCGCCGCCCTTCTCCCGCGTCACCTCCTGCGCGAGCTTGTCGAGCAAGGAGTCGTAGGCCTTGAAGGGCGGAGTGGGGCTCAAGTCGGTGGCGATCTCCTGCTCCTCGGGAGTCACCTCCACCACCGCCCCGTGCTGCTTGCAGCCGGGCCGCTCGAGCCGGAGGACGTGCTTGCCGATGGGGAGCGTCTGCAGGGAGACCGGCGTGTAGCCCTGGAACTCCCCGTCGAGGTAGACGCGGGCGCCGGCGGGGCGCGACTTCACGTTGAGGTTGCCGCGGAGCTGCGCGCTCCGGCTGGTGGCCACCTGGGCGCGGAAGGAGATGAAGTCCTGGGTGAACTTCTTCCGGTCCAGCTCGTAGGTCGGCGAGAGCGCGAGCAGGTCCAACAGCGCGATCTTCGCCTCCTCCACCTCGCCCCGGGAGTGCAGCACCGCGGCGTACATCGCCACCGCGTCGCAGAGGTTGCCGCACTCCTTCATCGCCCCGGCCGCCTTGGCGTACTCCTTGATGGTGGCCCGGAGCTTGCGCTCGGCGTCCTCCTCCTCGCGCGCCTCGAACGCCAGGCGGCTCTCCTCGAATCCCGTCCTCGCGCGCTTGAGCGACGCCTCGGCCTGCTCGTCCGAGGGGAGCCCGAAGAGGTCGTCCGTCTTGCGGAGCACGTAGCTGCGGTGCTGCTCGAGCGACTCGTTCATGTACGCCTCGAGCTTCACCGTGCTCGCCTCGGCTCCCATGTCCATCGGCACCAGGAGCACCGCGATTCGCTTGGTGGTCGGAGGCGGCGCGCTCAGGGCGAGCGCGGGCAAGAGAGCGAGCGCGACCGGGTTCATGGTTACCTCGAGTCCTGCTGACGATAGCAAGCCCTCAAGGTAGGCCCAACACGAGGTCCGGCTTGGGACCGGCAGGCCTGGCCAAAAGAGCCACGCCGGTGACCGCCGCGGCCGCCCCTCCCACCCCCGCCCAGAACCACCACTTCCCAAGCAGCGGGGGAAGCTCCAGCTTCGCCGCCGCCGTCGGAGGAGGCTGGTCGAGCCAGCGCTTCACCTGCGCCGCCGCGTCCGCCGAGCCGGTGTCCGGATCGAAGCGCACGCCGGAGAGCCGGTTTCCGGAGAGCAGGTCCCAGGCCCAAAGAGACGCCGGCCTCTCTGCGCCGGTGCCCAGCGTGGCCAGCACCAGGGTGCGAGCGCCGAGGGCGGCCCCGAGCGCCCTGGCCTCGGGGAGGAGCTGCTCCCCCTGCGGCGCCGAGGCGAGCTTCTCTGCTGCGGCCACCGCCTCCGCGTAGCCAGGGAGCGGCTCGAGCAGCGGGTGCACTTCGGTGGGCTTGGCAGCCACGATGTCGGGGAAGGCGCCGAAGGGTACATAGCCCGGCCGGGTGAGGATGATGTGGTGGCGGCCGATGGGGAGCTCCTGCTCGGCGGTCGGGGAGAACCCGAGCGGTTCTCCATCGAGCGTGACGGCCGCCCCGCTCGGGACCGAGTCGATGGAGAGCTTCCCCTTCGGCAAGTTGCTCACGTTCAGTCGCGCTGCGGTGAAGGCGTCGGCCACGTCAGGGCCGAACAGCTCGGAGGTCGGCTGGGCCTCGCTGTTCAACAAGAGCGCGCGGATGAAGGCCACCTTGGCGCCGGCCTTGTCGCCCTGCATCAGGAGGGTCGCCCCCAGGAAGGTCAGCACCTCGGAGAGGCGCGCGGGCTTCGCCTCTACCGGCCGCTTGATCAGGAAGACCGCCGAGGCGGTGAAGCTGTCGGCCGCCGCCTCGAGGTCGAGGTTGTCGAGGAGCTGCCGGCCCTCTTCGAAGAGCTTGTCGCCTTCCTCCAGAGAAGCTGGGGCCGGGGGAGGGAAGAGCACCTCGATGTCCAAAAGCTTTGCTCCCTTCGCCCTCAGCGCCTGCGACAGCTCGGCCTCGAGCCGTCCCACCGACTGCTTGGCGACGGTGTCCAGCCCGACCGCAAAGACGGCCACTCCCGCCGGAGCCGGCTGCCTGGCCGAGGACTGCGAGGTGGGCGCGCTCGGCTCGGCCGCAGTGCAGATTGTGGCGAGCAAGCTCGCCAACAGAAGGCAGTGGCGCACGCCGCGATGCTAGCACTGCTGCGTCAGATCCCTCCCGTCGCCGGGCAGCCGATCCGCGGCGCATCGCTGCGTTGCTCGTCGGTCGCAGGCCAACCAGCCTGCTCTCTCCTCGCGCCTTGCGCTGCTTGCGTCTCTGCTGCCGGGCTCGGTCCGGGATCTGACGCAGCAGTGCCAGCCCAGTTGGCGCCCGCCGGATGCCCTTCGCGATGACGCCGGTTTATGGACTTTCGATCCCCTGTCGCTATAGTCCCCGCCGATTCCACATGCCTGAAGCGGGTGCTACATGTTCACTCAACCCCCCGAAACGGCAGGGAAAACCGCACCGATGGCTGAACAGCTGAGCATGTTTGGCGACGCCCAGGAGGCTGCCGGAAGGCGCAAGGCGAGGCGGAGCGCGAAGTCAGCGAGAGGTGGCGGTGGCGGTGGCGGCTCGGGGTCCGGCGGCGGAGCAGGTGGCGGAGGAGGCGAGCGTCCGGCTGCCCTGGCGGAGGAGGCGCGCAGGCGGTACCTCAACTACGCGCTGTCGGTGATCACCTCCCGCGCGCTGCCGGACGTGCGCGACGGGCTCAAGCCGGTGCAGCGGCGAATCCTGTACGGGATGTTCCGCGACCACCGGCTCACCCACGAGGCGAAGTTCCAGAAGTGCGCCAAGGTGGTGGGCACCATCCTCGGGCAGTACCACCCGCACGGGGACGTGGCGGTCTACGACGCCCTGGTGCGGATGGCGCAGGACTTCTCGCTCCGCTACCCCCTGGTGGAGGGCCACGGGAACTTCGGCTCGCTCGACGGCGACGCTCCCGCGGCGATGCGCTACACCGAGTGCCGGCTGGAGAAGCTCTCCTCCGAGCTTTTGGGGGAGCTGGCCAGCCGGACGGTCGAGTTCCGGCCCAACTACGACGGAACGCACTCGGAGCCGGTGGTGCTCCCCTCCAGGGTGCCGCAGCTGCTCGTCAACGGCACCACCGGGATCGCGGTGGGAATGGCGACCAACATCCCGCCGCACAACCTCTCGGAGGTCTGCGACGCCCTGGTGGACCTGGTGGACCACCCCAAGCACGAGACCAAGGACCTGCTCAGGCACATCAAGGGGCCCGACTTCCCCACCGCCGGGCAGCTGCTCTGTTCGAAGAAGGAGCTTGGGGAGATCTACGAGACCGGGCAGGGCACGGTCCGGCTGCGCGGCGAGTGGACGGTGGAGCCGTTGAAGCGAGGCGGCCAGCAGGTGGTGATCACCTCCATCCCCTACGCGGTGAACAAGGCGGGGCTGGTGGCCAAGTTCGGCGAGCTGGTGCGCGAGCGGAAGCTGGCGCCGCTCACCGACGTCCGCGACGAGTCGACCAAGGACGTCCGGATCGTGCTCGAGCTCAAGCGCGAGGCGGACCCCGAGCTGGTGCTGGCCTACCTCTACCGGCACACCGCGCTCGCCACCACCTTCGGAGTCAACCTCACCTGCCTGGTGCCGACCGAGAACCCGGAGATCGGCGCGCCCAAGCGGCTGGACCTCAAGTCGGTGCTCCGGCACTTCCTGGACTTCCGCTTCGAGGTGGTCACCCGGCGGTTCAAGTTCGAGCTGGAGAAGGTCAAGGAGCGGCTGCACATTCTCGAGGGCTTCGCGAAGGTCTACGACGCCCTGGACGAGATGCTGCGCCTCATCCGCAAGTCCGACGGCAAGGAGGACGCGGCGAAGAAGCTCATCGCCCGCTTCAAGATCGACGAGGCCCAGGCGGACGCGATCCTCGAGCTGAAGCTCTACAAGCTCGCCCGCTTGGAGATCCTCGTAGTGGAGAAGGAGCTGAAGGAGAGGCGCGCCGAGGCGAGGAAGCTCTCGGAGCTGCTCCGGGAGGACAAGCGCCGCTGGGCGGTGGTGAAGGAGGAGCTGCGGGAGATCCAGCGCGCCTACGGCGACAAGCGGCGCACCAAGATCGGCGGCGCCGGCGAGGAGGTGGAGTACTCCGAGGAGGCCTTCATCGCCGACGAGGACGCCCACGTGGTGCTCAGCAAAGACGGCTGGGTGAAGCGGGTGCGCGAGATGAAGGACCCCTCCACCACCCGCTTGCGCGAGGGCGACGAGGTGATGGCGGTGCTGGCCGGCTCGCTGCGATCAAATCTGGTGTTCTTCTCGAACTTCGGCACCGCCTACGTCACCCGCTTCAACGACGTGCCCGCCTCCACCGGCTACGGCGATCCGGTGCAGAAGCTGTTCAAGTTCGACGACCGAGAGCGGGTGGTCGGCGCGCTGTCCTTGGATCCGCGGCTCTCCCGTCCGGAGAAGATCCTGGCGGTCTCGCGGCGCGGCTTCGGCCTCAGGTTCGCCCTCGCGCCGCACACCGAGCCGTCGACCCGCGCCGGCCGGCGCTACGCCCGCCCGGGCAAGGACGACGAGCTGATCGGCGTCTCTCCCGTAGGGGAGCGGGACCTCCTGGCGGTCGTCACCGAGAAGACCCACGCCCTGGTGTGCAAGACCTCGGAGGTCAACGAGCTGGCCGGCCCGGGCCGGGGGGTGACGGTGATCCGCGTCGCCCAGGACGACCGGGTGACCGCGTTCTTGGCTTCCGGCCGGAAGGACGTCGCCATCGAGCTGGAGACGTCGAAGGGCAAGAAACTCAAGCTCTCGCCCGGCAAGTACGAGGTGACCGGAAGGGGAGGCAAGGGACGCGAGATGTCGAAGAAGGACCGGGTGAAGTCAGTGAGCCGCCCCCTCGATTGGGTGCGGCTGCCCGAGGCCGCCTCGGAGAAAGCCGAGAAGAGGGAGTAGGCGATGGCAAGGAAAGCGAGCTACACCGGCGCCGACATCCAGGTCCTCGAGGGGCTGGAGCCGGTCCGCAAGCGCCCGGCGATGTACATCGGCGGCACCGACTCGGCCGGTTACCACCACCTCCTGTGGGAGATCATCGACAACTCGGTCGACGAGGTGATCAACGGCTTCGCCTCGAAGATCGAGGTCCGCCTGCACAAGGACGGCCGCACGGTGACGGTGGTGGACGACGGGCGGGGCATCCCCGCGGACGTGATGCCGAAGTACAAGAAGCCGGCGCTGGAGATCATCCTCACCACGCTCCACTCGGGCGGGAAGTTCGACAAGGAGAGCTACCTCCACTCCGGAGGGCTCCATGGAGTGGGCGCCTCAGTGGTGAACGCGCTCTCCAGCGCGCTGGTGGCCGAGGTGCGGCGCGACGGCAAGCGGCACGAGCAGACCTACTCGCGCGGGAAGGCGACCTCCAAGCTCAAGGTGGTCGGCCCCTGCCGCGGCAGCGGCACCACCATCACCTTCGAGCCGGACCCCGAGGTCTTCGGACCCAAGCTGGCCTTCGATTCACTGCTCATCCGCGACCGGCTGGAGGCGAGGAGCTATCTCCACCGGGGTATGACCGTGGTCTTCCGAGACGAGACCGTCTCGCCCGCGGCCGAGGTGGCGTACCGCCACGAGGGCGGCATCGCCGAGTACATCCAGAGGCTGATCGCCGAGCGGGGGAAGCCGCTGGTCCCGCCGGGCTCGGCTCCCTTCTACCGGGCCCACGAGAACGGGACTCGCCTGGAGGTGGCGCTGGCCTGGACCGAGGCCACCGACGAGCACGTCCGCAGCTACGTGAATGGGATCCCCACCGGCAACGGCGGCACCCACGAGGCGGGGCTTCGCTCGGGAGTGGTGAAGGCGGTGCGCAACTACATCGAGACCCACGGGCTCACCCCCAAGGGCGTCACGCTCACTGCCGAGGACATCCGCGAGGGGCTGGTGGTGATCCTCTCCACCTACGTGATCGACCCGCAGTTCCAGGGGCAGACCAAGGGCCGGTTGAACAACCCCGAGGTGGCCGGGCAGGTGGACAACGCGGTGCGCCCGGCACTGGAGAAGTGGCTCAACGACAACCAGACAGTAGCCGAGGCGGTGGTGGCGCGGATCACCCTCGCGGCGCGGGCCCGGGAGGCGTCGCGGGCGGCCTCGCAAGCGGTGGTGCGCAAGACGGCGGTCTCGCACCGGCTCAACCTGCCGGGCAAGCTGGCCGACTGCGCCTCGACCGACCCGTCGGAGAGTGAGCTGTTCCTAGTGGAGGGAGACTCCGCCGGCGGCTCGGCCAAGCAGGGGAGGGACCGGCGGACCCAGGCCATCCTCCCGCTGCGCGGAAAGGTGCTGAACGCCGAGCAGGCCTCCACCGAGAAGGTGGTGGGCAACAAGGAGCTGCAGGACATCGTGAGCGCCCTGGGCTGCGGGTTGGGCCCCTCGTTCGACCTCGCCAAGCTGCGCTACGGCAAGGTTTTCCTCTTGATGGACGCCGATTCCGACGGGCACCACATCGCCACGCTCTTGCTCACCTTCTTCTACCGGCACCTCCGGCCGCTCATCCACAACGGCAGCGTGTACATCGCCCAGCCGCCGCTGTACCGGATCGACATCGGCAAAGACACCTACTGGGCCCTCGATGAGGAGGACCGCGACCGCATCGTGCGGAAGAACGGCAAGGGCAACGCCAAGCCGAACATCATGCGCTTCAAGGGCCTGGGGGAGATGACCGCCGACGAGCTGAAGACCACCACGCTCGATCCGAGGAAGCGCCTCTCCCTCAAGGTGATGGTGGACAACGAGCTGGAGACCGATCGGGTGATCAACGACCTTCTGGGGAAGGATGTGAGCGCGCGATTCAAGTTCATCATGGAGCGGGCGTCCACCGTCCAGGAGCTGGACGTCTAGCCGAGTCCCTACCGCTCCCCTTTCACCGCCGTCGCCTTCAGCTCCACTTCCACTTCGTCCTTCACCGCGATCGAGCCGAGCGCCCGGCGGAAGGGGCGGATGCCGAAGTCCGACTGGAGGAAGCGCAGGTTTCCCTCGGCGCGCAGGCTCCGCTCGGTCCAGGCCAACCGGAGGGGAACCGTCAGCGGCCGGGCTCGACCGTGCAGCTCGAGCGTGCCCCGCACCTCGGCTGCGGTCGGGCGCCCTGCCTCGTCGCGCGCCCTGACCGTCACCCGCTCCGAGGTGAAGCGGATGCTCGGGTGGCGGTCGGCATCCAGGACCAACGGACTTCGGACCTGGTCCCGCACCTCCGCCCGGTTCTCTTCCGAGAGCTTGGGCTGGTGATCGACCAGCGAGGAGGCGTCCACCGTCACCTGCACCGAGGCCTCGCTCGGCCGGCGCGGATCGAGCTGCAGCTCCATCGACCAGCGCTCGGCGACGAAGTGGTGGTCGTGCAGAAGCGGCGAGAGCGCCCCGGCCCTGAACACGTTCACCGCCAGCTCGCTGCGATTCCGGTCCAGGCTCCAGCTCTCCGCAGCGGACTTCCCAGAGGCGAGCGCCGCTGCGGCCAGCAGGGGCCACAGCACTCTGGCGCCGATGGAGCGCATCCTCCGTCAAGCTGCGGCCGCCTTGATTGCAGCGCCGCCCCCGGCTCCGGCCCGGCCGCGGGACGGGCGAGCCGGCGAGGGGCAGGGGCGGCCGGCCCGAGCCGTCCAAGCCTAGCGGCGCCGCTCTTTGAAGATCTTGGACTGGCCGGCCCCGGGCGCGAGCATCCCCTTGGTGGAGCCCACTACCGGCTTCGCCCCGGGGGGATGGTAGACCACTCTCATCGCGGGGCCGCTGGGCAAGGTTCCGCTAGTCGCGTCCACCAGCACGAAGACGCTCTTCCCTTCCACCACCAGCCGCTCCGCGTCGTTCCGGTGATCCAGCTCCTGGAGGGTGCTTCCGTCCTCCACGGTCCTCGCGTCGTCGCCGAGCTGGCGCACCTTCACCCGCAGGCGCACGTCGGCCGACCCTTCCCTGTAGTCGCGCGCGCCCTGGATGGTGACCGCGAGATCGGCGCCAGTCTCCGGCGCGCCCTTCTGCGCGAGCTGGAGCCCGGTCGAGCGCGAGCCGTCGGTGTCCAGGAGCACCGTGGCGTTCGCGCACCTGCTCTTGCAGTCCTCGCCCCAGGGCGTCTTGTCGAAGTCCACCCTGAGCGCGTAGTTGCTGCCCTGGGTGCCGGCGAAGATCGCGGTGGCCACCGGGCGGTCTTCCTCGTCGGTGGCGAGCGGACGGTAGGCGACCGTGGGCTTGTCCTTTCCCACGGCCTGGGCGGCGGCGAGTCCGGCAACCAAAAGCGCCAATCGTCGGTCCATGCCGGCATTCAAACCAAGAAAGCCGACCCGCGCCACCCATTGCGCAAAGGCGCCGCCGGGATAGAACGGGCCGAATGAACCAGACCCTCTACCTGAGGCAGCTCGCTCTCGGACCGATGGAAAACTTCGTCTACCTGATCGGCGCCGAAAGTTCCCCCGAGGTCGCGGTGGTGGACCCGGCCTGGGAGGTGGGGGCCGTGGAGCAAGCCGCCGCAGCGGACGGCAAGAGACTCTCATGCGCGGTCCTGTCGCACTCGCACTTCGATCACACGAACGGCGTGCCCGAGCTCTTGGAGCGCCACGACGTCCCGGTCTACGCGCAGAAGGCGGAGATCGACTTCTCGCCCGAGCTGCGCGCCTTGGGCGACGCGCTCAGGCCAGTCGAGCCGGGGCAGCGAATTCCAGTGGGCCCCCTGGAGCTGACCATGCTGCACACCCCCGGACACACGCCGGGCTCGCAGTGCGTGCTGTGCGGCGGGGCGCTCCTCAGCGGCGACACGGTGTTCGTCAACGCCTGCGGGCGCTGCGACCTCAAGGGGGGCGACCCCGAACAGTTGCACCGCAGCATCACCGAGGTGCTGATGAAGCTCCCCGCGGAGACCAAGCTCTACCCGGGCCACGACTACGGCGATGTGCCGGTGTCCTCCATCGGGCGCGAGTGCGAGCGAAACCCCTACTTCCGGCAAGCCAACGTCGAGGCGTTCCTCGCCTTCCGCTCCCGGCCCAGGTAGTCCCCTCTCCGTCCGGGAGAAGGTCAGGGCGAGGGAAACCGGGAGGGCAGGCCGGCGCCCGGCGACGCCACCCTGGCGCGCCTGACCGACCAGTAGGCCGCCATCGCCAGCACCGCGATGGAGAAGATCGTCCAGAGCGCCGCCCAGACCACCGCCGGGACGATGGTCAGGTCCGCGAGCAGCGCGGCGTCACTCTGGGCGCGCACCGCGCTGTTCCAGAGGTCGTCCTTGAGATCCATGGCGGCGTAAAGCGAGGAGAACGCGGCCAAAAAGAGGTTGACCACCTCCACTGCGCCCTGGGGGAGGAAGCGGGCTCCAAGCCCGAAGGCGAGCGCGGTGCCGAGGCAGAACAAAAGGGTGAACAGGTCGCCGGCGTAGAACAGGCCCATCAGCGCGAGCCATGCGCAGGCCGCGCCGAGCACCACCCTCCGCGCTCGGAAGCGGAAGGTGAGCAACAGCAGCGCCGCTCCCACCAGCGCGCTCCCGACGTAGCCTGCGGAGTACACCGTCACCTTGGCGAGGAACCCGAGCGGGATGCTCGACAGGCATTGGCCGGACTGGTCCGCGGCGATGGTGATGCGATTGACGCTGCCGCCGACGATGAGCGAGGCCGCCGCATGGCCCGTCTCGTGGACCATCACCACCAGAAGCTTGAGGGGCCAAAGCCCCTCCCAGTCCCACAGCCAGATGCCGGCGAAGAAGCACGCGGCGAGCGCGAACAGACGCTTCGCATCGAGCGCGGCGCCGCTGGCGGTCTTCATGGCTCCGGTGTAACGCCGCCCGGCGGGGAAAGTTCCCGCCGCGCCCGAGCGGCGCCGCTCACAGCCCTGGTACGCCGGTGTGCCCGCAGTAGACGTCCCGGTCCAGCTCGCGCGCGGATCCCGGCAGGCGCGCCGAAAGCCCCCGGAGCGCCGGGTAGTCGCGCAAAAGGTCCGCCAGCTCCCGGTGACCCAGAATGGAGACGGTGCTCGCCTCGGCCGCCCAGATCCGCATCCGCGAAGGCGCCCCGCTCATCGCGCTGGTGACCGCCACGAACTGGCCCGGGAGCAGCTCGAAGAGCCTTTGCTGCTGGCCCGCTCGCGGCCGAAGCTCCAGCATGACCCGCCCGCTGATCAGGACCCCGAGCAGGTTGGACACTTCCCCTGGCTGGACCAAGGTCTCCTGGGCGCGCAGGGCGCGCTCGCGGAACCGGCCGATCATCCGAGCCCGGGCGATCGGATCTACGTCGGTGAAGAGCTTCGAGGAGCCGAGGAAGCCTTCCAGGAGCCGCTCCTGGTAGAACTTGAGCAGCCGCTCGTTGAAGGCCTGGTCGGCCTGCACGATGCGGCCCAGGGTAGCGCAGGGCACCTCCAGCACCACCGCCTCGCCGATCGCCCGCGCGCAGGCCGCCCGCATCTTCCCCGAGAAGAGCCCGAACAGGCCAATCGCCTCGCCCCTCCCCATGTGGCGGAGCACCACCTCGCGCTCGTCGCGCCGGCGGATGATCTCCACCGTCCCGTCCACTACCACGAAGAAGGACTCCGCCGAGTCGCCCTCGAGGAAGAGGTACTCCCCCGAGGCGATCTCGCCTTGCCGCGAGTCCTTCACCATCGCCTCCAGGGACTCCCGCGGCAGCGCCGAGAACAAGGACACCTGCGAGAGCGCGAAGTAGGCCACTTCGGGATCCGCCGAGGTCGTGGCCGCGAGCCCGATGTCGTACTCGGCCGAGACGAACTCCAGCTCGTCCTCCCCCACTGGCGAGGCCGCCGCGTCCACCTGGTGGCGCTCGGACTCCTCCCGCTTCGCCCGCGCCACCTCCTGCTGGTAGGAGCGCCACACGTCCGCCGGAATCAGCGACGGCCGCGAGGGAATCGGCTGCTGGAGGGGAATCGCCACACGGTAGTCGACGCGACGCGTTGGGATCACGGGCTCGGACATTCGGCTCTGGCTCCAGGAAGCGGACATTGTAGGGAATTTGGCGACCTCCTTTCAACTCGCCCGGCCGGCAGGCGTCCGCGAGGGTCGGCGCCCGAACGAAAGCCGGGGAGCCAGGTGGCGAGCCGCCGCCATCTTGCTCGCGCGAGAGGGCGCCAGTTGAGATAGTGCGGCCGATGAGCGACCCTTCGCCGCCAGGCGAGCCGGTGCTGCCGGTCTTCGCTCCGGATGCGCAGGTCTGCGGCAACTGCAAACTGTGGCGCGCGCACTCGGTGGATCACCGTGGCTGGGTCGGGCCATGCCGGCTCCAGCCGAACCGCGGACTGTTTCCCCCCACCGCTCCGGTGTGCGACGCCTTCGCGGCCAAGGGGGTGGCGGTGGCGCTCCCCAGGGCGGAGCCAGTCCGCGCGCGGCCGCTGAAAAACGTGGCCCCCCTGCTGGTGAAGAAGCGGCCCGAGGGCAACGCCACCGTCGAGCTAGGAGACCTCAAGATGACCCGCGAAGAGCTGATGGAGATCTTCCTCGATGCCTCGGGGCACGCCGAGGTTCCCCTGGCGGCCAAATGGGAGGGAGGGGTCATCCAGCTCATCCCCGGCAAGTCCGACTTGCAGGCCAAGGAGCTGCCCATCAACGCCCTCTTCCACAAGGTGGTGATGCTGCGCGACCGGCTGCGGGTGCTGGAGCAGAAGCTCAACGCGCACCCGAAGCTCTCCGACGCAGAGAAGATCGAGATGCAGCAGTACATCACCCGCTGCTACGGCTCGCTGACCACCTTCAACATCTTGTTCCGCGATCGGGACGACCAGTTCGTGGGATCGAAGGAGGAGCGGGGCGAAGGATGAAGGCGGAGCTCGGCTCTCCGCCCGCGGGCCTTTCGCCGGAGGATGTCCCCAGGGTCTACGCCCGCTGGGCGCCTCTGTACGACTGGGTCGCTCTTCTCGAGTCGGGTGGCCGGCGCCGGTGCCTGGAGCTGGCCGGCATCAGCAACGGAGAGGCAGTGCTGGAAGTGGCGGTGGGCACCGGCCTCCTCTTCGGCCGGCTGCTCGAGCTGAACCCTGGCGGGCGGAACGTCGCCGCCGATCTCTCGGGGCCCATGCTCCGGCGCGCCCGCCGCCGCGCGGCTCGAACCGGCGCCCGCTTCGGGATGGCGTTGGCCGACGCCAGGCGGCTCGGCTTTCGCGGAAACTCCTTCGACGCGGTCTTGGTTTCCTACCTGTTCGATCTGCTTCCCGAGCCCGACTTCCAAGCGGTCCTGGGGGAGCTCCGGCGAGTGCTCCGCCCTGGCGGCAGGATGGTGGCGGCGGACCTCGCCCCCGCCCGCGGGCTCTCCGGGCGCCTCTACCTCGGCGCCTACCGCCTCAGCCCCGCGCTCTTGGGCGGCTGCCGCGGCATCGACCTTCGGCCCCACGTCGCTGCGGCTGGATTCGAGCAGCTCCATGTAGAAGAGGTGCCCCAGCTCTTCCTGAGCACGCGTCTCATCCGTGCCCTGAAACCGCAACAAAACTTATAGCTCCGAACAGATTGGCTCCCAGGAGCTTATTGAGGCGGCCGGCAGTCAGCGCAAAGCTGAAGCGGGCCCGATGGCGCTCGCCCCGGCGCCGCAAGTGCCCAAAGGAGCGGACCATGACGCGCGCTCGCAAACATCCAGCCTGGATTTGTTCAATCGTGCTGCTCTGGGCTGGAGTGTGCTGGGCCGAGGACCACAGCGACCTCGGCGACAGCGCGCTGGACCGGCGGATGCTGCAGAACTTCCACGACTTCGAGGAGGTGACGCTGGAGGAGTTGCTGGGCGAAGGGGACAAGCTGCGCTTCAGCATGAACGTGTTCGGAAGCGCGGGCTTCTCACTCGAGACGCCGGCCGCGGAGCAGTTCGACGACACCTTCGCCACCGGCGCGCTCGGCCTCTTGTTCACCGCCAACCTGGGAAGCTCGATCACCGCGCTGGCGGAGCTGGCGGTGGAAGCGGACGCAAGCAACGCGATGTTCATCGATCCCGAGCGGCTGAACTTGCGTTGGTCCAACAAGTCGTTCTCCCTCACCGCGGGGAAGATGCACACCGAGCTGGGGTACTGGAACACCGCCTACCACCACGGAGTGTGGCTCGAGCCGTCGATCGAGAGGCCGCGGATCATCCGCTTCGAGGACGACGGCGGAATGATGCAGGCGCACGCAGTGGGGCTGTTGGCCACCTGGAACGCCAAGTTTGGCCCGGGGACCTTCAACGCCGCCGCCGGCGCGATGAACGGGCGCGGGCACGGCGTCGATGACGTGCAGTTCATTCGGGACAACAATCGCGAGAAGGCCCTCCTCTTGTCCGCCTACTACCAGGACCTCGGGTTGCCAGGGCTGAGGGTGGGCGGCGGAGCTCTCTACGATCGGATCGCGCCGGCGCCCGCCTCGCTGCGCCCCTCCTTGCCCGGCGCGGCGATCTCCGAGCTGATCCTGAACGCCAACGTGGTCTACCGGGGCCGGCGGCTGCTCGTGATTGCCGAGTGGTTCGGCGTCTTCCACCGCGCCGCACAGGGCCAGTGGTCCGTCTCCGCGCCCTACCTCCTGGTCGGCTATTCGAGAGGGCACTTCCTCCCCTACGCGATGGTGGAGTTCCAGGATCGCCAGGGAGGAGACAGCCCCTTCTTCGTCCCCGACCCGGATGACCCAGGTCCTACCGCCGGCGGGAGCTTCATCGAAGGGACGGTCGGCGTCCGCTACGAGACGAGCAACTGGAGCTCGCTCAAGGCCGAGTACCGGCTCGGGCGCGAGCTTTCGGCGGGGCCCCTGTCGCACTCGGTGGGGGTGAGCTGGTCGTTCGGCATCTGAGGCTACCGGCCCTCATCCAGCACGAGTCCCAGCTCGGAGGCGAGCCGGCCCTTGCGCTCGAGGACCTCGAGGAGCCGCGCCCGCCCGCGGTTGAGGGCGCTCTTCACCGTTCCTTCCGGCACGCCAAGCAGCTGGGCGATCTCCGGGTAGGAGAGGCCGCGCAGCTCCCGCAGCCACAGCATCGTCCGGTGCTGCTCGGTCAGCTCGGAGAGCGCCTCCGAGAGCAGCCGCTGGATCTCCCTGCCGGCGAACGATTCCTCCGGGCCGAGCGGGCGGCCCGGCCGGCTCTCCAGCCGCGCCCGCCTCCGCCGCGACCTCAGCGAGTTGATGCTGCTGTTCACCATGATCCGGTACAGCCAGGTCGAGTACGCCGCCTTCCCGTCGAACCGCACCCGCTCCAGGCACAGCTTGGAGAAGACGTCCTGCACCACGTCCTCCGCTTCGTCGCAGTCGCCCAGGATTCGCCGGGCGATCGCCAGCGCCCTGTGGCGGTGCTGTCGGTAGAGGTGTGAGATCGGCGGCAGGTCCGCCGCGGCCGCGTCCATGGCAAGTTCCCTCGTGAGACGTGCGAGGGGGAACGCCTGGGACGGAATTTCGATCTACCGCGCCTACTCGGCCTCGTCGCCCCGCGTCAGGCCCCACTGCTTGAGGCGCTTGAAGAGGGTGGAGCGCGCCACGCCCAGCTCCTTGGCCACCCGCTCGCGGTTGAAATGGCAGCGCTTGAGCGCGCTCTCGATGATCTGCCGCTCCAGCTTCTCGAGCATCTGCTCCAGGGTCATCCCGGGAGGCAGCTCCGGCACCGCCACTCCCACCTCGGGGTGGACGGTGGCGTCGAAGCTCAGGTCCGAGGCGTCGATCATCGGGCCCTTCCTGAGCAGGAGCGCCCGGTGCACCACGTTGCGAAGCTCGCGCACGTTCCCCGGCCAGTCGTGGGTCTGCAGCCGATCGAGCGCCGCGGGGGTGAGGCGAACTTGCTGTCCTTTGGGGGCGAACATCCGGAGGAAGTGCTCCGCAAGGCTCACCACGTCGCCGCGGTGGCTCCGCAGCGGGGGAAGGTGCAGCGGGACGACGCAGAGCCGGTAGTAGAGGTCCTCCCGAAAGCGCCCCTCTCGGGCGGCGGTCAAGAGATCGCGGTTGGTGGCGGCCACCACCCGCGCGTCCACGTGGGTCGGCCGGGAGGCGCCCACCCGCTTGATCTCCCCCGACTCCAGCGACCGGAGGAGCTTCGCCTGGAGGTCGAACGGCAGCTCGCCGATCTCGTCGAGGAAGAGCGTCCCGCCGTCGGCCTCTTCGAAGGCGCCGGTGCGGGCGTTGGCCGCGCCGGTGAAGGCGCCCTTCTCGTGGCCGAACAGCTCGCTCTCGATCAGCTCCTTGGAGATGGCGGCGCAGTTGACCGGGATGAACGGCCGGTCCGCGCGCTGGGAGCGGGCGTGCACCGCTCGGGCGACCAGCTCCTTGCCGGTGCCGCTCTCGCCGAAGATCGCCACCGCCGCGGAGGAGGGCGCCACCCGGTCGATCAGCTCCGAGAGCTGCCGCATCGCGGGGTCGCTCCCGATCAGCCCCTGGAAGGCCGCCTCGCGCCGGCCGCTGGAGGCGGGCTCGATTATCAGCTCCGCCTCGCCCACCCTCAAGGTGGTGTGCATC
The DNA here is from genome assembly GCA_016191815.1 of Myxococcales bacterium. Lineage (GTDB taxonomy): Bacteria > Myxococcota > Myxococcia > Myxococcales > Myxococcaceae > JACPVI01. The sequence goes on from JACPVI010000074.1 coordinate 54,341, forward strand.
GGCACCTCGGCTTCGTAGAGGCGCACCGCTCCGAGGTAGGTGCCGTTGGTGGAGTGCTGGTCGACCACGTGGAACAGCCCTTCGCGGCGGGTCACCTTGAGGTGGCGCGAGGAGATGAACCGGTCGTCGATCACCAGGTCGGCGCCCTCCTTTCCCACGGTGAAGCTGTCGCCGGAGAGCTTGTGCAAGGCTTCGTTGCTCCCCTGCCGGACGCGCACCTGGGCCGCCTGGTAGCGCCGCTCGGCTTGCGGGGGCTGCACCTCGGTCTTGCCGCCCCTCGCCTCGGTCTCGGCGTCGCCGTCGGCGCTGGCGCGCTCGCGGAACACCGCGCGCCACTGGCCGAGGGCGATGTCCATCCCGTCCGCCAGGCGGAGCCGCTCCTGCCGGTGTCCGGCGACCAGGGTGCCCTTGCCCGAGAGATCTTCGAGGCCGAAGCCGTCGCCCTCGGCGAAGAGCGCTGCTTGCTGCCGGGAGACCTCGGGGTCCGGGATGACGACGTCGCACTTCTCGCCCCGGCCCAGGACGACGCGTGAGCCCTCCAGCGTGAACCTCAGGACCTCGTCGCCGCGGCGGAAGAAGATCAACTCCGGCATTGGGCAACCCTCGCTCGAGCCGCCCATAGCACGCGCCTTACGAGTGCGTCGAGAGGCGGGCGCGGCGAACTTTCTCTCGCCGCTCAAGCCCCGCCGGTCCAAGCTGGCGGCGAGATGGCGTTGGTCCTCTTGGCCGGCAGCTTCTTGGCGGCGTTCCTGGCAATTGCCTTGCGCCTGGGCGCCACCCGGTGGCGGGAGGCCTTCCTGTGGGCCGCCCTCGGCTGGGGAGGTTGGCTGGTCCTGTCGAGCGAGCTGTTGAGCCTCGCGGGCGGCGTGAGCGCCATCGGAGTGGGAATCGCCTGGAGCATCGTGCTCGCCGCCTCCGCTGCCGCGGCCCACTGGACGTTTCGGAAGGCCAAGGTCGCCACCCTGCAGCACTCCGGCGGGGATCCGATGGTGCTGGGGGTCGCGCTCGCCGCCGGCCTGGTGCTGGCCCTGATCGGCGTCACCGCGCTCGCCTCGCCGCCGAACACCTGGGACTCGATGACCTATCACCTGCCGAGGGTGATGCACTGGATGCAGCGGTCGGCGGTGTCGGCGTACCCCACGCACATCGACCGGCAGGTGCTGATCGGCCCCTTCGCCGAGCTGGGCATCTTGCACCTGCGCCTGTTGGACGGAAGCGACTCGCACGCGAACCTGGTGCAGTGGTTTGCGCTTTTGGGGAGCGCCATCGGCGCCTCCGCGGTGGCGGGCGAGCTCGGCGCGTCGCCCCGGGGCCAGGCGGTCGCGGCGCTGGCGGTCGTCACCATCCCGATGGCGGTCCTGCAGGCCTCCAGCACCCAGACGGATGCGGTGGCCTCCCTTTGGCTCATCTGTGCGGCGCTCCTGTCGATCCGTCTCTCCCGGAGCCCCGCGCCCGGATGGCCGGCCGAGCTGGCGCTGGGCGCGGCGGTGGGGCTCTCCTTCCTCACCAAGCAGACTGGCTTTCTTTTCGTTGCTCCATTCGTGCTGCTCGCCGTGCTCGCGGTTCGGGCGAAGCCGCTCCGCGTCGTGCGGACGGGGGCGCTGGTCGCCGCGGCTGCCCTGGCCCTGAACCTGGGGCAGTTCGGTAGGACATGGCGCGCCACCGGCAGCGCCATTCCGCCGGATCTCGGGACGACAGTGGAGTCGATCTCCCTTGGAGCGACCTTCTCCAATCTCGTCCGGAACACCGCGCTGCACCTGGGCACGCCGTGGCCGCGGGTAAACCGCCCGCTGGAGCGAGGGGCGCGCGGATTGCTCGAGGGGCTGGGCATCGACCCGGACGACCCGGGGACGACAATCGTGGGCCAGTCCTTCGCCCTGCCAGGCCTGTCCAGGCACGAGGACAACGCGGGAAATGGGCTGCACCTGCTTCTGGCGATCGGCGCCCTCGCGGTGCTGGCGTGGAGGAGGCTTCTCGTATGGCCACGACTCGGGGGAGCTGCGCTCCCGTGGGCGTACGCTCTTGCGCTTGGCGGGGCTGCGCTCTTGATGTCGGTGCTCTTGCGCTGGCAGCCGTGGAGCTCGCGGCTGCAGCTGCCGCTCTTCATCGCCGCGTGTCCCTTCGTCGGCCTTGCGCTTGGCCGCGCGCGCTCCCCGCTCTGGACCGCCGGGCTTTTGGCCGTGCTTCTCGCCTCGGCGGCGCCCTGGGTGCTGAGGAACAGCGCCCGCCCGCTTTTGGGGCCAGTGAGCGTGCTCACCACCGACTGGTCAGCGCGCTACTTCGCCAACCGGCCCGAGCTTTGGGAGCCCTTCGAGGCCGTGGTGGACCAGCTCGCCAGCCGCCGCTGCGGGGAGGTGGGTTGGATCTCCGGCCCCGACTCGTGGGAGTACCCGCTCTGGGTGCTCCTCGAACAGAGGCTGGGCCGCCGGCCGTCGGTGTGGCACATGGAGGTGAAGAACGCCACCGCCCACCTGGAGGAGAAGGACCGCCCTCCCCTGTGCGCGGTGGTGCTCGCCGACCAGGGCGATGTCGAGGAAGTCCGGGTCGACGGGCGAAGCTACCACCGCGCCTTTTCGACCGGGCACCTCCAGCTGCTTTGGCCGTAAGGCACCGGCGCGAATGCCAGGTGTCCTCTGCCGGGCCGGCGGCGGTAGCATCCGAGGCCTCGTGACTGGACCCGAATCAGCATCCCCGTCCCAAAGTCAGGGCGGCTTTCGCCCATGGAGGCGCTGGCTGGGATCGCCGCCTGCCGCCACCGAGCGGCTGACCGCCACCACTCAGGATGGTGTCCAACTGGCGGTCCACCGTATCCGCGGGCCGGGCCAGCCGGTGCTGTTGCTCCACGGCCTGGGGGCGAACAGCTACGGCTACCTCTACCCCGGCCGCTCGCTCGCGGAGCGCCTCTCCCGGAACGGCTTCGACTGCTACGTGGCCGAGCTGAGGGGCGCGGGGCAGAGCGGGACGAGGCACTGGCGGTACGACCTCGAGGACTACCTCCAGTGGGATGTCCCGGCGATCCTCTCGCTGATCCGCGAGACGAGCGGCCAGCAAGAGGTTCACTGGATCGGCCACTCGATGGGCGGGGTGTTGCTCATGTGCCACGGCATCCGCGAGGCCGAGCCGCACATCGGCCGCGGAGTGTGCATCGGAAGCGCACTGGACTACCGAGTGGGCGGCAGCGGCTTCGAGCGGATGCTCAAGGCCAGGCCGCTCTTGGAGCGGCTGTCGGTGGTCCCGTTCGGAGCGGTGACGCACCTCCTCTCGCCGCTGATGGGCCGCTTCAGAAACCCGGTCGAGCTCTTTAACTTCTGGCCGAGCAACGTGGAGCCTGGGGTGGTGCGAGCGGTGCACGCCAACGCCTTCGGTGCCATTCCGGTGACGCTCCTCAACAGCCTGGTCGGCGCGCTGGCAGAGGAGGGGCTGAGGAGCCGCGACCGCTCGCTGCGCTACCTCGACCACGCCGACCGCTTTCCATCGCCGCTGCTGCTCCTGGCGGGGAGCCAGGACCGGCAATGCTCGGTGGCTGCGGCGGAGGCCACTGCCCGCGCCATCGGAAGCGACCGCGCCCAGGTCGCCGCGTTTGGCAAGGCCTTCGGGCACGAGGACGAGTACGGCCACTTCGACTTGCTGCTCGGCCGCCGCGCTCCCGTCGAGGTCTGGCCGCGCATCGAGCGATGGCTGTCGGCCGCCGGATCCGTCAGTGCCGCGGAGGAAGCCCCAGGTGTTTCTCGATGCGATCCACGCGCGTGCGCAGGTCGTCCCGGTCGGCGCGGTGCTCCTCGCGCCAGTCACGAATGAGCGACGTCTAGGTCCCTCACGTCCGCCGACAGCTCCGTGGTCGCGGTGGCTAGCCGCGTCTCGGACTCGATCATCCGGCGGCGAACCGAGTCGATCTCGTCTCTCAGCTCCCGGCGAACCTCCTCGAGCTTGAGGTTGGTCTGGTCAATCCGCGCGCCGAGGTCCTGCCGGGTGGCCAAAAGCTCGCGCTCCAGCGATGCCTTCACCGCCTTCATCTCGTTCCAGATGGCGCGGAGCACCTCGAGCTGCTCGCCGTTGGCTCCATCGCTGCCCATTGCTGCAAGGCTAACAACCGCGACCACGTTCTTCAAACCTCGCCGCTGCCGCGAATGCGGGCCACCTCGAGGCGGCACGCCTCGGGCGCTCAGCGGAAGCTCGGCCGCCCCAGGTAGCCCGTCAGCCGAGCCAGCCGCCAGGAGCTGTCCTTCGGATCCGGCGGCAGCGCAGACAGCCCCATCCCGTACACTCCCAAGGACTTGGAGAACTCGGGGTCGGTCTTCAGCCGCACCTCGACGTTCGGCTCGGAGTACTCGAGTCGCTTGGCGAGCTTGAGCGTCCCCGAGGCTTTCACCTCGAGCCCTTTCCCCTTTACGGTGAAGTCCTCGATGGTGCCGGCGCCCTTGTCGAACTTGATTGCCCCGTTCACCTCTCCGAGGCCGATCTTCGGGAGATCCACCGGCGTCGGCTCCGGCCCGTACATCGGGATGGCGATCTCCACGCTGCCGCCGTTCACCGTCACCTCGCTCAGCTCGAGCGTGAGCTTGCCCGAGGCCTGGCCGAGGTCAGGCTCCTTGACCTTCGAGCCCCCGATGGCGGCCAGCGGGATCACCAGCTCCAGCTCCCCGCCCGCCTTCCCCGACAGGTCAAGGCCGCTGAAGCCTTTCACGTTGCCCTCCGAGAGGTTCAGCTCCTCCGCGCTCGCCCTCACCACCACCTCCCGCAGCCCGCCCACCTCCGCGGATACGCTGCCGCCCAGCGCGTCGGCCTTCACCGCCACTCCGAGGGGGAACAGCGTCGGCCGCATCGACACCGACTTGATGATCAGCGGCTCGGGTGGTTTCTCCTCGGCCCCGGTCGCCCGCTTGCTGATCTGCACCTGCCTCGCCCTCACGCCGAAGAGCCCCGGCCCGATCGAGCCCATCTTCACGTACAGCCCGGCCGCCTCCGCCTCGGCCTGGACCCTGGCCCTCAGCGCCTCGTAGGGGAAGGTGAGGTAGACCGACACCACCAGGGCCGCGAGGCTGAACGCCACGTAGCCGACGATGACTTTCCAGCGCGCCGTCTTCCGTTCGGGCATCGCGTCCGCCTACTTGAGCCGATAGGTGGCGATCGTCACCCAGGCGGTCAAGGTTTCGCTGGCCACCCGAGGCTCCACCCTGAGGTTCTTCACCTTCACCACGCCCGGGCCGGCCTCCACCAACGAGAGAAAGTCCACCAGCCTGCCCAGGCTGATGTCGGTCAGGGTCAGCTCCACCGCGCTCTCCACGATCTTCCCGTCGCCCAGCGTCACGTCCGCCTTGGGGTTGATGGTGGGAATGTCCAGGCCCGCCGCGGTCCCCTTCTCTTCGACGTAGCTGATCAGCCGGATGTTGGAGGCGCCCAGCTGCCGCTCCACTCCTTGCCGCTGCTGCTCGGCGTCGCGGTAGCTCGCCGCCAGGGCCTGCACCTCGCCCAGCTTCGAGAGCTTGTCCTGAGTGCGTCGCCGGTAGGCATCGGCACTGCTAGAGAAAGAGAAGGCGATCAGGAAGACCACGAACCCGACCACCGCCAGGGCGGCGATGCCCACCAGCCGCCGCTCGCGCTCGGTCAGGCGGGCGAAGCTCGCCTGGGCATCGGAGATGAGGGTCCTAAGCTTCTCCATATCGTCATCCCTGGGGCGGTGCGTCGGGGCACTCGACCTGAATGTCGAGCCGGAAGGTCACCTTCTGGCCGTCGCGCGTCTTCTCCACCTTCCCCTCCTGGACCTCCTTGAAGCACTTGTAGGTCTTCAGCGCGGTGGTGATCTTGTCGATCTGCTTGGGGCTGTCGGTCTCGAAGCGCACGGTGACCCGCTCGAGGTCGATCACCACCTGGTCGATGGTGACCGGCGCGTCGGTGGGGAGCCGGGCGGTCAGCTCCGACAAAAGGCCAACCGCGGAGAGCTTGGGCAGCACTGCGGCGGGGCTCTCCTTGCCCTTGAGCATGTTGAGCGCGCGGTCGTAGTTCTTCTCGCACTGGCCCAGCACCCGCTGGGTGACCTCGCAGAGCAGGGCGTCCACCTGCCGCTCGCGCCGCGCCAGGACCGAGTTGCGCACGACGCCGGAGGCCACCAGGAGGATGAGCAGCACCGCCCCGAACGAGGCCAGGAGCCCCACCTTGTCCTTGAGGTAGTCGTAGTCGCCCTTGAAAGCGAAGTCCCCGCGGCGGAAGTTGAACCTCGGCGCCTTGGCCCCGGAGGCCTGGCCACGCAGGGCGAGCGCAAAGGCCTGTGCCGCCAGCGGCTCCTCCTCCGGCTTGATCCCGCTTCCCTCCTCGGCGGGGAGCTTCAGCCGCTCCACCGGGACTTGCAGGTCGCGCTCCAGCTGCTGCTCGATGCCAGGCAGCCGCGCGGTGCCGCCGCACAGGAGCACCTTCGACACCTGGCTCCGGCTCCGGGCGGAGTACGACTTCAAGGTGGGCCTCAGCTCGCGCAAGAGGACGTGCAGCCCGCGCACCAGCGCTCCGGCGGCGCGCTCGGCGTCGGCTCCCACCGCATCGGGCCCCACCGCGCCGTTGGCCTCTTTCCACCCGTCAGCCTCGGGCAGGGGGAGCTGGAACTCGGCGGCGAGCGCGCGGGAGAGGTCCCTCCCTCCGCCGGAGAAGGTGCGGGCCAGCTCCACCCCCGCTCCCAGGCGGCCGATCGCCACCGTGGTCCGCTCGTGGCCGATGTCCAGGACCGCCACCGGCTCGGCGTTGCCGAAGGACTCCATCACCGCGAGCAAGTTCTGGTAGGCCAGGCCGGGGTGGGTGATCACCCGCGGGTCGATCTTCAGCTCCTGCAGGAGGGAGAGCAGCGCGCTCAGCTCCTCCCTGCGCACCACCCCCACCATGAGGTCGCTCTTCTTCTCGCGCTGGGACAGCGGCTGGTAGTCGAACACCACCTCCTGGAGGTCGAAGGGGAGCTGCGCCTCCACCTCGAAGGGGAGGGCGGCCTCGATGCGCTTCGGATCGGTGAAGGGCAGGGTGAAGACGTGGGTGGCGAGCGAGGGGCCCGGCAGCGCCACTACCACCTGGTCGGCGCGCATCGAGGACTGGGAGAGCACCCCGCCCACCGCGGCGCGCAGCGAGGCGGCGCGATCGCCCTCGGCGCGGCCGGCGGCGGCGAAGGCGCGGGTCGAGTAGCCGCGGAGGCTGGTCTCGAGGAGCACCGCCTTCACCGAGTGGCCGCCGAGGTCGAGGCCGACGATGCGCCCCATGGCTATTCCTCCCTCCAGTAGACCAGCGTCCCCAGCCCCTCGTTGAGGCGGACCACCGCGGTGATGGTCTTCGACACCGAGCCCGCCTCGCCGATCGCCTGGATCCGGTAGGTGGAGCTCTTGTCGCCGACGTAGCGCTGGTTCTGCGGGTTGTTGAGGATGGTGGAGTTCACCGCCACCCCGGCCTGGGCGATCACATTGACGAAGTCGGCCACCGTCATCCCGAACACCGCGAACATCCGCGCGGTGCGGATCTTCTGGATCAGCCCGTCCATGAAGATGGGGTCGGACAGCCGCGGGTCGGGCCGCATCGGATCCGCGACCGAGTAGACCGCCAAGGCGAGGATCATCGGATCGTCGCTGTTGACGTTGAGGCGCGAGTTCATGTCCGGGTAGATGGTCAGCCGGTCCCGGAAGGCGGCCATGAACTGGTCGTTCACTCCGTGGACCATGAACACCTCGTCCAGGCTGTCGAAGCGGGCGTTCTTGGCCCGGTAGCGCGGGTCGTACCGGTCGTAGAGCCCGTTCTCGTCGGCGAAGCCCTTCACGAACGGCTCCCCCTGGCCGGAGAGGTTCATCGCCGACTGCACCTCGTCCTCGTCCACCCAGTCCCGCATCGCCAGCACCAGGTCGGTGGGCGCCATCTTGACGCGGTTGGAGTCCTCCTTCTCGAAGAGGAACTCGTAGCGCTTGTCGCCGAAGAGGGCGAGGCTCTGCATCAACTGCACCTGGCCGGCCAGCGCCAGCGCGTCGAGCTTGTTCAGGTTAAGCCGCTCCTCCTCGTCGGAGATGCGCGTCTGGAAGCAGCCCTCGAACCCGCCGAACTTGCGCTGCCGCTGCTTCGCCGCCTCCTCGGGGTTGTCGCGGTCGAAGTCCAGATCCTTGGAGCGCGGGCCGATGCCGCCTTTTTGCTCCTCCACCTCGTTCACCATCCCCTGGAGCATGTAGCAGTCGACCTTGGCCATCCTCCACAGCTGCAGCGACATCGACGCCGGCTGGAAGGCGTTGGCACCGGCGCCCTGGGCTCCAGGGGCCTGGGCGCCTCCGACCAGCCCGGCAAGCAGGCTGGCCGGGTTGGGGATCTGGATCTGGTCGAGCTGGCGCTGGAACTTGAGCAGCAGCCGGGAGAGCCCGACGCCGCTCCGGGCGAGGAAGTAGGCGCGGACCTCGTCGCGCTGGTTGGCGGCCATCTGCAGGTCGACCCGCGAGTTGTAGGCGAACTCGGTGGCCACCACCGTGAGGACGGCGATCGCCACCACCACCATGATCAGCGCCACTCCGCGCTCGCTCACCCGCGCCAACGAGGCGCGCTTGCTCCTCTTGCGCCTCACTGGAACCTCTGGAACTCGGTGTTCAGCATCACCCGGGTCTGGGTGGCGTACTTCGCCTCCTTGCCGTTCTCGTCCAGGGCGGTGATGGTGATCCGCACCCGGGTGGGCAGGATGGACTTGCGCTCGGGGCGGCGGGTGTCCCACTCGTCGTCCCACTCCTTCTTTTCGCTGTCCCAGTACTCGAGCTCCAGCCGCTTCACGCCTTCGAACAGCACCTCCTCGGTGCCGCCGCGGTCCATGCGCTCGTCGAGGTTGGGGTTCTCCCGCCGGACGATGTCCTGGCGGCCGCGCGCATCGCGCTCGGTGGAGGTCTTCACCGTGTACTCCACCACCATCTGGTCCGACTCCTTGGCGTCGGAGTAGAGCCGCTGGTGGGCGAGCGAGCTATAGAGCAGCCGGTCGCGCGCGCCCACGAAGTTGGTGGGCCGGTCGTAGGCGTCGCGGTAGCGCTTGGCATCGTAGCGGTCGCTCACGAAGGCGGCGCCGATCTCCCGGGACATCCGGCTCATCGCGGTGCGCAGCATGCGGTAGCGCTCGGCGTCGGCCTCCACCGTCTCCTTGGCGCGCATCCCGGTGTGGAAGGCCATGCCGATCATCCCGCCCATCAGCCCGGTGATGCCGATGGCGACCATCACTTCCATCAGGGTGAAGCCGCGCGCGCGCCTCATTCGTCGAACTCCGGGCGCTGGATCGGCACGTTCACTCCGGGGAACCCCGTGCGGGGAGGCAGCCGGGGGGGGGTGAAAGGGAGCGTCGAGCTGCCCGCCGCCGGAGGATGGAGCGCCAGCCACTGGGCCTGCGGAATGAGCGGCATTCCGTCCCTGGGGTCGACCATGCCTCCAGTCGGACCGGGCCTCGGGTTGGGCACCACCTGTCCGTTGTCCTGGCGGACCCACGGCCCGGCCTGGTCAGCGATTCCCGGCACCGCGCCCATGGAGCTGATCACCCCCGCCGCGGCCGCCTGCTGCTGCGACATGCCTCCGTTGCGGTCCGAGCCTGGCCCCAGCGACACCACGTGGGTGACCAGGTCGATGCTCTCGGTCTGCTTGCCGTCCTTCCAGGTGACGGTGAGGTGCACCTCGCGCACCGCCTGGGTGATCTGCTCCACCATCTGGTTGAATTGGCCCTGGGCGATCCCGGCGGCGGGGCCGAGGGCGGCGAGGCCCGCAGCGGGTCCGCCGCTCGCGGCACTTCCGCCCTTGGCGTCCTTGCCCGCGCCGAACAAGGCGGCCAGTGGGCCGAGGTCGTCCTCGCCCTCGCTCATCGGCAGGTTGAACACCGCGCTGAGGAGCTGCTCCGGCGAGAGGCCCTTGGTCCTCGGCGCGAGGATGCGCGCCCGCCACTTGAAGCTCGGCCAGCCCTCCTCGGAGAAGTCGCCCGACTCCTCGTCGTGGTCGGTAGGGAAGCCCTCGTCGTACAGCTCCTGCTCGATGTCGATCATCTTCGAGCGGGCGAGCAGCGAGGCCACGGTGAGCTTCTTGGTGTAGGCGTGGTTGGCGACCGCGCCCGAGTTGAGGCTGAAGATCGCCATCAGCGACAGCGCCAGGATCGCCATCGCCACCACCACCTCGAGCAGCGAGAAGCCGCGATGGGCCGGCCGGCTCACGATCTCGGCACCTCCAGCTCGTCGGCCACCACCGCCACCTTCCCGGTGAGCGGCTGGACGGTGATGGTCCACACGTTGCTGCCCTGACGCACGTAGATCTGCGCCTTCTCGGTGAAGCCCTGGGGGAAGAAGTAGAGGAAGGCGGTGCCGCTCTCGGCCACCCGGCGCTGGTGCTTGGTCCAGACTCCCAGGCTGACCGCCGGCGGCAGCTCGCGCTGCTCGATCTCCGGAGAGGTGAACTGGGCGAAGCGGGCCACCTGGTCCACCCGGTCCTTCTCCGCGGCCAGCAATTCCTGGAGCGAGGGGCCCTCCCCGATGCCGCGCTCCCGCCGCTCGCTCTTCCTCTCGTCACGCTCGTCGGGGCGCGACAGCTCGCGCAGCTCCGCGTCCCGGTCCTTCCGGGAGGTGATGTTCCCGCTCGCGCACTCCGCCCAGTACTTCGCGGGCTGACCGTCGTCCTTCCCTGCGGGCATCTCGAACACCAGCCGGCAGGTCTTCCCGCTCAGCGCGGCGGTGTCGTACATCGCGCGGATTACCCCTCCCAACTCCCCGGCGGCGGCCTTGGCCTTGGTGCCGGTGAGGGCGCCCACCCCCATCACCGCGGCGGCGAACAGCACCGCGGCGATCGCCAGGGCGATCGTCACCTCGATGAGGGTGAGGCCGAGCGGGCGCTTCATGGCGAGGCTCCCAAGAGCTTCACCAGCGCTTGGAGGAGGGCGAACAGGCCGGCCGCCGCGGCCAAGGCCAGGCCGGTCTGCACGGGGGTCAGCCCGCGCGAAGGCTCGTCCTGCGGCTTCTTGTCGCGGTCCGGTCCGGCCATGGCCTCACTTCTTCTGCTCGGAGTCCTTGCTGGAGATGTCGGCGTCGGGGCCCTCGCCGCCGGGGGCCTTGTCCCTGCCGTAGGAGATGATCACCGGCTTGCCGCTCTCGAGCAGGTAGGTGTACTCGGTGCCCCAGGGGTCGAACGGGATCTTGTCGAGATTCTGGGTGTCGACCAGCGCCTTGATGCCCGAGCCGGTGTCCGGGTAGTGGCCCTTCTTGGCGTAGTACAGCTTCAAGGCCTGCTCGATGGCCTTGATGTCGAGATGCGCCGTGTCCCGTTTGGCTTCCTCGAGCTTGGGGATCACCGCCACGCTCACCGCGGCGGCGATCATCGCGAGGATGGTGATCACCACGATGATCTCGATCAGCGTCATGCCTCGGGAGAGGCGCTTGGACCGCCGAGCTCTGCCCGGTCCAGTCTTCCGGATGGGGCGTTGGCCACCCTCACTCTGACCCTCTCCCGCCAGCGGGAGGGGGGTACGGGGCTCGTCGGCTCGAGACGAAGCCTCGCGATCCATACTGCCGGGAGCGATCATTCTGGGCGTCGTGGCGTTCACTTGGGCGGTCCTTTGACTCGGTGTCCTCGGTCAGCGTGCCTGGGCGGTGGTGGTTTCCGGGCCCTGCGGCGGTCCGCTCCGCGCGCCGGGCGAATACAGAGCAAGTCCCACGCCGACGAGCGCCGCGGCCATCGCCACCATCGCCGCGGCGGTGACCCGCTGGACCCACACGTCCAGCCTGGTTGGGGCGTGCGAGCTCCCCTCTGCCGGAACGAGAGGAAATCCCCTCTCCCGCGCGCGGGAGACGGTCAGGGTGAGCTTGCCAGTTCTATGTGGTGCGCGCGGGCTCATCGGAGGGCGGTGTTGATCTGCAGGATCGGCATCAGGATGGAGAAGGCGACGAAGGCGATCACTCCGCCCATGGCGACGATCAGCAACGGCTCGAGCAGCGAGGTGAGCGCGCCGATCCGCACGTTCACCTGCGACTCGTAGCTGTCGGCCACGTTGAGCAGCATGTCCTCGAGCTGCCCGCTCCGCTCGCCGATCGCCACCATGTGGTAGACGAGCGGAGGGAACTCGCCGGAGCGCTTGAGCGGGTTGGCGATGCTCTCGCCTTCCCGGATCGAGTCGCGGGCCTTCTCGACCACCTCGGCCAGCACGGTGTTGGTGAGGACGTTCTTCACGATGTCCATCGCGGCCAGCAAGGGGACGCCGCTCTTGAGCAGGGTGGCGAGGGTGCGGGAGAAGCGGGCCACCGACAGCAGCCGCACCAGCCCCCCGAAGACCGGAACTCTCAAGACGAACCGGTCCCACGCCGGCTTCCCTCCCGCGCTCTTCGTCCAGTAGGCGAAGCCCACGGCCGCCGCGATGAGCCCCGGGAAGATGATGAACCACCAGTTCTGCAGCGTGTCCGACGACCAGATGAGCAGGCGCGTGGTCCAGGGCAGGGTGGCCTTCATGTCCTCGAAGATCTTGGTGACCTTCGGGATGACCACCGTCATCAGCAGGGCGAGCACCCCGCCGCCGATGATCGCCATGATCACCGGGTACATCAGGGTGCCGAGGATCTTCTGGCGCAGCCGGGCCTGGCCCTCGGTGAATTCCGCCAGCCTGAGCAACACCGCGTCCAGCGCGCCGGAGTGCTCGCCTGCCTTCACCATGTTCACGTAGAGGCTGCCGAAGACCTTCTGGTGGCTGGCCAGCGCGTCGCCGAGCGAGGAGCCCTCGTTGACCCGCTGCTTCACGTCCGAGAGCACCCGCTTCAGGCGCTCCTTCTCCACCTGGTCCACCAGCGCGGTGAGCGACTCCACCAGCGCCACCCCCGCGCCGAGCAGGGTGGCGAGCTGCCGCGTCATGATCGCCACGTCGTCGGTGGTGATCCGCCCGCGGGCCAGCCGGCGGAGATCGATCTGGGTCGAGGCCTGCAGCGGCGCGCCCTTCTGGCCGGCCGCCACCCTCGCGCCGTCGGCCTCGCCGAGGACGTCGGTGAGGAACACTCCCTCCTTGCGCAGGAGGGAGCGCAAGGTCTTGGGCGAATCGGCTTCCCTAAGCCCGTTGACCGACTTGCCGGCCTCGCTGAGGCCCCTGTACTCGAATACCGGCATCAGGCTTCCGGCGCTCGGGCCAAGAGGCTCGAGCTCACAGGTCCTCCTGGGTCACGCTCAGGACCTCGGCGATGGTGGTCTCGCCGACCGCCACCTTCCGCGCCCCGTCCTCGAGGAGCGTCAGCATCCCGTTGTCCACCGCCTGGCGCTTGATGGAAGAAGAGTCCACGTTCTTCAGCACGAGCTGGCGAATCGCGTCGTCCACCACCAAGAACTCGAAGATCCCGGTCCGGCCGCGGTAGCCGTTGCGGTTGCAGGCGGCGCACCCGGTCGCCCGATAGACCTGAGCCGCTCCGAGCTCCAAGAGCTTGGCCTTGCTCAGCCCGACCTCGCGCAGCTCCTCGTCGGTCGGGGAGTAGGCCTGGCGGCAATCGGGGCACACCCTGCGCACCAGCCGCTGCGCCAGGATCGCGGTCAGCGAGGAGGCCACCAGGAACGGCTCCACCCCCATGTCCACCAGCCGGGTCACCGCCCCGGCGGAGTCGTTGGTGTGCACCGTGGAGAAGACCAGGTGGCCGGTGAGCGAGGCCTGGATGGCGATCTCCGCCGTCTCTTTGTCGCGGATCTCTCCGACCATGATCACGTCCGGATCCTGGCGGAGGAAGGAGCGCAGCCCGGCGGCGAAGCTGAGCCCGATCTTCGGGTTGATCGCCATCTGGCTGATGCTCTTGATCTGGTACTCGACCGGATCCTCCACGGTGAGGATGTTCAGGTCCGGGGTGTTGATGCGCGAGAGCGCCCCGTAGAGGGTGGTGGTCTTCCCGCTGCCGGTGGGGCCGGTCACCAGGATGATCCCGTGCGAGCGGCGGACCATCGCGTCCACCGCATGCAGGGTGTCGGGGCCCAGCCCGAGCTCGCCCAGGTCGAGCAGCGTCGAGCTCTTGTCGAGCAGACGCATCACGATCCTCTCCCCGTGGGTGGTGGGGATGGTGGAGAGCCGGATGTCGATGTCCCGCCCCGCCAGCTTGATCCGGATGCGCCCGTCCTGCGGCAGCCGCTTCTCCGCGATGTTGAGCTGCCCCATGATCTTCACGCGGCTGGCGATGGAGTTCTGGTAGCGCTTGGGCGGCTTGATCACCTCCTGCAGCACCCCGTCGATGCGGAAGCGGACGATCAGCTCCCGCTCCATCGGCTCGATGTGGATGTCGCTCGCCCGCTCCTTCGCCGCCCGGAACAACAGCGAGTTGACCAGGCGGATGATCGGCGCCTCGTCGTCGGTGTCGAGCAGGTCCTGGGGCTCCTCCAGCTCGTGGGCCAGGGTGTCCAGGTCCTGTGCCTCGAGGTCGTCGACCAGCTGCTCCGCCTCGTTCGCCGCCCGGTCGTAGACCGCGTTGATCGCGTCGACGATGGTGGACCCGAGCGCGATGCGCGGGTTCACGTTCTGCTGGAGCAGCATCCGCGCGTGGTCCAGCACCGCGGTATCCAGAGGGTCCGCCACCGCCAGGGCCACCGCCTCGCCCTCGGCGAACAAGGGCAGCACCCGGGCCTGCTTGGCGAAGTTGATCGGCACCTTCTTCACCAGCTCCGGCTCGACCTCGTCGGGGAAGATCCGCGCCAGGAACGGCAGGTCCAGCTGGGCGGAGAGCGCCCGCGCCACCTGCTCCTCGCTCACCGACTTGAGCCCCACCAGGATCTCCCCCAGCCGCCCGCCCTTCTCCGCCTGCTGCGAGAGCGCCTCCTCCAGCTTCTCCTGGGTCAGCCCCGCACAGAGCTTCAGGATCTCCCCCAGCGGCCGGCCGCAGAGGAACGCCGGCCCGTGCGACACCACCTCGGTGCGCTCTGCCGCGACGCCCTCGATGGACTCCTCGGGAGGCAGCTCCGCCGCTTTTGGAGGCTGCTGCGTCATCGGATCTCCTCAGGCTGCTCGCCGCGAGGAGGCTCGACGATCGGCGGGCCGCCCTCGGCGGGAGGCACCGCCTCCGGAGCTGGCTGGGCCGGTGCGGGAGCCGGCTCCGAAGGACCGCCGGGGCGGATCACCTTCTCGCCGGGAACCCCCGGTCCGCCGTGCTCGATCCTCTGCAGCTCGCGGCGGATGGCGTGGCTCATCTTTGCCAGCGGCCCCTGCTTGCGGGAAAAGTCGATCGCCACCTCGTAGCCCGGCACTTGCCCGTAGAACTGCTCCACGAACTGCTGCCGCTCCCTCATCTTGCGCTCGAAGATGCGCCGGAAGTCTCCCTGGCCCTTGATGATGTAGGGGGTGAGGAAGAGCAAGAGGTTCGTCTTCACCTTCTTGATGTTCTCCTCGCGGAAGAGGTGCCCGACGATCGGCAGGTCGCCGAGGATCGGCACCTTGGCGACCGACTCGATCCGCCGGTCCTGCATGATGCCGCCCAAGACCACCGTCTCCTGATCGCGCGCCACCACCGTGGTCTTGGCGCTGCGCTTGGAGGTGGTGGGGCCCAGCACCGGGTCGGAGGAGGCGATCTCCTCGGTCTGCTCGGTGATCACCATCCGCACGAAGTCGCTCTCGTTGATCTGCGGCTTGACGGTGAGCTTGAGCTCCACGTTCTGCCGGGTGATCGGCGCGAACAGGCTCCCCAGCCCTCCGAGCCCGGCCGCCAGCCCGGGCGTCACCCCGGGCAGCGTGGTGCCTCCGGCCAGGCCCCCCAGGCTGGTGGGCGAGAAGCCCGCCTGGAAGGGCACGTTCTGCCCCACGGTGATCTCCGCCTCCTCGTTGTCGGTGGTGAGGATGTGCGGAGTCGAGAGCACGTTCACGTCCGAGCTCTGCTGCAAGGCGTGGAGGATCACCCCGAAGGCCGGCACGTCGATGCCCAGCTTCGCCAGCTCGGGGATCATCGGCCCCTGCAAGCCCGCCAGGAAGCCTCCGAAGCCCGCCAGCGACAACAGCGAGAGCGAGGGCGGCGTGCCTTGCTTGGTGTACTTGGTCGCCACCAGCCCCGGCAGGTTGCCGTCCGCGCTCCTGAGCGAGTAGCCGCTGTGGAGGTTGACCCCGAACTCGGTCGACCGGTCGAGGTTGACCTCCATGATCACCGCCTCGACGAACACCTGCCGCCGGGGGATGTCGAGCTTCTCGATCACCCGCACCAGGTTCCGGTAGTCGCTCTGGCTGGCGATGATCACCAAGGCGTTGGTGGCCTTGTCGGCGGAGATCTTCACCTCGCCCTGGAACAGCTCCACCGCCTGGGCCGGCCCGCGCGCCCCCGCCGGCTGTCCGGGCATGGGAGGCGGAGGAGCCATCGGGGTGGGTGGCCGCGGGCGGTTGGCGGTCCCCTGGGCCAAGTTCTGGAGCGTCGAGGCCAGCTCCTCGGCGCTGGCGTTCTCCAGGTAGTAGACGTTGATCCGCTCCGAGCCGGCGGTGGGGATGTCGATTTCGCGGATCAAGTCCATGATCCGCTCCATCGCCGCCGGGCTGGCGATCACGATCAGCTTGTTGGTGCGCTCGTCGGGAATGAGCTGCGAGAGGGTCGCCGGCCCGGGCGCCTGGCCCACCTGGCCGGGCTGTCCCACAGGCGCCGCCACGCTCGCCCCCACCGGCGGAGGCGGGGGCGCCAGCCCCGGCCGCTGTCCCGGCCGCTGTACTCGCGACTCGAACAGCTTCTGGACCTTGTCGGCGATCTCCTGGGCCGAGGCGTACTGGATCTGGAGGACCTTGATCTCGTCCGAGGCGGCGCGCGAGTCCAGCTGCTCGACGATCTTCTCCAGCCTGTGCATGTTCGACCCGAGGTCGTTGACGATGATGGTGTCCGGCTGGAAGGGGATGGTGTCGCCGGAAGGCGTGACGAGCTGCTGGAGCACCCCGCGGAGCTGCTCGATCTCCACGTACTTCACCTTGAACATCCGGGTGAGCATCTGCTCGTTGGTGGTGTACTCCTCGCTGGGGTCGGTGATGGTGGGGATGGGGAACTGCTTGGCCCGCGCCTTGTCGACGATCTTCAAGAACCGCCCGTGGGGGTAGATGGAGAGGGCGTTGGCGTCGAGGGCGGCGAGGAAGGCGGCGTAGAACTGCTCGGAGTTCACCTCCACCTTCCCCTTCTCCGGGCCGATGATCGAGATCCGCCCGCGCACGTTCTCCGGGAGGATGAAGGTCTTGCAGGTGGCGTCGGCCACGGTCTGGACCAGCTTCTCGATCTCCACCTTGTCGAAGTAGATGCCGAACCGGGCGGTGCGGCGGACCTCCTCGCAGCTTCGCTTGCCCTGCTTCGCTTCGCCGGCGGGCTGGTCGGCGGTGGGCAGGGCCGGCTGGATCTGCCTCTCCCGCGGGGCGCCCTGCGGTGCCGGCGGGGGCGGCGCGGCGGGCGGACGGCGCTGGGCCAGGGCGGGCAGCGACGCGAGCACGGCGAGCCCTAGAGCACCGAGCAGGCTACCTGGCCGTAGCGGGCGCGTCAGGCGGAGGAGGGCGGAGGAGGTCATGGTGGGATCGGCGGGCCTTTCTCAGCGCACGCTGTAGGTCTTGCGGACGACGGAGCCGTTGCGTTCGATCTCGATGTCGATCCGGCTCGCCTCCTTGAGCTTGGAGTAGATCTCCAGCGCCTTTTCGGGGCTGTTGAGGTCGTAGCCGTTGATCCGGCGGATGACGTCGCCGTTCTGGATTCCGATCTTCGTGTAGATGGAGTCCGGACGGATGGAGAAGAGCTTGAAGCCCTGGGCGGTCCCGTCTTTGAAGGCGGGCACGATGCGCGCCTGCATCGCCACGTCGTTCAGGTTGGAGAGGGTGCGGTCGATCTCCGCCCGGGGGACCTCGTACTCGTTCTCGGTGAGCGCGCGGATGCCGGCGCCCAGCCCCCCGGAGGGGGGAGGGGCGGTGTTGACCGGCCCGGCCACCACCTGGGCCACCGGCGCAGGCGGCGGCACGTAGGCGGCCACGGCCGAGCCGTCTCCCGGAGTGGCGTCGATGAACTCCCTTCGCCCGCCGTTGAGGACGATCACCTGCGCCCGATCGATCTCGAGGATCTCCGCGTTGGTCCCCTCGAGGATGTCGCCCAGCATGTAGGTGCGGGACTTCTGCGTCACCACGTCCTGGATGGAGGCGATCGACCACTCGGGAATCGACGCCAAGAGCGTCCCCAAGAGCTTCACCCGGAGCCCGCTCCGGACCGGCGGGGAATTCAGGTCCACCGTGGGCTCGGCGGGCTCGACCACGTCGGGCTCCTTCACCGGCAGCGGCAGCCCGGTCAGCTTGGACAGCCGCTCGATGGAGAGCTGGGCCGGCGGCTCTGCCGGCTTCGGGCGCACCGCGGCGGACCTCGGGCCCTGGCCGGAGGCCAAAGGCGACACCGCCTGCTCCACGAAGATGTTCGCCGTCCGCGCCACGATGAACATCACCGCGAACAGGAACACCAGGTGAACGGCCCAGAAGTACTTGCGAAAGAGGACTTCCATAGGTTGCGAGTGCCCTCCTAGCGCACAGCAATGCCCGGGCCTCCCGGGCCGCCGGTGCCAGACAGACAAGTGCCGGATTTAATTCCGGAAAAGGCCGTCGCGGGGCCGCTCGCCCACTGGTCCTCGACAGAATGTCATCGGGTTCGTTCATGGAGCTGACGGGGTGTCAGCCCGCTCGCCGGGCATGCGAAGGCGCTGAGGCTGTGCGAGAACGCGCCTTTAGGAGGCGGCCAGATGAGCGTGCGAGTGGAGAAGAGTGGACCGGTGACGACGGTGGTCCTTCATCGGCCGGAGGTCCGGAATGCGGTCGACCGGCCGACGGCGGAGGCGTTGGTGTCGGCGTTCTCGTCGTTCGAGGCCGATCCGGCCGCGACCGTGGCTGTGCTTTGGGGTGAGGGAGGAACTTTCTGCGCCGGGGCGGATCTCAAGGCGGTCGCCGAGGGGCGGCTCCCGCGCCTGGAGAGGGAGGGAGACGGGCCGATGGGGCCGTCTCGGCTGCTCCTTTCCAAGCCGGTGATCGCTGCGATCGCAGGGCACGCCGTCGCGGGAGGCCTGGAGCTGGCCCTGTGGTGCGACCTGCGCGTAGTGGAGGAGGATGCGGTGCTCGGGGTGTTCTGCCGCCGCTGGGGAGTGCCGCTCATCGACGGCGGGACGGTGCGCTTGCCCAGGCTCATAGGCCAGTCGCGTGCGCTCGATCTCATTCTCACCGGGCGGCCGGTGAAGGCGGAGGAGGCGCTCTCCATGGGCCTGGCCAACCGCGTAGTGCCGAAGGGAGCTTCCC
The DNA here is from genome assembly GCA_016191815.1 of Myxococcales bacterium. GTDB lineage: Bacteria > Myxococcota > Myxococcia > Myxococcales > Myxococcaceae > JACPVI01. The sequence continues at coordinate 73,554 of JACPVI010000074.1, forward strand.
GCCGGGAGGCAGAGGAGCTGGCGCACGGGCTCGCGGCCTTCCCTCAAGGCTGCCTCCGCGCCGACCGGATGTCCGCCTATTGCCAATGGGGGCTTCCGCTCCCGGAGGCGCTGTCGCAGGAGTTCGCCCGGGGAGCCCGAGTGCTCGAGACGGAGTCGCTCGCCGGAGCCAGGAAGTTCGCCCGCGGCGCCGGCCGGCACGGCGCGTTCGACTGATTCGCGGTGAGCCCGAAGAACGCCGCCGTTGGCCCTCGCTCGCGTTCCGCGCGGCCGCTCACGCGCGATCCGCTCTACCTCCCGCCGCCCGTGATCCACAGGGTCTTGCGCACCACCGCGCCGCCGCGGACGCGCTCTCGTACCTCGACGCCTTCGAGGAGGCCAAGGCCCTGCTGCTGGCGCTCCTCGGGGAGGCCGAGAAGGAGGAGGACTTCCACTTGGCGCTGGAGATCGGCGAACGCCTGAAGTTCGTCGTGAACAAGCTCGGCCCCTCGCCCGAGCGATCGCAGATCCTCGCCCGACTGCTCAAGCAAGAGCTCGAGCACGAGCAAGAGCACCACCACTAGTCAGAACACCTCTAGATCCATCGGCACCGCGCGAGCGATTGCCTCGAAGTCTCGGTCTCGCGTCAAAAGCGGCGAGCCGTGCGCCAGCGCGCACTGGGCAATGTACAGATCGACGAGCTTGGCTTGGTTCCCGAGTCGAGCCAGCGCGAAGCGGCTCTCCGCGATCGCCTGCCAGACGTCTTGCCGTGGCTCGAGCCAGTCGAGGCCGCGGAGCGAGCTCGCGAGCCGGTCGAACTGCACGCGGGTGGGGGCGCCGGAGAGCACCTCGGAATAGATCGGACCGCAGATCGCCGCGCCTCCGCCCGCCAGCAGCGGATCGAGGCGAGAGATAGCCTTCTTCTCCCCGCGGAAGAAATCTACCCATGCAGACGTGTCGACCAAGACCCCGCTCATCGGCGCTTGCGGGAACGCCGCAGGTCAACGTTCAACTCCAGCGTCCCTGCCATGCGCCGCAGCTCCTCGCGCTGGCTCCGCCGGATGAGCTCCTTCAACCCCTCGATCACCGCGTCCCGCTTGGTCGGCAGCCGGGACGCGCTGACCGCCTCCCGGAGCAGGTCGTCCGGGATGTCGATGGTGGTGCGCATGCACGAAGCATATGAATCAGCCGTTTCATGTGCAAACGCCGCCCTCGCCCACAGCCGGGCGGGAACCTCCGCGCTGCGGCGTCGCTGCAAGAGGCGGCCGCTACTCCGGGCCACGCTCGGGCGGCGAGGGGTCCGACTCCTCCGCCTCGGCGGCCTCCCGCTCCAGCTTCCGGTAGATGGTCCGCGCCGCGATGCCGAGCAGCCGCGCCGCCAGCGTCTTGTCCCCCTTGGTGTGGCGGAGCGTCTCGTGGATCACCCGGCGCTCGATTTCCTCCATCGGCGTCCCCACCGGAATCACCAACTGGCCGGCAAAGCCCAACGGCCCCTTGCGCACCGCCTCGGGAAGGTCCGCGATGTCGATCACCTCGGAGCGGCAGAGCACCACCGCCCGCTCCACCGCGTGCTCCAACTCGCGCACGTTCCCCGGCCAGGCGTAGTTCTCCAGCACCGCCATCGCCTCGGCGGAGAAACCTTTCAACGCCTTGCCGTTCTTCGCTGCGTACCTGCGCAGGAAGTGGTTGGCCAACAGCGGGATGTCCTCCCTCCGCGAGGCCAAAGAAGGTATCCGTACCTCCACCACGTTGAGCCGATAGTAGAGGTCCTCCCGGAAGCGGCCCTCGGACACCTCCCGCCCGAGATCCTTGTTGGTGGCCGCCACCAGCCGCACGTCCACCTTCACCGTCTGGGTCCCGCCCAGCCGCTCGATCTCCCCCTCCTGGAGCACGCGCAAGAGCTTCACCTGCGCCGAGGGAGAAATCTCCCCAACCTCGTCGAGGAACAGCGTCCCCCCGCTGGAGCGCTCGAACCGTCCCTCCCTGCGCGCCGCGGCGCCGGTGAAGGCCCCCTTCTCCACCCCGAACAGCTCGGACTCGAGGATGGTCTCCGGCAGCGCCGCGCAGTTCACCGCGATGAACGGCCCCTTCGCCCGCGGCGAGAGCTCGTGAATGGCGCGCGCCGCCAGCTCCTTGCCGGTCCCCGACTCGCCCACCAGGAGCACCGTGGCCGAGGAGGGCGCCGCCTGCCGCACCGTGTCCATGAACGCCCGGTAGGCCGGAGACTGTCCCACCATCGTCCGGCCACCCGGGGAGGTGAGATCGGCGAGCTTCTCTCGGAGGTCCCGGTTCTCCGCCAACAGAGCTCGCTTCTCCAGGGCCTTCTGCACCGTCTTCACCAGCGAGTGGCGCTTGAGGGGCTTGGTGATGAAGTCGTAGGCCCCGTCCTTCATCGCCGCCACCGCCGCCTCCACCGTGGCGTAGGCGGTCATCAGCACCACTTCGACGTCGGGGCGCATGGTGCGCGCGGCCCTGAGCAGCTCCTGCCCGTCCATCCCGGGCATCATCAGGTCGGACACCATCACCCCGACCTCGGGGCGCCTCAACAGCTCCACCGCCTCCGAGCCCGAGGCGGCCGCCGCAGTGGCCACGCCCTCCCGCTGGAAGATGCGGCAGACCGATTCCAGGTTGGCGCGGTCGTCGTCGACCACCAGCACCGTGACGGAGCTCACCGCCCCACCTCTACCATCACCAGCAGATGAACCAGAAGCTGTCGCAGATCCCCGAGCAGCACTGGCTGTCCAGCGCGCAGCTCACGTCCGCAAACCGACAGGTGCAGACGTAGCCACCGCCCCGGTCCTGGCAGGTGTACGGCGTGCCCCGGCACTGGGCGGTCGACGAGCAGCCGTCGTAGCACACTCCCACGTTGTCGCCGTAGCTCGGATCGAAGTAGCAAACCCCGTCGCCGCCGCAGCTCTTGGCGCTCCCGGTGCAATAGCCGTAGCAATAGCCCCCGGGGTAGTAGGAGCTGGGCGCGCACCGGCCCGACTCGCACTGGCCGCTCGCCGTGCAGGCCTGGCCGTACTTGAGGAGCCCCTTGTCCTTCTGCTGGCACAGCTTGCTCCAACTGTTGCAGCCGTAGCCGCTGCCGCCACCCTGGCACTCGGAGTCCGCCGCGCACAGGGGGATGCAGTAGTTGTTGGAGTTGCCGGTGTTGGTGTCCGTGTCGAAGCACGCGAACCCCGCCCGGCACCGGCCCGACGTCCCCAGCCCGTTGCCGGTGCACCTCATGCGGCAGAGGTCGAACGTGCCCGACTCCACGCATATTCCCCCGTTGCAGCCGGTCTGCCCCGTGACGCTGCAGCTCGCCGCGTTCGAGCAGGCCCCGTTGGGCACCCCAGTGGTCGCCTCGAGCAGGCACTTCCCTCCCGCGCACTGACCGTCGGAGGCGCAGGGCAGCCCGTCGGAGAGGCCAGAGCACGCGGCGTTCCCGGCGCACTTGCCGTCCGCGCAGTCGATGGCCCGGTCGCAGTTGTTGTCCACCCCGTCGGAACAGCTCTCCGTCCCCGACCCCACGCAATCCGCGTCCGCGCAGTCGGTCCTCGAGTCGGCGTCGTTGTCCACTCCGTCTCCGCAGTCGGTCTCGCGCTTCGAGCCGCTCCCGCACGCGCAGCCCGCTCCGCAGGGCGCTCCATTGCAATCCAGCGTGTCCTGGCAGTCGGTCAGCCCGTCGTTGTCGTTGTCCAGCCCGTCGTTGCACTTGCCCGCCTCGCCGCTCTGGGCGCAATTCGGCGCCTGGGAGCAGTCGGCGTCCGCGCAGTCGGATTGGCCGTCGCCGTCGTTGTCCGCCGAGTCGGAGCAGAGGGTCTCGCGCTTCTGGCCGCCGCCGCAAGTGCAGCCGGCGCCACAGGCTCCGCCGGTGCAGTCCGGGTCCGCGCAGTCGGTCAGCCCATCGCCGTCGTCATCCGCCCCGTTGGCGCACTTGCCCGCCTCCCCGCCCTGGCAGTTCGCCGCTCCGGCGCAGTCGGAGTCCGCGCAGTCCACCTTGCCGTCCCCGTCGTCGTCCACCCCGTTCAGGCAGCTCTCCGCCGTCTTGCAGGCCGGGTCGGCCGCGCAGTCCACGTCGGCGCAGTCGGTCAGCCCGTCGCCGTCCTCGTCCACCCCGCCTTTGCACACCTCCGGCCCCGAGCCGCAGCCGGGCGCTCCCGCACAGGACGCGTCCTTGCAGTCCGCGTTGCCGTCGCCGTTGTCGTCGACGCCGTTCGAACAATCCTCCGAGGACATCGCGCAGGAGGGGTTCTTGAAACACGTCGGATCGGCACAGTCCGTCTTCCCGTCGCCGTTGTCATCGACGCCGTTGGTGCACACCTCGGCCTTCGACGGCGGCGGCTTCACCGGCGGAGGAGCGCACGCCCACAGCAGGACGGCTACCCCCGCCCATGCGGCAAGGCTGGCCCGTGACAACATGCGCTCCCTCAATACGGCCCGACGAGCAGCGTACCACGCGCTCGTCAGCGGTGGATAAACGGGGACGCGGCGGCGCCTACCCGAGAGAGCGTTTCTATTTCGGCTGACCGCTACTCTTCGATGTCGGCGGCGATCCCGCCCATCCGGGCGAGGTCCTCGCGGTTCACCCGCTCGGGGTCGATCTTCCTCGCCGCCGCCGCCATCTTGGCGATGGTGGAGTCGAACTCGAAGCTCCCCTCCTTCTTGAAGCGGAGGAAGTTCACCCGCGCCACCACGTAGTTCTTGAGGTAGGGGCTCACCAGCCCGCGGGCCTTGAGCTTTTCCACCACCTGCACTACCGCGTCGTCCAAGGCGAGGAGCTTGTCGGCCCTCTCCTCGCGGAGCCTGATGGCCTTCTCCAGCGGGAGGTCGAAGAATTCCTCGAGGCGCTTGACGATCGGGTGGTACGCGCCCGCGGAGTACCGCGGCCGCTTCTCGTACGCCGCCCCCAGGGTGATGAGCTGAGGCTCCTCGAAGAGGTGCGCGTAGTCCGTCTCCTTGCCCCCGCCCGCGCCCAACAGGCCCCGGTACATCCGGATCACCTCGAGGGATCGCTCGCGCAGGTTGTGAGCCTTCTCGGTGTTGAGGGCGAGGATCTGGAACGCGACGTCCTGCTCGGGGAGCACCAGCGCGGTGATCGCCTTCGCGCCGAGGAGCTTCAGCGCGCCGATCCGGTGGTTTCCGTTGGGGCTCCAATAGCCGCCGTCGTGGCGGACCGCGATCACCGGATCGAGATAGCGATCCACGCGCTCGATGGCGTCGGCCAGCCGCTTCACGTGCGCCTCCGACTGGTCGCGCTGGTAAGGCGTCGGCCCCACCTTCTCCAGCGGAAGCGACGCGAGCACCACCGCGTGCCCCCCCAAAGGCTCGCGGTAGGCCGCCAGCGGCGAGCCGCCATCGGAGCGGATCTGCTCGGCCAGCCGCCGGCCCTCCTCGGGCGCTTCGGACATCGAGAGCGCGTCGAGCCCCCGGGTCAGGGGCTCCACTTTCTTGCGGCGCGGCTTTCGCGGCTTGCCCTCGGCGCTGGCCTTGCGTGGCGGCATTTGTGTCCTCCCTCGTTCACTCCCCGCTCACCGTCAGCTCGGCGAAGCGCAGCGTGGGCGCGGCGGTGGAGCCGCGGAACTCGAGGTCGCTCCCCACCGCGTCGATGCCGTCCAGCATCTCGATCGCGTTCCCCGCCACGGTGACCTCCTGGACCGGTTCCGCCAGCTCACCGTCGCGGATCCACAGCCCGTTGGCGCCGCGCGAATAGTCGCCGGTGACGATGTTGGCGCCTTGCCCGAGCATCGCCGTCACGAAAAAGCCGTTCTTCACCTCTCGGATGATGTCCTGCGGCGCCCGATTGCCCGGCTCCAGGAAGAGATTCCGGGTGCCGATGCCCGGGAGCGAGCGGTAGGCGCGGGAGGCGTTCCCGGTGGAGCGGGCCCTGGCCTTGCGGGCGGTGAAGGTGTCATAGAGGAATGCCTCGAGCACTCCCCCGCGGATGATGGTGGTGCGCCGAGCGGCCACTCCTTCGCCGTCGAAGGGAGCCGAGCCCAACCCGCCGGGCAGGGTGCCGTCGTCCACCAGCGTGAGCCACACGCCTCCCAGCCGTTGGCCGAGCCGCGAGGCGAGGAACGACGACTTCTTGTGCACCGCGTCTCCATTGGCCGCCGCCGCGACCGCGCCGACGAAGGAGGCCGCGAGCAGAGGTTCGAACACCACCGGCACCCGCTGGCTCTTCACCTTGCGCGCGCCGAGCATCCGCAGCGCCCTCCGCGCCGCCTCGCTGCCGACCCGCTCGGGCGGTTCGAGCTCGCCCAAAAAGCGCTTGGTGTCGTACCAGTAGCTCGTCTGGAGCTGGCCTCCGTCGCTCGCCACCGGCGAGGCGTACAGGTACACCGAAGTCCCGGCGTACTGCCCGGCCAGCCCTTCGCTCGAGGCCAGGTACACCTCCGACACCGAGTCCCCCGCGCCCAGGCTCTCGAAGGTGCGGATCCGCGGATCCACCGCCCGGCCCGCCTTCTCCATCTCCAGCGCGGCGCGGACCTTCCACTCCGACGGCAGCTCCGCCACCTCGCGGTCGAACAGCCCGCCCACCGCCGCGGGCCGGCCCGCCTCTTCCTTGGTCGGCAGCCCGTTGAAGGGGTTTGGGGCGGCGGTGCGGGCCAGCTCCACGGCGCGGTCCACGAAGGCGTCCAGGCTGCTCGGCTCGAAGTCCGAGGAGTAGGCAAACCCAAGCCGCCCTCGCCAGATGACCCGGATTCCGACTCCCTTCGCGGTGGCCTGGGTCAACTCCTCGATCTGCCCATCCCGCACCCGGCAAGACGACTCGCGGCCCACCTGGACGAACGCCTCGGCCTGGCGGGCGCCCCGCCTCTTCGCGCGCAGCAGCAACCGCTTGGCCAGGGCCCGGTAGTCCATCACCGGCCCTTCCTTCGCCGCACCCGGGTGCCGCCCACCGTCAAACCGTCGATGCGGACCGTGGGCAGCCCCACGCCCACCGGAACGTTCTGGCCGTCCTTGCCGCAGGTCCCCAGCCCCGGATCCGGCGTGGGGTCGTTCCCCACCATGGTGACCTTCTTCAGGGCGTCGATGCCCACGCCGATCAAGGTGGCCCCCTTCACCGGGCGGCCGAGGCGGCCCCGGTCGATCTCGTAGGCCTCGCTCACCTCGAACACGAAATTGCCGTTGCTGATGTCCACCTGCCCGCCGCCGAAGTGGGCGCAGTACAGCCCGCGCCGGACCGAGCGGACGATGTCCTCGGGAGAGTCGTCGCCGGGGGCGAGATAGGTGTTGGTCATCCTGGGCACCGTCGGGAACTTGAACGACTCGCGCCGCGCGCTGCCCGTGGGCCGTTGGCCCATCAGCTTGGCGTTGAGCGAGTCGAACATGTACCCGCGCAAGACTCCGTTCTCGATCAGCACCTTCCACTCGCCGATGTTCCCCTCGTCGTCCACGTTGATCGAGCCGCGCGAGCCAGCCATGGTGCCGTCGTCGATCACCGTCACCTTCTCCGAGGCGACCTTCTCGCCCAGCTTGCCGGCGAAGAGCGAGGTGCCCTTGCGGATGAAGTCCGCCTCCAGCCCGTGGCCGACCGCCTCGTGGAGCAGGATGCCGCTCCAGCCCGGCGCGAGCACCACCGAGGTCGGGCCCGCCTCCGCCTCCACCGCGCCCAGCGTGGCGACCGCCTGCCGCGCGGCCTCCTGCCCGACCTGCTCGGGGGTGAAGGAGTCGAAGTGGGTGAAGGGCACCCTCCCTCCGCCGCCGTGGAAGCCGGACCGCCGCTCCCCACCCTTCCCCTCCGCCACCGCGTACACCGCCAGCCGGCAGAGATCCTGCGCGTCTCCCACGAAGCGGCCCTGGGTGTTGGCCACCCAGATGCGCTTGCTCTGGTCCGCCCAGGTGGCGATCACCTGTTTCACCCGCCGGTCCGAGGCGTGCGCGGCGCGGTCCGCCCGCAGCACCAGCTCGGCCTTGCGCGAGACCTCCACCTCGGAGAGCGGCGGGGCGACCCGGTAATAGCTCGGCGAGGGGGAGCGGGTCACCTTGACCGGGGCGGCCTCCGCGCGCCCCTGCGCCACCATCGCCGCGGTGCGGGCGGCACGGAAGAGGGCGAAGTCTTCGAGATCGTCGGAGTAGGCGTAGCCCACCTTGGGCCCGCAGACGACCCGGACGCCGACGCCCTGGGTGAGGCCGCATTGGGCCGACTTGATCCGCCGCTCCTCCAGCATCACCGCGGTGGCCACCGTCCGCTCGAGGTACACCTCGGCCAGCTCCCCGCCCTTGGCCATCGCCGCGGCGAGCAGCCGCTCGATGAGCTGGGGTGCGATCGGCGGTGCCTCGGCCATCTCCACTCTCGGAGCGGCGGACAGTAATGGCGGCGCACCCTTGGGGCAACGGCGGCGCACTTCCCTGTCCTTCGGGCGACCGTTACACTTCGGGCCAGCGTCTCCGATGCCTCCGAGGAAGCCCATCTCTTCCCGCCCCGAGCCCGAATCTCGGCGCGGCGGGCAGATCTCCCGCGGCGGGCTGCAGAGCGGCGGCCCGCGCATTGAAGACGAGGACGAGGTCCGCGGGACGGTGCGTGAGCGGCCCGGCGACCGCTCGCCATTGGTGCCCGACGAGGGCGCAGAGGAGTGGGTGGCTCCCGCCGGGCGGCAGAGCGGCGACCTCGAGTCGGAGGAGGGGGAATACGCCACCGGCTCCGACTACCCGATGGCGGATGACCCTGAGGAGGAAGAGCCCGCGCAGAGCCTTTTGGACGCGAGCGAGCACGTGATCGACGACCCCGGCTCGACCGAGGACATGGACGGAGCGGAGCTGTCCGACCCCAATGCCAACAGCCTGGAGCCCGCAGACTCGGACGAGGCACCCGCAGGGGAGGATCTCTACGACGAGGGCGAGTACCCGCCGGACGAGGAGCCCTACCCTGAGGAACCCAGCGCCCCCGGCGTGAAGCCCAGCTCTCATACCGAGACGCGGGTCGCCCCGGTGGGGCCGGAGGAAGAAGAAGAGGGGGAGGGAGAGGACGACACCCGAGCCGGACCTCCCATCAAGGTCAAGATCGTCGCCGGCCCCGACGCGGGGAAGACCAAGCGCTTCACCGGCGTGCGGATGGTGGTGGGCCGGATCAGCGGCTGCGACCTGACGCTCAAGGATCAGTCCGTCTCACGGCGGCACCTCGAGTTCATCCGCGGCGAGAAGGGGGTCTTGCTCCGCGACCTGGGCAGCGGCAACGGCACCCGGGTCAACGGCGAGCGGGTGACCGAGCGGCTCCTCCAGCACGAGGACGAGATCTCCATCGGGAAGACCAAGTTCCGCTTCCTCGACGAGATGGCCGCCTACCGGAAGCTGCGCGAGGCCGAGGAGAAGGCGCACGAGGACGCCGAGGCCAAGGCGATGGCGGAGGAGGCCGAGGCGGCAGCGGCCGAGGCCAAGCCCGAGGAGGCCGGGCCCGCCGCCCCCGAGGCGGCCCCCGCGGTGAAGAAGGGCGGCGCCGCCGCGGAGCCCGAGGGTGGCGCCGCGGAGCCCGAGGAAGATCCAAGGCGCACCCAGACGCCCATAGGCGTGCCCGCGGTGCCCTTGCGGAGGCGGCAGGGTTCCATCTGGAGCAAGCTCGACTCGCGCCAGCGCCTCTACCTCGCCGGCGGTGGAGCCGCCTCAGCCCTGCTCATCGTGGTGCTGGCGATGCTCTTGGTCGGGCGCAAGGCCGGCCCTCCGCCACCTGATCCGGCGGAGCTGCAGGCCCAGGAGAAGCTGCAGCTCGCGCGGAACGCGGTCCGGGAGGACCGGTTCGAGGACGCGGTACGCCTTCTGGACGAGGCGGAGAAGTTGAAGCCCGGCGCCGACAAGGAGGGGCTGCTCAAGCGCGCCACCGCCGAGATGGCCTCGCAAAAGGCGCTGGAGCTGGCCCGCGCCCTCATCAGCCAGGGGAGGTTCGAGGAGGCTCGCGCCGAGCTGGGGCGGATGGCGCCGGCGGCGGTGAAGCGGGAGGACGAGAAGGCAAGGCTCCTCCTAGAGCTGGCCCAGAAGGAGGCCGAGGCGAAGGCCAAGCAGGCCGAGGAGGCCCTGGCATCGCAGGACCTCGAGGCGGCCAAGCGGCTGACGGCCGAGCTGCCGAGAGAGCAAAAGGAGGCGATGCAGCTCAAGCTCGAGCAGGCCGAGGCCGAGGCGAAGAAGCTCGCCCGGGCCGAGGCCGCGCGGGCGGCCCAGCAGCGGGAGGTGCAGCGGCAGCGCCGCGAGTCGGAGCGGGAGGCACAGATGGAAGCCGCCCTCGCCACCGTCTCCAGAAAGCTGCACGCCGCCGAGTACGAGCGGGCCGCGGCGGAGTGCGACCGGGTGATGGACGCCTATGGCGACGACCCGGAGATCCGCGCCAAGGCCAAGCTGCTCAAGCAGCTCATCCCCAGCTTCGGGAGGAACTTCGAGGAGGGCCACCGGAAGTTCAAGAGCAACCAGCTCGCCGCGGCGGTGCGGCCGCTCCGGAAGGCCCGGGAGCTGTACCAGCAGTTCGGCTTCCACGGCGCCCTGGAGCAGCAGATCGCCGAGGAGCTGGCGGCGGCGGCGCTCTGGGCGGGGAAGGAAGCCCTCTCGCGCGACGACCTCGCCGGCGCGGCGGTGAACTTCCGCGACGCCCAGCGGCTGGACCCCGGCGATCCCCGCGCACGCGAGGGGCTGACCAAGGTGGAGGCGAAGGCCGACGACCTCTACACCTCGGCGTACATGATCCGCGACCGGGATCCCCGCGAGGCGATCGCCAAGTTCAAGCTGGTGATGGAGATCACCCCGCCCGGCTCGCGGCTGTACGACAAGGCGAGGAACCAGCTCGCCGCCCTCGAGCCGCCCTGAGGCTCGCCCATCCTGCGGGACTGTTCTATAAGCCCTCGCAATCGACTGTGGGGCCCGCGATGAATCCGTCTTCCTTGCGTGAGCTGGGGTTGGACCTCCTCGAGGAGGGGCAGCACGAGCGCGCCCTGTCGGTGCTCTCCGAGGCGGTGCGGCGGCAGCCGGCGGACCACCGCTCCCGCATGCTGGCGGCGCGGTGCTTCGAGCGGCTGGGGGAGAAGGAGCGGGCGGTCACCGTGCTTCACGCCTGCGCCGAGGGGCTGCTCAAGCGCGACTACCTGCTCTCCGCGATCGCCGCCTGCAAGCTGGCCTTGAACCAGAGCCCCGCCGAGCGGCGGCTCCGGGACACCCTGGGCAGAATCCACGCCCGAGCCGTGCGGGCGGCCCCGGGCAGGGCCAGGGTGCCCCCTCCCTTGCCCCCCGAGTCGCTCTACGAGGGCAAAGTGGAGCAAGATCTCATGACGCTGCAGGGGAGCGAGCTGTCGGGCAAGGCCCTGGAGGTGCTCGCTGCCCCTGACCCCGGAGGCGCCGCCGACCCGAACGCGCGCCCACCGCTACCCTTGTTCGCGGACCTCGAGCGCGACGCCTTCATCGACCTGGTGGGCCTGATGGGCTACCGACAGCTCAAGGCCGACCAGGTGGTCTCCGAGGAGAAGCAGGGAGGCGAGTCGATCTTCGTGGTGGTGGCGGGCAAGGCGGAGGTGACCCGGTTCGGCGAGGGTGGGCAGCGGAAGACCTTGGGCTTTTTGGGCGGGGGATCGATCTTCGGGGAGCTGTCCTTGCTCACCGGGGCGCCGCCCACCGCCACCGTCACCACCTCGGTGGAGACCGAGCTGTTCGAGGTCCGCCGCGAGCATCTGAACCAGCTCGCCAAGCAACACGCCTCGGTGATGCCCACCTTGGCCGAGTTCGCCCAGCAGCGGATGGCGAAAAACCTCATGACCACCTCGCCGCTCTTCCAGCAGATCCCCGAGCGGGACCGGGCAGAGCTGCTCCGGCGGTTCGCCTTCCGGGCGCTCCAGCCCAACGAGAAGGCGCTGATCGAGGGAGAGCACTCTCCCGGCCTGTTCCTGGTCTTGGCCGGGGAGCTGGTGGTGCAGAAGGAGGATCCGGCGGGCGGCTTCGTCTCGCTGGGGATCCTCCACGAGGGAGACATCGCCGGCGAGATCTCGCTGCTCACCGGCCTGAGGGCCACCGCCACGGTGGTGGCGACCCGGAAGACGGCCACCGCTTTCCTCGAGCGGGGCGCCTTCGCCGATCTGGTGAAGACTTTCCCCAACACCAAGGCCTACCTGGAGGGGCTCTCCGAGCGGAGGCTCAAGCAGATCGGCGAGGCCCTGAGGCCGGCGGAGATCATCGACGCCGACGAGCTGGTGGTCGAGGCGAGCTAGGTGAGGCTGCCCAGTGCGCGCTGGCTCGGGCTGTTGCTGGCGCTGCTCGCGGCGGCGCTGGTGCTCGCGCTTTGGCCGAGGCAGGAGAGCCCCAGGCAGCTCATCGAGCGGAAGGTGCTCCGGATGGCGCGGGCGGCCCAGGAGAAGGACCTGGGCTACGTGATGGAGCAGGTGTCGGATCGCTTCCGCGGCCCGGAGGGCGCCTCGAAGCAGGAGCTCAAGCAGCTCTTGGCCGGGGAGCTTTTCCGGGGGACCTGGGTGCGGGTCTTCACCACCGACCTGGACGTGAAGCTCGCCTCGGCGGACGCGGCGGAGGTGTCGGCGAAGTTCATCTTCGCCCGCTCGGAGGCGGAGCGGCTGGAGGATTTGGCGAAGGAGAGCGTGGTCTCCTCGTACGAGGTGCAGACCAGGGCGGAGAAGGAAGCCGACGGCGAGTGGCGCTTCGTCTCAGCGAGCTACCGCCAGGCGGACCCGTTCTGAAACCCGTCCCCCTTGCATCAACTCAGTCGCGCAATCTCGCCTCCGCCCACTGGGCGAAGGTGTCGAGGTCGTCTACCTCGCGCAGCGAGGCGTGCACCTTGTCGAAGTCGATCACCGGGTAGAAGTGCGCGACGATGCTGCGCAAGTCAGCCACCGCCTGCTGGAGGACTCGCAAGCGCCTCCGGAAATCCAGCCGGTCGAGCGGGCTCACTCTCGGCGCCAACCCGAGCGCACGCCCCACCGCCGCCAGCCTACCGGCCACAGACAAAGGCGGCCCGCCGGCTTCGCGTCTTGAGTCAAGGTCCGCGATCAGCGGCTCGGCCGTGGGCTGGCCTCGCTTCGCCGCTGGCCAGCACTACTGGATGATCGGCTTCGCCTCTTGCATCCACAGCTTGGCCATCGGCTTCTGGCCGGCGGCGATCAGGCGTTTGTTGACGTCCTCGAGGATGCCGTTCAGCCGCTCGCGGGGCGCCTGCTGCAGCTTCATCTTCGCCAGGGCGAAGGCGAAGCTCTGGCAGCCCGGCGCGAATTCCTTCTTGGCGAACAGCACGTCGCCCAGCGCGACGTAGGCCTCGGCGATCGCGCCCGAGCCGTCCGGCGGGGTGATGTCGACCAGCGCCTCGGCCGCCTTGTCGTAATCCTTCCTCGCCAGGTAGATGGTGGCCTTGGCGTAATGGGCTCTGACCAGATTTACGCTCTCGGCGGCGATGGCCTTGTCGTAGGCGACCATCGCCTCGTCCAGCTTGCCGGTGGCCTTCAGCACCTCGCCGCGGGTCAGCCAGTAGCGGTCGTCGCGGTCCAGCGCAGCCACCATCTTCCCGTCGGGGCCGGGGGCCTGCACTCCCTTGAAGGTCGCCTGGTAGGCGTCGAGCAGCCCCATCGCCGCCTCGTTGTTCCCCGCCGCCTGGAGCAGGTTGGCGCCCTCGAAGTGGATGAACGCCGACACCTTGCGCTTGGCGAGCGCCGCCTTGAACGCCTCCGCCGCGCCGGAGTCCTTCCTCAGGCCGAGAGACCTCGCCTTCGCGAGCAGGGCCGGGTGCTCGTCGGGGTTGAGCGCCAGCGCCTCATCCGCGAAGCGGACGGCGTCATCGTAGCGAGCCTCGAAGTTCGCCAGCTCGGCCTTGGCCGAGAGCGCCCGCGCCCTGAGGCCTGGGGTCAGCTCGCCGTCCCGGCCCAAGACCTCGGTGAGGGTATCGGTGGCGTCCTTCACCCGGTCCTTCCGGTACAGCCGGGCCATCGCCACGTCGAGCCGGGCCTGCAAATGGTCGGGGTTGGCGGAGGTCGCCTTGGAAAGAATGTCCAGCGCCGGCAAGAGCTGGCCGTCGTCCAGCAGCGCCTCGCCGTAGGCGGTGGCGAAGCGCGGATCCTTCCACGCCTTGTCCATCGCGTGGGCGAAGCCCTGCTTGGCGAGGTTCATGTTGCCTTGCTCGAAGTTCGCCTTCGCGTTGGCCAGCCAAAGCCTTGGGCTGTTGGCGCCCTTCTTGCGAAGCTCCTCGATCAATTTCTCCGCGTCCTTGTGCTTGCCCTCGGCGACCAGGTGTAGGGCCCGAGTGCCGTACCGCTCGTCGGACCTGGACTCGGCGGCCTCGGCGCGCTGGAGGAAGTCTTTGGCCTTGGCCTCGGCTCCTGGAACCTTGTGCACCAGCCAGAGCTGGGTGTGGATGTCGGCGGCCAGCGCCAGGCCATCGGGGGCGGCGGAGTCGACCTTGAACACCTCGTCCACCTCGGCCAGCGCCTTCTGCAAGTCCTTGGGGTTTCCCCGCATGGCGTAGGTGCGGGCTTCCTTGAGGTGCTTGGCGATCAGCTCGCGCTTGGCGCCGCGCTGGTAGATGAAGTACACGGCCCCCGCGAGGATGACCGCGACCAGTGCGATCTGCACCAGCGCCGAGCCGAAGCTCTCGCGCTTTTTCCAGTCGCCCCTTACCTTCGCGTTGTCCGCCGCTGACATGAGGACCCCCGGGGAGGGCCCGAGCGTATAACGTCGCGTCTCCGCCCCTGTCAACGAACGCGTAGGCCGCCGCTCTCCCGCTTGGTCTCGAGGTCTCCTTGGCCGTCTATACCAACCTCACCGGCGCCGACCTGGAAAGGGCGGCGCGAGCCTTCGGGCTTGGGAGGGTGATCTCCCACCGGTTCGTGCCGGAGGGCTCGATCAACACCAACGTTCGGCTGGATACGGAGTCCGGCCGCTTTTTCCTCAGGCACACCACGGTGAGGACGGCGGAGGACCTCTTCTTCGAGGCGGCGGTGCTCGAGCACCTCTCAGCGGCGCGTTTTCCCTCGCCGACGCTCGTGCGCGCCCATGAAGAGCCTTTCCTCCCGCTCGCCGGCGGGAGGGTGAGCGTCTTCCACTACCTGGTGGGCGAGGAGCTGTCGCGCCCCAAGCTCACCCCTGAGCACCTGGAGCGGCTCGGCCAGGAGCTGGCGAAGATGCACCTCGCCCTGAACTCCTTCCTCCCGGACCGACCGAACCCCTACGGCCCGACGGTGGTGAGGGGGTGGCTCGCGGAGCTGGAGCGGCGTCCCGAGCCGGAGCTTTCCGGGGTGGGGGCGGTTCTTCGCTCGGCGCTCGAGCGCTCGCAGGCCGGCGAGGGGCTGCTGCCCCGCGGGATCATCCACGCCGACCTGTTCATGGACAACGTGAAGTGGGTGGGAGACCGGGTGTCGGCGTTCTTCGACTTCGAGATGGTCTGCCGCGACGTGCTGAGCCTCGATCTGGCGATCACCCTGAACGCCTGGTGCTTCGAGGGCGAGTACCAGGAGCCGCTGTGCCGGGCCCTGGTGCGAGGCTACCAGCTCGAGCGGAGGCTAGAGCCGATCGAGCGCGAGCGGCTCTTCCACCAGGCGCTGTTCGGGGCGCTGCGCTTCACCGCCTCCCGCATCCGGGACTTCCACCTCTCCACGCTCCCGCCCGAGCGGCTGGCGCGGAAGGATTTCCGGACCTACCTGGCGCGGGTGCGCGCGCTCTCGGCGATGGGCCCCGAGGGTTTCCGGGCGAGCTGCGGGTTGGGGCGCTAGCGACGGCTCAGATGCCCGAGGTGATCTTCCACTCGCCGCCGACGCGCTTGAACCACATCTCCTTGATCTCCTCGTCGGTCTTCGGGCGGGCGGAGAAGGTCGGCATCCGGTAGCTGGAGGTGTAGGTATAGACGGCCCGCGCGGTGTTCTCGGCGCGGCTTATCTCGATCTTCCGCACCGACATGTCGAGCCGCACCTCGTCGAGCTTGGCCATGTCCTGCGGGAGGCGCTCGCGAATCGATTGGTAATCGAGGTCGTCCTCGGGGCTGGGAGTACCCACGTCGTCCTTGAAGCTGTCCGCCAGGAGGTTGATCACCTTCTGGGCGTCGCGCTCCTCGACCGCCTCGCGGAAGCGCTTCATCACCTCGAGGATCGCGCGGTTCTCGTCGTTGTCCTCGATCTGCGTGCCGGGGATGTGCCGGACCGCGCACCCCGAGGCGAGGGTGATGAGCGCGGCGGCGAGAAGGGTGCGGCCACTGAAGGTCGTCTGGTCCATAGGCGATCGAGCGTTTACCCCCAACCTCGCCGCTGTCAAAACATTCCGCCCGCCCTCAGGCCCGCATCACCTCGGAGATGAACCGGTTGAGCACCGGCACCTCGTTCTCCAGGATCTTCAGCCCCTCGTGCTGGATGATCTTCTCGCCGATGAAGGCCAGCGGCTTGAGCAGGAACGGCAGCTTGAGGGTGATCTCCCCCTCCATGGTCCGCTCGGTCTGCCCTCCGCCCGCGTCGCGAAGCCTCAGGGTGCCGGTGTTGACCAGCAAGCTGCTGATCTTCGAGGAGGTGGGCACGTTCGAGAAGGTCAGCTCCTTGCGATGCTTGTCGTAGCTGGAGGTCTCGACGAAGCCGAACCACTCCGCGGGGACCTCCTTCGGGCCGATCGAGCGGATGACCGGGCGGGGGAGGTAGCGCACCCTCCGCCGCACGGTGGCGCCGTCGTCCTGCTTCTCGAGCAGCTTCACGTCCAAGAGCACCCCGTGGTGCTCGAGCAAGTAGCCGAGATAGCGGTCGTCGAACATGGCTTTCTCGACCTCCTCGACCGACCCCTGGATTCGCTGGCGCTTCTCGAACTTCACGGCCACCTCCGGACAGCGGCGGGTCTACCTAAAAGGCCCCTCCGGTACCAGCGGTCCATTGAAGGAAGCCCCCTCGAAGTCGCAGCGCTCCACCCAGGAGCGCGCGGAGGCCTTGAAGGCCGCGCCCACCTCCGGCAGCCGGCCCACCGCGTCGCGCACCGCGCCGCAGTCGCCGGACAGGAAGGCGGTCTCCACCTCCAGCCTCTGCGCCTCGCGCCGGAGCGAGTCGGGCAACTCCCCCGAGAGCGCGGTGCGGAGGTAGCCCTGGGCCACCTCCGGCGCGGAGGCGGAGATCCGCCGGCCGATGAGGTAGGCGGCGTACGGGTTCTTCGGGTCCGCCTCCTGAAGGAGGAGGAGCTTCACGTCGTCGTGACCCGGCCGAAAGTATGCCCAGAGGAGCGCCCCCAGCCGGCCTTGCGCGAGCGCCGAGAGCTTCACCCGGGCGGTGCGCTCGAGGCCGCCGGCGGCGCCGAGCGAGAGCAGCCGCTCGAGGTGGGCCCGCGCCTCCTCGTTCCTCCCGGCATCGTGGGCGGCGTCGGCCTGGGCCATTGCCACCTCTGCCGAGAGGGCCGGCTGCTCGCGGGTGCGGTCCGCCAGCGAGGAGAGCACCCGCTCCGCCTCGTCGCGCTTGCCGGCTCGGGAGAGCGCGGCGGCCTCTCCGAGCGCAAACGAGGGTTCGTCCGGCTGTACCTCGGCGCAGCGCCTAAAGAGCGCGGCGGCGCGCTCGGGATCGGAGCTCGACAGCTCCGCCGCCTCCGCGGAGAGGTTCGCCACCTCGCGCGCGCACGGCCGGCTGAACAGGCTGCCCTTGCGGAAGCGGGAGAAGGCCAGGTTCACCGCCGGCTCGTCCAAGGGCAGCTTCTCCAGGAAGGCTTCCCACTCGGTGGCGAGGTCCTCGAGCCTCCGCCCGTAGACGGTCGCGAAGTCCCCGTGCGCGTAGAGGGCGCGGAGCTTGTCGGGCCCGTAGGTGTCGGCGAGATGACGGAGGAAGGAGCCCGCCGCGGTGTACGCCCGCGCCGGCGCCGCCTGGTAGAAGCCGCGCGGGTCGAGCATCCCGCGGATGTCGGGCAGTAGCCCCTGGCGCCGCATGCCCGAGGACCACTCGTGCAGCGTCAGCTCGTCCACCGGGTCGTCCGCGGCGACCGCCATTCCCTCCACCACCCCGATGTTGGGCCAGGCGTAGAGGCGGGAGGTGATCCGGAAGGGGCCGCTCCCGAAGGGCGCCGCCATCACGTGGGCCAGCTCGTGCTTGAGCGTCCCGTGCGGGAAGGGGGCGTCGTTGAGGTGCAGCTCCAATAGCCACGGCTTGGCGTACTGGGTGCGGGAGGCCCCCACCAAGGCGCCCTTCTCCTGGGCGCTCCGGTAGAGGAAGACGCGGATCTTCCCTTGCGGGGCCTGCCCGAAGAAGCGGCTGAGCTGCGCGTGGCGGAACTCGAGGTCGCGCTCCAGCCGCTCCACCTCTTCGCGAATCTTGCCGCGCGGGTAGTGGAGGGTGAAGTGCGCGGTTTCCCGCCGGCCGCCCAGCTTCTCGGCCACCTCCTCGTGAGAGGTGCGAAAGCCCAACGAGGGCCCGCGCTCCTCGATCGCCAGCACCGCGGCGCCCACCGCCGCGAGCAAGAGAAACGAGCCGGGCCGAAGGTGCGGCCTCCGAAGTAGGCCCTCCCTCATGTCCAAGAAGAGCGCCGCCCAGAGCCAGGCGAAGACCGCGAGGAGCAGCGTCTGCGCCCTGAACCACAGCAGGGCCGAGCTGACCGAGAGGGCCTCGTCGTACAAGGGCCCGGGCAGGTAACCGGCGAAGTGGTTGTAGGCGAAGACCTGCGGCCCGAAGGCGATGGGCCAGAAGGTCGCGGTGAGCGATAGAGCGACCAGCCCCGCGTAGAGCAAGCCGGCGAGGAGGGTGCGCCGCGCCGCGAAGCCGCAGAGCACACCGGCGGCAGAGGCGATCGCCGCCGAAGGGAGCGAGAGCGCCGGGAAGAAGCCCACCTGCGCGAACGGATCGCACTTGCTCGAGGTGAGCGCGTAGGTGACCGAAGTGGCGACCGGAGGCAGGAGGGCGAGGAAGTTCAGCACCAGCGCGGCCCCGGTTGCCGCCAGGGCGGCGCGGGCTGCGTTTTCGAAGCGGCGGGCGCGGGCGGGACGCGGATCTCTCCCCTGGATCATCCTCCGCTCGAGGCCCGCGGCGGCGACGCCCACCCCGCCGCCCCACAGCCCCACTCCCACGGCGAGCGCGCAGGACAGCTCGTAGCCGGGCAGGCCGAACAAAGGAGCGAAGGCGAGGGCGCTTCCTCCTCCGGCGATGGCGAGCACCGAAAGGACGACGCCGGGCCGGCGCAAGAGATGGAGTGCGCGGAGCAGGACTTGGCCCATGTCGTCCCCTATAATCGCCGCCTCATGCCTGACCAGAAAACGGGCGCCGAGCTTCGCCAGTTCCCCCGCGCGCCGATAGAGCTCAAGGTCGACTACAAGAAGATGAACTCGTTCTTCGCCGACTATACGAAGAACATCTCCAAGGGCGGCACTTTCATCAAGACCAAGAAGCCCTTGCCGATCGGCACCCGGTTTCTCTTCAAGCTCACCGTGCCCAGCCGGGAGCAGCCCTTCGAGCTGTTGGGCGAGGTGGTGTGGTCCAAGCCCGAGGGAGACGAGCCGGGCATGGGAATCCGCTTCATCTACTCCGACGAGCGGCAGCGCGGGCAGTTCGAGGGCGTGGTGGAGCAGCTGATGGCCGACAGCCTGGGCCCGGAGCTGACGGGCAAGCTGCTCAACAAGGCAGTGAAGGGCTGATGCGCCGTCTGCTGGCGCTCTTCGTGGCGATCGCCCTGGGAGGTTGCCCGAGCTCGGCCGGCCAGGGCCGCTCGGGTCGCGCCGACGCTGAGGTCACCGCCGAGGACTTTCCGGCGCCCAAGCTCCCCACCGCCCGGGTCTTGCTCCGCGACGTCTACGGCGGCGCCCGCGCGATCGAGGTGGAGGTGGCGGCCACGCCCGCCTCGCGCACCCGCGGGCTGATGTGGCGGAAGTCGCTCCCGGAGGGGAAGGGGATGCTCTTCGTCTTTCCAAAGGAGGAGGACCAGGGCTTCTGGATGAAGAACACCCTCATCCCGCTGGACATGATCTTCATCGGCCGCGATCGGCGGATCGTCGGCATCGTGAGGAACGCCGAGCCCAGGTCCCTCAAGTCGCGCGGGGTGGGGAAGCCGTCGACCTACGTGCTCGAGGTGCCGGGCGGCTTTGCGGACAAGGCCGGCATCGCGGTGGGCAGCGCGGTGGAGCTGGAGGGCACCTCGATGATCGAGGCCCAGCCGTAGCGGTCGAAGAGCGGGCTCCGAGCGACAACTCGCCCCGGGGCGGGTTGAACGAATCCACAGGCTCTCAGCCGAATTCGGTCAACTCCTCGCGCCGCTTGCGCATCAGCCGCCGCAAGTCTTCGGTCTTTCGCTCGGCCAAGCCTATTTCCCCGATGCGCTCGATCCACGGCTCTGATCGCTCGTAGAGGTCCTCCAACAGCTTCTGGACGGCGGGCTCTTTGACTCCCAGTCGCGCGCCGAAAGCGAGGAAATACCGGCCCGTGAGGCCATCGTCGCGGCCTTCGAGCTTCAGGGCCATGTGACGGTCGCCGTAGGGAAAGGTGCTCAGCAAATCGTATGCGGGTGTGAGCCTCAGCTCCGCTCGCGGCCCGAGCGCGGCGACGCTGACGTTCTTCCCGTGCAAGTCTCCGTTCCCGATCAGGTAGGAAAAGGCGATCAACCGAATCAACCGCGCCGTCTCCGGGATGGGCGCCGCACAGACCGAGAGCCCCTCCGCGATCTCGCGGCAACTCAGCCGATACTTCTCCGCCGGGTAGCGGTCCAGAAACTGGCAGGCGTCCTCTTGATGGATACGGACCAGCCGCCGCAGCTCTCTGGACCATTTCCGGTCGAAACGGGTGACCAGAAGCCCAGGGTTCCTCTCGCGGTCGTAGACCAGCTTGACCTTCGCGGTCTCCATCCCGCACGCCTGCGCCATCGACATGAAGAACGCTTCGTTCTCGACCAGCCGAGGCTTGCCGGGTGGGTTCAACTTGAGGAAGTGCGCCTCCCGTCGCCCGGCGATATGGACGGGGAACGAGATCATCGAAGCAGACACTTTCTCTTGGACGCCCGGGATGGTCGGCTCCACGCCTGGCTCGCCTGCGCGCGCGAGGCTCCTCTCGAACAAGTCGGCGAACAGGACCTCCTCCAGGGGCGCGCGAGCCTCTTCCATGCCGGCGGCGATCGACTCGCCCGCGGCAATCACCGCCACGTCCCCAACACAATCGGCTCCGCTCGCGATCAGGATCGACAGCAGATCGTCCGCGGAGGTCTTCACCCGGCTCACCACCGCCTCGAGCCGTAGGCCCTCCGGCAAGAGGCCCGCGAAGAACGGGTGAAGGTTGACGCCGAACGTCTCGAAGCGTCGCTGCGCGTAGGGGAGGTGGACGGCGACGCCGCCCTCTCGGCCTTCCAGCGAAGAGAGGAACGCCGCGTCGTACTCGAAGATTGATCCGAGGCGAGTACGGGAGAGGGCGCCTACCTTGAGGTCATCCCGGAAGACATCGACCGTCTCGATGGCCCTCACGTCGATCACTTGAGGCGCTCCGAGACGGCGATCCCGCCGCGGCCCGGTTCGAGGGTGAGCCGCAGTCCGAGCACCTCCAGGACGTCCGCGAGCTTGTCCAGGCGCAGCGAGGGCTTGCTGTTCTCCACTCCGTAGAGGAAAGCCGTTCCGCACCCCGACAGTCGCGCGACTTCCGCCTGCGTGAGGCCGAGGGCCAGGCGCTGCCGCCGAACCGCGGCGCCAAGCTCAGTGGGCCACTCGCTCCTTTTGTTGTCAGGTCGTTGCGCGCGCATGAAGCCTTTGCCCACTGGGCCCGTGCGCGGGTCCAGGTCCATGCGATCACATGAAAATCACCTGCGCTGCAAGAGAGTACCGCCGAAATTGCGTAAAATCAATTCGATCGCATCGAAATTGCCCATGAGACTCCCCCTCCACGAACGATCGGCCAGGATTCAATGCGATCGCATGAAGCCCTTCCAATCGGCGCCCGAAGCGCGAGACGCTCGAACGCGCGTCAGCCCTTCATCCGCTCTTTGGCCGGGGCAGCCTCGGCTTCGGCCGCTGCCTCGACCGGCGCGATGGGCTCCATCCTTCCCGATTCGGCCTCGACGTGGGCCAGCTCGGCGCCGGTGGCGACCGCCTCCGCCAGCTTCCCCTCGTCGCTCTGGAGCGTGGAGAGCGCCTTGAACTTCCTCGCCAGCGCGGACAGCTCCGCCGCCTTGAGCTGTGCCTGGCCGCTGCGCACGCCGATCAGCGCCACCCGGGCACGCTCGAGCAACGCCACCTCCGCCCGGAGCTTCGCCAGGATTCGCTCCCGCCGGAGCTTCAGCTCGCCCAGCCGCTCCAGCTCCTCTCGCAGCGACTCCGCCGCCAGCTCGAGCTGACGCTTCGCCACCGCGTCCTTGCTGGTGGCGGCGCTCCGGGTCAGCTCCAAAACCTCCTTGGAGAGGTCCTTCTGGGCGTCCTCTTCGAGCTGCGCCTCCACCCCGGACCAATCGGCCGCAAGCTCCACCGCGTCTTTGGTCATCTTGGAGAGCGTCCGAGCCAGCTCCTCGCGCGCGGGCTCGCGCGGCAACAGGGCCAACGACTGCCCGCACTGGCGATAGAGGTTGAGCGCCCGCTGGCCCAGCACCTGGAACTCGCCGGAGAGCTGCGGCAAGAGCTCCTCGCAGCGCGCCTCCACCGGGTCCGGCTTGAGGGCGAGGTGGGCGGCGATGGAGCCGATCGCCGCGAACAGGGCCACCACCACCCCGCTCACCACCGAGGCGATGAGCGGGGGAGTGGAGAAGTCCGAAAGCCTCGCCCCCAGCACCTTGGCCACCTCGTACCCCGCCACCGACAGCCCGGCGCAGCCCGCCGCGCCGAGGGCGAAGTTGAACAGCCCCGGCCTCCCCGAGCCCACCGAGCCCTCCTCCCCTTTCTCGCAGACGCGCGACTTCACCATCAGCGCGCCCACCGCCGCCGCCGCCAGCGCCACCGTCCATCCCACCGACAGCCCAAGCACCCACGGCAGCGCAGGCAGCACCACCGACAGCCCACCGAGCAACAGCCGGTCCATCTTGTCTCCGCGCACGCAGGCCAGCGAGGTGCCCGCCAGGGCGAGGTACATCAGCGGGACGCTGACCCCGGCCTTCTGCACCGCGAAGGCGAGCGCCCCGGCGCCGGCTCCCACCGCGAGCGCCCTGGTGACGTTCCGCTCGAAGGCCTCGCGGTGGTGCATCTGCAGGACGGTAGCGTTGGCGCTCATGGCGGCTCCGTTGGGTGACGGCCCCGGACCTCTAGTACGTCGACCCCATCAGCCCGAAGGACTTCCGCGACTGGACCTTCGCCGCCTTCACCGAGCGCTGCACCTGGCCCTCGTCCTGGGCCGACTCGAAGGCCGCCTCCATGTCGCCCTGCGCCTTGAAGTCGTCGGCCAGCGCCGCCGGCCCGGCCACCACCGCCGCCTGGTTGTAGACGTCGACGTTTCGTCGCAGGTACTCGTTGGCCTTCGCCCGGTCTCCGCGCTTGAGGTGGTCGGCCGCCTGCTGGAGGTTCCACGCGCCCTGCGCCCGCGCCGCGTGGACGGTGGCGTCCTTGTCCCGGTTGGCGAGGATCAGCTCCTGCCGGTCGGTGGCCATGGCAAGGAGCTTGGCGTTCGACTCCACCTGGCCATTCTTGAGGAGGTCGGTGTAGCGAAGCTTGAGGCCGGTGACGTCGAAGGACTTGCCCGCGGCCGGGGCGTCCACCACCAGCCGCGCCACCACCCGCTCCATCTGCCCGGAGGAGAAGTCCGCCATCGACACTGTCACCAGCCGGCCGTTCTGCACCGCGCGGTAGCCCAGGATCTCTCCCAGCTCCACGCCGTCGGGAAGCTCGAAGGACAGCTCCACCTGGCGCGCCACCGTGGTGCCGGCTTGCTGCAAGTCTTTCTGGAAGATGGTGGCCAGCCGGGAGGCGTCCTCCAGGTAGCCGTAGGCGCCGGCTCCCATCTCGGCGATGGCCTGCATCAGGTCCTCGTTGAAGTCGGTGCCCACCCCGATCGCGCTCACCGTGACGCCGTGCTGGCGGATCTGCTGCGCGAGCCCGGTCAGCCCCGCGTGGTCGGTCATCCCCTCGGTGGGCTGGCCGTCGGAGATGAGGATCATCCGGTTGACCTTGAAGTCCGACCGCGAGGCGAGGAGGTGATCTCTCCCCACCGAGAGCCCCGCGCCGATGTTGGTGCCGCCGTCGTCCCAGATGGCGTCGATGGTCGAGAGCATCCGCTCCTTGTTCTCGGCGGTGGCCGGCATGGCGGGCATCGACTTCACGTCCGAGCCGTAGTGGACGATCGCCAGCCGGTCCGCCGGACGAAGAAGCGAGACGAGCTGCTTGGCGGCCAGCTTCGCCTGGCTCAGCTTGAAGCCGCTCATCGAGCCCGACCGGTCGATCACCACCGCGAAGTTGACCGGAGTGCGCTCGGCGCCCGGCACCTCCACGCCGAAAAGCTCCACCGTGGCGAACACGTCGGAGCGCCCGGTGGAGACAAACGGGTGCGACAGCCGCGCCTGCATCTTGATCGACCCGTCGGAGGCGACCGCTGGCGCGGGTGTGACGGCCACCAGAGGCTCCGGTGGAGGCTGCACCTGGACGGAAGGGGCGACCCTGGGTAGGCCGATCACCAGCGCGATCAGCGCCAGCAGCCCGGCGGCGGCGAGGAAGATTCCGGTGCGGTTCATCGGCAACTCCTAGTGAAGAGACGACCCAACAAGACAGCGAGGAGAGCGGCGCTGGTTCACGCGCGGGCGGGAGAAAAGATCTACGCCCCGCAACCTCGCGAAGAAAGGCCCGAGGTACGACAACCGCCCACAGGCGTTCTCGGCTTGACTGGCTGCGGTCAGTGGGCGGCAGGCGCGGCGCAAAAGCGCGACCCGGAGCCGCCCAGCCGCAGACAGTCCTCGCTCGAGCTGGCGCAGATGACGGCCAGCGTTCTCGAATCCAGGACCAGCTCGCGGCAGGAGAGAGGCACTGCGGGGTCGACCGAGTTGCACCCCGAGGCGACCGAGCAGGGGCGGGAGCAATGGCCGACCGCCACCGAATCGCCGCTGCCAGTCGGCGGCCGCTCCTCGCGGACGCACACCCATTCCGCGCACTCCGCGGACCCGAACGAGAGGACGTCCTTCCCGGCGGGAAGCTCGCGCTCGAGCAGCGGAACCGCTCGGCCGGACTCGTCCTTTCGGATCAACGAGCAAGGCGTCCCCTCGTCGGAGGTGGGCACACAGGCCCACAAGATGTGACAAGCCGAAAGACACACCAGATTGCGAGGCATTCCCGCCTCCAGCGAGGTGCTGGATGGTGAGGCCTGCCCGGGATTCCTTACGGAGTGCCGCCGTCCGTGGCCGCCTTGCCGCGGGCGCAAAAGTAGGGCGAGGTGGTGTCGCCGAAGTACTTCGTGAAGGTCTGTGGGTCCGCCTGCTTGATGGCGTTCAAGGTCTCGACATCGAGCAAGAGCGGGCGGCAGCTCAGCCTGGTGGCGGGGTTCTCATTGTCCTGGGGATTCGCGGCGGGGCAGGTGCTGCCCTGGACGCACGGCCGCGAGCAGTAGCCCACCGCGTCCGCGGTATCCAGGGAGCCCGCCGGGCGCGCGAAGGAGCTGTCGCGCACGCAGACGAAATCCTCGCAGGCGGTCGCCCCGAAGGAGATGAAGTCCTTGCCCGCGCGGTCCTTGATGAATGGATCGCCTTCCTTGATCGCGATCGAACGCTTGCCGGTGGGGTCGCTCGGGTCTTTGCGGACCAGGATACAGGGCTGACCCAAATCGGTGGAGACCGGACAGCCGGCCAGCGCGAGTGCGGTGAGCGACGCGACTGCCAGCGAGCGGATGGTCATCGGTGTCTCCGGGCCCCCCCTTCGCCCGCCGCGACGCTACCACAGCGCGCCGTGCCGGCGACAAGGACTTGCCGCCGGGGATTGTTGATGGCCCATGAAGCGGGAAGTAAAGTTCGCCCGTTTTCGAAAGGGGTCGTTTCATCGCGAGGCGGAACGTCGAGACGCATCCTCACGGAGATTCCCACTTGATCCGGTCACTGGCTGCCGCGCTGGCGCTCCTCCTCCCATGGATGGCGCTGGCCCAAACCTCCTTCGAAGGCCTCGACCTGACGGACGAGGGCGAGAAGGACAAGAAGAAAGTCCAAGAGCCCGCGCCACCCCCGCCCAAACCGGTGGAGGAACCCAGAAAACCGCTGGCCAAGTACGACGGCCCGGTCGGTGAACGGGACATCACCCAAGAGGACCGGGTGAAGAGCGTGCAGCGCAAGCTCTACCTCAAGAAGAACCGCTTCGAGCTGGCGCCTTACCTGGGTACCTCGGTCAACGATCCCTACTACCTCAAGTACAACCTCGCCGTCCGCGGCGCCTACTACCTCCAGGACACCCTGGCGATCTCCGCCCGGTTGGCGCTCTTCCAGATGGTCCCCTCGGAGGACGTGAAGACCGCCAAGCAGAACTTCCAGAGCCGCATCTTCTACTCGGTGCCGTACTGGGCGGCGATGGCCGACGCGGAGCTGAGCCCCATCTACGGCAAGGTGGCGATCTTCAACTCCATCCTCCACTTCGACGGGTACGTCTTGGCGGGGGCGGGCACCGTCTACACCGAGACCTCGATGGAGCGAGGCCCCGCCATCGCCGCCGACATGGGGGTGGGCATGCGGTTCGTCGCCAAGGACTTCATCGCGGTCAACGTGGCGCTCATCAACACCGCCTACGTCGATCAGCCGACCGGCACCACCCGCGGGGGAGTGCAGAACCTCATGATGCTCAACGCGGGCATCTCCCTGTTCGTGCCCTTCAAGTCCACCTTCCGGGAGGCCGAATGATGCGCAAGGCGTTTTGGCTCTCGGCGCTCCTCGCCGCCCTCCCGCTCGCCGCGCTCGCCCAGAGCGCCGAGGCGGAGGCGGGCGACGTCTCGGAGGTCGACAAGGACCGGGTGGGCCCCTTGCGCGAGCGGGTGCGCCCGGTCTCCGGCAACGTGTTCCTCAAGAAGGGGCGCTTCGAGCTGACCCCGGGAGTCACCCTCTCGGCCAAGGACGCCTTCTATTCGAAGTACATCCCCGGCGCCGCGCTCACCTATCACTTCATGGAGAACGCCGCCCTGAGCGCGCGGTTCGGCTACTCCATTCCGCTGGTCTCCGGGGCGGCGCAGATCTGCGAGACCGACAACCTCGGCCTGCGCACCTGCACCTTGCCCACCACCGGCCAGCTCGACCGGCGGGCCCCGGGGAAGATGCTGATGGTGGGAGGCGTCGACGCCCAATGGGCGCCCATCTACGGGAAGATCTCGCTCGTCTCCGAGAGCTTCCTGCACTTCGACATGTTCGGCCTGCTCGGCGCCTCCTTCGTCCAGTACCTCGGGCCGCAGGGCGAGACCGCCACCGGTGGATTGGACCTGGGCGTGGGCATGCGGTTCTTCGCCAACCGGTGGATGGCGGCCAGGCTGGAGATAAGGGACCTCCTCTACTTCGAGGACAAGTCGCCCGGCGGGTCGCTCCGGAACCAGCTGCTGGTCCACTTCGGCTTCTCGCTGTTCTTCCCCATCACCTTCCGGGAGGGCTGAGATGCGAAGGAACCTGCTCGCACTGGCGATCGCGCTCGCCTACGCGCTCCCCTCTACGGTGGCGCACGCGCAGATGTCGTTCGAGGGACTGGATCTGGGCGGGAAGAAGAAGAAGAAGAAGAAGGAAAAGAAGGCGGGCGACAAGGACGAGGAGAAGGGCGAGGAGACCCCCGCCGCCACCACCGACGCCCCGCTCCCCGAGGGCGGCCTGGACCTCACCAAGCCCGCCGACGCGAAGAAGGCGGAGAAGCCCGCGCCCACCATGAGCTTCGAGGCGGTCGACGTCTCCGGAAAGAGCGCGGACCGCCAGCGGCTGGAGGTGGCGCTGACTCACTTCAAGAACGAGGCCTACGAGCAGGCTGCGCTCGCCTCCCATGAGCTGATGCAGGACCCGAAGCTGGCCGGCCTGCACCTCGAGGCCCAGTACCTGCTCGCCAAGAGCCTCTACCGGATGGGGATGTATCACTCGTCCTTGGGCGAGTTCTCTAGGGTGCTCGCCAAGGGGCCGTCCACCAAGTTCTTCAAGACCAGCCTGGAGTGGCTGTTCTTCATCAGCCACAAGACCACCAACGAGACGGTCATCCTCGACGAGATCGCGAAGTACGCGAACTTCGAGTTCCCGGAGCAGTTCCGCAGCGAGTTCCACTACCTGCTGGCCCGCTACTACTTCGTGCGCGGTCGGGCGCTCGATGAGATCGAGCGGAGGCCCGAGGCCGACAAGAGCTTCGAAGAAGTCCGCCGGCTGGTGATGATG
The DNA here is from genome assembly GCA_016191815.1 of Myxococcales bacterium. Classification (GTDB taxonomy): domain Bacteria; phylum Myxococcota; class Myxococcia; order Myxococcales; family Myxococcaceae; genus JACPVI01. The sequence goes on from JACPVI010000074.1 coordinate 101,663, forward strand.
GTTCCGAAGGGCGACCCCTTCTACCCCAAGGCGAAGTACCTCGAGGGGCTGGCCTACTTCCGCGACGGCAAACCGGAGACGGCGCTGCAGTCGATGAAGGACGTGGTGCGAGTCACCCGCCGCCCGCCGGGTCCGATGACCCAGGAGGCGAGGCTCAACCAGCAACTGCGCGAGCTGGCCTTCATGCAGCTCGCCCGCACCCACTACGGCGCGCGGCAGAACCGCTACGCCATCCATTACTTCTCCAAGGTCGAGCGGGGGAACCCGCAGTGGCTCGAGGCCCTGTTCGAGGCCTCCTGGGCGAACTACCGGGTCGGCCAGTACGAGCAGGGGCTGGGGAACCTGATCACCCTCTCCTCGCCGTTCTTCCGCGACGAGTACTTCCCCGAGGCGCTGATCCTCAAGGCGGTGGTGTACTTCGAGAACTGCCGCTACCGGGAGTCGGGGATCATCCTCGAGGACTTCGAGCGCATCTACGGCCCGGTGCACGAGCAGCTACAGATGCTGGTTGACAAGAAGCTCGACTCGTCGGAGTACTACACGATCCTTCTGGACATCCAGAAGAAGAACAAGGAGGGGCTGGAGAAGAACTCCACCGACCTCATCCTCGAACGGGTACTCAAGCTGGCCCTCACCGATCAGGACCTCCGGAAGACCAACGACTCGATTCTGGAGCTGGAGGGCGAGATCGACGCGATGAGCAACAAGGGCGACGCGTTCAAGTACTCGGACGTCACCAAGACGCTCATCGAGGGGCTGAAGACGCAACGGGAGCAGCTCATCAAGAAGGCCGGCGTGATGACCCAGGGGAAGCTGGAGTTCGAGCTGGGCCAGCTCAAGCAGCTGTTGGCCAACGCGCTCCGGATCCGGTTCGAGACCACCTCCAAAGAGAAGGAGTATCTGGAAATCCAGCTCCAGGAGGAGGGCCGGAAAGAGGTGGTCCGCCCGTACAAGTTCTCTCCCGCGGTCGGCGACGAGGAGCTGTACTGGCCCTTCAACGGCGAATACTGGCGCGACGAGCTGGGCACCTACCACTACACGCTCACCAAGGGCTGCATCGAGCGGGCGGCCGGGGTGCAATCGGCGTCGGCCGGCGGACCTTAGGCGCGGATCCTCCAGCGCGGGCGTGACAGCCCCGATTGGTCCCCTAATATGGCGGGCGAATGCAGCCGGAGAGCTCCGCGCCCGAGCCGATCACCATCGCCTTCGACGTGATGGGAGGCGACCATGGTCCCGAGGAAGTCGTCCGCGGCGCGGCGCAGCTCTCGCTGGAGACGCCGCACCTCCACGCGCTCCTGGTGGGGGATCGCGCACTCATCGACGCCGCTCTTGAGGGCACACGCCACTCCGGTGAGCGGATCGCCGTCCACCACGCTTCCCAGTGGGTGGAGATGAGCGAGAAGCCTTCCTTGGCGCTCGCCCAGAAGCCCGACGCGTCCATCTCGGTGGCGGCGAGGCTGGTGGCCGAGGGCGAGGCCCAGGCGCTGGTCTCCGCGGGCAACACCGGCGCGGGCGTGCTCGCCTGCGCGAAGCACTTCAAGCTCATCCGCGGCATCCGGCGCGCGGCCCTGGCCGCCGTCTACCCTACCCAGGCCCTGCACGGACAGAAGCAGGATCCCTTCTCGCTCATCTTGGACGTGGGCGCCACCGTGGACGCCACCGCCGAGGACCTGGTGGCCTTCTCGGTGATGGGCGCCGCCTACTCGAAGATCATCTCCAAGAATCCAGATCCCGCGGTCGCGCTCCTCTCCAACGGCACCGAGCCGCGCAAGGGACCTCCGCGGGTGGTGGAGGCGCACGAGCGGCTGTCCCGGACTCCGGGGCTCCGCTTCATCGGAAACGTGGAGGGCGTCGACATCCCCAAGGGCACCGCGGACGTGATCGCCTGCGACGGCTTCGTGGGGAACGTGTGCCTCAAGATGCTGGAGGGCATCCACGAGACCGTCCTCGAGCTGGCCCGCTACGCCTACAAGGAGAAGCTGCTCTGGCGCGCCGGGCTGGCGATGCTCTCCTCGGGCATCGAGCGGATCAAACAGGTGACCGACTGGGAGCAGTACGGAGGAGCGCCCATCCTCGGGTTCGACCGCATCTTCATCAAGGCCCACGGCCGCTCCCGGGCGCGGGCGATCGCCAACGCCGGCAAGGTGGCCGCCAAGGCGGTGGCGAAGGACCTCGCCCGCTCGATCGAGCAGGGGCTTCCTTCGTGAGCGGAACGGGGGCCTCGCGGTGAGCCTGCCGGACCGGATCGATCCCCGGCCGGCGCGCCGCATCTACCGCTGGGACCTGGACAAGACCTATCTGCAGACCGAGTTCGACACCGTGATGCAGCTGCTTCGGACCGCGCTGCAAAAGGCCCACGAGAAGGTGGCGGTGCCCGGAGCGGCGGCGTTGATCCGCGAGCTGCGCGCCCAGGGCGACACCAGGCTGTGCATCGTCTCGGGAAGCCCCACCCAGATGCGGGCAGTGCTGGTGGAGAAGCTGAAGCTCGACGGGGTGGAGTTCGACGAGCTGGTGCTCAAGGACAACGTACGGAACCTCCTCCGGGGTCGCTTCAAGGCGCTCAAGGGACAGGTGGGTTACAAGCTGCCGGTGCTCCTGGAGAGCCGGGCCTCGGCTCCCAGCGAGGCCGAGGAGGTGCTCTTCGGCGACGACGCCGAGGCCGACGCCTTCATCTACTCCCTGTTCGCCGACATGGTGGCCAGGAGGGTGGGGCGGGAGCTGGTGAGCCGGGTGCTGGACGAAGCCGAGGTCTACCCCGACGACGCCGACCGGGTGATGGACGCCTGGGAGCGCATCCCCCACTCGGATCCGGTCCGCCGGATCTTCATCCACCTCGACCGCCTCACCCCGCCGGCCCACTTCGCCCGATACGGCCCGAGGGTGGTGCCGGTGTTCAACTACTTCCAGGCGGCGCTGGTGCTCGCGGCCGACGGGCACCTCAACGCGCACCAGGTGATCAAGGTCGCGGTGGAGATGGTGCAGACCGCCGGCTACAACCTGCTCACCCTCTCCAACTCCTTCCAGGACCTGGTCCGGCGCGGGCTGCCGCTGCAAGGGGTGGCGCTGGCCTTGACCCAAGCGCTCCAGGGGCCGCAGGCGCTGCTGAGCGCGCTCCGCCCGGTGCCCGACATCATCGCCGCCTTCACCAAGCGGCTGGCGGCGCTCGGCGCCCAGCCCGAGCCTCCCGCGGCGCCGGCGATCGACTACCTCGCGTTGCTCGACCACGCGAGGCTGAGGAAGTCCAAGCGCGAGGCGGGGGCCTAAACATTCTCGCCTTGATCGAGGGTCATTTCGACGACGTGGGCGATGGCGACGGCGACGTGGCTGCCGACCACGTTCACGTCGCCGACCACGCTTTGGCTCTCGGCCAATCCGAGTCTGGCTAGGTGGAGTCCCTTCTCCCGCGCTGCGGGAGACCGTCAGGATTAGCGTGGCCACCCTCGCCCCGCGGATAGAGCGGCCGGTCGCGCTCGAGGTAGCCCTCTTCCTGGAACCACCGGTATGCCTCGCGGACGCCGAGCCTCAAAGGGCGCGGCGTGTACCCCAGCTCGCGGACCGCCTTCTGCGAGGAATAGTAGGTCGGAGTGTACGCCGCCAAGACGTGGGCCCGGGTCGGCCAACCGTTTCCCACCTCCCAGCGATCCGCCAGCCGGTCCGCCAGCGCGGCCGCCCCCAGCGCCAGCCCCATCGGGATCCCGAGCCAAGGCGGGCGGACTCCCGCCTCCTCCGCGCACAAGCTCAGGAGCTCCCGGTAGGTGAGGTTCTCTCCCCCGAGGATGTAGCGCTGCCCGGGGCGGCCCTTCTCCATCGCGAGGAAGAGCCCTTGGGCCACGTCGGCAGCGTTGACGAAGTTGTTTCCGCCCGAGGGGTACACCGGCAGCCGGCCGCGCGCCACCGCGATGAGCAGCGCTCCGGAGGTGGGCTTGACGTCGTAGGGGCCGATCACGAAGCCAGGGCTGGCGATCACCAACTCCAACGCTCCCGCCGCTTCCAGCGCTGCGGCCTCGGCCCTGAGCTTGCTCTTTGGGTAGGGGAGGGGACTCTCAGGCGGCGGCGCCTCCTCGGTGGCCGGCTCAGCCTTCGAGCCGGGCGAGATGGCGGAGACGCTCGAGACGTGCACTACCCGCCGGACGCCGGCCTCCCGGGCCGCCGTCACCAGCCCCTTCGTCCCCTCCACGTTCACCCGGCACAGCTCCGCGGCCGCACCGCGATCCATCCGCACGCTGCCGGCGACGTGGAACACCCGGTCGACCCCCTCCAGCGCGCGGCGGAGGGAGGCCGCATCCAGCACGTCGCCCACCACCTCGTCGAAGGCCAGGCCGCGAAGCCCGCGCCGATCGGAGCGCTCCCGGACCAAGAGCCGGGGCCGAACGCCCGCCGAGACCAGCCTCCGCACCAGGTTCGAGCCGACCAGCCCGGTGGCGCCGGTCACCAAGACATTCACGCCCCTTGCCTCCTCGCCCGCAAATAAAAGCTGGCCGGGCTGCCAACCCGGACGAAACTTGCGGTATAGACGCCCGACGCCTTAGGCATTCCACGCCAGGGGCGTCAACCGCGAATGACGCGAGACTCGACGGCTCCTCCTCCGGCGGGCGCACCGCCCGAGGCGGGGCAACAGACGACAGAAACGGAGATCGCCCCCGCCGACGAGGCCGGCGCCTCCCCGAAACCGGAGCTGGCCGCCCCTGCGCCCGCCGCCGCCGAGCCGGAGATCGATCCGGCGAAGCTGGACCCCGAGGCGTTGAAGGTGGTGCTCCGACTCGGCCAGTTCGACCACCAGGCCTACCTGGTCGGCGGCTGCGTGAGGGACCTGCTCCTCGGCCGGCAGCCCAAGGACTTCGACGTGGCCACCAGCGCCCACCCCGGCGAGGTGAGGGCGCTGTTCCGCAACTGCCGCCTCATCGGCCGGAGGTTCCGCCTGGCCCACGTGTACTTCCGCGGCGGGAAGATCATCGAGGTCTCCACTTTCCGCGCCAACCCCTCCGAGGTCGAGGAGGTGCAAGCCGAGCTGGAGCTGGGTGAGGAGGGCGCCGCGCCCTCCGAGGTGGAGGAGGACCTGCTCATCACCCAGGACAACGTCTTCGGCACCACGGAGCAAGACGCCCGCAGGCGGGACTTCACCATCAACGGCCTCTTCTACGACGTGGTGGCCGGGAAGGTGATCGACTACGTCAACGGCCGGAGGGACCTGAACGAGCGGCTGATCCGCACCATCGGGGACCCCGAGGTGAGGGTGCGCGAGGATCCGGTGCGCATCCTCCGGGCGGTGAGGTTCGCCTGCAAGCTCGCCTTCGACATCGAATCGCGGACCTACGCGGCGATGGAGGGTGCGGTGGAGGATCTGCCCAGGTGCGCACCGCCCAGGGTGCTCGAGGAGACCTTCAGGCTCATCCGCGGAGGGGTCGCCGAGGGAAGCCTCAAGCTCCTCGCCGCACTGGATGCCCTCAAGCTGTTGCTGCCTCCGGTGCACGAGTACCTGCAGGCCGGGGGGGCCGACTCCGAGCGCGACCTCTCGAGGTTCGCCGGGGCGCTGGATCGCCGAGTGGCGTCCGGGCCTCCCTTGGATGACGGGACGCTGCTCGCGGCATTGCTCCTGCCGATCAGCCGCTCCGCGCCGGCGCCGGACGCCTCGCAAGGAGGACGGCCTTCGCTGGCCCATGCGATCGAGGAGATGCTCTCGGAGTTGGTCCGCCTCGCCCGCCTGCCGAGGAGGATCGCCGAGCGCTGCCGGACGGTGCTGCTCATGCAGAGCACGCTCGCCGGGGAGCGGCGCCGGCGCGGGGGACTCGCGGGTTTCAGGCGGCACCCACTCTTCAACGAGGCGCTGACGGTGTTCGAGGTTTCGGTGGAGGCGACCGGACAGCGGCGGGAGGCGCTGGAGGCGTGGAAGGCGGGTCAGGCCCCGGAGCCGCCTCCGGGGGGCGAGGGTCCGAAGAGGAGGAGGCGCCGGCGCCGTCGAGGCCGCGGCGGCGCGGGAGAAGCTGCCCACCAACTCCCCTCTCCCCCCGGGAGAGGGCCAGGGTGAGGGTCGCCGGGGATCTTCCCGGAGATTCGGCGTCATGCTTGGCTCGTCCTGACGGATGAACCCGATCGTCCACGCCGAGCTGTCCTGGCTGTGCGCGCAGCGGCTGGACCACCGGCGGGACCGCGTGCTGGTGGTGCTGGCGGGGGTGGTGCCGGATGTCGACGGCCTCACGCTCCTCGCGGGTGAGGAGGCCTACGGCGCCTACCACCACCTGCTCACCCACGGCTACCCGGCGGCGATCGCCACCGTGCTCGCTTGCGCCGCGCTCGCCAAGCAAAGGGTCGCCACCGCAGCCCTTGCGGCGGTCGCCTTCCACTTGCATCTGTTGGGCGATCTCGCGGGCAGTGGGCCGGGTTGGCCGATCTACTACTTCTGGCCCACCAGCCGAGCCGAGTGGTTCTGGCGCGGCCAGTGGGACCTGGCCTCTTGGCAGAACACGCTCATTGGGCTCTTGGCGACGCTGGCGTGTCTCGGCTTCGCGCTGGTCGCCAAGCGCACGGTGCTGGAGTTGTTCTCCCTCCGCGCGGACGCGGCGGTGGTGCGCGCCCTCAGGAGTCGATTCCTGGGTGAGAAGAGCCAGGGCCAGGGTTCCGCGACACTCGGGCGGTGAACGGCCGGTTTCGGTTGCCACCCGCCCGGCCGAGCCTGGTCCACCGCCGTTGCAAGGACGGCGCCCGTGCCCATGATGTTCCGCGGTCGAGAGGGGGGAGCCATGGGAAGCGTGCGTGTTCTTGCGTGGGTGGCGGCGGCCTCGGTGGTGTGGGCGAGTTGCGGGAGAGAGGCAGGACCCACTGTCTCCGTGAGCAGGCCCTCCTCCGGGGCGACGGTGCAAGTCGAGCCGTCGGGTGAGCGGGAGTTGGCGGTCACCTTCGAGGTGACGAACTTCACCTTGAAGCCGCCGGGGGAATGCCTTGGCGCTCAGGAGTGCGGCCACGTTCACATCTTCGTGGACGGAGGAGCCTGCGGAGAGGTGATCGCGCTCTCCAGCCCGGCGCGCGTGCGGCTGGACCGCTGCCCGGATCCCCGCGGCGACCGGCGGATCGACATCGAGCTGCACGACGACCAGCACCGGGTGGTGCTGAACGACCGGGGCCAGCCGATTGCGGTGACGGTGCTGGTGGTGGTGAAGGTGGACTTCCCCGACGGGCAGCCCCCGCCGGCGGTCTGCCCGCAAGGCGCCGGTGCCCGTCAGGTGGAGTGGGAGTGCCGGCCGGGAGATGACGCCAGGGTGAAGGTGAACGCGGAGGTGGAGGAAGGGGAGCTGAGGGTCCGGGTTCGGCTGGAGGAGCTGCCCGCAAAGACCGAAGTGACCGTGCGGGTGGACGTGGAGGGCGATGGAACGCCGGAGGCGGTGGTGCAGGCGACCGGCGGCCCGGGAGAGATCAGGATCGAGCGCACTTTCTCCACTTGCGCGAGGAACCTGAGCGCAGCGGTGGCCACCGCCAACATCTGCAACCTGATGCGGGTGGAGGTGGAGCTCGAGGACTGACGGGTGCCATCGACTCGAGGGGATATCGGCGCAAACTGGCGGCTCGCGCTCGGCCCAAGCGATGGGCCGCCTGTGGACGCCGCGGGTGATTGCGAAGGTGACGGACGTGATCAGCCGCGCCCGCCCGCGCGCGAAGCGCCCACCTTGCGCCTTGTCTCATCGTCCCGATCGTCGGGCTCGTCGCCGGCCAGGTCGGCGGTTACCACTGCTCCGCGCCCGTACCGATCGGCGATCTTGTCCAGCGCGGAGTTGAGCTTCTCCGCCCGTCGTGGCCCCGCCTGGAAAAGGCACTGTTGCTCGCCGTCGGACCGAAGCTCCTGAGCCGACACTCCGGTCAGCCGCACCTTGCGCTCCAGGCTCGCCCGGCCCAACTGGTCCATCGCCGCCCGGTAGAGAGCTTGGCCGTCGTCGGTAGGTTCCTTGAGGGTCACACGCCGGGTCACCAGCTTGAAGTCGGAGTACTTGAGCTTGAGCTGCACCACCCGCGCCTTCACTCCCGCCCGGCGCAGCCGCCGCCCCACCCGCAGCGCCTGCGAGTGGATGTGCGGCGCCAACGCCTCCGGGCCGTCTTGGTCCTCCTCGAAGGTGTCCTCGGCCCCGATGCTCTTGGCCCCCCGGTCCGGCACCACCTCGCGCGGGTCGATCGCGTGGCTCAGCTCCCAAAGGTGGGTGCCCACCACCCCGAGCTTGCGCTCCAGCCACTTAGGCTCTCTCGCCGCCACGTCGGCGATCGTCCTCAGCCCGAGGGCCTTGAGCGTCTGCTCGGACTTCGGCCCCACTCCCCAAAGCCTCGCCACCGGGAGAGGAGCGAGGAAATCGCGCGTCGACTCCGGCGGCACCTCCTTCTGGCCGTTCGGCTTGGCCAGGTCGGAGGCGATCTTGGCGACGAACTTCACCGAGGCGATACCGGCCGAGGCGGGCAGCCGAACCTCGGCCGCGATTCGCTCGCGGATTCGCGCGGCGATCTGCGAAGGGGTTCCGAACAGCTTGAGCGAGCCGGTGACGTCGAGGAACGCCTCGTCCAAGGACAGGGGCTCGACCAGCGGGGTGAAGGACTCGAAGATGTCGAACACCTGCTCCGAGGCATCGGCGTACGCGGCGAAGCGCGGGCGCGCCACCACCGCGTGCGGGGCGAGCTTGACCGCGCGCGCCATCGGCATCGCGCTGCGGACGCCGAACGGCCGCACCTCGTAGGAGGCGGCGAGCACCACGCCTCGCCTCGGATGCCCGCCGACGATCACCGGCTTGCCGCGCAGGTTCGGGTCGTCGCGCTGCTCCACGGACGCATAGAAGGCGTCCATGTCCACGTGGATGATCGCCTTCGGCCAGGGCATCGGAAGGGGAGCTTGGCGGAATGAGCTCCCAGGCGCCAACCGGATTTCCCAGCTCGGCCAGCGCGGTGACTGGTCGGCCTCGCAGCTTGCGCTCGCTCAGCTTCCGCCGCCGGCGACCTCGGCGAGCCTGAGGTCGGCCCGAGGAAGGCCAACCGGATCACCCATCGATCATACGCCTGCGGCTCGAACTGCCGTCTCGCCACGCGCCGGGAGCCGATGCTCCGCCCGGGCGGCGATCCGGGCACCGCCGCGCTGCAACCGAATGAGCGACGTGCCCTGCGGTTGACAGGAGGGTGCCCTCGAGAGATGGTGCGACGCTGTCTTTCGACGCGGTCGGAGGCGGCTTGCCGCCGGCCTGTCGGTGGAAGGGGGTCTCTCTGTGCGCGGCAAGTCTCGAAGAATGGTCTACGCCGGCCTTCTCGCCGGCGCGCTGGGTGCGCTATTCGTTGCCATCGGGGTTTCGTGGGCGTCACACGCCGTTCCTCCGGTCAACCTCCTCCAGAGAGATGGCCTGGGGATCAACATCCCCGCGGGCGGAACGGTGACCGGCACCACGGTCCAACTGACCGCCTCTTCGGACACGCCCACCTGCGACGCCGGCGCGACCTACTGGCTGGAATTCGAGCTTCGGCAGGTGGGGCAAGCCTTCACAGGGGTCCCGACCCATGCCTCTCCCTCGATGGTTGGCAAGCCGAGCTGCGTCGTGGTCCAGTACCCTTGGACTACCATCTCTGGCCTCGCTGGCGGCTTCTACAAGTGGCAGGTCCGCGAGCGCACCAACGTCGGCGCACCCACCATCAGCTCCTGGGTCCAGTTCAACGCGGGCAACACCGCCTTCGTCATCGTGAACTTCTCCGCCGGCCCCAACATGGCCGGCGCCCGCACCGGGCACACCGCCACCCTGCTCACCGACGGAGACGTCCTCATCGCCGGGGGAGGCGGGAGCACCCAGGGGGAAATCTTCTCCATCGCCACCGGCGCGGTGACCTCCACCGGGACTCTGTCGCCCTCGCGCACCGCCCACACCGCGACCCTCATCGCCTCCGGCGGGGTCTTCCTGGCGGGCGGCTCCGACGGAGCCAACAGCCTCTCGAGCACCGCCCGGTTCGACCCCAGCACCGGCGCCTTCACCGCTGGGCCAAGCCTGAACAGCGCGCGCGAGGCCCACACCGCCACGCTTCTCTACGACGGAACGGTGCTCCTCGCCGCCGGCGTGCGCGACTTCAGCACCTACCTGGCCACCGCCGAGATCTACGACCCCAGGACCGGCACCGTCACCTACACCACCGGAGGCTTGCCCTCGGGGAGGAACTTCCACACCGCCACGCTGTTGGGTGACGGCAGCGTGCTGGTGGCCGGAGGCTTCAACGGCACCAGCTCTCTCAATGGAGCCGCGCTCTACAACCCGGTCGGGAAGGTCTTCACCGTCACCGGCAGCCTCACCACCGAGCGCCGCGGCCACACCGCCACCTTGCTGATGAACGGCAATGTCCTCGTCGCCGGCGGCCGCAGCAACGCCGGCACCATC
>JACPVI010000075.1 GCA_016191815.1 Myxococcales bacterium
CCCGGGGCGGATAACTCGGCGAGCGGGACCGCGCACCCGCCACCGCGCCAGTTGGACACCAACCAGGTGCGCCTCTTGTGACGCGCGGCCGTTCCCGAAGGCGTACCGAGCGAAACCGTCGCTGGAAGTCGGCACGGCACGTGCGGACGAGCGCCGGCGTGCTCACCAGCCCCCCTCGCCTCTCAAGGAAATGCCCCAAAAGACCGAAACCCGAATCAGATGCAAGGGGGCGAGCCCGGCGCGGGGCGGCAAGCTTCGCACGGGGCCCTCGCCACAGAGGCGCCGCACCTCGCCGTGGTGTCGACGCCGGACGCGCTCCCCGTCTCAGCGCCCCCGGGAGGATGTCCGCGGGGAGGTGCGACGGCGGAGGCGCTGGGCGAGGGCCTCGAGCGGCAGCTCTCGCTCGCCGACTTCGGAAATCCATTCTCCTTCATGCGTCACGCGCACGTTGCCTCCCGCCACCTCGAGGTAGAACGTGCCGCACATGCCCAAGAGGACGAAGTCGGGCACCGCGACACCGGCCTCTCGGTAGCGACGGCTCATTCTCGCGGAAACCGGGCTAAGCGCCATCACCCAGCTTGAGCCTTCGGTGAAATCGTGGGCGTTAGCCTGGCAATTGGCTCCTCCCATCGCGCTGATGCGCAGCGTCGCTCGAGCTTCATGGCCCTTGAGCACGCGCAACAGCGCAACTTCCAGGCTGTTGGGTTTTCCCCGCCTCTTGCCGTCGAGGTGGTGCTGGACGTTCGCGACCACCACCAGCGGAGTCCACGCCGCGCCAGCGAGGAAGCTCGGGTCGTACTCTCCGCACTTGCACGCGGACGCCGGAGTCGGGGCCAGGAGAAGCGACCCGAAACAAGCGAAGGCGAGGAGCCGGCACACGGCCGGATTGTAGCCGCACCGAGCCATGAACCGACCATGGCGGCGGTGACACCGGCCTGGGCCGCTCCCTCGAAAACCTGACGCCTCGCGGCGGCCGGCCACCAGGCATCGGCCGAATTCCGGGCGGATCCGCCGCGGCACGGCCCGGCACGCCTCCTGCTCCCGTCCGCGCGCCATGTCTCGCAAGTCTCTCATCCTCCTCGCCTCCCTCGCTCTCGCCGCCTGCCTTGGCCCGGTGGACCAGCAGCGCCTCGATGAAGACGGAGGGCCCGGGGCCGATGGCGGCGGCTCCGGAGCGGACGGAGGCCAGGACGCCGGCAGCGGCTGCACCTCTGATCAGCAATGCCCCCCCGGCCAGGTCTGCGACGGCTGCGGCGCCAGCGACCGCCGCTGCGTCATGGGCTGCCGCCGCGACGACCAGTGCGCCCCTGACTTCCTCTGCCGGGAGGTCTTCTGCGCCACCTGCCCGTGCCCCAGCCAGTGCACGGAGGACGGCTGCGTCGACAAGGACGGCGACGGCTTCGTCCGAAGCTGCGACCGCAAGCTCTGCCCAGGCAAGCTCAACTGCGACTGCGACGACTCCGACCCCGCGGTCAACGGCCGCGCGCTCGAGTCCTGCAACAATGGCCGCGACGACGACTGCAACGGCCTCGCCGACAAGGCGGACCCCGCCTGCCAGATCTGCTCGATGCCCTCCCCCGCCTGCACCAGCAGCTGGGACTGCCAGGTCGGCACCGAGAGCTGCATGGGCGGGTGCTGCCTGCACTGCCCGGTGCCGCTGCCGCCCCCTTGCGGCCAAGGGATGTGCCCGGTGCCCAATGGAATCGATCCCTCGAGCGGCTGCCCCAACGCGCCCAGTTGCGTCACCTGCTGCTATTGCCCGGGCACGTATGATCCGGTGTGCGGCCTCAACGGCTCCACCTACTCCAGCCCCTGCGAGGCGGCCTGCGCCCAGACCGCGGTGCTGCACAAGGGCGCTTGCCTCCCCGGGGAAGGCATGTCCTGTACCGGCCAAGCCGGCTCCACCTCCTCCTGCGGCCCATCCGGGACGATGTACTGCCGCGACGCCTGCCCGATGTGCGACATGCTGATGCTCCGCTGCACCCAGGCGGGCGTGTGCGTGGGCGACTGGGACTGCCCGGCAGGCCTCAAGCCTCCCGCGTGCCCGGACGGCGGCGTTCCCTCTTCCAAGTGCGTGAGCCAGAAGTGCCAGTACCAGTGCACTCGCTAGCTCCCGGCCTCGGAATCCGAACAAGATTGGCGCTCCGCGCGGGGCCCGCTTAGGCTGTGCTGGCTTTTGGGTCCTTGGCGACACGGAAGCCAATGTCCGCCGCTCCGACGCTCATTCTGCTCGCCGAGGACGAGCCCACCATCCGGATGGTCCTCACCGAGGCCTTGAGCCTCGAGGGCCACACCGTGGTGGCGGTGGAGGACGGCCTCAAGGCGCTCTCCGAGTTGGAGAGGTCCGAGTTCGACGCGGTGGTCTGCGACGTCCGGATGCCCGGCAGGGACGGAGTCGAGGTGCTCCGCGCGGTGAAGGAGGCCAGCCCGGACACCGAGGTGGTGATGACCACCGCGCACGCCAACCTTCAGGTGGCAATCGAATGCCTGAGGGCGGGGGCGTTCGACTTCGTCCCCAAGCCCATCAACATCATCGCGCTCTCCTCCACCGTGGCGCGGGCGGTGGAGCGCCGGAACCTCCGAGCCGCCAGCGCCCTGCTCAAGGCCAGCCATGCGGTGTTCTCGACCAAGGTGGAGCACCTGCCGGAGGTCGTCGTCGAGGTGGCGGGCAAGGTGATGTCCGCCGACCACGTCTCGCTGATGCTCCCCGGGGTGGACGGCAAGCTGTACATCGCCCACTCCAGCGGCCTGCCGCCGGAGGTGGAAGAGAAGGTCACCCTGGCCCTGGGAGAGCGGGTGGCGGGGCGGATCGCGGTCGACCGCGCCCCGGTATTGCTCAACCACGGCCTGGGAGAGGATCCGCGCTTCGCCGGGCTGGAGAACTTCGGGCGAGTGGAGTCGAGCATCGTCTTCCCTCTCACCAGCGGCGACCGGCTGGTGGGGGTGCTCAACCTGGGCCGCCGCTTGGGCGTTCGCCCCTTCCGGAAGGCCGATCTGGAGCGGGCCGCCATCCTCGCCTCGCAGGTGCTGCTCGCCCTGGAGAACGCGCGGATGCTCCGGCAGATGGTCGCCTCCGAACGGCTGGCCTCGATCGGCCAGCTCGCCGCCGGAGTGGCGCACGAAATCAACAACCCGGTGAGCTACGTCTTGGCCAACCTCCAGCTCATCCGGACTTGCCTGGACCGGCTGGCCGCCATCTCCGCCCGCGACCGCGACTCCTTGTGGGAGCAGTGGCAAGCCAGCTCACCCGAGGGAGGGATGGCGGATCTCGCCCGGGCGGCGGCGGACGCCGAGGAGGGAGCGCTCCGGATCCGGGAGATCGTCCGCGACATGGGCGGGCTGGCCCGCGGCCAGGAGGAATCGGCGGAGCTGTTCGACCTGGGCGATGCCATTCGCTCCGCGCTCCGGGTGGCCGCGGCGGAGATGCGCACCCGAGCCAAGCTCACCATCGAGCTGCAAGGCGGCCTCGAGGTGAGGGCCAGCGCCGGCCCGATGTCCCAAGTGCTGGTGAACCTCCTGGTCAACGCCGCCCACGCCGTCCGCGAGGTAGAGGGCCGTCCGCGAGAGATCCGGGTCAAGGCCTTTCGAGAGGAGGGCCGGGTGCTGGCGGAAGTCTCCGACACCGGGATCGGCATCGCTCCGCAGAACCTCGGGCGCATCTTCCAGCCGTTCTTCACCACCAAGGACCCTTCCACGGGCACCGGGCTGGGCCTGTACATCAGCCGGGAGATCGTCCGCCGCTACGGCGGCGAAATCCAGGTGCGCTCCGAGTTGGGCAAGGGGACCACCTTCACCGTCAGCCTACCCGCCGCGGCGATGGACCCGCCCGCAGCGGAGGTGACGCCCGCTCCGGCGGGCCAACTGGTGCGCCGTCCTCAGGTGCTCTTCGTCGACGACGAGGCGACCATCCTCCGGACCTACGAGCGCTTCTTTGGCCGCGAGTTCGACATCTCCCTCGCCCAGGGCGGCGCCCAGGCCCTGGAGGCGATCGCCAAGCACCAGTCCTACGACTTGGTGGTGTGCGACCTCTTGATGGGGAGCATCGACGGGATGGACGTCTACCGGAAGGCCTGCGGCCGGTTCCCCCGGCTGTGCGACGCGTTCGTCTTCGTCACCGGAAGCCGCGAGCACGCCCAGGTGCGAGAGTTCCTGAAGACGGTGAAGAACCGGGTCCTGGAGAAGCCGTTCGAGCTGGACCTCTTGCGCGGGCTGGTCCGGAAGAAAGTGGGCGCGGCGTAGCCTCAGCCGGCTGCCCGCCTCCCGGCTACCACCAGCTCGGCCAGCTGCCGCGCGAGGTTCTGGCCCTTCTCCCGGTCCACCATCGAGACCCAGGCGATCATCCCCTGGAGGTAGGCCTCGAAGTTGGGCCGTCCCTCCCGGTTCTGCGCGGCGAGTCCGGTCTTCCTCGCCTGGTGGAGGATGGCCCGGAGCCGCCGCACCTGCTCCCGCGGCACCGACAGCTTGCGGTTCACCACGATGCCCGTCACCCGCTGCCTCCGCGAGGAGGAGAGCACGCTCCCCTTCTCCGGGTGCACGGTGAAGCCCTCTTCCTCCACCAGGTGGCGCACCGCCGCCTTGAGGAAACCAACCTTCTCTCGTTTCCCCGGCGGCGCGGAGAAGGTGAGGTCGTCCGCGTAGCGGGTGTACTCGAAGCCAAGCTTGGCCATCCTCCCGCGAAGCCTTCGGTCCAGCTTCCTCGCCACCTGGTTGGAGAGCGCCGGGCTGGTGCAGGCCCCTTGGGGCAAGGCGCGCGGCCCCACCGCCACGAAGTAGCGCCTTCCCTCGTACTCCACCTCGCGGCGCGGGGACTCGGTGCACAACAGCGCCAGCACGGTGGCCACCGCCGGCGAATAGCCCGCCTTCTTGAACACCCCGCGGATCCTGGGGAAGGTGACCGTGGGGAAGAAGTCCTTGAGGTCCAGGTTCACCACCACGTCTCGCCCCAGATGCGCCGCCGCGTTGGAGACGATGGAGCGGCCCTTCACGAAGCCGTGGGCGGGCTTCTCGGTGGGTAGCTTTTCCAGGATGCTCCGGAGCACCCACCCTTGCGCCTTGGCCAGCTTCTTCTTCGGCGCGGCCAAGAGCCTCACCCCGCCCGAGCGCTTGGGCACCTCGAAGGTGCGGTAGTGGGTCCGCTCCGCCGCCTCGGAGTGGAAGCACAGCCAGCGCAGCTCCGGGACCGTCACCTCGAGCGCCTTGGCCACGTCCGCCGGAGTGGAGAGCACCGGCAGCCCCGCCGCCGCCAGCGCCTCGATGTTCGAGCGCCGGTCGGACAGTCCGCTGGACACCCCAGGGCCTAGGAAGGCCACCTCCTCCTTCTTCCTCCGGGCGACCTCGGCGGCGCGGGCCTGGGCGCGCTCCTGGGCGAGCTTCTGCTTCTCCGCCTTGCGCTGGGCCTTCTCCTTCCGCCGCTGCTCTACCGCCTGGTCGGCGCTCTTCGCCGCCAGTGCCCCCGCCATCGACATCGCCTCGTGGTGCTTGAGCCACTGGTCGCCGACGGTGTGGATTTCCGCGAGCTGCTCCTTGGTGAGCAGCCCGCGGAGGACGAGCCCGCGGTCGACGATCGCCGTCCGCTCGTCGCTCTGCGGAGGAATGACGTCGGTGCGGCCGATCCAGGCGGTGCGCCAGGGGGTGATTTTCAGCGCGCGCTTGCGCAGCTCCTCCGCGGACAGCCCGAGCACCTCCTCGTTGGCGAGGTAGGGGTTCTTTGCGGGGGAGGCGGCCGAGGCGGGAGCAGCGGCCCTTGGAACAGGACTGGCACCCGGCGAAGGCGCGGAGGTCTCGAAGTCGCTGGGCGGCTGGCCGCCGCCGAAGAAACCTCGAACGCGCCCCCAGAAGCTGGCCATGGCCTCTTTCCGCGCGACGTCCAGCCCTCCAGGGAGGCCCCAGCTCGCCCGACTTCGAACCCCTGACCACGTCCGATCACCGAGGAATTCGCGGGGGTGTGCGGCCCAGACCCGAAGGGTCGGATTAGTTCAGGCCGTCACACCCCCGTGAATTCCAAAAAGAGCATCGGGCGTGGGTACGAATGAGAGACGGACTTCCGCCGCGGCGGAACACCGCGGCACTGAAGGGCTCGGGCGAGCGGGGCCTCCTTGCAGGGCTGGACGTCATCAGTGAATCCACTTCTTCGGCCCGGTCGGGCCGGGCGGCTCCATATCAGACTCGGTGGCGGGGGTGTCGGCCGCCTGGGCGCAAAGCCGCAGCGCGATGAGGTGCCGGCAGGGGCCGCCGCGAAGCCTGAGCTTGAAGAAGTGCGAGCAGCCGCAGCGGGCCTTGGAGAAGCCGCCGTCGCCGTCGAGGATGGCCTCGAAGTCCTGCTCCCCCACCTTTCCAACCAAGAGCCTCCGGGCGCCGGAGAGCAGCTCCTCGCGCACGATGGAGAGCTTCCCCTCGCGGAAGAGCTGCCGACCCGCCGCCACCTCGGGCGGCTCGGGCCCCAGGAGCGCCTCGGAGAGCGCCACTGGCATGAGCTGGCGCCAGCGGTAGCACTGGCCGGCGAAGTCGTAGAGCACCTGGCCCTGCTTCGCGAGCTGGTGCAGGGAGCCGAGCACCGCGTCGCGGGGGGCCTCGGCCGCGGCACAGAGGTAGGTGAGCCTGGCGAACTGCGCCTGCTGGAGGTGGCGGGAGAGCACCGCCAACGTACGCGGCTCGGCGCGGAGCTGGCCGCAGAGCAACTCGAGGCTGGTGCCGCCGCTCCACTCGTTGGCGGTCCACCCGGAGAGCCCGAGCACCATCCGCATCTCGCCCATGTGCACCGTCCAGACGCTGGGCAGGCCCGAGCCGAGCAGCTGCACCTCCACCCGCTCGGCCAGCGGCAAGAGCCGGGCGAGCACCATCAGCCGGCGGCGGCCCCACACCTTTATCTCTTCGGCCTTCTCTCCTTCGTAGGGCGCGCCGTGGCTCTGCACCGCGACCCCGAAGGGCTCGAGCACCACCGAGGCGGGTCGCCCCGGGGCGAGTTGGAAACGGAGCGAGCGGGGCCCGGTCTTCTCCCGGTGGCGGCGCAGGAAGGCGAGCAGCGAGTAGACCGCGTCCAGGGACAGCTCCACTCGCCGGGTCTGGAGCGTCATCGCCGCCTGCACCTGGCCGAAGCCGCGGAGCCAGGAGGTGGGGAGGTCGATCTTCTCCTCCCGGTAGGCCTCCTGGCCCTGCACCTTCACCTCGAAGCCGGTGGGGTCCACCTGGAGGCGGGTCTGCCGGTAGCTGCGGAGCGTCTGGAAGTGCTCGTAGAGCTGAAAGGAGTAATCGACGTTGGTGGTGCCGAGCCCGGCCTCCTTGCCCTCGAAGGCCTCGCGGTCCACGAAGAGGCAGCCGTAGGAGGATTCGTCCTTGGCGAAGCACTCGAAGTAGACGACGTCCGGGGCCACCGTCACCACCGGGTCGCAGGGGACGAGGTGGCGGAACAGCTCGGGGTCGTTCCGGGAGAGCTCATCGGCCCAGCGGGTGCGGGCGTTCCAGTAGAGGCGGTGCATCCGCCGGAAGTCGACCTCCAGGTTGGGCGCAGGGGGCTCCTTGGTCAGCTTTGCCAGCTCGGCCTTCTTGGCCTGGTCGACCACCGCGCGGCGAAGCTCGGCCTCCACGCGGCGCTCCTCCTCGAGGTAGGCCTGGTAGGCGGCCCGGCCTCTGGGTTTGAAGCGCAAGTCGCCCACCACCACCTCGTGGAGCGCGCTGATCGCCTCCCGGAAGCGCACCGGGAAGCGGAGGGCTTGGTCGAAGAAGACTTTTGGCCGGGCGAGGTTGGGGCGGAAGGCGAGCGCCGCGCCGCCGGGGATCTCCACCACCGAGCTTCGGCCGAGGTACTGCAGCTCGAGGTTCATGCCGTCACCTGCTCGGAGACGAAGCGCAGCTCGGGGAGCGCCTTGCCGATGGCGGCTCTCAGCTCGGGCCTGTGGAAGGCCGCGCTGGAGAGGCAGGCGAGCGCAGAGCGACGGTCGGGAGGGCGGATGCTCCTCAGCGCGTGGCCGAGGAGCGGCAGGAGCTTCTCCGCCTCCTCGGGCTTTCGGGCGATGCGGCTCGCCACCTGCTGGGCCACCGCGCGCTTCACCTTGCCGCCGCGGTGCACCGAGAGGAGCGAGCTGACCCACACCTGCCTCAAGCTCCCCGGCTCGTAGGCGTGCTCCCGCGCGGAGAGGGAGGCGACCAGCCTCTGGCGGACGTCGTCGTGGGGGCTCTCCGCCATCGCGGTCCAAAGGAGGGTGCTCTCGCCGAAGCGGGTGTCCTTGTCCATCAGACCGAGGGCGCGGGCGCGGACGTCGGGGAAGCGCGAGTCCAAAAGCTCGCGGACCAGCTCCGGCCTGGCCTCGTCGTTCATGAGGAGGAGCTGGCACACCCAGTCCACCGCCTCCGCGCGCACCTTGGGGGCGGCGGCGGCGCCGAGCTTCACCATCTCGCGCAGGTGCTCGGTGCGGAGCTGCTTCCCCCTCGCCCACTTGAGCCCCAGCTCGGCCACCGGGGCGGTGCGGGCGCAGGCGAGGGCGATGCACTGCTCGAGCGAGAGCCGGTCGGGAGCGACGCTCTTCTCCACCAGCTCGCAGATGAGCGGGAGGGCCTGAGGATTCTCTATCTCCAGGAGTGCGAGCCACTCGTGGAGCGGCAGCCGCTCCAGCCCGCTCACGCCCTTTAGCAGCTCCGCGCCGAAGGTCTGCACCTCGGGGTGAGGGGACCGCAAGCAAGCACGGACCCGCTCGATGGGGACGCCCCTCAGGGAGCTTGGCTCGTCGCGCTTGAGCAGGGAGATGGCGAAGGAGCGGACGGTGCGGCTCTTCGCCGCGAGGCACAGCTCGAAGAGCGCGTCGGGGCAGCCCTTCCAGGCCTGGGGCGCGTACGGCGCGGGGGACAGCTCGGCGAGGGTGTGGCCTTCGGCGACGGTGATGCCCCGCGGCTTTCGGGAGAGCACCTTGGAGCCGTGGTAGAGCCCGTGCATCAAGCTCCAGGCGTCGATCAGCCGCTCCGGCTTGGAGAGGTGCTCGTCTTGGTAGAGGGCCAGCGCGGCGCGGATGGACTTGCCGTAGCGGGCGGGGTCCTTCTTGGCCAGCTTCCGGAAGTAGCGGAAGGCGCGGCGCTGCAGATACTGGCGGGTGACCCGGGTGAAGGTCTCCAGCGGCTCGTAGAGCTGGTGGCCTTCGGGCGAGCGCCGGGGCTTGCCGTCGCGGCCCTTCTGGCGGCGGGCGCGGAGGGGAATCTTGAGATCGGGCCTCAGCTCGAAGGTCTCGGTCGGCTGCCGGGCGGCCCAGTCGAAGCCGGTGCGCTTCACCAGGTCCCTGCGCGAGAGGCGGTCGAAGGCGGCGAGGAAGTGTCCCATCGCCTCGTCGTCCTGGGCGGCTTCGGCGAGCTTGAAGAACGCCTTCACCAGCGGGCGGTGATGGGGCCGCTCGCAGCCGTCGTCGATGTAGCGCAGCAGCGCCTTGCGGGCGAAGGGACGCCCATCGCGGTACCACTTCTCGGCGAAGGACTTGAGCTTCTTCTCCGAGCGGCTCTGCAGCACCTCGTCGAGGAAGCGATCCTCGCCGGCCTCGAACAGCTCGTCGAGCATCAAGCTCGAGCTGGCATCAGCCTCCGCCACGGCGGTCGGGCACAGTAGGAGAGGGGCCGTCCGGTCGCAAGGGCGCGGAGCGGCTCACCGGCCACAGGTGCGCCGGTTGAACGAGCGCGGTGCGGCCGAAGACTCCCAGCCTGTAAGCCGGCGTTGATCGATAGTATATTGGTGTCATATACGAGCCGACATGGGGGTCCTGGACGAGCTGGGGCGGTGCGTCGGCTTCGATTGGGATGATGGAAACGAAGGGAAGAACCGGGAGAAGCACGGGGTGTCCGACGCCGAGTGCGAGGAGGTTTTCTTCAACGATCCTCTCGTCGCAGGCACCGATGCGCATCACTCCGGGTCGGAGAAACGCTATTTCGCCTTGGGCCAGACGGACGCCGGCCGCGGGCTCTTCGTGGCCTTCGCCGTTCGCAGCGGCCGGATTCGGGTGATCTCGGCTCGGGGCATGACGCGGAAGGAGCTGGGGAGGTATTCGCCGTGAAGGCCCGAAAGAAGCTGCCGAAGTTCCGTTCGGAGGACCAGGAGCGCAAGTTCTGGGGGCAGGCCGATTCCACCGACTATGTCGATTGGGCTCAGGCGAAGCGAGTAGTGCTTCCTGAGCTCAAGCCCTCACAGCGGACGATCTCCCTGCGGCTTCCCGCGATGATGTTGGCTGAACTGAAGTGGCTCGCCCACAAACGTGACGTGCCCTACCAGTCTCTGATGAAGGTTTTCGTGGCCGAACGGCTTGCGAAGGAACTGCGCGGTCCGCGGCCGGCGAGGGACTAGCGCACTCGGATCGCCTCGGGCGCGAACCGGCGCCTGGGGTCGGATCTCCCACCACGCGCCGCTACGGCTATCCTTGGGGCCCGGGAGGTCGTCCATGCGCAACTTGCTGGCTGTGCTCTTGCTCGGCCTTGCGCCTCCTTCGCTGGCCCAGGTCTCCGCCCGCTCTCCGGCGATAGACGTCCACGTCCACCTGGGAGGGGTGTGGAACTACCCGGGCGTGCCGCCGAGCTTCTCGGAAATCACCACCTCCATGGCCCAGCGCAACGTGCAGGCGGTGGTGGACTTCAAGGCCGGCGCCCTCGCGGACGGCGGCACCGCGATGGGCATCTACGGCTCGCGGGTCGACACCCGGCTCTCCCAGTACCCGGACCGCACGAAGTTCAAGCTGCTCGCCAACGTGCCGACCAGCAACGAGTGGCAGAAGTTTCTGGGCGAGAGCATGCCCGGCTATCCGCAGTGGGCGGCCTCTTTGGCGGAGGACGCCATCTCCCGAGGCGCCTCGGGAATCAAGTTCCGCTACAACGGCGGAGGCCCGGAAGGGCCCGCCCTCACCTTCGCCTCGAACGGCGACCTAAAGGCCATCGACGCCCCTGAGTTCGACTTGATGTGGAAGAAGCTCGAGGAGCTGCGCGCGCCGGTCCTGATGCACTTGGGCCCGGCCTACCTCGCGGACTACTCCCCCACCAACTGGGCCAAGGACTGGTGGTTCGAGCTGCTGATGCACCAGCGGGAGCGGGTGCTCCGGCGCTACCCGAAGCTGCCGCACATCGGCGCGCACCTCGGCTCGGGCATCGGCGCCCTGGACTACCAGGCCGAAATGCTGAGCCGCTTCCCCAATTACTTCTGCGAGCTGGGCGCCCACGTGAGCAACGACATCTTCGGCACGGTGGACTCGATCGAGAAGGCCTTCCTCGAGAGGCACCAGGATCAGCTCGTCTTCGGCACCGACTACATGGAAGCCACCATGGGCTGGCTCACCTCGTACCTGCAGCGGCTGGACATGATGCTGCCCTTCATCGAGGCCTGGCCGATCTCCAACTCCGTGTTCCAGAAGTTCTACAACGGCAACGCCAGCCGGATTTTCCGGATGGGCACCTCGAACACCGCGCCCCAGGCCCACCCCGGCTTCGCCCGCACCGCGGTGGTCGGCCAACCGGTGGTGCTCAGCGGCACCGGCAGCCTCGACTACGAGGGCTCGGCGCTCAGCTATCAATGGAGCCAGGTGGAGGGACCTCCGGTGGCGCTCTCGAACGCCAGCTCCGGCGCGCCTTCGTTCGTCCCGGTCCTGGAGGCCGTCCACACCTTCGAGCTGACCGTCAGCGACGGGGCCCTCACCAGCGCCGCCCGGCAAGTCGCCGTCAACGCGGTGGCCGACGGCGAGGTGTTCGTCGAGGCGGACGGGAAGGTGGTGATCGAGGCCGAGCACGCCAGCCGGAACACCCCTCGCGGCACACACCAGTGGAAGCTGGAGACCGCGGCCGCGGGCTATTCCGGCGACGGTTACCTCGAAGCCTCTCCCGACAACGGCTTCTCGGTCGCCGGGTCCTTCCGGGCGGTCTCCCCGCAGCTCGAGTACAAGGTCTTCTTCACCTCTCCTGGCTCGTACGTGGTGCTCCTGCGCGGCTCGGGGCCGAACCTCGGCGGCGACAGCGTGCACCTGGGGCTGGATGGAGAGGAGGTCCGCTTCGCGGATCAAATCGGCCCCTTGACCTCCTCCTGGAGCTGGATCCGCCAGACCCAAGACTACGACGCGCAGCTCCAGCAGGCTCGGGTAGGCCTGGCGGTGGTGAACGTCGCCGAGCCCGGGCTGCACACCATCCAGGTGTGGATGCACGAGGACGGCTTCCGCCTGGACAAGCTGGTGCTGGCCCGGCACGCCGCGGTGTTGAAGAGTTTTCCCATCTTCGACCCCGGCACCGGCGCCGGCCCGCCGGAGAGCGTTCGGAAGTCGCTCGGCGACCTCGCCGATGCTGGGACGCCCCTCCTCGACGGGGGCGCGGACCTCGACGGCGGCGGTGACATGGACGGCGGTGCGGGCAGTGACGGGGGTACCGAAGGAGATGGCGGCTTTCCCGACGCGGGCGGCGACCCGAAAGCCGGTCGTCCCGGCTGCGGCTGCACCTCGGCCTGGTCGCTCGTGGGCTGGTTGGCGCTGATCGGGATCGCCCTCCCCCTTCGCAGGACGGGCGATGACGGACGGCCCCGGTCGGACCGGCCTCGTAACAGGCCATCAGCTCGCCCGGCATGCAACAGGCGGCCGAACGGAGTCGTCGCCGGGCGCGGGACTGTCAGGCCCGGCGCCTGACACTGGTCGCCAGGAAGCGGCGGATCCCGGCCGCCAGCGTGCCGCCGATCTGCTCCGCGAGCGGAGCAGGGCTTCTCCCCGACTCCCGTGCGATCTCGGCTGCGGCGCGAACAGTGTCGCTCGGAAGCTCCAGCGCGGCCGCCATCTCGATGAGCTTCTCGCGTGCCGACTTGCTCAGGCATGCACGGACCTTCGCGGCGCTCTCGCGGAGTTCCTCGTCCCGGCCCGCAAAGAGCACGAGTGTGTCGAAGGCGTACAGCACGTCCTTGGTGCGCTTTGCGCGATCTGGTCGCTGGGTTGAGACAAGGAGCTTGTGAAGGGCGTAGGCGACCGGGTTGGGCAGCTGGACCTCGATGGTCGCTGCCACGGGATAGCCGGTTTCACCCGTGAGCTCGACCTTCCAGGGGCTCACGAGGAGCACGTCGAGCCCCTTGATCGTCGAAGCCGAGACGCCCCCGATGTCCCTTGTCGGAGGCGGGGGCCTTCGGGAGCGCGGCTCTGGGGTCAGAAACTCAATGGGCGCGCCAGGGTACGCCGGGTGTACGTAGTCAGCGACAGCGGGGCGCTCGTCTCCTGGCTTGGGCCTCATCGAGAAACCGGCGGCGGACAGCCTGCTCGAGATATCGACCGAGGTTCGCGGCCCGCTGAACAACACGTCGACGTCCTTGGTGACGAGGGGTTGAAGTCCCGACCGCACGGCCAGCGGATGGAGGCAAAGCAACCGGTGAGCCCACCCGCCGATCACGAGGATTTCACTCGAGGCCGGGCCGAGCGCCTCGAGGAACCGCACGAGAAGTTCGCGGTCAGTCATGCTCGCTCAGGCACGGGGCGATGAGATCGCGCCACAATCGCTCGCCGAGTTCAGCCCCTCGAGCCGCGTGATGTGACACGTCCATCCAGGTCTGAAGCACATCGGTGAAGTGGTAGACAAGCTGATCTCCGAGGTCGGGATCGGGTTGGTGAAGCGCTCCGCGGAAAAGCGCCTCTGGGAAGCGCGGCACGCGAATGATGAGGTCGAAGGGCTCTTGAGCGCCAACAGGAATTGCGTCGATGTCGTGAAGGAGCTTCTGATCTACCGGCGGACCGTCTCGGCGGCGGAGGTAGACGATGTGCGGTGCATTTGCCACGTGGCGCTGCCCCAGGTGCTCGGCCGCGTCGAAGAGCCCAAACACCAAGTCCAGGGATGGATCACTGAATCGCTGCTCGAGCATCCAACGGGCGGACGTCAACGCCGAGTCCTTCAAACGAACTCGGTACTGGAGCCGGACGCCCCTAGCCAGCGCGGCTCTCCATCGACCGAGGAGCTCGCTGACGCGGACGAGCTCGATGGACGCCCGCCGGGGGTCGACGAAGCCCTCCGTCCTGAGCCGGTGCAAGAGGCGAGTCGCGACTGGCAGCGACACGTCGGCAGCCTCCGCCAGAACCGACGCGTTCCGATACGGCGCGCCTTCGGGCCGCCACAGCTGCGACCGCGGGAAGAGATCAGACAGCAGAACCTTGAGCACCCACTGGTTCAGGTCCGTGAACAGCTCGCCAGACACCGAGGCTTGCGGCACCCGCGGCTTGAAGCCTGCTGGCTGGTCAATGGACAACCCACTGGACCTCACCACCACGCGGCCGGCGTCATCGGCGATGCCCCAACCCACGCCACCACCAGACTCCTGCATGAACTCCACGAGGCGTGCCTCGAGCCTTTGAGAGACTCGTGGTGCCGAGACGACTGCCAGCGGCTCCGGGTGAGTCGTCGAACCAGCGACCTCCGCCCGTGCCCTGAGCACTGCCACGGCGAGCGCCCCCTCAAGGCGGTCACCGCGGACCTCCGGGCTGCGTTCTACCCAGCAGAGGAACGACCGCCGGCCGGAGCGCAATGTGAGACCTTCAACCCTCCAGCCGCTCCGTTTCACTGCTGTTGCGAGCGCAGCAGGGAGGTCCGGGCTCGTTTTCGTGCTCAAGAGCAATTTCTTGCTCACGAGAGTATTCTTGCCCACGAAATGGGGCCGGGTCAAGGCCCCCTCCGCGCCGCACCTCATCGCAGCTCCTCTGGGCGACCTTCGCCCGGAGCTCGCGCTCCACCTTCGAGCGCAGTTCCTGCACCTTGCCGGCCTTCAGCGCCTCGGCCTGGTCGCTCGTGGGCTGGCTGGCGCTGATCGGGATCGCCCTCGGCTTCCGCCGGACCGCGCGCTAAGGCCCCAATCCTCCGGGAAACTGGCTCCCCTGGCCGTTTGTGGCCGAATGGGGGCCCCAAGGGTCTACCGAGCGAGGTCGCGATGGAGGAGCTTGCCCGTTGGCTCGAGCGGGCAAAGGAAGGCGAAGAAGCGGCGTACCGCGAGCTGTACCGCCGCTTCCGACCGCCAGTGGTGCGCCTGGCCTCCGCCTTCGCCTCCCTGGACCGAGACGAGGTGGAGGACGTGGTGCAAGAGAGCTTCGCTCGCGCCTTCCGGGCGCTCCCCAAGCTCCGCCAGGCGGCGGCGTTCGAGCCCTGGCTCTACTGCATCGCCCGAAACCGCGCCCGCACGCTCGTCACCCGCAAGTCCGCCACCGCCAAGGTGCGGGAGGAGTTGGCCCAGGAGCCCGGCGAGGCGCCCGGCCATCTGCCCGCCTTCGTGCAGCGAGAGCTGGACGCCGAAGAGGTGCGCCGGCTCATCGCCGAGCTGCCCCAGGGTTCCGAGCGGCGCACCGTGGAGCTGTTCTACCTGGAGGGCGAGCTGTCCGCGAGGGAGATCGCCAGCCAGCTCGGCGTGGGGAAGAGCGCGGTCACCATGCGGCTCGAGCGCTTCCGTGCCCGCATCAAGAAAGAGCTTCTGAGGCGGCTCCTCGCCTCTCGCTGGGAGTAGGCCGATGCACCTCGATGAAAAGAGCTTCCGCGACATCCTCGAGGGAAAGCGCCCGTCCGAGGTGCTCCTCTCCCACCTCTCCGCGCAGTGCGAGCGGTGCGAGGGCTTCCTCGCCAGCGTCGAGGGCCCGGACCTGCTCGACGGCACCGCCGACCGAGCGCTGCTCGCTCTCTCCCTAAAGGACGCGCCGCTCGACGAGCTGGGCTTCGCCAGGCTCAAGCGCCGCCTGGCCCAGCCGGCCCGCCGGGGAATCCTCGCCGCCGCCGCCGGGATGGCCGCCGGCCTGGCGCTCGTGGTGGGGCTTGGACTCTCCACCCGCGGGGAGGAGCCGGACGGCCTCAAAGGCCCGCTCCGCATCTCGGTCGAGCTGAAGGCCGCCCTGCGCACCCCGGAGGGCGCGGTGCAGAGGGTGGAGCCTTTCGACATGCTTCCCTCCTCGGGCACGCTGCTCCTCCGCTACCACTCCACCGAGGCGGGGATGGCGGCGCTCCACCTCGGGCGCGAAGGAGCCGAGCCGGCGCACCTGGGCAATTTCCCCCTCCTCCCCGGGACGCATGACCTCGGGCTGGAAGGCGAGCTGGCCGGAGTGTCGCTCTCCGGAGAGTCGGGGCCGCTCACCTTGTGGCTGGTGGCGGTGCCGGGCCGGAGCGCCCCGGATCCGAAGCTCTCCAAAGAGGCGATAAGCTCTCGCGCCAGCGGCCGTGCGGCGGTGGGCCGGCTCGACGTCCGCGTGGCAGGCCAGCCGACTCCGTGAGCCCTCGCGCGCACAAGGTCGCCCTAGCGGGGCTCTTGTCGGGCCTCTCCCTGTGCGCCTGCCGGACCAGCGGAGGCGAAAAGGGCGGCCTGGTGCGCGTGGAGGTGGACGAGCGGAGGCTCGCCTCCGCCTATGCCCCCAGGCGCTTCGCGCTGGTGATCGGCATCTCCTCGGTGCGCGACGGGACCTGGAGGCCGCTCCGCTTCGCCGCCAAGGACGCCGGGGACGTGGCCCGGGCGCTGGCGGACCCGTCCCGAGGCGCCTTCACCGAGGTTTCCCAAGTCACCGCCCCCGAGGCCACCTCCCGCGCCGGGGTGCTCGCCGCGGTGGCCGCGCTCAGGGAGAAGGCCACCCGGGCGGACGACGTGGTAGTGGTGTACCTCTCGGCGCACGGCACCTTGGCCCGGAGCGAGCGCGGCGAGCTTCGCCGCTTCCTGGTCACCCACGATGCCGAGCTTCGGCGCATCGAGAAGACCGCGCTCCCCATCGACGAGCTGAAGGCGGAGTTCGACCGGCTCCCCTCCCGGCGGCGGCTGTTGGTGCTCGCCACCTGCCACAGCGGCAGCGGCAAGTCGCTCCTCCCCCGCGAGCTGGAGGAAGAGCTCTCCGGCATCAAGTCGGGCTTCTGGAGCCGGCCGCTGGAGGAGTCGAGCCGCGCGGCGATGGTCTTCTCCGCCTGCGACTGGGGAGAGACCGCCCGCGAGGACGAGAAGCTGGAGAACGACATCTACACCCACTTCTTGGTGGACGGGCTGGGCGGCGGCGCCGACCGGAACGGCGACGGCGCGGTCACCGCCACCGAGGCCCACGACTTCGCCCGCCGCCGCACCTTCGCCTTCACCGAAGGCCGCCAGCGCCCGTCGGCGGAAATCCTCGAGGTGGGCGCGGATCCGCTGGTGCTCTCCGGAGAGGTGGAGCGGCTGGGCCGCCCCGAGCTGTACTCCTACAGCCCGAGGCTGGACGGCTTCTCCCTGAAGGTGGACGGGGAGGAGCGCGCCGAGCTGCCCGGCGGCGCCTCGGTGCGCGAGGGGAAGAGGAGAATCGAGCTGACCAAGGGCGGGAGCACCCTCCTCTCCACCTACGTGGAGGTGGCGGCGGGCGAGCGGGTGGAGCTGGAGGAGCTGCTGACGCGGGCCACTCCCTGGCGCTCCCTCTCCCTCGTCGGGGGAGTGATGGGCTTCGTGGACTCGAAGAGCCGCGCCGAGCTGTTGCCGGAAGCGCCGAGCGGCGGGGTGGCGCTCAGGCTGGATGGGTTCCCCTCCGCGCGGCTTTCCCTCCAGCTGGATCTGGCGCTGAGCGCGGGGCGGCAGTCGCTCCGGCTGTCCGCCCTGGAGCCACTGCCCTTCGGCTACCGCATGGTGCAGCTCGGAGCGAGCGTTCCCTACAGCTGGCGCCTGGGGAGGCTGAGCTTCCTGGCCGGACCGCGGGTGGCCGGGCTGTGGCTGTCGAGGTCTTTCGAGCTGGAGGCCTACCACGCCGGGCAAAGCTACCTCACGGTGAGTCCAGGGCTGATGGCGGGCGCGGCCTACGGGTTGAGCGAGCGGTGGGAGCTGTCGGCGCAGATGCAACTGATGCTCACCTACGTGGTGGTGGACGGGGCGGGCCAGGGGCTTGGCTTCGCCGGCGGCTGGGCCGGAGCGGGGTACCGGTTTTGAAACGCGCGATCGCCATCGCCGCCCTGCTGCTCTTTGGCTGTGGGCAAATCGAGAACGATCCCTTGAGGCACGGGACGGTGAGAGGCACGGTGCTGGCGGCGGATCCGAAGCTGGCGCTGGTGGCGGTCTTCGGAAAGCCGGAGCTGCGGAGCAGGGTGTCGGAGGACGGCTCCTTCGAGATCGAGGGCGTTCCCGCCGGTGGGAGAGAGCTGTTCGTGGTGGCCTCGGCTTCCTCGGCGGTGCTCTCTCCGGTGGCGGTACGTGGTGGAGGAGTGGCGAGGGCGGACTCGCTGGTGGCGGGGCGCGCGGCCTTCATCGACCTGGAGCTGGACGCGCCCTCGGGCCAGCGGGTGAACCAGGGAGAGGTGACGGTGGTGGGCACGCCCTACGCCGGCATCCGGCTGGACGACGACGCGGTGGTGCGGCTCGGGCCGCTTCCGGCGGGCTGCTACCAGCTCTCGGCCGCGGTGCGTGGGATGGGAGACGTGTCCGGCTCGGCCTGCGTGGCCGAGGGTGAGCTCAGGTCTCTCTCTGTCGGCCTCGCCGCGCCCGACGGCACCGAGGGCCGTGAGGGCTGCCTGGTGACCGGCTGCGAAGCGGGGCTTCGCTGCGCGCCGGATGGGAGCTGCGTTGCGTGCCTGGAGGACGGGCACTGCCCCTCGGGGCTTTCCTGCTCCGGCAACCTGTGCCTGGGGGACGTGGGCCTGTGCAGCGCCTGCACCGACAGCGGGCAATGCGGCAAGAGCGGGGTCTGCGAGTCCTTGAGCGGGAGCGAGGGGAAGGTGTGCCTGCCGAGGTACGAGAACGACTCCTGCGGGGTGCGCGGCTTCGAGCCCCGGTCCTCCCGCTGCGAGCCGATGCGCTCGCAGTTCGACGGCTGCTACGCCTTCCGCCACCTGGGCTCGCCCTGCAGCGGCGACGAGGTCTGCAGAGGCTACGGGCTGCTCAACGGCGTCTGCATGGGCGGAAGCTGCACCTACCGGTGCGGCAGCAACGACGAGTGCCCGGCGGGCTTCGATTGCCGGGAGGAGAGCGGCCAGAAGGTCTGTCGCCGCTCGTAGCGCGGTCTGACTCGGAGGTGTGCCATGTCCCGCTTCGGTGCCGTGCTCTTGGCGCTCGCGCTCACGTCCGGCTGCAACTGCGGAAAGCCCGCGGTGAGCCCCAACGAGCCGCCGGTGGCGACCATCTCCGCGCCGGCGGAGAGCTCGAGCTTCCGCGCCGGCACCCAGGTGTCGCTGGTGGCGGTGGCGAACGACCCGGAGGACGGCCCGCTCGATGGAGACGCGGTGGTGTGGACCTCCTCGCTCTCCGGGCAGCTCGCCACCGGCGCGTCGGCGAGCGCGGCGCTCTCCAAGGGCACTCAGTCGCTCACCGTCACCGCCACCGACAAGGGCGGCCTCACCGCCAGCGCCTCGGTCACGGTGAACGCCATCGACGCCAACGCCCCTACGGTGGTGATCGTCAAGCCGGCTGCCGGCACCTCGGTGGACCTGAACCAGCAAGTCGACTTCTGGTGCGACGCCACCACGGTGCAAGGCCAGCCGGTCCCGGACACCAGCATCCAGTGGAGCTCCGCACTCTCAGGGCCACTGCCTTTCGGTTCGAAGATGAAGGCGGCGCTGTCGAAGTCCGGCGCGGACACCATCACCTGCTCGGCCACCGACCCTGCCTCGGGGGCATCCAACAGCGCCAGCGTCTCCATCACCGTCACCGGGGTGAAGGCGCCCTCGGTGCAGATCACCCGGCCGTTGCGTGCGGAGGTCTGGGTCTCTCCGGCGGCGGCGCCTCCGTTCTCTTCCACCGTCTCCTTCGTCGCCACGGCGCAGGACTTCAACGCCGGGGGCGGGGCGGGAAACCTCGACTCCGCCATCCAGTGGGTGAGGGACCCGGGCGGGGTGGCCATCGGCAGCGGGCCCTCGGCGACGCACACTTTCCCCTCGCTCGGCGACTACACCGTCACCGCCCAGGCGATCGACTCGCGCGGGGTGGCGGCCTCGGACAGCGTGCGGGTGCACGTGGTGTCGAACTTGCCGCCCTACTGCGAGATCACCCGGCCCGGGCAGGACGGGCAGGTCATCCAGGTGAACGCGCCCTACAACGTGCGCGGGAGCTGCTTCGACCCGGAGAGCAACACTCCGATTCCTCCGGAGTGGCGCACCAGCGTGCAGGCCACCCCCTTGGGGACGGGCGCCAACCTCAGCGTCACCTTCACCGCGCTGGGGAACCAGGTGCTCTCGGCCTGCGCGACGGATCCGCAGGACGCGCAGCTCCAGGGTTGCTTCTCGAGGCCGATCCGGGTCATCGCGAACACGCCGCCTTCTGCTTGCACCATCCTCGCTCCCGCGACGGGGGCCACGGTGAACGCCGGAGTGCCAGTGCCCCTCAAGGGCTCGGCGACCGACGCGGAGGACCCGGCGAGCTCGCTCGACTTCCGGTGGAGTTCCAACCTCGACGGGAACCTGGCGGCCGGGGCGGACACCACCACCGTGGACCTCACCACGCCCGGGCCCCACACCCTCACCCTCACGGTGTCGGACCCGTGGGGGGCGAGCTGCCGCGCCTCGATCGCCATCACGGTGAATGGTTCGCCGGCGGTGGCCATCGTGGCGGTCACCCAAGGAGCGACCAACTGCCTGGCAGGCCCGTGCGCGGCAGGACAACCCACCAACGCGACCGCGACCGCCACGGATCCACAAGGCATCGCCAGCCAGCAGTGGACCGACAGCTTCGAGGGCTCGCTAGGGACAGCGGTGACCGCCACCTTGAGCGCGCCGGCGGCGGGGAAGCACGCGCTGCTCTTCGCTGCCACCGACACCCTCGGAGCGGTGGGCCGGGCGCAGGCGCAAATCACCCTCTTGCCTTCGGGGCGGACGCAGCTCGCCGACACCTTGCTCGACAACGGACAGCCGGTGGAGGACCTGGTCCAAGGGCTCGCGACGGGCGAGCTGCTCTATGTCGACGGCAACACCAAGTCGGTGCTCCTGCTGCGGGACCCAGGAGGGCCGGGCACCCCGCAGGCGATCAGCGAGGCGGGGCTTGGGCTGTTCATGCTCGGCGGGACCGTCTTCGTGGGCACCGACGGCAACGGGCTGGAAAAGTGCGTGGGCGCAGTCTGCGTCAACTACAAGAACGGTCCGCTGGCGCCCGCCGGGAGCGTGGTGAACGACGTCGTCGCCTCACAGTCGCCGGACCTGCTCCTCCTCTGCACCGACGACGGGCTGGTCATCACCAAGGCGAGCGATCCGGCGCTGAGCGGCTCTCTCGGGACCGTGCAGGGCAAGCGGCTGCTCGATGGAAGGAAGGTGCGCGAAGCTGTGCTCTCTCCCACCTCGACGGCGACGGCGGTGAAGGCGTTCGCCGCCACCGACGACGGGCTGGCCGAGCTGGACATCGCGGTGGGGACTCCGTTCGACCCGCTGACGTCCCAGGTGACGGTGACCACTCACCAGCCGCCGAGAATTCGCGACTCCGACGTCTTCTCGGTCGCGGTGTCTCCGGAGGGCAAGGCGTTTGCCGGCACCCGGCGAGGCTTCTCGGACCTCACCGGTGACGGGCCCAGGCTGAGAGAGCCGCCCTACAGCTTCCCGGACGAGGAGATTCGGGCGCTGCTCTTCGAGCGGAGGACCATTGCCGGCTCGGCGCGGGACCTCCTCTGGGCGGGGACGCGGAACGGGCTGGTGCGGTACGACCTCGGCACCAAGGTGCCGTCCCGGCTAACCCATACCGATGGGCTTCCGCCCACCGGAGGCCCGGCGGAAATCCGCTCGCTGGCGCTCGGCCCCGGTGGGGTGAAATACATCGGCACCGCTGTGGGCATCGCCAAGTACGACGGAAACTGAGGCCGCCTGTTCGTCTCGAGGGCTGCATCCTTCTCCCAGCGGGGCTAAACAGTCCCGCCGATGGCCAAGCTCGTCGCCGGGATGAAGGTCCGCTACCTCCCCCAAAAGGAGTGGGGCGTGGGCCACCTGCTCTCCCTCGAGGACGAGGGGACCCGCGCCAAGGTGCTCTTCCCTGCTCGCGAGGGCGGCCCCGTCCTCGTCTCCACCAAGCAGGGCCAGCTCGTCCCCCACCCGCTGTTGGTGGGAGACCGCGTCCGCCTGCCCAAGGGCCAGACCGGCAGCATCTTCGGCGAGGTGGAGGGCGCGCGCGGGCTCCGCCGCTACACCGTGCGCCAGGACGGCGGAGAAGAATCCGAGTGGCCGGAGAGCGAGCTGCGCGCCCTCCCCCCGAAACCCGACCTCGTCACCACCCTCAAGGAGGCGCGGGTGGGCGATGCGCGGGGATTCCTCCTCCGCAGGAAGGCGCTGGTCCTCGACGACGAGCGGAGGTGCGACGCCCTGGGAGCGCTGCTCGCCTCCCGGGTGATGGTGAAGCCCCATCAGGTGGGAGTGGTGCAACGGGTGCTCTCCGCCCGCCGGCCCCGCTTCGTGCTCGCGGACGAAGTGGGCCTGGGAAAGACCATCGAGGCGGGGATGATCTTCTCCGCGCTCCGCCTCTCCGGGCTCGCCAACCGGGTGCTGGTGATCGCCCCCAGCCACCTCACCGTCCAGTGGCTGGCCGAGCTGTTCCACAAGTTCAACCAGCTCTTCACCCTGATGGACGGCGACCGCTACGCCGCCTCGCGCAAGGAGCAGCCCGCCACCTCTCCCTGGGCACGCTTCGACAAGGTGGTGACGAGCCTCGAGCAGCTCTCCCGCTCGGAAGAGCACCTCTCCGAGGCCTCCCGCCCGACCGCCTTCTGGGACCTGGTCATCATCGACGAGGCGCACCACCTCAAAGCCGAGAAGGCCTTCGAGGCCGCCCGGGCGCTGGCGGGGAACTCCTGGGGCTTGCTCCTGCTCACCGCCACCCCGATGCAGCTCGACCCCGAGGAGTACCACTCGCTGCTCACCCTCATCGAGCCGTCCACCGCGCCTACCCTGGAGGATTTCCGCCGCCGCCAAGAGCGCCAGGAGGAGCTATCCACCGCGGTGCGGACGCTCCTCGCGGCGAAGGACGCCCGCGCCGCCAAGCCGGCGGTGTCCTCGCTCGCCTCGCGCTTTCCCAAGGACCGGAAGCTGCGGCGGCTCAAGGGAGAGGAACTGCTCTCACACCTCTCCGAGACCTACAGCCTCTCCGACCGGCTGGTCCGCAACCGGCGCGCGGTGGTGGGAGGCTTCGCCGAGCGGCGGCTGCACCGCCACCTGGTGGAGCTTCCCGACTCGGAGCTCCGCGCCCGGGCGGAAGCGGTGGCGGCGCTCCGGGAGGGGAGGAGCCTCTCCGGCGCAGCGCTCTCCAACTTGCTCCGGCGGCTCGAGTCCTCCCCCGCGGCCTTCCTGGAGGCGGTCCGCGGCACCAGGGCGCTGGTGGGCAAGGAGCTGCGCCTTCCGGGGAGAGACGCCAAGTTCCTCGCCTTCGCGGAGCTGTTGCGCGGCATCTGGCGCGCCGAGCCCAAGGCCAAGGTGCTGGCGTTCACCGAGTCGCGGGAAACCCTGGAGAGCCTCAAGGAGAAGCTCCGGGAGGAGAACGTGCACGCCCTCGCCTACCACGGCGAGCTTCCGCTCCTCGATCGCGACCGGCAGGTGGCGCGCTTCCGGGATCCGGAAGGGCCCAAGGTGCTCTTGTGCACGGAGATCGGCGGCGAGGGCCGCAACTTCCAGTTCGCCCATCACCTGGTCAACTACGACCTCCCCTGGAGCCCGGCGATGATGGAGCAGCGCGTCGGCCGGCTGGACCGCATCGGGCAGACGCGGCCGGTGGACATCCACGTCTTCGAGGTGCCAGGCATGCTCTCTGCGGACGTGCTCTCGGTCCTCGCCGACGCGGCGGGAGTCTTCGGCGAGACGGTGGGCGGCCTGGACGCGGTGCTGGAGGAGGTGGAGCCCCGACTGACCGAGCTGGCCCTCTCTCCGCCACCCGAGCGGGCTGCCTACGTGGCCTCCTTGAAAGAAAAGGTGCAGGCCGCCCGGGAGGCGGTGCGGCGGGCCTACGACCCGCTTTTGGACCTGCGCAGCTTCGACCGCGAGGCCGTGGAGGCCCTGGTGAAGAAGGCGCTGGGCCGCTTCGGGCTCGCCGGCGAGGGGGGCGAGCTGGAGGGCATCGAGGACGGGCTTTGGGCCATCGCCCGCGACCTGGACGAGCGGCTGGAGGAGACCGTCGCCGAGCTGGCGCGCAAGGTGGGCATCGGGGTGGACACCGAGGAGCACGTGGAGGCCTTCCAGGTGGCCTTCCACTTCGGCCACGCGCTGAACGTAGAGGCGCTGCCCGGCCTCTCGCTGACGGAGGAGAAGGTGGTGCTGGGCACCTTCTGGCGCGACACCGCGGTGGAGCTGGAGGAGATCGACTACTTCGCCACCGGGCACCCGCTGGTGGAGGCCTTGTTCGGCTTCTTGCGCGACGGGCCCTACGGCCGGAACGGGGTCCGCTACCTCGAGCGGCGCGGCGGGCGCGCCCGCGGGCTGGAGCTCATCTTCCACATCACTCCTCCGGAGCCGGCGGACACCTCCGCCGGGGCGAAGGTGCCCTCGCGGCAGCTCTCGCGCTTTCTGGACCGGCTGCTCATCCACCTGGCGGTGGCGGAGGCTCCTGGCGGAGTGCCGCGCGTCGACGACGGGCTGCTCCCCGCGCTGGACGCGGAGGGCCAGCCGCTGATGGGCGAGCAGGCGCTGGCGGCCTTCCCCTCTCTGGCCGCCTTCGTGGAGCCGGCGGTGGCGGCGGGGACTCAGGCGGCGGAGGCGGAGATGCGCAAGCGCGCGGTGGCGGCGCGGGCGGCCGTCGAGGCCGAGCGTGACTCCGCCCTCGAGAGGATGCGCCTCTCGCTCTCCCACCAGGGCGTACCGGCCGAGGCCGCCGAGGCGCAGCTCGCCGAGGAGCGCGCGCACTACCAGCGGCTGCTCGAGGCCTTGGCGGGGCTCAAGGTGGAGCTGGACTCCGCCTGCGCGTTCGCCATCAACCGCTGACTCACGTCAACCCCCAACCCCCCGCTGGACAGTCTCGAGCACCCGCCCGGGCTCGATCTCGCCCATGCAGCGGTGGTGGCCCTCCGGGCAGCGCGCACGGCCGGCTCGGTTGCAGGGACGGCAGCGGAGCGTCGCCGTCAGGAGCTTCTGCTCCGGGCCGAGCAGGATGGACCGCTCGTCATTCGGTCCGAAGAGAAAGACGGTGGGCACCCCCGCCGCCGCCGCCGCGTGGGAGAGGCCGGAGTCGAGGCCCACCGCCGCCCTGCACAAGGAGGCCTGCGCCACCGCTTCGGCAATCGAGTTGCCAACGCAGACCATCGCCCCGCTCTCCTTGGCCACCGCCTCCGCTCGCGCCCGGTCGTCTGCGCCACCTTGCAAGAGCGCGGTGGCTCCCCGCTCACGCAGAACGCGGCAGAGCTCCAAGAGGTGCCGGAGCGGCCATTGCTTCGTCGGCCAACCGCCTCCCACGTGGACCGCCACCAGCGGCCCTCCGCGCCAGCCCATCGACTGGAGTTGCCGCCGTGCATCTTCCAGGAGCCCGGACGGAACCATCAGACGAGGCATCGCGTCGTCCGTGGGCACACCAAGCGCCCTGGCCAGCCTCTGGAAGCGGCGAGAAAAGACCACCTCGAAGGGGGAGGCAGGCGCCCGATGGGTGTAGAGCAACGACTCGGGACCGCCTCCGAAGCCGACTCGGACTTTGGCCCCGGTCCGCCAGAGGAGGTAGGCCGCCCTCGGCGAGCGGGCAGTGGTCAGAGCGAGGTCGAATCGCTCCGTGCCGATCGCCCGCCGCGCTGAGCCGAGCGACCAGCCGCCGGCCAGCGGCCCGTAGGAAACCGTCTGGTCCACCTGCGGAGAGAGCGCGAGCAGCTCGGCGCCTTGGCGGTGGGTGAGCACGGTGAGCGAGGCGCCCGGGTGCGCGGCCTTGAGGTCGCGGATCAGCGGCAGGCCGAAGACGACGTCCCCGATGCCTCCCTTGTGGAAGAGAAGGATCCGCACCGGCGCCGACTACCAGCGGCCAGCGGCGGCCGCAACCGTCGTTGCAACCACGGGCGGCCTGTCAGGGGGCGTCGAGGTCGATGCCCTCATAGAGGCGATCGACATCGATCTCACAGCCGATCGATTCGAGGGCGATGCACGACTTCGATCTCGCCTCTGAACGCTGCCACTCGTCCCCTGCTCCTCGTCGGAAAACCTCGACGAGCGCCTCCCGGTGCGAGACCAGAACGTACTCCTCGAGCGATGGGAGCCGTTTGTAGTTGTCGAGCTTCGCGCCGCGGTCGTACGCCTCGGTCGAATCACTGAGCACTTCGACCAGAACCGAGGGATTCACGGCGGAGATCTGCTTGCGAAGCGGCTCGGGGTCGTACCGGAGCTCGCCGCAGACCACGCTGGCATCGGGATAGGTTCCGAGGCCGGTCGCCATGACGCGAATGCGAAGGTCCGAGTCGTACACGCGGCAGGCTTTTCCGCGAAGCTGGGTGCGCAGCTCGCTGACCACCGCGACTTTCAGCGCCGAGTGCGGAGAGCTGCCACCCGCCATCGCGTAGATTTCCCCATCGAAAAACTCGTGCTTGACGGTGCTCATCTCCTCGAGCGCGAGGTATTCGATCCAGGTGTGGCGGTGGATGGGGGCACGCATCCCAAGTCGAAGTTAGTCCCTCGCCTGCCCAGGTGCTACTCGGCTCGACACGCGCCGCCAGCGCCACCTTCGCGGGGCCGCGACCGCTAGTCCTCGACCCGCACCTCGGCCCGCATGTACGGGTGGACCGCGCAGAAGTAGGGGAAGCTACCCGGAGCGTCGAAGCGGTGGCTCCAGGACTCCCCCTGGCGGAACAGCCCCGAGTCGAACGAGCCATCGTCCGCGGTGGCGGTGTGCGGCACCGGGTCCTCGTTGAGGAAGCGCACCGTGGTCCCCTTCCGGACGGTGAGCTGCGCAGGGAAGAACTTGTAGTCGCGGATCCGCACCTCCACCGCTCCCCCCACGGGCTCCGCGGGTGGCTTGGCCTCCGCCCGCTTGGGAGGTGCGAAGATGGACAGCCATCTCCCCAGGCTGGTGAGGGGAATGTCGAACTCGAAGCCGATGCGCAGAGTCTCGGTGCCGCGGCTCGAGCCCTGGAGAGTGTGGGTGTTGATGTTGGTGGCGTAGAGCGACATGGTGTGCGGCGAATAGGGAATCCCAAAGGCGATGCCGCCGGTCCAGCCGATTCGGTCCAAAGTCCCCAGCTGCTCCCGGCTCCTCGCGGCGAGGATTCCATTCACGTCCCCCACCGCGAAGAGGAACCCGGTCAGCCGCAACCGCACCCCCGCTCCGCCGGCCAAGGTGGCGCCAGTGCTGCCGTAGCCGGAGGAAAAGCCGCGGAGGTTGGCGGCCAGCGAGATGGGCCCGAAGCTCCGCCCCGCCACCAGCGCCAGGTCCCCGGAGCTGGCTCCCAGGTTGAAGGCGGCCACCGCGCCCACATCCAGCAGGCGGCCCTCCTCCTGGCGCAAGAAGGTGAGGATGGCGTGTGGCTCCAGCTCGTTCACCCGGTTGGCCACGTCCGAGCTGGTGGCGTAGCGAAGCCCGAAAGAGAGCCATCTCGCCGCGCCAATCTCCAGCGTGAACGTGGGGGAGTTCAGCACCTTCGAGCCAGCGAGCGAGAAGTGGTGGGAGAAGAGGAAGTTCACCGTGCCCGGGCTCGCGGCGCGGGCGGCCTGGGTGGCGGGAGTCTTCTCGGTGACCGGCGCGGCCAGCGCCGATGAGGCCAACAGAGCCAGCGCCGCCGCCCGCATCGTTCACCAGGTAGCAAAGGAGAAGGCGTGCGAGTGGCTTCCATGGTTGCTCGTCTGGGCGTGCACCACGCCGCCGGAGTGGATTCGCCGCAACTCCTCCGCGGTGAGCGCGAGGAGGTGGCGGTGTCCGGCCTCCTCCGACGTCTCGTGCTGCACCCCGCCCTCCGGCGGAGCCGAGAGCTCCCTGGTGTCCAGCGTCACCTTGTGGGCGTGGGAGGAGGCAAGCGAGGAGGTGAAGGTGAGCGTCGCGTACCCTCCTTCTTCGGGGAAGGGCGGCAGCTCCTCCTCTTCCTTCCCGCACCCGGTCAACAGCCGGGCCGCCGGCGCCACGAGCAACAGCTCTGCCAGGCACACCACCAATTGCCGGCGCTCCATGCGTGCACTCCCGCGCCCACCGAGCGGCGCCGCGCACAGTTAGGGACGAAGCGGCGGGTTGTGAACCCCCGGCGGCTCAGTCCCGCCGGCCACTGAACTGCTTGCGAGCGAGCAACCCGAGCAACGTCAATAGCAGCAGGGTTCTGGTCTCTGTGCTCGAGCAGCCACAGCCGCCGACTGCCTCCCCGAGCTGAGAAGCGGGCGTAGCCGCAGGAATCGGCGCGCCGGCGCTCCCTGCGTCGGCCGTGGCCCCCGCATCCGGAGGGGCGGAGCCACCGGCATCCGAGCCTGCTTGCCCGGCGTCCGGCTGGCCTGCATCGGCGTTGCTGCCGGCGTCGGCCGAGCTTCCCGCGTCGGGCTTGCCCGCGTCCGGAGATCCCGCGTCAACCCCGAAGCAGCTCG
The DNA here is from genome assembly GCA_016191815.1 of Myxococcales bacterium. GTDB lineage: Bacteria > Myxococcota > Myxococcia > Myxococcales > Myxococcaceae > JACPVI01. Next base: position 28,348 of record JACPVI010000075.1, read on the forward strand.
AGACGTGGGTGGAGCGGCTGGTGGCGCAGTTGGTGGGGCCGGCGCAGGTGGGCTCGGGGAGATCCGGCGGGGAGCTTCCGGTGCCGATGTCGGCGAGGTCCGGGTAGGCCAGCGCCACCGAGCTCCAGTGTGCGGCGCTCGGCGGGTACTCCACCCGGCCGAACACCTTCTCCTGGTAGGGCGCCGCCCCGCCCACGCTCGGGCGGTAGACGCCGCGGCTCGTGCTGTAGATGGGGTTGTTGGGGTTGTTGCTGTAGGCAAGCCCGTTGTAGGCCCAAGTCGCGCTGTACCAATGCTCCACGATGCGCGGCTGGTTGTCGCCCACGCAGTTGGTGTAGCTCCACTTCGAGGCCAGGATGCGCGTCCCGGTGGCCAGGTTGTAGGTGGCGTCGGAGGCCACTCGGCTCCGATCGAAGCCGGGCGACTCCCCGATGTGCATCCCGGACGTCACCTGCCCCACCCCGTAGCCGCAGTCGAAAGAGATGATGGTCCGCGAGGCCCCTCCCACCTGGTCCGCCGGAGTGTCGGGGACGCAGAACTGCCGCCAGCCGGACTCCTGCATCGCGATGGCCTTCAAGAGCTCGCAGGGGAAGCGCGCCGGCACCTTGTGCGGGGGCTGGGGCTTGTTGCAGCCCTCGCCCAGGTCCGCCACCGAAGGGCCGGCGGTGCCCCACACGCTCGGGCCCTGGGCCACCAGCGAGAAGATGGACTGCCATGTGGTGAGGTTGGGGTTGGTGCCCGGCGCCGCTTCCACTCCGCAGTTGTAGGAGTTGTAGGAGCTGGAGAGCGTGTAGCAGGGGCAGTAGGCCGCTGCCGCCGCGGGAGCGAGGGCGAGCAAGGACGCCCAAAGGTGCCTCATCGCGCCGCCTCCACGAAACCGGCGACGTCGATCCGCTTGCCTTCGGGGACCGCCAGCCGCAGCGCCGCTCCGTCCGCGGTCCTCAAGGCGAACGGCACCACAAGCTCGCCCTCCACGGCGTGAACCGCCGCCGCAAAGGAGCCGTCGCGGCTGAATCCGCGGAGCTGGTCCACTCCCGGCCCCATCGGCGCGCGGAACAGCCCGCCCACGAAGAGGCCCCAGCTTGCCTCGGGGTTGTAGGCCAGTCGCCCTCCCGGCCAGGGATGGGGAAAGAGCGCCGGCCTCGGACTTTGGGCGAGGCGGCGCCGCTCGAGCGAGATCAGGCCCAGCCGCTCCACCACCCAGGCGCGGGAGGAGGGCTCGAGCACCGTGTAGAGAAGCGAGAGTGACTCCTGGTCCACCGCGAAGTCGCGCGCGAAGGGCGGAAGCGAGGGAACGAGCACCCGCAGCCCGCCGGTGTCGGCGTGCACCGCCACCAGGTCGGCGTGGCCGTGGCGCACCCGGTAGACCAAGAGCTCCTCCCCCAACGCTCCGGCGAGGAAGGTGAGGTAGCCGGCGAAGGAGTGGACCGTCCGGCTCTTTCCCGAGGCGAGGTCCACCTCGTCTACGGTGAGTGCGTCAACGCGAAGCTGCCCGGCCTGCGCCTGCTCCAAAGTCGGCTCCTGGCCCGGGCTCCCCCGCGAGACGAAGACGCGGCCCCGGGAAGTCACCAGCGGACGGGTGGCGTGGTAGACGCGATCGGCGAGGAAGAGGGGCGGCCGCCCGGGCTCGAGCCACACCAGCGCCGAGGCGAAAGATGGCTCGCGGGCCGGGTAGAGCTGCGCCACTGCCACCACCGAACGGGCGCCGGGCAGCACTGCGCCGAGTGCCACTGCTCCGGGCTCGTGCCGGAAGCTGGCCACCGCAGGCGAGAGTGCCGCCTGGCCGGGACGCTGGAAAAAAAGCTCGGTGACCTCGCCGTCGGGAGCGGTCGCCAAGAGCGCTACTTCCGGCGGCTTCGAGAGGGCGGGCCCCGCCCACAGCAAGGGGAGCAGCCACGGAAGCCAGCGCCCGCGGAGAGCGGCGCCTGAGAACGGAACAACCCAGGTCATCGGTGCAGGTTGCGTCGGCTGCTTGGGCGATTTCCAGCCGCGGGCAGAACAGGCGTCACGGCGGAGTGACACTCCCGGCTGGGCCGGCTCGGACGGTCGCGAATGAAACACACCGCCCCACTAGCTCGGAGGCGGGGCCTCGGGTTGCGCGAGAAGCCAGCTCACCGCCTTCTTCGCCACCGCGAGGAACTCCTCCTGGCGTCCGGTGGCCAGGTGATCGCAATCGGCCACCACGAAGAGCCGCTTGGAGCCGGCGAGCGATGCCACCAGCGCCTCCACCTTCGGGAGCGCCCCGTACTCGTCGCGGTCGCCCTGGATGAAGGCGACGGGCTTGTCCAGCCTGCGGAGAAAGCCGAAGTCGAACAGGTCCACCGCCAGCCCCGCCGCCAGCAACCGCTCGATGCGGGCCTCGCGCAAGGCGAGCTCGAGCGCCACCCTCGCCCCGAAGGAGAAGCCGGCCGCGAAGAGCGGCACCCCGGGCACCTCGCGGGAGAGCCATTCCAGCGCCGAGGCGGCGTCGTCCACCTCTCCCATGCCGTGGTCGTGCACGCCGCTCGAGCGGCCCACTCCCCGGAAATTGAATCGGAGCGCGCTCACCCCCGCCTGCCGCAAGGCCTGGGCGAGGCGGTAGGTGACGTGGTTGTGCATCGTCCCGCCGTAGAGAGGATGCGGGTGGCACACCACTGCGGCGGCACGGGGACTCTCCACCTTCCAGAGCAGCCCCTCTAGCCGCCCGTGCGGCGCCGGCAGGTCGACGAAGGACATCGCGCGTCAGGCGTACGCGCGGATCTTCTCCCTCAGCTCCTTCGCGCGCTGCTGCACCTCGGGATCCACCGAGGTCAGCTCGAGGGACTTGAGCCTCTGCTCCAGGCTCTTGGGCAACTTGGCCTTGAGCCGGCCGCTTTCGTGGAGCTGCTCCAGCGCCCCGAGCGACTTGTCCACGATGCGGTCGCGGGGGTGATCCAACAGCGAGTCGAGGAAGTACGGATCGTCCGGCAGCTCGGGGTACTTCTCCAGGTACTCGATGACGCCCTGGACCCAGGCCTTGCGGTCGGGCAGCTCGCGCAGCTTGAGCATCGCCTCCTTCTGGGCCTTGCGCTTTCCTTCCGGGTCGAAGGCCTTGGCCAGGCCCTCGGGCAGATCGCCCCCGGTGAAGAGCGAGTCGGCGGCGGCCTTGTAGCGCGAATAGGTGGCGCTGCGCTCGATGCGCTGCTGCTCGCGATCGTCGTGCCGCGAGTGGTACTTGGTCTTGCCCCGCTGGGCGTCGATCTCCCGCCAGGACTTGTTGCGCTTGCCGGTGAAACCGCTGCCGTCGTCGTCTTTGTCACGCGCCATCGTATCGCTCCAGCTCAACCCGGACTTGCGCGCGGTGCAAAGGCGCGGCAAACCCGGCCGCCAGGGAAGCCGGCCCGGCTCCATCTTCGAGAACAGCTCGAGGAGGAAGTTGCCAGGCCTGGGCATAACCTTCGTCGGTTGGGCCCCGCTCGTCAAGCCGGCATCGCGCCCGCGGCGAGGGCTCAGTTTCCCTTGTCGACGGGCAGCCGGTCGTGCCGGGGGTTGCTCTTCCACTGGTAGTCCGGGGGCATGCGGCCTCCGCCCTGGTTGGCGTGGCCAATCCAGTCCACGTCCTGGTGTCGGAAGTCGTGCCGGGTGCCGGCGGGCTCGGGCTCTTCGGTGACCAGCTCTCGGCGCCCTTGCATCGGAAAGTCGCTCATGCCCCAAGCTAGGCATCGAGCGCGGGGGCGTCAGCCCCTGCCAAGCCAGCCCCGCTTGTAGGCCTTGAGGACAGCGAAGGCCGCGAGCACCAGGGCCTGGGCGGAGGCGAGGAGCCACAGGCGCAGCGCGGTGAGCCCGCCGCGGGAGTGCAGCTCCCAGCCGAGCAGGAGGAGGAACCCGGAGGCCCAGGCGGCGAAAGGGTTGTGCTCCTTCTTGAGCGCCCTTGGGACGTCGAAGCCGAGGCGCAGCGGAGCGGAGTCGGAGGGTGACAGCCTGGGAAGCCACCTCGCCACCTTGCGGGCGTAGTCCTCGAAGGCGGGGCCGAATTTCTGGCGAAGGAAGTCCTCCTCGGCGCGGACGATGAAGAAGTACTCGCCGAAGAAGAAGCCAAGGCCCACCGCGTAGACCCATTCCGCGTGGGCCACCAGCATCAGGCCCAGGCAGATGCCGAGGTTTCCCAGGTAGAGGGGATTTCGCACGTGGGCGTAGGGGCCGCGGGTGTTGAGGGCGGCCGCCTCGAGGGAGCTTCCCTGGCCGCTGGTGCCTTCGGGCACCAGGCCCAAGGTGTAGAAGCGGAGCGCCTGCCCGAGCAGAGCCACGCCCAAGCCAAGCAGGTTCAGCGCAGAGTCCAACTCCGGGCCGCCCGGGCCCACCTCGCCGCGAGACCTAAAGAGGAGCCACCCGAGGAGGGCCAGCACCGGGACCGGGGTGAAGCTGCGGAAGCGGAAAAGGGCTCTCCCCAGTCCGATGGAAGAGGTTCCGGGCACCGGCGGGCAGCTAGCAGAAAACCGTCCCGCGGTGAATGCGGCTTTACCCCGCCGCAACGACGGCTCAGATGGCTTCGACCGCCACTGCCGCATCCAGCCGCCGGATGTCCTGGGCATCCGAGGTGACGATGACTGCCCGGTGGCGAAGCGCGGAGACCACGACCGAGGCGTCAATGGCGTCGGAGGTTCCAGCGCGCCCGCAGAGCACTCCACAGGCCCGCGCCGCTTCCGCGTCCAGCGCATCGACCGCGGTCGCCGGCGAGCAAAGGAACCTGGCCAGCCGCGCCTGGCGCGCTCCGCCCCGCCAAACCTGGGCAATCACGCCCGCCGGCACCACGACCCGCGCCCGGGTACGCAAGGCGAGCTCCAGCAGCGCGCGGACCTTTCCCTCCCCCCGCTCCAGGGCGATCAGCGCGCCCGAGTCCAACACTAGACTCCGAGGACGCGACGCGCCCACTCGTAGTCCTCCGCGGACGGACGGCCGTGCTCGGCTTCCAGCTCGGCGAGCAGGCGCCCTAGCTCGTCGGTGCGGCCGCGGGCCCGGGCCGCTTCCGCAAAATAGGCGCTCACCGAGCTAGCCCGCTTGGCGCGCACCGCCCGCTTCGCTTCCTCGAGGACCTCTTCGGGGACGGTGATGGCGATTCGGGCCTTGCTCATACTTTCATCATACGGAGATGCGCCGCCGGCAGCAATGCCGCGGCAGTTCGCCATGAATGCGGCCGGCCTCGGGCGGCACCAAGGGGGACGAGAAAGGAAGGGGAGGGAGATGTCCTACCCGAGAATCCTCGCCAAGTCGGCGGCCCTGGTGACGGCCTCCTCGCTGTTCATCGCGCTCGCCTGGATGCTGCTGATCAGCGTCTTCGTGGTGGCGTGAGGGAGTCGCCTTTGGCCCCTCTCGCTCTCAGCGCCGCGCTCAGGCTGGACTTCGCCGCTGGCCCGGCGGTAGACGGGAGCGGCCGCCTCCGGGCGGTCTCCAAGATGGGCGACCAGGCCCTGGTAGAGCGCGCCCAGCGAGGCGAAGAGGCAGCCTTCCGCGAGCTGTACGCCGCCCACCGCAAGCAGGTGGTCTCCCAGCTCTCCTACCTGGTGCCGCGGGCCGACCTGGAGGATGCGCTCCAGGAGGTGTTCATCGAGGTGTTCCGCTCCGTCAGGAAGTTCGAGGGGCGGTCGGCCTTCACCACCTGGTTGTATCGGCTGGTGGTGCACGTGGCGATGAAGTCCCGGAGGAAGGCGGCGCGAAGGGGAGCCGACCTGCACCTGGCAGAAGTCCCGGAGGCGGCGGATCCATCTCCCGGCCCGGGCGAGGTGGCCCTCACCGCGGAGAGGCTCGCGCGGGCGGAGGCGCTGCTCGAACGGCTCTCGCCAAAGAAGCGCACCGTGTTGGTGCTGCACGACCTCCGGGGAATGGAAGCAGCCCGCATCGCGGAGATGACCGGCACCAACATCCTCACGGTGCGGACCCGGCTGTTCTACGCCCGGCGGGAATTCGAGCAGCTCGCCCAGGCGGATCCGGCGCTCTCGGAGTTGTTCGCGCCCCCAAAGGAGTCGCCGTGATCTTCGCGCACCTGCGAGCCAAAGAGGTGGAGTCCATTGCCCAAGGCCAACCGCCTCCTCCGCACCTCTCGAGCTGCCCGAAGTGCGCCGCCCGGGTGGCGCGCGCCAGGGCTCGGAGGAGGCTGCTCGATTCCCTCCCGCCCGTCTCGCTGGGGGACGAAGCCTTGGACCGAGTCGGAAGGAAGCTGTGGGCCGCCCAGGCGGCGCGGAAGCCTTCCCGCTCGATGACGGGCTGGGGGCTCGGACTGGCGCTGGCCACGGCGACCGTGGCGGTGTTCGTTCTCTACTGGCCGAGGCCCGAGAGCGGGCCCGCGGGGGCGGGGGCGCCTGCGCTCTCGCCTTCCTTCGCCACCGCCATCCTGCTCCAGGGAGAGGTGGAGTGGCGAGGCGGCCCCACCTCGGCCTGGCAGCCGCTTCTTGCCGGCGATCGGCTCTCGGAGGGAGCCTTTCTTCGCGCGCTCGGGAAGGCGGCGCTCTCGATGGAGGATGGACAGCGGCTCCTCCTGGAGGACGGAACGCTGGCGCTCTTGCGCGCGCGGCAGGGCGCTTCCGAAGTGCGGCTCGACTCCGGGCGGGTGACTTGCTCTTTGGGCCCGCCCTCTGTGCCCGAATCCTTCGCGGTGGCGGCCGGCCCGAGGAGGGTGACTGCCTCGGACGCCTCGTTCGCGGTGAGCCGTTTCGCCTCGGAGGTGGTGGTGGAGGCCATCCGTGGAGTGGTGTCGGTGAGCGGCGGTCCCCGCGGGCGGGAGTGGGTGACGCTCTCCGCGCCGGGCCGCCTGAGGCTTCCGGACTCCGCTTCGCTGGGCGGCGCGGTGGGCGATCGGCTCTCCGAGGAAGAGGTGCGAGAGCTTTCCTCGCGCGAGCGGCGGGTGCCGGCGGCGGAGGTGGCTTCGGCAGTGCGGCTGGAGCTGGATGGATTCGCGGACGGAGCGCTCCTCCAGGTGGATGACTTGGAGTGGGGGCCTGTCCCGCTGTCGGGGCTGTTTTCCCCTGGGCCGCATCGGGTGCGAACGCAGTCGGTGGGCCAGCCGGTGCAGGAGACTTGGCTCGCGCTCGCCGCCGGCGGCAGCGTGCGGAGGATGTGGAGCGAGCTCGAGTCGAAACCGAAGCCGGAGTCTCCCAACCCGGCCGCGGTGGCCGCGCTGGACTCGGCGCTGCGCCGGCACCTCCCGCAGCTGCGCGGCTGTTACGAGCGGTGGCTGAAGAAGGACCTGCGCGCGGCGGGGAAGGTGCTCCTCACCCTGGAGCTTTCCGAGGGAGGCCAGGTGCTGTCGGCGCGGGCGGACGGCGCCCTGGTGCCCAAGGCGGCGGCGGCCTGCTTCGCCGAGGCGGCGCGCTCGTGGAAGCTGCCCGCCCTGGGCGCCAGGTGGGAAGTGGAAGTTCCGCTGGTCCTCACCGCCGAGTAGCGAGGCTCTTCGCCACCACCGCGAAGGCCACCGCGGAGGCGGCGAGGTATCCGGCTCCCTCGAGCCTCGGGCCGAGGAGCAGCTTCCCCACTCCGAAGAGCGCGCCGTAGACGCACACCACTCCGGCAGCCCAGCCCAAGATCGCCCGCGAAAGACCACCCTCCGGGGGAAGGCCGGCCCTCTCGGCCACCTTCCTCCAGCCTGGACCGGGTGGGCGCACTCGCCGGTAGAAGGAAAGAAGCGTCTCCTCATCGGCAGGCCTGGTGAGCAGCGTCACCACAACCCAGGCGACGGTGGTGAGGCCCGCGGTGGCCAGCATGAGCTGGGCGCTCTCGAGGGGATCGGCCGGATTCAGCCCGAGCAAGGTGAGCGCCACGAAGGAGACGAGCGAGGCGGCCATCGCGGAAACCTCGGACCAGGCGTTGATCCGCCACCAGTACCAGCGCAAGAGGTACACCGCTCCGGTGCCCGCTCCCAGCGCGATGAGGAGCCTCCAGGCGCCCTCGATGGAGCCGAGCCTTTCGAGGAGCCAGGTGGAGCCGGCGGATAGCAAGAAGAGCGCGGCGGTGAGCAGGCGGGAGATTCGCACCAGCTCTTTCGGCTCGGCCTTCTGGCGCACGAAGCGGGCGTAGACGTCATTCACCAGGTAGGAGGCGCCCCAGTTGAGTTGGGTGGAGAGCGTGGACATGTAGGCCGCGGCGAAGGCGGCGAGGAAGAGCCCCTTGAGCCCGGAAGGGAGCAGCTCCACCGCCGCCCTGATGTAGCCCGAGGACTTGTCCTGCAGCTCCGGGTAGAGGAGCACCGAGGCCAGGGCGGTGAGAATCCACGGCCAGGGCCGCACCGCGTAGTGGGCGAGGGTGAACCAGAGAGTGGCGAGCACGCCGTCGCGCTCGCTGCGCGAAGAGAGGATGCGCTGGGCCACGTAGCCGCCGCCTCCCGGCTCCGCGCCCGGGTACCAGGTGGCCCACCACTGGACGGCGAGGTAGGCCAAAAGCGCGGTGAGGGGCATCCAGGCGCCGCTGGTGGGGAAGAAGCTGAGCGCCGCTTCCGCCGAGCCGTACCGCTTTGGGAGCCGGGCGGAAAGCTGCTCGAGCCCGCCCACCGCATCCACCGCGAAGTAGGCGAGCGCGATGCAGCCCAGCATCGCCACGGTGAATTGCAGGGCGTCGGTCACCACCACGCCCCACAACCCGGAGGCCGAGGAGTAGACCACGGTGAGCGCGAGCAACAGCAGCATCGCGGCGAAGGGCCTCACCCCGAGGGTCAGCTCCAGGACCTTCACCATGGCGAGGTTGACCCAGCCCATCACGATGAGGTTGATGGGGAGGGCCAGGTAGAGCGCCCGGAAAGCGCGGAGGAAGGCGGCCGGGCGGCCGCTGTAGCGAAGCTCGGCGAATTCCACGTCGGTGGTCACCTCGGCGCGCCGCCAGAGCCGGGCGTAGAGGAAGACGGTGAGCACGCTGCCCATCACCATGCTCCACCACACCCAGTTGCCGGCGATGCCATGCTCGGCGACCAGCCCGGTCACCGCGAGCGGGGTGTCGGCGGCGAAGGTGGTGGCCACCATCGAGGTGCCGGCGAGCCACCAGGGCAGGGAGCGCCCGGCGGTGAAGAATTCTCCGGCGCTCTTCCCGGCCCTGCGCGCGAAGCGGAGGCCGAGCGCCGCGGAGAGCAGGAAGTAGGCGGCGAGGACGGCGAAGTCGAGCGCGGAGAGGCGCACGGCCGAAACCTACCTGGACCGTGCCAGGTTCTCACCCGTCGCGCGGTCGCCAGCGCGAAGCGGCCTCGGGCAGAGGCCTAGAGCCAGTGGCGGAGCTGGAAGGCGAGCCAGGAGAGGATGCGCTCTCCGAGCGGCCGTATCCTCCAGGCCTCCAGCGACACCGGCGCGCAGTCGTAGAGGTCGCGGTTGTACATGGCCTCCGCGGCGGTGCCCAGCCGCTCGTCCTCGAACACCGCGTTCACCTCGAGGTTCTCCCGCAAGGAGAGCGCGTCCAGGTTGGCCGAGCCCACCGTGGTCCAGCAGCCGTCCACCACCGCCGTCTTGGCGTGCAGCACCCGGCCGGTCCACTCGAAGACGCGGACGCCCGAGCGCAACAGCTTCCCGTACAGCGCCCGGGCGGCGTAGAGCACCAGCTTCACGTCGGTGGTCGCCGCCAGGATGACCGACACCTCCACTCCGCGCCGGGCTGCCTTCTGCAGCGCCCGCACCACCCGCGCCGGAGGCAGGAAGTAGGCGTGCGTGAGGTGGATGCGCCGCTTCGCGCCGGCGATGGCCGTGGCGTAGGCCCTTCGGATGTCCTTTCGGTCTGCGCGGAAGTCGTTGCCGAGGATGCGCACCCACTTTCCGCGGCTGGTCGGCCGCCGGGCGTACCTCGATTCGCTGAGCGGGGCGCCGCGGAACTTCCGCCAGGTGGCAAGGAAGAGCCACTCCAACTCCGCCGCCGCCGGGCCGCGAATTCGGACGTGGGTGTCCCTCCAGCCCTGCCCGCCGTCTTCCTCCGCGGCGTAGTCGTCGCTGATGTTCAGCCCGCCGGTGAAGCCCACCTCGCCGTCCACCACCAAGGCCTTGCGGTGGTTGCGCCTGCGCAAGTGGGCGAGGATGGCGCCGAGCTTCCCGCTGAAGCGGACCGGGCAGAAGGCCAGCGTGCGCACTCCGGCCCCGCGCAGGCGAGAGAGGAACTCCTCCGAAACCGAGGAGCCCCAGTCGTCGTACATCACGCTCACTTCCACCCCGGCCCGCGCCCGCTCGCAGAGCGCTTGGGCGAATCGGTTGCCGGTGGCGTCCTCGCGGAGGATGTACGTCTCCAGGCAGATGGTGGAGCGCGCGCCAACGATGGCCTCCAGCATCGCCGGGTAGGCCTGCGCCCCGTCGCGCAACAGGGACACCTCGTCCGCGCCGATGCTGATCACCGCGAAGGGCGCCCGGCTTGCCGCTAGCGCCGCAATGGAGTCGACCTTCGGCTCCATCGTCAGGGCGTCAGCCGCACCGTTACGTCGATGACGCCGGAGCCCGAGGCCCCGAATCCTTCCACGTAGAGGTGGTAGTCGCCGGGAGAGAGGAAGGCGGAAATGCTCTCCGGGTCGATGAGCTGATCGTCGCAGCCCAGCTCCACCCCGCCATCGCAAGGCGACTCCTTGAGATAGATGACTGGGTCCGCGATTCCTGCGTCTGCCGCGCGTGAGGTGATTTCGACCACCTTCGAGGAGGCAAGCGACAGCAGATAGACCACCTCGAAGCTATCGGTCTCTGAGTTGCAGCTGCCTTGGTGGTCGTCCAGGGCCGATGCCAGGTCGACTCGGAAGCTGACGGTATTGCTGCCGGGTGGGAAGGAGATGAGCCGCGCTCCCTGGCAGGTGTCGTTGGGCGGAGGTGGAGTGGGTCCGCTGAGGGCGACCGTGACTTCCGTGGGGCCGCCTCCGTCCGGGCCGAAGCCCTCCACGAAGAGGAAGTAGTCCCCCGCCTGGAGGTTGAGTTTGCGAATGACCTCCGGTCGGGTGAGCTGGTCGTCGCAGGCCAGCTCGCTCGAGCCGCCGCCGCAGGGCGTCCGGTGCAGATAGAGGACCGGGTCCACTCCGCCATCGCCGAGCCCCCTCGCGGTGGCGCGCAGGTCCTTCGGCGCTGCGAGGGGGATGCGATAGACGACCTCCCGGCTGTCAGTGGTGTTGTTGCAGCTCCCTGCGTGGTCGTCGGTCGCCAGCGAGGTGTCCACCACGAAGCTGGCCGTCGAGCCCCCATCGAACGGGACTTCGATGGCGGTGGCGCAGGTCTCGTTCGGCGGGGGCGTGGGCGGGGCCAGCTCGACCGTTACCCGAACCTGGCCGGCGCTCGGAGCATCGAAGCTGTCCACTACGAGGAAATAATCGCCCTGGGGGAGGCTCTTGAGCCTCAGCGACTCGGGTTGCCCGAGGTCGTCCCGGCAAGACAGCTCGGCGCCGCTGGCGCAGGGCCCTCGCCGAAGATAGACGACCGCGTCCCCGCCGCCCAGGGGCTCGGCGGTGACCAGGACGTCTTGGGTGGCCGCCAATGCCAGCCGGTAGACCGCGTCCTTGCCGTCCGATCCCGAGGTGGAGCAGCTGCCCGACTCGTCGTTCTTCAAGGCGGAGGTGTCCACGATGAAGGTGACCTTCGTCTCGCAGGGGGCGAATGGCACCGGCTGCGCATCGGCGCAGCTCTCGCCCACACCGGCGTCCGATCCCCCGTCGGGTGGAGGCTGGCAGGTCAGGAGTTGCGGATCGCAGCTTGGATTCGGGCAGGCGCAGTGTGAGTCCTCGAGGCAGGCCACGCAGCTTCCGGTGCGGGTGTCACAGACCCCGCCGTCGCAAGCGGGCTCGCAGCGGATTCCAGCGTCGGTGCCCGCATCGCCCGCGAATTGCTTGAGTCGGCAGATGCCGGTGCTGGGCTCGCACTCCCGATCGGGCTCGCACTTCACCCGCGCGCAGAGGTCCTTCCCACCGGGACAACCCAGAGCACCGAGCACGAGCAGAAAGAGGAGCAGAGGACGCCACATGGGGCGGAACTTACCTCGACCCGCGGCGAGTAGGCCTCCGGGAGCGCCGATTCCACGCTGGCCCGGCCCGTCCCCCTAGCTGTCGAGCCGTGCTTCGACGATTCGCAGCCCGGCCCCCCCACTCCACGGCCGGAAGTCAGGCGCCCGCCTGCCGCTCCCCGAGCACCTCGGCCAGCAGCAGCGCCGCGTAGCGGCCTCCGCGGGCGGAAAGCTCCTCGTGAGTCCCTGACTCCACCACCACCCCTCCGTCCAGCACGTAGATGACATCCGCCTCCCTCACCGTGGAAAGCCGGTGGGCGATGATCAGCGCGGTCCTCCCCCGCATCAGCTCCGCAAGCCCCGCCCTCACTTCCTGCTCCGCCGCCGCATCCAGCGCGCTGGTGGGCTCGTCCAGCAAGAGCAGCGACGGCTCCCTGAGAAACGCCCTCGCGATGGCCAGCCGCTGCCGCTGGCCTCCGGAGAAATTGGAGCCGCGCTCGGCCACCGGCGCCTCCAGCCCGCCCGGCAGCGCCCGCACGAGCTCCTCCGCGTGGGCCCTCCGCAGGGCCTCCCAAAGCTCCGCCTCGCTCGCCTCCGGACGCCCGAAGAGCAGGTTGTGCCGCACGCTCCCCGAGAAGAGCACCGGCCCCTGCGGCACCCACGCCACCTGCGCCCGCACCGACGACGGCCGCAGCCCGCCGAGCGGCGCGCCGTCCCAGAGCACCTCGCCCTCTGTGGCGCCCACGAAGCCCAAGAGCAAGGAGAAGAGAGTCGACTTCCCCGCGCCCGAGGGCCCCACCAGCGCCACCGTCCTCCCCGCCGGCACGGCAAGGCTCAGCCCCGCCAAGGCCTCTTGCTCACCCCCGTAGGAAACCTTCACCCCGCGCAGCTCCAGCGCCCCTCCGAGCGGCCCCGCCTCCGCGCCCTCCTCCGGCGAGAGGGGCTCGTCCGCCAGCTCGAAGAGCCTCTGGGCAGCCCCCACTCCCTGCGCCGCCGAGGAGAAGCTGCCGGAGAGCGCCTTGAGCGGCTGGTACATGAGCAGCGCCGCGGCCAGGAAGGAAACCAGCTTCCCGGAGAGCGCCGGCTCGGCGCTCACCGCCCTCGCCCCCACCGCCACCACCGCCGCCACTCCGATGATTCCCAGAAGCTCCAGCGCCGGAGTGAAGCTGCCGCGGATGAAGAGCGAGCGCCGGGTGGCCCCCAGGTAGCGCGACTGCTCCTCGTCGAAACGCCCCATCGCCAACGCCTCCGCGCGGTAAGCCTGGACCACCGGGAGGTTGTGCAACTGCTCCGCGGCCAGCTCGGTGAGGCGGCCCAGGCTGCCCTGCGTCCGCGCGGCCACCTTCTTGAGCGAGCGGGCGAAGCGGGATACCGGCAGCGCCGCCGCCGGCAGCACCACGAAGGCCAGGCCGAACAGCCTGAGGTCGATCGCCGCGCAGACTCCGAGCAGGGCGAGAAGCTGCAGGCTGTCCTTCACGTAGGAGGAGAGCGCCTGGGAAACCGCGAACTCCACCTGGGCGATGTCGGCGGTGAAGCGCGACAACAGCTCCCCCGAGTGGCGGCGCTCGAAGGTGCGCGGCGGCAGGGAGAGCAGCTTGTCGTAAAGCTCCCTCCGGAGCGCCGCCATCACCCGCTGCCCCACCGAGGACATCAGCCCGCCCTGGAGGTACTGCGAGAGCGCCTTCACCGCCGCCACCGCCACCACCGAGAGGGGAAGCCAGACCGCGAGGTCCTCCCCCCCGAGCCGCAAGGGGCCAAGCTCGACTTCCGAGCCTGCGAGCAGGGCCTTGAGCAGCGGCCCGATGAGGTAAGCGTAGGCCGCCGCGGCCGCCGCCGACACCGCCGAGCAACCGAGCGCCAGGACTACCGCCGCGCGGTGAGGCCGGAGGTAACGCAACAGCCGCGCATGGCTCGAGGCGGGAGCGCCCACGGACGCGAACTGTGTCACCCGCCCGAAGGAGCGCGCAATCGCCGCTCGCCTGCCCGAGCCCCGGCCGGCCAGCGCGGAGCCTGCTGATTGCCGCCGTTGGGACCCGCAGTCACCTTTCCTTCGCGATGCACGCTGGACACACCGAGGGGGTCTTCAATCCCGGCTGCGAGCCAGTGGTGGAGGACGACGAGCGCAGGCGCCTCCTCTGGCTGATGGCGGAGTACTTCCGCACCCTGGGCTACACCGACATCAAGGCCCGGCTGCCCGGCTTCGTCCCGCCCCCGGTCCTCTCCGGAACCATAGAGGACCACCGCCCCGACTTCACCTGCCGGCAGGCCGACGCCGCCAAGACGCCCATCATCCTCGAGGTGGTCACCTCCCGCGCCGTGGAGGACCCCGCCTCCGACAACCGCTGGTCGCTGCTCTCCTCCGCCGCCAAGCTCTACAGCGCCGAGCTGCACTTCGTGGTCCCCAAGTGGCATCCCAACGGTGCGGTCGACCCCCTCCTCCGGCGCCGCCTGGCGAGGATGGAGCTGGTCCCAAGCAGGGTGTGGAACGTCTGATCTGACGCCGACCTGATTGCCGCTCGGAGTCGCTGCGTTATCATCCGTCCGCGCTCTGCGCAGTCCCAAGGGCCAGCGAATGCCGGTGGCAGGAACCAAGCGGGATTACTACGAAGTTTTGGGGGTGGAGAAGAACGCCGACCCCCAGATGCTCAAGAGCGCCTACCGCAAGGCCGCCCTCAAGTACCACCCGGACCGAAACCCAGGCGACAAGGAGGCGGAGGAGAGGTTCAAGGAAGCCTCGGAGGCCTACGCGGTGCTCTCCGACCCGGACCAGCGGGCCCGCTACGACCGGTTCGGCCACGCCGGCAACGGCTTCGAGGGCTTCGGGCAGGGCTTCGCCGGAGTGAACCTGAACGACATCTTCGGGGACATCTTCGGGGAGATTTTCGGCGGCGGCCGCCGCTCTCGCACTCGCACCAGCCGCGGCTCCGACCTCAGGTACAACCTGGAAATCTCCTTCGAGGAGGCCGCCTTCGGCTGCGAGGTGCAGGTGAAGGTGCCCAGGCCCAAGCGCTGCGAGGCCTGCGGAGGCACCGGCTCCAGGAGCAAGGAGGGTAGGACCTGCCCCACCTGCGGCGGGGCGGGGGAGGTGCGCTTCACCCAGGGCTTCTTCTCCATCTCGAGGACCTGCAACCACTGCGGCGGGACCGGGGCGGTAATCACCGACCCGTGCGGGAGCTGCCGCGGAGCAGGGAAGGTGGAGAGCGAGACGGCGCTCACGGTGAAGATTCCCCCCGGGGTGGACACCGGCACCAGGGTGCGGCTGGCCGGCGAGGGCGAGCCGGGCGAGCTGGGCGGGCCACCGGGAGACCTCTACGTGGTAGTGCACATGCGCGAGCACCCCATCTTCGTGCGCGAGGACGACGAGGTGCTCTGCGAGGTGCCCATCTCCTTCACCCAGGCCGCCCTGGGCGCGCAGCTCGACGTGCCCACCCTGGATGGCAAGCTGAAGATGAAGGTTCCTCCCGGGACCCAGACAGGGAAGGTGTTCCGGCTCAAGGGCAAGGGCGTCCCCCACCTGCACGGCGGCGGGCGCGGCGACCAGCACGTGCGGGTGGTGATCGAAACGCCCACCCACCTCACCGGGAGGCAGCGGGAGCTGCTCGAGCAGTTCGCCCAGGCCGCCGGCGAAGAGGCCCATCCCCAGTCGAAGAGCTTCTTCGCCAAGGTGCGGGAGCTGTTCGGCTGACCCCCTTGCCCTGCCCTCTCCCTGCGGGAGGGGAGAGGGTTTTGCCGCTTTGGGTGGGCCGATTGGGCTATGAGGAGCGGACGTGGGACGTCTGGCTGCCCTCCTCCTCGCTTCGCTCGCCCTTGGCTGCCCCGGGCGGAAGGCGGGCACCTGCGAGCAAGACGCCCATTGCCCAAAGGGACAGCGCTGCTGCGGCGGCGCCTGCAAGGACCTGATGGCTGACCCGGAGAACTGCGGCAACTGCGGGGCCGCCTGCAGCGCGGTAAACGCCTCGCCCGCCTGTGTGGCCGGCGCCTGCCAGCTCACCTGCAACTCCTCCTCCGGCAACTGCAACAACGACCCGCGAGACGGCTGCGAGACATCGCTCCTGTACGGCCTCGAGCACTGCGGTGCCTGCGGGAAGGCCTGCTACGCCTCCAACGCCTCGGGGGTGTGCTCCCAGGGAAGCTGCGGGATGGGCGCCTGCAACTTGGGCTACGCCGACTGCGACAAAAAGCCGCAGAACGGCTGCGAGGTGGACACGCGAAGCTCCCCGGTCCACTGCGGAGAGTGCAGCCGGGCCTGCGCGCCGGCCAACGCCACCGGAATGTGCCGCTCGGGCTCCTGCCTGGTGGCGCAGTGCAACACCGGCTTCGGAGACTGCAACCAGACCGCCTCCGACGGCTGCGAGACCGACCTCTCCAGCTCGGCCGCCCACTGCGGCGCCTGCGCGGCCGCCTGCGGCCAGGGACAAAGCTGCGTGGCAACGAAGTGCGTCTCCAGGGACCTGCTCCTCTTCGGAGGCACCGCTGACCTCCAGACCGGAGCGCCGGTGGCGGACGTCTTCCGCTTCAGCCTGGACTCCAAGGCCTTCTCCCAGCTCAACCCCTCCGGGATCGCGCCCGAGGCGAGGATGGGCCACCTGGCGGCGTGGGACACCGCAGGCAACCGGATGCTGGTCTGGGGAGGCTCCACCTCCGCCGCGAGCTGGGACACCCGCGCCTGGGCGCTGGAGTTCTCCGGCGAGGCGGCCACCTGGAAGGAGCTGCCCGTGCTGGACACCCCTCCTGCCGCGCGGGCCGGCGCAGCCTCCGCCTGGGACGGCGCGGGACGAAAGCTGTACGTCTTCGGCGGCTTCGACTCGGGCAACTCCGCGCTGGGAGACTTGTGGGCCTTCGATGCCGCCTCGCTCAAGTGGGCTCAGCTCCACGGCTCCGGCGCGCCTGGGGCGCCCTCTCCGCGCGGGGTGGCCGCCGCCGCCTACGACGCGGTGGAGAAGAAGCTGGCGCTCTTCGGCGGCTTCACCGGGGCCTCCGAGCTGGGCGACCTCTGGGTGCTGGACCCTGCTGCGGCTACCCCAACCTGGACCCAGCTCTCGCTCGCGGGAGGCCCCGGGGGCAGGCTGGGGCACCAGTTCTTCGACGGCGCCCGTCCGCTGCAGCTCTTCGGAGGGCTGTCCGGGCTCGCCAACCCCACTCCGCTCGGCGACCTCTTCACCTTGAACCTCGGCCCCAGCCCGAGCTGGAAGGCGGAGAGCGCGGTGGGCCCCTCGCCCCGCTTCTATTTCTCCGCCGCCGCGGTCGGCCCAAGGCGCATCGTCTTCGGCGGCGCCACCTTGAACGGCTTCTCCATGGACGTAAGCGACGACCTCTGGGCCTACGACGCCTCCAACGGCTCCTGGACCGAGCTGTCGGCGGACGGGGCCGCCTCGGCTCCTTCCGGCAAGGCCCTCGGCACCGTCGTGGCCAGGCAGTAGTCGTGGTGCCGCCCAGCAGCCGGGCGGTGGGGCGTCGGGCCGGCCAGCCGTTCGCGGCGCAGCCATGGCGGCCGTTCCTTTGCTATGCAGCCTAAGAGCATGCGCCTCCTCGCCACAGCCCTGTTCGCGCTGGCCCTGTGCGGCTGCCCCAAGCGCGACGGAGCCACGCGGCCGGACGGCGACGCGGCCGACCAGCCTCGCTACGTGGCGAAGAAGGATCCGCAGGCGGACATCGCGCTGGAGCAAGCGGTCCAGGTGGAGGACACCCAGCCCAAGGAAAAGGCGGTGGAGGCTTACCTCGCGGTGCGCAAGGCCTACCCGGAGACCACCGCCGCCCAGGAGTCGCTCTTCCGCGCCGGCGTCATCTATTATCAGTCGGGCCAGTTCGCGAACGCGCGCAAGTCGCTCCAGGAGCTGCTCTTCGAGAACCCGCTCTTCGAGAAGGCTCAGGCGGCGAAGCTGCTGGTGGGCCTCTCCGCGCTGGAGGTGGGCGCCCACCGCGACGCCTACCAGACGCTCTTTTCCCTCGCCGAGCGCGCGGTGGGGCCGGAGCGCCGCCGGGCGCTGGAGGGAGCCGCCCGGGCCGCGGAGGGCGCCCAGCTCTTCGAAGAGGCCTTGCGCATCGCCATCCACCTGGTCGACGAGGCCCCACCCGACGACCGGCCGGCCGCGCTCGAGCGGATCACCGAGCTGGTGGAGGGCCGGATCGGCTTTCTGGACGTGGCCAAGGTGAAGCAGGACCTACCCCTCACCCATCCGGCCTGGCCGATCCTCACCTTCAAGCTCTGCCGCATCTACTACCACCTGCGCGACTGGCAGCGGCTGGACGAGAGCCTGAAGGCGTTCCTCCGCGAGGCGCCTACCCACCCGTTCGCGGAGCAGGCCAAGGAGCTGTTGACCCGCTCAGGCCGCCGGAGCGAAACCAAGCCCAACGTGCTCGGCGTCATCCTGCCGATGAGCGGCAAGTACAAGCAGCTCGGCGAGGCGGTGATGCGCGGGGTGGGCCTGGCGCTAGGGGGCTCGGGCCTGGAAGTGGTGGTGAAGGACTCGCAGGGAGACGTCAACCTCGCCGGCAAGCAGGTGGAGGAGCTGGTCTTCGACGAGGGCGCCATCGCCATCATCGGGCCCTTGCTCGGCGACGAGGCGCGCCGCGCCGCGCTGGTGGCGGAGGAACTTCAAATCCCGGTGCTCACCTTGGCGAAGTCCGAGGACATCACCGCCATCGGCCCCCACGTCTTCCGCAACATGCTCACCAACTCCCAGCAGGCGCAGGCTTTGGCCGACTACGCGATGGAAACCCTGGGCTACAAGCGCTTCGCCCTGCTCTACCCCGACATCCCCTTCGGCGACGAGCTGGCCAACCAATTCTGGGACGAGGTGCTCAAGCGGGGGGGTGAAGTCCGCGGGGCGGAGAAGTACGCGCACGACCAGACCACCTACACCACCCAGGTGCAGAGCCTGGTGGGCCGCGGGGAGCACCGGCTGGAACGGGCCGACTACCGGGAGAGGCTGCAGGAGATCCAGCAGGCTCGCTACGACGCCTACCGCAAGCGAAAGGCGATCGAGAAGCTGAACTCGCAGCTCGAGCCGGTCGTGGACTTCGAGGCGCTGCTCATCCCGGACAGCTGGCAGCGGGTGGGCCTGGTGACGCCGGCTCTGGCGGTGGAGGACATCATCACCAACGCCTGCGACCCCAAGGACCTCGAGCGCATCAAGAAGACCACCGGGAGGAGGAATCTGAAGACGGTGACCCTGCTCGGCACCAGCACCTGGAGCTCGCCCAAGGGCCGGAGCGGCCTGCCGGAGCTGATCGAGCGCGGCGGGAAATTCGTCACCTGCTCGGTGTACGTGGACGGCTTCTTCGCCGACTCGGACCGGCCGGCCACCAAGAAGTTCGTCCACGCCTTCCAGGAGGCCTACAAGGACACCCAGCCGACCCTGCTCGACGCCACCGGCTACGACTCGGCGATGATGATTCGCCGGCTGGTCGAGAAGTCTTCGCCCCGTACCCGCGAGGAGCTGATGCTGGGGCTCGCCACCCTGAGGGACTTCGACGGCGCCACCGGCCGGACGCACTTCAACGACCGCCGCGAGGCGATGAAACCCCTCTTCTTCCTCTCCATCGAGTCCAACGGCGTCCACGAGCTGGAACCCAAGCCGAAGGCGTCTGGCACGTGACCAAGCCCGCTCGTCCCGCGGGAGGGGCACCACGGGCGTCCCCCTGGCGCGGGGCTGGCCGACTTGCGCGAGGGCCCACTCGTCCCTATCAGCACCAGGTCGCCCCAAGGTGCCTGATGAGGACCGTGAGCCTACTCCTCGCCGCCCTGGCCCTCGGAGGGTGCCGGACTCCCTCCGGCCTCTCCGCGGGAATGCTCGCCAGGCTGCGCCAGACACCCGAGGGCTACCTCTCGGGCGAGGTGAGCGAGCTGTCCGAGAGCGCACTGATGAACAACATGGATTTCGTCTACTCCATCGCCATCAGCCGCGGCGGAGAGAAAGTGGCCTTCACCCACCTGGGACCGAAGACGTTCCAGCTCGGCATGTGGGACGTCTCCCACCGTCCGCGTCAGGTGGCCGACCAGCCGGTCAACCACTACCAGTACGACGTGGAGTCGCTGGCCTTCTCGCCCGACGGCAAGGCGGTGGCGACCGCCAGCCGCGACGGAGCGGTCCGCATCTACTCGGCGGAGACCGGCAGCCCCACCGGCGCCTGCTCCACCGAGGAGCCGCTGGTGTCGGTGGCCTTCCATCCCACCGGGCGCTACCTGGCGGTGGGGAGCTCCCGGGGGCTCGTCACCGTGCTCTCCTTCCCATCGCTGGAGTTCTCCTTCGAGCTTCGGGCCCACGAGGGCGAGGTGCGCGGGCTCTCCTTCGCCGACGACGGGACGCTCTACTCCGGCGGCTGGGACAAGAGCATCGTGGCCTTCGCCTCCGCGGAAGAGGAAGCCCCCACCGACTCCGCCCGCCTTCGCTTCGAGCGCCGCGGCGGCTACAGCGTGGTGCGCGGGACGGTGAACGGGCGGGTGTCGGCCGCCTTCGCCTTCGACGCCAGGGTGCCCTTCGCGGTCGTCACCTCCGAGGTGGCCAGGGCGGCCGGCATCGACGTGCCGTTCCTCAAGGACACCGCCACCGTCGCCACTCCGATGGGGAACACGGTGGTGAGAGTCGCCCGCGGGCAGGCCCTCTCCTTCAAGGCGCTCCAAGTCGTGGGGTTGGACCTGGCGGTGTGCGACGCCTGCGTGCCGCCCGACACTCAGGGCGTCCTCGGCGAGGCGTTCATCCAGCGGTACGAGGTGGCTTTCGACGAGGTGGGCGGCGAGGCGCTGCTCTCCGCCAAGCAGAAGGCCGAGCCGCCGCGGACCATGCGCGCCCTGGCGCTCTCGCCGCGCAAGCGGATGGGCTTCGAGTGGTACGTGAACGACTTCTCGCTGGACCGCAGCGGCCGCTTCCTCGGGGTGGCGTTCTCGGAGGTGAAGGCGGAGCGCACCCGGGAAATCTACGAGCGGGAGAAGAAGGGCGTCCCCGAGCCGCTCCGCGAGGGGAACGCCGGGGCGATCGTCGACGCCCACACCGGGCTCCTCGTGCACAAGTGGACCCGGCACGAGGGAGTGGTGGCGACCGCGGCGATCAGCCCCGACGGGCAAACGCTCGCCACCGGGGGTTGGGACAAGCGCGTCTATCTCCACCACCCACTGGAGCGAAGTCCCATCAGGCGGGAGTTCGGCTGGTCGGTTCGGCGGGTGCGCTTCTCGGAGGACGGGCGCTACCTGGCGGTGGCGGCCTGGACTCCGCAGAACCCACTCGGGGACCAGCAGAGCAATCCCTCGGCGATGCTCTACGAGCTGCTCTACCACTCGCCCGAGGTGCAGGGCGGGCCCGCCGCGCTGGCGCGCTAGGCAGTGTCAGATTGGCCGAGAGCCAAGACGTCGTCGCCGACGTGAACGTGGTCGTGGTCGGCGACGTGAACGTGGTCGGCAGCCACGTCGCCCGTCGCCGTCAACGCACCGTCAACGCCGACGTCAACGCTCGCGTCGTCGAAATGACCCTCGATCGAGGCGAGGGTGTTTGGCGCCTACTTCTTCGGCGGCGGCGCCAGCCCACCCGGACGGCCGAGCGCAGCCATCGCCCTCTGCGCCGGAGTGGTGCCGCCCCGCAAGGGCGAGAGCACCTTCTCCCGGCGCTCGTCGCGGACGTCCTTCACCGCCGGGGCGGAGACCACGATGCGTTCCTCGGGCACCCTCCCGACCACCTCGCGCACCGCCTGCTCGAAGTCGTTGAGCGACCAGTCGAAGCCCACCCCCAGCCGCCGCCCCTGTCCCTCCGGCCCCCAGAGCACCACCTCGCTCACCACCAGCTCCCCGCGCCGGAGGGTGGTGCGCAGCTCCAGCTCCGCCGAGTCGAATTGAACGGCGCGCCCCGAGCGCAGGAGCGCGGTGTCGGTGACGACGAGCTGCCTGGTGCCCCCGAGCATGAACTCGGCGATGCGGAGCAACATGAAGGCGATGACCGCGAGCAGGAGCCACAGCTTCCAGGACTCCAGCGGCGGCTGCCTCCAGGCGAGCAGGCCGCCCAGCGCCACGGAAATGACGATGGGGTAGCGGACCCCTCCCAGGCGCTTGGCAAAGGTGAAGGTGTAGACCTGTCGCACGCTGCCTCCGTCTCGCCGGCGGATGGGCTCATCCTGGCATCAGTAGTTGAGGAAAACCTCTTCCTTCGAGAGGCCGCGCTGCTCCAGGGCCGCGGTCACTTCCCGCACCATCTCCTTCTGGCCCACCAAGAAGGCGACCGCCCCGGATAACTCCAGCCCGAGCAGGTGGGCCTGCACGTACCCTCGCAGCCCCCGGTAGTCGAACTCCGGTCGGCTCACCGTGCACAGAAGGCGGATGCCGTCTTTCTCCCAGCCGCCCATCTCGTCCCGGTAGGCGAAGGAGGATGGCGTGCGCGCGCCGAGGAGCAGGGTGACGCGGCCGTAGGCGTTTCGCTCGCGCCGGATGACTTCGACGGCCGAGCGGATGGCGCCCGCGCCGGAGCCGGTGGCGATGAGGAGCGCGTCCCTCCCCCGGGCGCGCTCGAGGGGAAAACCCTTGCCGGACACCCCGGACACCTGCACCGCGGAGCCCGCCGCGCAGGCGCACAGCGCCGAGCCGACCGCCGAGCCTTGCTTCACCAGGAACTCGAAGCGCGCGGCCCCGGGAGGGGAGGCGATGGCGAAGGTGCCCTCCGCCCCGCGAGAGGCGAGCTTCACGTATTGCCCGGGCGCCTTGTGGGAGCCATCGAGCGGGGTGCGCTCCACTTCCAGCGCGAGGTGGAACAGCCCATCTGCCGCCGGCCGATTCTCGGCCACCGCTGCCTGGTGCCAAGGCATCGGCCACGCTTTTACACCAGACGCTGCTAGCATCCACGCCGCCGTGAAGGGCCTGTTGTGGTTCGTCCTGTTCGCGCTCGGACTGACCGGAGTGGTGACGCCGCTCGTCTACCTCTACGTGGGGAGCAAGCTGCCGGCCCTGGAGAGCGAGTTCGACCTCGAGAAGCTGCTGCGCTTCAGCATCGAAGGCGAGCGGATGAGCGTGGCCCTGGGGAAATACAACAAGTCCGCCGTCGACTGGGAGCGCCCCGACTTCGCCAAGCTGCCGAAGGACCTGGTGGCCCTCTACATCTCCCAGCGCGGCTGCCCCACCTTCTTCCAGACCGAGCGGGAGCGCGGCCTAGGGTGGGCCTGGCGGCTCTTCGTGGGCCTCGCCGGAGGCGAGCCGGGAGGAGACGGCTGGTGTGAGCGGCTCCTCGCCTGGCGGCTCGCGGACCGGGTGGGCGCCAAGGGCGACCTCCAGCACACCATCGGGGCGAACAAGATTCACTCCTTCCTGCAGAAGGACCAGTTGGTCGCCTACGACCTTGCCTCCCTCTGGCTCGAGGACGGGGTGATCGGCGTGGAGGCAGCCGCGCAGCGACTGTTCAAGAAACGCCTGGAGCAGCTCTCTCTCACCGAGCTGGCGGAGCTGGAGCTGGCGCTCCCGCCGCACAACTACTACCAGCAGGTGCGCGACTGCCAGAACCCCTCTCTGCTCCGGCAACATAGGGACGTGGTGCTGGCAGAGCTCTCCCGCGACGCGCTGGTGCCCGAGGACCGCGCCAAGAACGCCCAGGCCCAGCCGATGGCATGCACCCTCGAATAGCCGGCTAGTGCTCTGCCAGGGGGTGTGCAGAGCACTAGCGGCGGAACCGCTCGGGGATGGGCTTGATGTGCGTCTTCTCTCCTTCGGGGGCTGCCGCAGGCTCCTCCTCCCGCGCCACCTTCCGCGGGGCGGGGCCGACTTTCGAGCCGGTCGACACCCGCTGCCCGGGATTGGTGCCCTGCCGCTGCCGCGCCGCCGGGCGGACGTCGGTGCTCTGCAACATCGCCTCGGAGAGCAGCTCCTCGGACACCTCCACCTTCGGCTCTTCGGGCATGGGGCGGCGGCGCTGCTCTTCGCCTGGCTCGGGCTCGGCCGAGTCGCTGTCCATGGTGCTGCCCAGCTCGAGCGGGTTTCTGGTGGGAGCCGGAGTGATGTCGTCGTCTCCCGTGCTCCGCGGGCGCCGGAGCGCACTGTCGGGCCTCGACGCCTCGGCCGGCCGGGCAGGCGGGCGCGGCGAGGGACGGAGCGCTCTTGGCTCTTCAGCGGGCTTGGCCCTCGCGGGGGCGGCGGCCTGCCGCTCGGGCGGCGAGTGCGACTTGAGTTTGTGCTCGAAGGCGCGCCGCTGCTCCTTCACGCTCTCCGGATCCGGAACGCCTTGCTCCCGGTGCTTGAGCGAGCCCGCCCACCGGACGCTGTAATCCTCTCCCACGTTGTACAGCGGCGGAGGGGGCACCCCGTAGGTGGCGGGGTCGAAGAATTTTTCGTCGAGGTCGGTGAAGCCGGAGGCCCTCGCCCTCCCCAAGAAGCAGGGAAGGATGCCGGTCGGCGCGTGGTAGCCGAGCACGTTGCCTTGCTCGTCCCTGGTCACCGGGGTGAAGACGAAGATGTCCTGGGTCCGGTACTCGCCCTTGTCGTTGAGCGGCAGCACCTCGGAGACGTGGGTCACCTTCCGGCTTCCGTCCAAGAGCCGCTCGCAGCAGATGATGACGTTGATCGCGCTCGCCACCTGGGCGCGCACCGCCACCATCGGAAGCTCCACCGCGCTCATCAGGCAGAGGCTCTCCAACCTCCGCAGGGTGTCGGTGGGGGTGTTGGCGTGGCAGGTGGAGAGCGAGCCTCCGTGCCCGGTGTTCATCGCCTGGAGCAGGTGGAAACACTCTCCCCCGCGCACCTCTCCCACCACGATGCGGTCCGGCCGAAGCCGCAGCGCCGAGTGGAGCAGGTCGCCCATGTTCACCTCGCCCTTGCCGTACTTGTCCGCCGGGCGGCTCTCGAAGGTGACCAGGTGGTCCTGGTTGAGCTGCAGCTCGGCGGAGTCCTCGATGGTGAGGATCCGCTCCTCGTTGGGGATGATCGAGGAGAGGATGTTCAAGAGGGTGGTCTTCCCCGAGCCGGTGCCTCCCGAGACCATGCAGTTCAGCTTGGTGTGGATCACCGCCTCGATGAGGCGGCCCATCTCCTGGTTGAGCGACTTGAACTTGAGCAGGGCCTCCACGCCCAGCTTGTCCTTGAAGAACTTGCGGATGCTGATGGTGGTGCCCCGCTTGGCGATGGGCGGCAACACCACGTGGATGCGGCTGCCGTCCGGTAGCCGAGCGTCCAGCCTCGGCCGCTCGTCCGAGAGCGGCCGCCCCACGAACTGCGCCATGTTCCGCGCCGCCCCGAGCAGGCCCTCCTCGGTGAAGCGGGCCTCGGTCTTGAACAGCTTCCCCTTCCGCTCGATCCAGATGTCCTCTGGACCGTTGATCATGATCTCGCTGACCGTCTCGTCGTCCAGGTAGGAGAGCACCGGCTTGAGGAAGGCCCGGAGCGACTCGGTGTACATCGTCATGGCGAGCGCGATGCTAGCCCGGCCTGACCGCGCTCTCCACCTGTGCGCTGGCGCGGGGGACGGTAAGCTGGGCCCATGCTCAAGACCTCCCCCAAGCGCACCCGACGGACCTCCCAGGCCCGCCCCAAGCGGCCGAGCAGCCTCAAGCCCGCGCCGCGCGAGCAGCGAGGCCTCGACAAGGCCTTGCCGCTGGAGATCGACCCTCGGCGAGTGGAGGAGACCCTCGCCCGGGTGAAGGACCAGCTCGTCCTCTGGGCCAACAAGGGGCGCTACACCAAGGTCCGCTTCAAGTTCCGCGGCCGAAAGCTATTGCCCGACATCCCGCTCGCGGCGGTGATCGCCGCCGAGGGCCTGACCTTCTACTGGGCGGGAATCCTGAGGGCCCTCCTCTTCAACTTCGCCGGCCAGACCGTGCTCGACGTGGAGCTGGTGAACGACTCGGAAAAGCGCATCCAGCGGGGCAAGGAGGAGCTCCTCTCCGGCGAGCTGGACCGGGCGCTCGAGTGCTTCCGCGAAGCTTTGGCGATGGACCGCGACAACCCCAACGTCCACTTGAATCTCGGCATCGCCCACAAGCTCAAGGGCGAGCATATGGCCGCCCGCGAAGCCCTCGAGCGCGCCCGCGCTCTTGACAGAGAGGGTCCCGTGGGTGCCGAGGCGGAGAGGCTGTTGTCCAGCCTGCCCGCCGCCCCCGCAGGGGGGTCCGCCATCGCCACGACGCGTCAGCCCATTTCGGGTTGACCGGGGCGGCTCGCCCTACTACGAGGCTTTGCTTCCCCTCGTATTCCTATGCCCGAAGAGAGCGCTCAGCCCCCTGCTCCCCCTCCTTCGGGGAGCATCGGGAACCTGGTCCCGGTCGCCATCGAAGACGAGATGCGCAAGTCGTATCTCGACTACTCGATGAGCGTGATCGTCGGGCGCGCCCTGCCCGATGTGCGTGACGGCCTCAAGCCGGTGCACCGCCGAGTGCTCTTCGCGATGCACGAGCTGGGCAACATCCACAGCCGGCCGTTCAAGAAGTCGGCGCGCGTGGTGGGGGACGTGATCGGCAAGTACCACCCCCACGGCGACGCCGCGGTCTACGACGCCCTGGTCCGCCTGGCCCAGCCCTGGTCCATGCGGTACCCGTTGGTGGAGGGCCAGGGGAATTTCGGCTCCATCGACGGCGACGCCCCCGCCGCCATGCGCTACACCGAGGTGCGCATGGAGCGGCTCACCGAGGAGCTGCTCGCCGATATCGACCGGGACACCGTCGACTTCGGGCCCAACTACGACGGGCAGCAGCTCGAACCGCTGGTCCTCCCCTCCCGCTTCCCCAACCTCTTGATCAACGGCTCCTCGGGAATCGCGGTGGGCATGGCCACCAACATCCCTCCCCACAACATGCGGGAGGTGATCAGCGCCACCATCCACCTCATCGACGACCCCAAGTGCACCATCGCCGACCTGATGCGCTTCGTCCCCGGGCCGGACTTCCCCACCAGCGGCTTCATCTCCGGGACGGAGGGGATCCGCCGTGCCTACGAGACCGGCCGCGGGCAAGTCGTGATGCGCGCCCGAACCGAGATCGAGGTCAATGGCAAGACCGAGCGGGAGAGCATCATCGTCACCGAGATTCCTTACCAGCTCAACAAGGCCAGGCTGATCGAGCGCATCGCCGAGCTGGTCCGGGAAAAGCGCATCGATGGCATCAGCGACATCCGCGACGAGTCCGACCGGCACGGACTGAGGATCGTGGTCGAGCTCAAGCGCGACGCCATCTCCGGGGTGGTGCTGAACAACCTCTTCGCCCAGACTCCGATGCACTCCTCCTTCGGGGTGGTGATGCTGGCCATCGACCAGGGCCAGCCGCGCACCCTGAACCTCAAGGCGATGCTGGAGCGCTTCGTCCTCCACCGCCGCGAGGTGGTCACCCGGCGCAGCCGCTTCGAGCTTCGCAAGGCGGAATCCCGCCTCCACATCGTCGAGGGCTTGCTCTTCGCCCAGGACATCATCGACCACGTCATCTCCATCATTCGGAAGTCGGCTGACGTCGAGGAGGCACGCTGGGGCCTGATGAACGTGCTCTCCCCCGCGCTCTGGGAGCACCCGAAGTTCCGGGAGCTGCCACGCATCGACCCCGCCAAGGTGAAGGCCCAGCTCGACGCCCTCGCCGCCCGCACAATGAAGGAGATGGCCGACGGAAAACCCGCCGTCTCCTTCGCCGGGCTCTCCCGCTCCTACGAAGGCGCCGGCTTCTCCGAGGAACAGGCGAAGAACATCCTCGACATGCGTCTGCAGCGGCTCACCGGGATGCAGCGAGAGGAGTTGTTCGCGGAGATGATCTCCTTGCTACGGGAGATCTCTCGCCTCAAGGACATCCTCGGCCACGAGGCCACCCTGCTCAACGTCATCAAGGGCGAGCTTCGGGAGATCGCCGAGAAGTACGGCGACGAGCGCCGCACCGAGATCACCGGAGATGTGGGAGAGATCAGCACCGAGGACCTGATCGCCGACGAGCCGATGGTGGTCACCCTCTCGCACGCGGGTTACGTCAAGCGCAGCCCGCTCACCGAGTACCGGGCCCAGCGGCGCGGCGGGCGGGGGAAGACCGGTGCGGCGACCAAGGAAGACGATTTCGTCTCCGACGTCTTCGTCGCCTCCACCCATGCCTACCTGATGCCGATCACCAGCCGAGGCAAGCTGTACTGGCTCAAGGTGCACGAGATTCCTGCCGCCAGCCGCGCGGCCCGCGGCAAGGCGATCGTCAACCTGGTGCACTTCGCTCCCGACGAAAAGCTGGCCCAGGTGCTGGTGACGCGCGACTTCCCTGAGAATCGCTACGTCTTCTTCGTCACTCGGCGGGGGCTGGTGAAGAAGACCGACCTCACCGCGTTCTCCAACGTCCG
Organism: Myxococcales bacterium; assembly: GCA_016191815.1. Taxonomy (GTDB): domain Bacteria; phylum Myxococcota; class Myxococcia; order Myxococcales; family Myxococcaceae; genus JACPVI01. The sequence goes on from JACPVI010000075.1 coordinate 56,480, forward strand.
CGCCAGCGGGATCATCGCCCTGAACATCGAGGACGGCGACTCGCTGGTGGCGGTGAAGATCACCGACGGAACCAAGGACGTCTTGCTCTCCACCGCCCAGGGGATGAGCATTCGCTTCTCCGAGGAGGAGGTCCGCTCCATGGGCCGTGCGGCCTACGGGGTGAAAGGCGTCACCCTCGAGGAAGACGACGAGGTGGTCGGCGCCGAGGTGGTGGAGAAGGGCACTACCGTGCTCACCGTCACCGAGAACGGCTACGGCAAGCGCACCGAGGAGGCCGAGTACCGCGTCCAGGGCCGCGGCGGAAAGGGCATCATCGACATCAAGACCATCGAGCGGAACGGGCGCGTGGTGGGCCTGGTCCAGGTCCGCGACGACGACGAGGTGATGATCGTCACTAACGGGGGGATGCTGATCCGCCTCCGCGCCAAGGAGATCTCGGTCATCGGCCGCAACACCCAGGGCGTGAGGCTCATCACCCTCGAGAGCACCACCGAGAAGGTGGTCGCGGTCTCCCGCCTGCCCGAAAAGGAAGAGGAGGAGCCGGGCATGCCCGAGGGTGGCGATGGCGTCAGCGAACCCCCAGTCACTCCGGCCGCGCCCGAAGGCTCGGAGCCGGGGTCGAGTGCTCCCAACGGCGAGCAGGCCTAGCTGGACCGATTTGCCAGCCGTGCATTGACTTCGCCTACTCCGAGCAGCGGGTGGAAAGGGCGCTCGCGAGTCGCCCGGGCCCGCCACGCAATCGGAGACAACCCCGTGCGTACGAGGCGGCATGAACGTGACGCAAGCGCGAAGCGTGAGCTCGCGGGTGGTCGACTACCTTCGGGATCCGCTGGTGCCGCTCTGGCGGAAGCTGACCGCGCTCGCGGCCGCCGCCTACCTCGTGCTCCCGGTCGACGCGGTGCCGGACGTGCTGCCGGTGCTTGGCTGGCTCGACGACCTCGGGGTGCTCTCGGCCGCCACCTGGTTCATGGTGCGGGAGATAAGACGCCATGTGCCCAGTCAGATGCGGACCATGCCGCCTGGCCGGCTGCCGCTGGCGCGGTGAGCAGCCTCGCATCCGATTCGGCGTGGCCACCTGCGTGCGCGAGTCTATATAGCGGACCTTGGCGCCGGTGCGCCGATCGAGGGGTCCCATGCCTCGCAACTACTGGATTGGGGTGCTCCTGCTCGCGTCGTGCGCGCGGCGGCTCCCGGGAGAGGTGGAGATGGCGGGCGCAGTGGTGTACGTGGCGGAAAAAGTGCGCACGCTCGACCCGGGCCGGCCGCTGGCAAGGGCCATCGCGGTGCACGGGGGGAAGATCGTCGCCGTGGGCACCCGCGAGGAGGCCTTGGAGGCCGCGCCCGGAGCCGAGGTGGCCGAGCTCGCGGGCGCGGTGATCGTCCCCGGCCTCGCTGACTCGCACGCGCACCTCCTAGGCCTAGGCCAGGCGCGCGGAGTCGTGGCGCTCGGAGAAGCGCGCTCCCTCGAAGAGGTCCTGGAGTTGGTCCGCCGGGCGCCTGCGGAGAGCTACCAGGGAGATTGGCTCATCGGTCGCGGTTGGGACCAGAACGACTGGCGAGAGGAGCAGCGAACCTTCCCCACCCGCTTGGAGTTGGACCGGCTCTTCCCAAAAACTCCAGTCCTCCTCACCCGGATCGACGGCCACGCGGTGTGGGCCAACACCGGAGCGCTGAGGCGGGCCAAGCTCACGCGCGAGACCAAGGACCCGCCGGGCGGACGCATTCTGCGCGACGAGGCGGGCGAGCCCACCGGGGTGTTGGTGGACAGCGCGATTGACCTGGTCGAGTCGTCGGTTCCTCCACTCACCTCCGAGCAGCGGCAGAAGCTGCTCAAGGCCGCAATTGAGCACTGCCTGAGGGTGGGCTTGACCTCGGTGCACGACGCCGGAGTGGACCTGCCCACCTTCACCTTGCTTGAGCAATGGGACGCAGCCGGCCTCCTGCCCCTGCGCGTGTATGCGATGGCCGAAGGACGTGGCGAGAGTGCCCAGGCCTTCCTCGAGCGAGGCCCTTTCCACGGCAGGAACCTCGAGCTGAGGGCGGTGAAGTTCCTCGCCGACGGCGCGATGGGCTCGCGGGGCGCGGCGCTCGAGGAGCCCTACAGCGACGAACCTTCCCATCGCGGGCTGCTGCTCTTCACCCCCGAGGAGCTCGCCGCACACGCCAGGGACTTCTCCGCTCGCGGCTTCCAGGTGGCGGTGCACGCCATCGGGGACCGGGCGAACCGCATCGCCCTCGACGTCCTCGGCAGCCTCGAGCGCGAGCGACCTGGCAGCCGCCCGCGGATCGAGCACGCGCAGCTTCTTAGGCTCTCCGACGTGCCAAGGTTCGCCAAGGAGAAGGTCATCGCCAGCATGCAGCCGACCCACGCCACCAGCGACATGCCGTGGGCGGAGGCCCGGGTCGGCAAGGAGCGCGTCCTTGGCGCCTACGCCTGGAAGAGCCTGCTCGAGGCCGGCGCTCACCTGGCATTCGGCAGCGACTTCCCGGTCGAGGAGGCCAACCCGCTGCTCGGGATCTACGCCGCCCGCACTCGGCAGAACCTCGCAGGCGAGCCGACCGGCGGGTGGATGCCGCTCGAGCGCATCTCGGGCGAGCAAGCGCTGGCCGCGTTCACCGTCGGCGCGGCCTACGCCTCCTTTGCCGAGGAGCGGCGCGGGAAGCTCGCTCCTGGCTTTGACGCGGACTTCGTGGCCCTGACCGTTGACCCGGTGGAGGGAGAGCCGGGCGAGCTTGCCCGAGCCAGGGTGCTGCGCACCGTGGTGGCAGGCGAAGTGGTCTACCGAGGCCCCTGAGGGCTCCTCGTACATCCGCGTAGGCACCTGGCGGAGATGGGCGGGCCTCCCCTCGGGCCCCAAGTCGCTGTGCCGGCCAGCGCGGCGGAAGAGCTTCCAGGGCGCAGCGGGCTGGTGTCCTCTCGAGCCAGAGTCCATGTTGCTCGCGGTGGCGAGCCCGCGGGCTGGAACGGCAACATGCAACAGGAGTCGAGCAACGGCTTGAACCTGGACAAGGTGCTCGGCCGGGTCGCGCGCGAGACGGGCACCGAGTACGGCCAGTTGGTGAAGGCGGCCGAGCAGGCGGTGCTCCAGGCCGCCAAGCGCCACTTCGGGCCGGAGCGGTCGCTCGAGGCTCGGTACAACTCGGAGGATGGACTTGTGGAGCTGTTCGAGAGGGTCTCGGTGGTGGACCGTCTCTCCGGCCCCAAGACAGCTGGCCAGATCGCCGTCCGAGAGGCCCGGCGGAGGGGCTTGCAGGTCCGCCCCGGTGAGCAGCTGGTCTTCCAGCTCTTCTATCGGCCCGAGGACGAAGCCCAGGCCAAGGCGCAGGAGCAGCAGGTCGGCGATGTGCTGGGGGTCAAGGCCTCGCGCCGGGGGTTCGACCAGATCGCGGCCCAAACGCTCAAGCAGCTCATCCTCCACCACACCCGCGAGGCGGAGCGCCGGCGCATCTGCGAGGAGTACCAAAGCTGCGAGGGGTGCATCGTCTCGGGGGTGGTCCGACGCCTCGAGCGTGGCGACATCATCGTCGATCTGGGCCGGGCGGAGGCCATCCTCCCCGCGCGGGCCCAGGTCCGCCGGGAGACCTTCCGGCCTGGCGATCGAATCCACGCCTCCGTGTTGGGAGTGCTCCCCGAAGCGCGTGGGCCGCAGGTGGTCCTCTCGCGAGCTTCGGTCGGCTTCGTCACCAAACTGCTGGCGCGCGAGGTTCCCGAGGTCGCCAACGGCTCGGTGCTGATCGAGGCGGCGGCGCGGGAGCCGGGCGCACGGACCAAGATCGCGGTCCATTCACGTGATCCGGCGGTGGACTCGGTCGCCGCCTGTCTCGGCCCGCGGGGGAGTCGCATGCGGGCGGTGGTCCGCGAGCTGCGCGGAGAGCGGGTCGATCTGGTCCGCTTCGAGGAGGATCCAGCTCGGTTCGTGGGCGGAGCGCTCGCTCCCGCTACCGCGTCGCGGATCATCGTGGACGAAGCCAGTCACTCAATGGAGGTGGTCGTCCCCGATGATCAGGTGTCCCTCGCCATCGGGAAAAGAGGACTGAACGTGCGGCTGTCCGCACGCCTCACCGGCTGGAGGCTGGACATCAACAGCGAGAGCCGGATCCACGCGATGCGCGAATTCGCCCGGCGCTCGCTCAGCGGACTGCACGGCATCGATCCGGTGCTTGCGGAAACCCTCTACAGCTACGGCTTTCGCCAGGCGAGGGACGTGGCGCTCGCCTCGCCGCGGCTTCTGGCACAGATCCCCGGGGTGGATCCCCAGCTCGTCCCCGAGATGCAGGCCTCCGCCCGCGCCCGGATGGAGCAGGACTCGAGCGAGCTGGCGCGCATCGAGCGGGAGCGCACCGTCCCGATCATCGAGGCGAGCCCGTGAGCGGCAGCTGAATCAGTGGGCCAAGGTGCCAGGCGGCGGGGGTGCCTGCGCAGCGGCGGATGCGGGCCTAGCTTGTTCTTCGCGCCATGCAACTGGACCGCGAAATCGTGGAGATCGAGGGCTCGCCCGAGCAGTTGGTGGGCATCCTGAGGAGAGAAGGGATACGCGACGAGCGGATATTGAAAGCCTTTGGCGCCGTGCGGCGAGACCTGTTTCTGCCCCCCGAGTCGCGGCCAGCGGCCTACCTGGACTCGCCGGCCCCCATCGGCCACGGACAAGTGACCACCCAGCCCTCGCTGATCGCGCGGATGCTGGAGGGGCTCCAACTGCTTGGCGACGAGCGCGTACTGGAGGTGGGCACCGGCTCCGGCTACCAGACCGCCCTCCTTGGGCTTCTCTGCCGGGAGGTGTATTCCATCGAACGGTTCCGCGACCTCGCCGAACGTGCGCGCGCTGGCCTGGCGCCGGCCGGAGTCCGCAACGCCCGGCTCTTCGTGGGAGATGGGACCCTGGGTCTGCCGGAGCACGCTCCGTTCGACGCGATCATCGTCTCCGCTGCTTCTCCGCTGGTGCCGCAGCCGCTCTCCGAGCAGCTGGCCGAGGGCGGCCGGCTGGTCCAGCCCATCGGCCCGGGCGGGGAAGAAGTGGTGGTGGTTTTTCGAAAGCGCCGAACCAAGCTGGTCCGCGAGACTCCCCTTACCCGGGCGGTCTTCGTACCGCTGGTGGGCGAGCATGGCGCTCCTTCATGATGCCGGCTTGCCGCGGATGTGGGCGATGACCGCCGAGTAGTCCAGCTCCCCCAAGCCCCGCGCTCTCGCAGCGGCGAAGTGCTCCTGGATCGCCCGCGCCATCTCCAGCGGCCTGCCCACCCTCGCCGCCGCCCGGCAGACGAGCCCCATGTCCTTCGCCGCCAGGGCGAGGCTGAAGTTGGCCGGGTACTGGCCGCCCTCGATGTTGGCCCGCTTGCGCTTCACCGTGGGCGCGATCGGCGAGTCGGCCAGGGCGTCCAGCGCCACCCGCTCCTCCACACCCAGCGCGTCGGCGAGGGAGAGCGCCTCTCCCAGCCCGACCATCAGCGCGCCCAGGGTGGAGTTCACCACCAGCTTGAGCGCCGCCCCTGCGCCCGGGCCTCCCACGTACCTTGGAGCTCCCATGGCCGAGAGCACGCCCTTCCATCGCTCGAAGCTCGAAGGAGATCCGCCGAAGTAGATGTGCAGCGAGCCCTCCTGGGCCTGCGGGACAGTCCCCAGGACCGGGGCGTCGATCACCTCCGCGCGGCCGCTCAGCCGCGAGGCGAGCTGGCGGACGACCTCCGGCCCGACAGTGGACATGTCGATGAGCGAGGCGCCGGCCGGCAGCCCTTCAGCCAGCCCTTCGGGGCCGAAGACCACCTGCTCCAGCGCCTCCGGGGTGGAGACCATGGTGATGGCCGCTTCCACTCCGCGCGACGCGTCGGCGGGAGTGGAGGCCCGGTGGGCTCTTTTCGCCACCAGGGCGTCGGCACGCTCAGGGGTCCGGTTCCACACGTTGAGCCGGTGCCCCGCCGCCAAGAGCCGCGCGGCCATCGGAGCGCCCATTCGACCCGTACCGCAGAAGGCGAGCTTGGCCATGCGCTTCCTCCCCGGGGAGACCGGTTACCACTGCTGGGGCTCCTCAGGGAAGGCCTCCTCGGCGGCGGCCTCGGGCGGGTGGATGACGAGGTGGCGCATCGGCTCGCTCCCGATGCTGGTGCTGTCGAGGTGGTATCGGGTGATGAGGCGGTGCTGGAGCCTCCGGAGCCAGGGCGGGCGGGGCGCCAGCGGCACCGAGACTCCTTCGGTCACCACCCTCTGGATGGCGTGCTCGACCTCCGCCACCGCCTCGCGCACCCGGGCATCCTCCGCTTCCTCGGTGAGGTGCAAGGCGCCTCTCAGTACCCTTTGCAGCTCGGCGGAAGTGCCGCGCTTGACCGGGTACACCTGCACCTCTCCGGTCTCCGCGGCGTGGCGGATCCGCGGATCCTCGGCGCGCGAGCGGTGGACCACCACCACGTCCGCCCGCTCTAGCCTGTCGACCACCCTCGCCTCCAGCCCGAGCGCGCGGACCGCCTTCTCCAGTTGCTCCCGGCTGAGGCCGTGGGCGTAGAGGCGAGCTGGCTCCTGCGCCTTGGGCGGAGGAGCCGGGAGGGGAATCGGAGCCGCCGCGGCCACCGACTCGGCGACGATTCGACCCCCGCGGTCTCGCCGGCGCCGTTCGGCGCGGGCGGGCCGACCGGTGAGGACGTGGTCCACCGCGCCGGCGGTGTCCCGATGGACCATCACCTCGTCTCGCCCGACCAGCTCCACCACGATGTCGAAGGTGGGCGGGGCTCTCCGCTCGGTGATGGTCTTCTGGGTTCCCCGCCGCCGGGCTTCCTCGTCGCTCAGGGTGACGGTGTGCACGCCCCCCACCAGGTCGGAGAGGGTGGGGTTGAGGATCAGGTTCTCCAGGGTGTTTCCGTGGGCGGTGGCGATGAGCTGGACGCCCCGCTCGGCGATGGTGCGAGCGGCGGCGGCCTCGGCCTCGGTGCCGATCTCGTCGATGACGATCGCCTCCGGCATGTGGTTCTCCACCGCCTCGATCATCACCGCGTGCTGGCGGTCGGGCCTGGGCACTTGCATCCTCCGGGCGCGGCCGATCGCCGGGTGGGGCACGTCGCCATCGCCGCCGATCTCGTTGGAGGTGTCGATCACCACCACTCGCTTGCCGAAATCGTCGGCGAGCACCCGCGCCACCTCGCGCAGCTTGGTGGTCTTGCCGATGCCCGGGCGCCCGAGCAGGAGCAGGTTGAGCCCGCTCTCCACCAGGTCGCGCAGCATGTCGATGGTGCCGTACACCGCCCGGCCGGCCCGCAAGGTGAGGCCCACCACGGTGCCGCGGCGGTTGCGAATGGCGGAGATGCGGTGCAGCGTCCGCTCGATCCCGGCCCGGTTGTCCTCCCCGAACTCGCCCACCCGCTCCACCACGAAGTCCAGCTGCTCGGCCCGCACCGCCCCTTCGGTGAGCCTCACCGTCTCGGAGGCCATCCGCGCGGTGGGGGGACGCCCGAGGTCCAGCACCACCTCCAGCAACTCCTCGAGCGGGTGCTCGATCACCGCCGCCCGGATGGGCTCGGGCAAAACGTCCACCAACTGCCTCAGCTCGACCTCGAGCTGCGCGCGGGAGTCGTCGTCCATCGCTCGCCCAGAGGACGAAAGGAGCGCCCGCCCGCCCCACCTACCCTCGTCGCACGGGCGCTCGCGTCCACCTACACCGGCTGCGGCCGGCGGCGCCTGAGCATCGGCTCTCCGTGCGCGGGCACGAGCGAGCTGATGAAGACGGCCAGCGCCACCAGGGCGTTGTTCCACACGGTGGCGATGGTGTCAGCCGGCAGGGCGAAGGCGGAGATGAACAGCCACACCGCCAGAGCGGTGTTGACGAAACGCGCCGTCGAGGTCCACAGCGCGATGACCGCGAAGAGGACCACCAGCACGCCGAGGATCCAGGTGTTGTTCATCTGCGCTGGCGAGTGCCTCCAGGCGAACGCCGAGATGAAGAGCCATGTGCCAAGCACGATGTTGACCGCACGTGCCGTCCTGCTCCGCCGATCACCGGTCAGCTCGAGCGGCTTGCGGCGAATCGCTTCCTGAGCCATCGAAGTCCTCCGAAAGGGGCCCGCCCTACCGATGGCCACGCCGGCCCGACCCGAGTACCGAGTGGGCGTGCGCGGGAGCGCATGGCCTACGGCTTGGGGGCCGCCCGGCGAGGGCAGCGCACGGCGGGCGTTTTCAGAATCCAGGCCGCGTGGCCGAAGTAGGTGGCCTCCACGCTCCTGGGCTGGGCGAGGGCGGGAGCGGCCAGCAGGGCGAGGGCGATGGGGAGTCGGAGCGAGTGCATGGCGTCTACCTCCGTGGCTTCGCATACCACCCGGGCAGTGGGCTTCAACGGGCAATCGCCGCGGGTGGTGGGTGCGAACAGTGGTCGGTGCGCGGAATCTCTTGCGCGATGGGCCGAGCGCCGCTGACGATTCGGTCGGTGAACCGGTTCTGGATCTGCGTGCTCCTCTTCGCTTCTCCCCTCGCGCGGGCGGAGGAGGACCTGAGCTGGCACGAGGTTCGCCGGTCCGGCCTCTTGCGCTGGGGAGCCGACGCCCAGGGCGGTGCGCCGTACGTGTTTCAGGATCCAATGGACCCCAACCACCTGGTCGGCTTCGAAGTGGACCTGGCGGACGAGTTGGCGGCGCGGCTCGGGGTGCGCGCGGTTCCGGTGCAGGGCCCGTGGGACAAGCTGCTCGAGCTTCTTCGGCGCGGCGACTTCGACGTGGCGCTGAATGGAATCGAGGTGGCGGAGGAGAAGCGGCGGGTGGCCTCGCTCAGCCGCCCCTACTATGTGGCCAGCGAACAGCTGACGGTGCGCAAGGGAGACTCCTCGGCGCCGAGGGACTTCGCCTCGCTCCGAGGGAAGAAGGTGGGGACGTTGCCGGGCTCGCTCGCGGAGCGGATTCTCCAGCGGGCGGGGGCGGAGGCGCGCGCCTACGACGGCGGGCAGAACGAGATCTACGAGGACCTCCGGCTGGGGCGGCTCGACGCGGTGCTCCTCGATGCGCCGGTGGCGATGTACTACGGAGAGCTGGACGAGGCGTTCGAGGCGGCGCCCGGCTCCTTCGGCGAGGTGAGCTACGCGGTTGCGGTGAGGCCCGGTGAGCAGGCGCTGCTGCGCAAGCTGGACCAGACGCTCGAGGAGATGGCGAAGGACGGGACGCTCCGGCGCATCTACGAGCGGTGGGGGCTCTGGAACGAGCAAACCGCGCGGCTGCTCGAAGACCGGCAGGCTGAGCCCCGCGGGGTGGCGGTGGAGCATGAGCGGTGGAGGGCGGCGGTGGGGAGGCTGCCGCCGTTCTGGGAGCGGGTGCGGGGGCGCTATCCGTCGCTGTTGGGGCTGTTCGCGCACGGCGCGGCGACGACCCTGGTGCTGTCGGTGCTGGCGATGGGGCTGGCGGTGGCCTTGGGGGTGGTGCTGGCGGCGGGGAGGGTGAGCGGCGCACGCCTGGTCCGCTGGGCCTGCCTGGGGTACGTCGAGTTTTTCCGCGGCACGCCGCTGCTGATCCAGCTCACCATGGTGTACTTCGGGCTGCCCGAGGTGGGGGTGAAGCTGGATCCATTCCTGGCGGGGTGGCTGGCGCTCGGGCTGAACTACGCGGCGGCGGAAGCGGAGAATTACCGAGCCGGGTTGGAGAGCGTGCCCGCCGGCCAGTCGGAGGCGGCGGAGGTGTTGGGGCTCAGCCGCTGGCAGTCGCTCAGGCACGTGGTGGGGCCGCAGGCGGTGCGGGTGGCGATTCCTCCGATGACCAACGACTTCATCGCGCTGCTCAAGGACAGCTCGCTGGTGTCGCTGGTCACCTTGACCGAGCTGACCAGGACGTACGTCAACCTGGCCAGCTCGACGCGGGATCATCTGGGGCTCGGGGTGATGGTGGCGGTTTGGTACCTGGTGATCGGGCTGCCGTTCGCCCTGCTCGCCAGGTGGGCGGAGCGCTACTTCGGGCGGCACCTGAGGAGAGCGGCGTGAGGCTGAGGGCGGAGAAGGTGGTGAGGACGCGGCCGGGGGCGAGGGAGCCGGTGTTGCGGGAGCTGACCTTCGAGCTGGAGTCGGGGGCGCTGGTGGCGCTCTTGGGGCCGAGCGGGGCGGGGAAGACGACGCTGTTGCGGTGTCTCATCGGGCTGGAGCCCTTCGAGTCGGGAGAGATTGCCGTGGACGAGGTGGTGGTGAGGGGCTCGGAGCAGTCTGGCCAGCGCGAGCGGGAGCGCGCGATTGGAGAGGTGAGGCGGCGGGTGGGGCTGGTGTTCCAGAGCTACGAGCTGTTTCCGCATCTTTCGGTGCTGGAGAATTGTCTGTTGGCGCCGGTGCGAGTGCGGAGCGAGCCACGCCGGAAGGCGGAGGAGCGGGCGCGCGAGCTTTTGGAGCGGCTTGGGCTGGAGGAGAAGCTGGGGGCGTTTCCCGAGCAGCTCTCTGGGGGGCAGCGCCAGCGGGTGGCGATCGCGCGGGCGCTGGTGATGGAGCCACGGGTGTTGTTGTACGACGAGCCCACCAGCTCGCTGGACCCTTCGCTCAAGGAGGAGGTGTGGCAGACCTTGAAGCGGGTGGAGGCGACGGGGGTGACGCAGGTGGTGGTGACGCACGAGCTTGGGCTGGCGCGGCGGGCGGAGCAGGTGTGCGTGATGGATCAGGGCCGGGTGATCGAGAGTGGCCCCCCCGAGCGGGTGCTCGTCGCGCCGGAGCGGGAGGGAACGCGGAGGCTTTTGGCGAGCTGGCCGGCAGCGGAAGGAGCGGGCGGAAGGGCTTGACGTCGGCGTGGCGGACCTCTAAGTGAGCACGCCGCTCTTGGACGCCCAGGTAGCTCAGTTGGTAGAGCAGGGGACTGAAAATCCCCGTGTCGGTGGTTCGATTCCGCCCCTGGGCATGGCGAATCACCGGTAGTTCCGGACGCCTGGAAGCTCCTCTTCCGGGGGTCCGGATCCCCGGTGGGACGCTATCTCCGGTTCGTGGCCGACAGTTCGGGCAACCACCACCTCCTTGCTCGCAGACGCCGGTCATGCCCGCGAGGTGAGAGTTCTGGCAACCGCTGGGGGAGTGCCCCGCGCATCTGGGGCGTGCCATAGTCGAGCCATGGGGGTGGTGTTCTGCGAGCAGTGCGGCTTCGGGGCCGAGGGAGCAGTCGCCTGCGTCCTCTGCGGCTCCAGCTTCGATGGCCCCGCGAAGAATCCGTCACGGATCGGGTGGGTCGCGGAGCCCGGTCAGCTCCCCAAGCAACGGGACCCGAACACCCCAACCGTATTCAGCGCGCCGGGGCGCGTCTTCGCCGGCCGCTACGAGATCGCCGGCCCCATCGGCCGAGGCGCAATGGGGCTCGTACTCCAAGCCAAGGACTTGCAGAACGGCGCAAAGGTGGCGTTGAAGCTCTTGACAGGCGACCCCGAGGATCCGCAGCTCGTGTCACGCTTCCGGCGGGAAGTGCGGATCGCAACGGAAATCAAGCACGAGAACGCCCTGCTGGTGTTCGACGCCGGTGTGCACGAAGGGGTCTGCTACTACGCGATGGAGTTGGTGGAGGGGGGCTCGCTCGCGAACCTGATCGCGCGGGAACACCCGCTGCCTTTCGACCGGGTCGAAGCGATCGCCCTGCAGCTTGCCTCCGTGGTCAAGGCGGCGCACGCCCAAGGCGTCATCCACCGCGACATCAAGCCGTCCAACATCCTGCTCACCAACGACGGCGTGGTGAAGCTCGTCGACTTCGGGATCGCCAAGGTCAAGGAGGCCGTCGACAAGACCGAGATCACCCGCACCGGCTCGGTCGCCGGCACGGTCCACTACATGGCGCCGGAACAGGTCGTCGACTCGAAGAGCGTCGATGAACGCGCCGACCTGTATTCGATCGGCGCCGTGCTCTACCAGGCGATCGCCGGCAGCCCTCCCTTCGACGGAGGCACGGCGATGGAGGTGGCCCTCAAGCACCTGAGAGAGCCGGTCCCTACTCCTTCGACCAGGCGGGTCGGTGTGCCTCCGCTCCTCGAGCGAACGGTGATGAGATGCCTGGAGAAGGACCGCGCCGCGCGCTTCCAGAGCGCCGACGAGCTGCTCTTCGCCCTCCAGCGCGCCCAGGAGCGTGCCGCCCAGGAGCGAATGCCGAACGGGGACGTGCTCGTCCTCCACCGCTCGGGCGCTCGCTTTCCTCTCGAGATCTTCGCTCGGGATGCTCGGGGGGAGTGGGAATTGGGCCAGCGGATTCTCCTCGACGGGCAGTGGTACCGGCTGGTGGACCGGGTGGAGGGGCGACCGCCCTTCAAGGCCGCGCTGCGGTTCGAGCCCCAACTGGACCTCGAGGCGTTTGGGCCAAGGATCGACTACCGCGAATTCGCCTCAGCCCCTCCCCCGGACGCTCGGCTGCTCGCGAGATTGGCCCGGAAGCTACGCGGCACCTGAATCAACGCCTCGCCCCCCTAGCTAGATGACCTTCGAGCCGAGTGCCTAAAGCTCAGCTACCACTTGAAGGTCGGATCCGAGAACACCCGTCGCGCGTGCGGCGGTGCCGCGGATGGCTGAGGCCCAGGCGCCTTCTCCGACGCCGCCTGGGAGGTCTCGATCCTCTTGCGGAGACGCTCCAGGCAACTCGTGGCGATGAGGAAGTTCGCCCTCGCCGCAGCGAGACCCCGGCGAACTTGGTCCATCCACTCATCCCCCACCTCTCTTCGGCCAATGGAATCGGCGAGCGACGCGACTGGCAGCGAGGGGACGGCGAGAGAGCGGGTCGAGTCCATGTGTTTCCTCCTGGCCAAGCGGAACAGCAACTGCCGTGCCTCGCTCACTCGGCACAAGGTGCCCGAATCAGGCTGGGCAGGAATGGCGGGCGCTGTTGCACCTGTTGCACCGGGGAGAACCGCGGGAGCTGCGGCAGCGCCCCGAAGTTCCAGCCCGCGATCCATCGGCGGGAGCGGCCGCGGCGCGCCTGAGCGACCACGGCGGCGCTCGCGAGCGGAGCCGGCGGCGGAGCCTTCTCCAACTGAGCCACAGGCGCCGAAATCGAGTCGGCAGAGCGAATCGCGGCCGGGAGCTCCGCGAGTGCGGCGATGGTACCTGCCGCGAGCAAGACCGAGGCGGCAAGAAGCAATGCGGGGGTGGCGAACCAGCGAATCGAGCTCATGGGTTCCTCCGGCCGGCGAACAAAGGAGCCGCCGGCCACTGGCGACTCGGGCAAACCTCGCGGATTGACGCCTGCGCCGGAGTGGGCCAGCGCGGGTTGCGCCCGTTGCAGGTGTTTCAGCCCATCCTATTGACGGCCGAGTAGCCTGAGCAGTGGCTCTTCTGTGCCCGGTGTCCGCGATCAGCGCGCTTGATCGAGGCGGATCGCCAAGGCTCGAGCGCGCAAGCGTCGCGCGTTCCCGTCGGGGGTCGAGTCGGCTTGGTCTTCGGTCTCGTTGTAGCTGTTACTCGGCAGTGCCGCGGCGGTGACTACGTGATCTCGGCGACGCGCAGGAGCCGCAGCTTCCTCCAGAGCATCTCCCAGAGCTTGGCCGACGACTGCGCCTCGTACAGGCCGTCGGTGCTGACGGTGCCGGTTTTGGCCCTCGAGCACGGGCTAGGAGCGGAACTGGGCCGGGTCCAACCCGTAGCGCTTCATCCATCTCTGCACCTGCATCCGCGCCTTGCCGAACGCCTTGGCGACCGCAGACACGTTCCCGCTATGCTGCCGAAGCACGGCGATCAGCTCATCTCGGTGCTTTTCCCGGTCCGGGCTGAGCGGCTTCCCTTCCGCCTCGTCTATCGCGGCCACGGCCGGCGGTTTCGCTTCCCGCACCGCTCCGGGCAGGTGCTCGGGCCGAATGGGCCTCTCGCCCGCCAGCACCACCGCGGCCGACAGACACTTCTCGAGCTCGCGGATGTTCATCGGCCAACTGTAGGCGAGCAGCGCCCTCCCCACCTCCGGGCTGAGGTCCGGCGCCCCACCCGGCGACAGCCGAAGCGCCACTGCTTTCAAGATGAGCCCCAAGTCCTCTTTCCGGTCCCGCAGTGCCGGAAGGTGGAATCGGAAGCCCGAGAGGCGCGCCAGGAGGTCCGCGCGAAACGAGCCCTTCGCCACCAGCGCCTCCAAGTCCCGATGGGTGGCCGCGACCACCCGCAGGTCGACGGGCCCCGCGCGGGTTGCTCCGATGGCCTGGACTTCTTCCTGCTGCAGCACCCGCAGGAGAGCCGCTTGAGCGGCCGGCGGGAGGTCGCCGATCTCGTCCAAGAACAGCGTCCCCCGGTCCGAGGCGCGCACAATGCCTTCGCGGTCCCGATCGGCGCCGGAGAAGGCCCCCTTCTTGTGGCCGAACAACTCGCTCTCGACGAGATTCGCCGGAAGCGCACCACAATTCACCGCGGTGAATTCGCCCTGCCGCCCTGAAAGAGAGTGGACCGCTCTAGCGGCGAGCTCTTTCCCAGTTCCGGTTTCTCCTCGAATGAGGACCGAGACCTTGGAGCGCGCCACTGCCTCCAGCCTCGCCAGCTCGTCGGCCAGCTCTGGGAGCAGGGTGCCCATCCCGGGGGCGAGTACGTTTAGGAAGCGTCCGTCCAGGTCCGCTGGCGCGGGCTCGCTGAGCGGCTTGCTCTCGCGGTAGATGAAGAAGGAGCGCCCCAGTTCGAAGAGGTCGCCGTCGGCGAGCACCGACCGCTGCTGAACCGCGCCATTGACGCGGACCCCATTCTTCGAACCGGCATCCTCGAGCACCCATCGGCCCAACACCCGGGTGAGCCGCGCGTGCGCGCTCGACATCCGGCGGTCGGCGACCGAGAGGCAAAGGCGCCGCACTCCTCCTGCGGACGTCCGCTTGGCTTCGCGCGATTCGCCGCGGCCGAGCAGGACTTCGTCGACGTCGGAAAGCCGGTAGCGGGCACCGGCGGCCGCGAGATCAGCGCACTCGAAGGCGAGGAAGAGGTGTGGAGAGCCGGCTCGCCCGCCCGACTGTCGCCGGTGGTCTTCGGTTTCAGTGAGCGTTTCCGCCTTGGTGTTCAATGTCCCCATCCTATCCGCCTCCTGGATCGAATCACCGGTGGTTCCGGGCGACTGGAAACTCCTCTGGCGCCGCAGGGCGCCGGCCGCCCGGAGCCAGGTGGCGCAGGTCGTTTGGGGAGCAGCGCTCGATGCCGGCACGCTGGCAGGCGGCGGTAGCGACGATGAAGGCGACGCGCGCGGAGCGGTCGGAGGACAGCTCCGAGAGGAGGAGGCGCAGCTCCACCTGCGAGGACGGCCAAAGAGCGGGCTCTGCTGGCGAGCATCCCGCGACCCAACGGAATCCACGCAGGCCCTGGGCGCCCTCCCACTTCCAGCCAGCACGACCGCCGGAGGCGTGGGACCGCCTTCGGCGGTGGCGTTTTGATCCCCTCCGGAATCCGGCCGGATCGCCTCCCGCACTCAACCCGCGGTGGATCACCCAGACCGCCGAAAGTGGCTCACCTCAGGACCGCCGCCGAGGCCGACCTCGGCGCATGCAGAGAAACGCGCGCCGGATGCCCCGGCTGTGAAACCGGGGTGGCCCGTGCTACACGCGCATCGCCACGGGGGCGGCTCGAAGATGGATCACTATCGGCTCTTCATCGGCGGCGAGCTGGTCGACTCCGCGTCGGGAGAGACGTTCGATTCGGTCGATCCGGGCAGCGGTGAGCCAATCGCCACCGTCGCGCGCGCCGGTGAAGCCGACGTCAACTCCGCAGTGGCCGCCGCGCGAAGCGCCTTCGACAGCGGAGCGTGGAGCGGGAAGACGCCCGAAGAGCGCGCCGAAATCCTCATCGAGCTGGCCGACCTCATCCAGGCCAACCTCGCACGCCTCGCCTTGGTGGAAGCGCTCGACTCCGGTGGAGTGATCGCCCGAACCAGCGGCGACGTCTTCCAGGGCGCCAAGTTCATCCGCTCCATGGCCAACTACGCGGCCACCCGCTTCCCTTGGACCGAGCACATCCCCTACCGGAACTTCCCCTTCCCCTCGCGCAACGAGCTGCGCCGCGAGCCGGTCGGGGTCTGCGCGGGGATCATCCCGTGGAACTTCCCCTTCCTGATGGCCATCTGGAAAATCACCATGGCCACCGCGACCGGAAACACCGTCGTGCTCAAGCCGGCCACCGACACGCCGCTCTCCGCACTGGCCCTGGCGGAGCTCATCGCCCAGAGCCGCGTCCCCAAAGGAGTGGTGAACATCCTCGCGGGGCCCGGCCGCCTGGTCGGAGAAGCGCTCTGCCAGCACAAGGACGTCGACAAGATCGCCTTCACCGGCAGCACCGAGGTCGGCCGGCGGATCCTCGAGCTGGCCTCCCAGTCGATAAAGAGAGCCACCATGGAGCTGGGCGGCAAGAGCGCCAACATCATCCTCGACGACGCGGACCTGGACATGGCCGTGGATGGCGCGCTGTTCGCCGGCTTCCTCCACTCCGGACAGGTCTGCGAGGCCGGCACCCGAGTGCTGCTGCCGTGGGCGCTCCACGACGAGCTCCTAGGCAAGCTGGTGGAGCGCGCCCGCACCATCAAGATCGGCTACCAGCTCGACCCGCACACCCGCATGGGACCCTTGGTGAGCGAGAAGCAACGCGCCGCGGTGGAGCGCACCATCGCGCTCGGCCAGAAGGAGGGCGCCCACCTGGCCTGCGGCGGCGAGCGCGCCCAGGTCGCCGGCTTCGAGAAGGGCTGCTACCTGACGCCCACCATCTTCGCGGGCGTGCGCAACGAGATGACCATCGCACGCGAGGAAGTCTTCGGCCCCGTCCTCTGCGCGATTCCCTACGCCGACGACGAGGACGCCATCCGCATCGCCAACGACAGCGACTACGGGCTGGCGGCAGGGGTGTGGAGCCGCGATCTCGGCCGGGCGGAGCGCTTGGCCCGGAGACTGCGCGCGGGCACCGTCTGGATCAACGACTACCACGTCCTCCACGACCACGGCGCGTTCGGCGGCTTCAAGCACAGCGGCCTCGGCCGCGAGCTGGGACACCACGGCCTCTGCGAGTACACCGAGCTCAAGCACATCCACGTCGGGACCGAGGGAGATCCCGACAACAAGCTCGGCCATCGCCTCCTCGTCC
This sequence comes from Myxococcales bacterium, assembly GCA_016191815.1. Taxonomy (GTDB): domain Bacteria; phylum Myxococcota; class Myxococcia; order Myxococcales; family Myxococcaceae; genus JACPVI01. The sequence goes on from JACPVI010000075.1 coordinate 73,454, forward strand.
GCCGCAACCGCAGCGCCTCCTACGAGTACGAGCCGACCACCCGCATCATCTCCGGCCCCGGCAGCATCAACCGCCTGCACAGCGAGCTGGCGCAGCTGGGCCACCAACGGGTCCTCGTCGTCACCGACAGAGGAGTCGTGGCGGCGGGAATCCTCAAGCGGGTCCAGCAGGTGCTGGGAACGCGCGTCGCGGCGGTGTTCTCCGAAGTGCCGCAGGACGGCGGCCTGGAAGTGATCGACGCCGCGGCAGCGCTGGGGCGGACCCATCGCGCCGACGCGGTGCTCTCCCTCGGAGGCGGGAGCGTCATCGACACCGCCAAGGGAACGGCGGTGGCGCTCACCGAAGGCGTCCGCGCGATCCAGATCATCGGCTTTCAGCAGCTCACCCGCCGCCAGACGGCCCACGTGGCGATTCCCACCACCGCCGGCACCGGGAGCGAGGTGACCAACGTCGCCGTGGTGAAGAACAACCGGCTCAAGGTGAAGAGCTACATCGTCGACCGCTTCATCGTGCCCGACCTGGCCATCCTCGACCCTCTGTTGACCACCGGCCTGCCCGCCCGGATGACCGCCGCCACCGGGATGGATGCCCTCACCCACGCGATCGAGGCCTACACCAGCAAGGTGGCCAACCCGATGAGCGACGCGCAGGCGCTGCACGCGATCCGACTCATCGCGACGCATCTGGAGCGCGCGGTCTCAGACGGAAACAACCTGGAGGCCCGCACCGGGATGCAGAGCGCCGCCACCCTGGCGGGCTGGGCCATCGGCAGCGCCAACGTCGGACTGGTCCACGCGATGTCCCACGCGGTCGGCGCGCGGCACGGCGTGCCCCACGGCATCGGCAACGGAATCCTCTTGCCTCACGTGATTCGCTTCAACGCCATTTCCTCCCAGGCCGCTCCGCGATTGCGCGAGGTCGCCCAGGCGCTCGGCCTGGACGTCACCGCTAAGGAACCAGTGCCGGCGGCCCACGCAGCCGCAGACCGGGTCGCGGCCTTGCTGGCGGCAATCGGCCACCCCACCCGGCTCTCGGAGCTCGGCGTTCCCAAAGAGGACCTGGCCGCCTGCAGCGAGGTCGCCTTCGTCGATCCCGCGAGCATCACCAACGCCCGGAGGGTCGCCGCACCATCGGAGATCGAGGGTCTCTACCTCGCCGCATCGTGACGGAGGCTGGAGGTTCGTGACTCGCCGCGGTCAGCGCCCTCCATCGGACGCCGGCCAGGAGGGCAGCTCCCAATTCCCCAGCACCTCCAACGCTCGCTCCGGCGTCAACGGAGGGCTTCGCCTCAGCCACTCCAGCATCTGCGCATCGCATCCCGAGCCGTCGGCGATGGAGGTCACCGCTCCTCGGGTATCCTTCCGGCTCAGCTGGCCGAGCGAGGCATGCATGCCCACCGCCTCGACCACCGCCGAGCACCTCGAGATGGCGTTGCACTCGAACGCCCTCCTCATCACGTGCTCGGGCACTCCAGGAAGAAGGAAATTGGGCGCCGCCCGCGCCGTGCGGCGGTAGGCATCGAGCGCCGCGGCATCGTGGGGCCGCCAGCCAGAGAGTGGCAAACCCGCCGAGGCGGCCGCTTCGTATGCGGCCGCCTCGATGCGCAAAAGGCCCAGCGCGACCATGTCGGCGAGGAGCAACCCGGTGGTGCGCAACAGCAAGGCGAGCTGCCGCACGTCCTGCGAGGCGGCGGCCAAGTCACCTGCGCGGAGGGCGCGGGCGAACCGCAGCTTGGCCCAGGTCATCAAGTCGAAGAAGTTCGGAATCGGCGCCTCCACGAACTGCACCTCTCGCCCATCCCGCAAGGGCCCTTCGGCCAGCACGTCCCAGTGGTCGAACTGGTGCAGCTCGCCCATCCAGGAGAAGTCCAGGCCCGCGTAGTCCTGCTCGCGAACCCGCTTGGGCCAGTCGTTGCCGTATTCACGCATCCGCTGGCGGAGCGGCTCGGAGAGGTGCAGCAACCCCGGAGGGCGTACGCCTCCCTCCCAGTCGACGCGCACCGTCATGTACGAGGAGGCATCGCGGCGCCTGGCAGTCGCGGGCTGCTCGAGCCCGGCGCGGGCCAGGCGCGCCGACTCCTCGCAGAACGACTCGACCGACCTTTCGGCGGCCGCAGCGTTGCGCTCGAGCCACTCGGTCCCCACCGCGGAATGCACGGGCGTTGCGGCTGCCGCCTCCGCGGATTCCTCTCCCACCAAATCCACACCCACCTCGGCGTGAGGTTCTTGACCCGCCGCAGACGCGGACAGATTTCGCCTCGGCTCCGGCCGTGCAGCCGACGGAGGAGGGTCGCCGATCCGTCTCTCGCCCCGGTCAGCCGGCGCGCTCTCGGACGACCGGGGAGGCGTAGCAGGCTCCTCAAGCTCCTCGGACGGCCACAGCCACCACCCGCCGAGCGCGGCAAGAAGCAGCGCGACGAGCAAGAGCCACCCGGTCCTCCGCTGCGCAGTAAAGGCCACCGCGGCATTCTCAGCCTGAAGGCCCGCCGCGAAAAGCCGGATGCGCCGCCAAGCGCACTCCGGAAGCTCACCCAACGCCGCATCTGCCCAAAGCCCATTAGCGCTCGCAAGCCCGCTGATGCGGCGCCACGCAGGCCCGATGTTCCGGAATTCACGGCTCACCTTTTCGATTGCGGCGGCGTGACTATTCTCTTCGCTGTGTTCCGGGTCGACGTCGCGCTCACCGAGGACCGCATCGCCGCAGAGTTGCTGCAGGCGCTCGAGCGCCGAGCGCTCCCGGAGAAATTCTTCTACTGGTCGCCCCTCTCGGTCCGGGCCTGGCTCGACCTGTGCGCAGAGGGCGCATACCGAAACTTCAGCCGCTCCTGCCTGCTGGTGGAGCGCCACGCGGAAGAGCTGGCCTCGCTCTCACCGCCGGGCCGCCTCGAGGTGGTCAGCCTCGGAGCCGGGCAGGGCACGAAAGACGCACGGTTGCTGGACGCGCTCCGTTCGCAGGGGCGGCGGCCGCTCTACCGGCCGGTCGATGCCAGCATCGCTCTTTTGGAGATGGCGATGGGAGAGGCGGCGAGGGCGGGCGTCTCGGCGCTGGGGCTCAAGGCGGACTTCACCGACCCCGAGCAGCTTCGGGGCCTCTCGCGGCGAGGAGCGCCCCCGCGGATCTTCCTCATGCTGGGCGGCACCCTGGGGGCGTTCGAGCCCATCTCCCTCGCCTGCCAGCTCTCCCGGCTCATGCGGGAGCAGGACTTGGCGGTAGTGGACGGCGAGCTTTTCGCCGGAGCCGAGACGCTCTCGGGCTACGCCAATCCGGTCAACGCCCGCTTCGCCTTCGCTCCGCTCGCCGCGTTGGGGCTGAGCGAGCGGGAGGGAACGCTGGACTTTTGCCTCGAGAAGGACTCCCGAAGAGACGGGCTCCACCGGGTGGTAAAGCGCTTCACTCCCCAGCGCGACCTGGAGTTGGCGGTGGCCGGGCGGGCGGTCTCCTTCCGCGCCGGCGAGCGCCTGGAGATGAGCCCTTCGCACAAGTTCGAGCCCGGCAGGCTGAACGAACTGCTCGCGGAGGCAGGGCTGTCGCGCGTGGCCGAATTCGAATCGCCCGATCGCCGCTTTCTGATGGCGGTGGCGCGGCGAGCCGCGCCTCAGAGGCCAGGGTCCTCTTTGTAGTTGAGCGAGGTCTTCACCGCCCGGTAGGGCTTCCCTTCCAGCTCGACGTGCGGATAGACGAAGAAGTTGAGCGGCCCGCTCCGGTGGCCATCGCCCAGCCAGAGGTCTCGCTCCACCGAGAACAGCACCCGGTCGGCCGGCTGTGCGCCGAAGAAGCTGTCCCGGCACTCGCGCCGCTTCCACGCCTCAGAGGCGTCCACCGGGAGCCAGCCGGCGCCTGGCAGGTACACCTGCGCCCAGCAGTGATATCCGTCGATCCTTCCCTTTGGCCCCACCGGCACCGGAAATCCGATTTCGAAGCGGGTGGGGATTCCCTCCGCACGCGCCAGCGAAACGAAGAGCGCATGGAAGTCGGTGCAGTTGCCGTAGCGCGCGCTGCATGCCCAGTAGGTGCTGCCGTTGCCCCAGCCCCTCCCCACCTTCTTGTATTCCATGTGGTCGATCACGTAGTCGTAGACGGCCCGCGCGCGGCCACGGGGCGAGCTCGCCTTGGGCAGGTCTCGCCGAATGTGGTCGACCAGCGGGCCGGCGGTCGGCACCAGGCGCTGCGGGCTCAGGAAGGCTGAGAGTCTCCGTAGGTCCTCGGGTGAGTAGTCCGCATCGGCTGGGGCCGTCCGCCGGACCGCCCGCCGGACCACCTGGTATTCGACGGTCGCGGAAATCTCCCTCCCGTCGGACCTATGGAGGTGCCCGTGCCAGAATCGCGTGCCGAACTTCGACTCGGTCCGCTGCTCGCCGGGAATGCTCGCGCGAATCTCTCGGACCAGCACCTCTTGCTCCGGAGCCTCCTGCGCCAGCGGCACGAAGACGTCAATCGGCCCTCTGCCCTCGGGCACCGGTTCGAGCCGGACCTCGTACTGCAGCGTGAAAGAGCGCTCCTCGGGTCCCAGGCATTCGGCAGGGCCGGCGACTGCCTTGCCGCCCGCCGCCGCCGCCCCCGCCGCGAGCAAGGCCGCCCAGCTCATTGGATCTCGATCGGGTCGTCGTTCTCGAAGGTGTACCGCGCGCGCTTCACCCACGCGCTCCCTTGCTGCTCGGGATGCTTGTGGATGCGCTCCTCGGTGACGACCAGCGTCCCCTCGCGGAGCTGAAGCCAGAAGTCCAGGTCGTACAGCTTCTCGCCCTCCGCGCCCACCGGGTGGAAGTCGGTGCAGGCGAAGTACCCCCGTTTTTCGATCTTCCGGACCGGATCGTGAATCTTGACGAACTCCAAGGAGAGGGCCTCCCGGCTCCGTTCGTCGGTGATGCGGAACGCGCCTCCTCCATCGCGCACCCTGGCGGTGATGTACGCCCCCATCGCCTCCTTGATCTGCTCCGCGGTGACCCCTCGGGCCCTTTGGCCGGCGTGTTCGGCAGCGGCACCTGCGTGCTCCGCCGCCACGCCCGCGTGCTCCACGCTCTTGCCGGCATGCTCGGCCGTCGTTCCCGGATGTTCGCCCCCCAACTCGGAGCGCCGACCCGGGTCGCCCACCTCCGCGGTGGTCTTGCAGCTCGTCAGCCCGAGCAGGGCCAGCGCCAGGACCGCCGCCTGTGCGTTCTTCATCGAATGCCTCCGGTGTGAGTGCCGGTAGATGCACCCTGTGGTCCCGAGGTTCAATCGCACCCGAGGGAAACGCCGAGGCCGAAAGTGGACGGTCCCTACCCCGGTCCAGGGCTCGCCAGCCCACCGGGGCGGCCCCGCCGCCTTCGGCAGGAGCAAAGCAGCGCTGCTGCCAGTGCGGTGGAGCTACAGCCCCCGGCGCCGCCGCAGCCGCAGGGCTCTCGCAAGTTACCAGCCCCCGCCCGGCGACGCTTGCGACGTACCCTGGTGGCATATCCTCTCCCTTGCTCGGCCGCATGCAAGCCGGTTCCGGGCCGAAACTGGATGCCGGCCAGAAACGGTGCTGATCTGTCGGCGTGGCGCGCGCGGCTGAAGGCAGCACCGGGCGGCTGCTGCAGCTTTGCAGCGCGTACTTCTCCTTCTACGTCGTCACCGGCGTGACGGTGAAGTACTTCCTCGGCAGCGCCGAGAAGGGCTTCCCCGGGCAAAACGAGATGGAGTTCCTCGCCTACAGCACCCTGGGGGGAACCCTGGTGTGCCTCTTGGTGGCGGTGGGCCGCGGCTGGTACCGGCTCAAGTCCAACGGGAGCATCCGCCTGCTCGGGCTCAATCTGCCGCGCGAGCTTCTCTACATCGTGCCCTCGGGAGTGTGCACCGCGGTGGTGATTCCCACCACCACCCTCATGTACACGCTTCCCATCTCGGTGATGGTGGCGATGGTCATCATGCGCGGGAGCGTGATCGTCATCAGCCGGGCGGTGGATGCGATTCAGATTCGCCAGGGGCTGCTTCGGAAGAAGGTCTACCGGGAGGAGGACCTCGCGGTGGTCTTCGCCCTGCTAGCGGTGGGAGTGAATCTCTTGTGGGTGCGGGAGGGGAGTTTCGAATTTCTCTCCTCGCCGGCGGCGGTGGGCGTTCTGGGCAGCTACGTCGCCGCCTACGCACTGCGCATCTACATCATGAACTACTACAAGAACACCCGCGGCAAGGGCGTGCCGCAGGACAACAAGGGCTTCTTCGCCCTGGAGCAGATCTCCGCCACCGCCACCTTGGCCGCGGTGGCGGCGCTTCTCTACTTCGCGCCCTGGGAGGTCGGCCAGCTTGCCCAGTTCCGGGCGGCCATCGCCGCGCCGCATCCGCAGTGGCCGGGCGCGGTGCTGGCCGGGACTGCCTACGGCGCGGTGGCCTTCTTCTCGGTCTTCATCTTCATGTTCCAGGGGAGGACCGCCACCTTCGCCGGGCTGGTGAACCGCCTCACCTCGCTGGTGGCGGGTACCACTGCCACCTTGGCCTCGGCGCTGCTTCTGGCCTCGAAGTACCCCAAGCCGGAGGACTGGCTGTCGCTCGGCTTCATCCTGGTGGCGGTAGGCTTCCTCAGCCTCGCCGAGCGCAAGCGCGCTTCCGAGTTGGCTCTCCCCTCTGCTCCGCCGCCGGCGCCGGCTACAGTCGGGGGCGCGCCTTCGAGCTAGCGGCGCACCGGGGAGATTCGCATGGGAGAGATGCGCATGGCGGGCGCGCTTTTGGCGGTTGCCCGCTGGATGGCGAACCGGCCCTTCACCAGGTCCATCCTCTGGAGCCTCGCCAGCAAGGACTTTCGCATCGCCGAGCTTCTGGCCCTCTCGGCCGACCACCGCCTGCCGCTAGATGATCTCCCCCGCCCGGTCCAAGGCGCGCCGCCTCGCCGGTGGGGAGAGGGAGAGCTCGGCGTCCCCACCTGCCGCCGCTGCAGCGGGCGCATGCTTCGGGCCGCCTACGCCTCCAAGTCCACCAGCCCTTCTTCGGTCCTGGAGTCGGTCCTCCTCCGCGTGGGGAAGGGAGACTTCGGCGACTCCACCCACAGCCCATTCGCGGTGCTCGACGAGGAGCGGGCCCGCGCCGCCGCCGCCGCCAGCTCGGCGAGGTGGAAAGAGGGCCGGCCGCTGGGCCCGCTGGACGGCGTGGTGGTGGCGGTGAAGGACGAGTTCGACTTCCAGGGGCTGCCCACCCGCGGAGGCTGCCTCTACCTCGACCAGCCCGCGCCCGCCGACGCCTTCCTCACCCGGCGGCTCCGCGAGGAAGGAGCAGTCCTCCTCGGCAAGACGCACGCCACCGAGTGGGGCCTCAACCCGCTCGGCTACAGCCAGCACTTCGACTTTCCCCGCAACGTCTACCACTCCGACCGGGGCGCGGGAGGCTCCTCCACCGGCTCCGCGGTGGCGGTGGGGCTTGGCCTCTGTTCGCTGGCGGTGGGCAGCGACGGAGGCGGCTCCATTCGGATTCCCTCCACGTTGAACGGAGTCTTCGGCCTCAAGCCCACCTTCATCCGGGTGGGACGCACCGGCGACACCTGGGGCTCGAGCACCATGGCCCACATCGGCCCGATCGGCCAGTCGGTGGAGGACCTGGTGGACTTCCTCGAGGTGGCCGCCGGGGTGGACCCGCAAGATCCAAGCACCCTGCTCGCCCCGGATTACCCGGGAGTGGCCGGCGAGTGGCGGAGGGCGCTCGGCCGGGGAATCCGCGGCGCCCGCATCGGCGTTTTGGCGAAGGAGATGGCCGAGGCCACTTCTCCGATTGCCTCCGCCTGCCAAGAGGCGCTGCGCGAGCTGGAGAAAGACGGCGCCACGCTGGTCGATGTCTCGGTGCCGCTGGCGGAGCACGCGCCCGGAGTGGGCGCGCTGATCATCAGCTCGGAAGCCACCGCCAACATCTCCGACGAGATGGTCGCGCACGGACCGCGGGTGGGCGACGAGTTGGGAGTGGTGTTCGGCCTGATGAAGAACCTCGGGGCGCGGGACTTCCTGCTCGCCTCGCGCACGCGGGCCGCGCTCCGCAGGCAAGCGGCGGCGGCTTTGGCCCCAGTGGACCTGCTTGCGCTCCCCGCCACCGCGCGCCAGGCCCCTCCCTACGGCCTCTCGGAGGGCCGCAGGGGCATCTTCGCCCCCGGCTGGATCGCGGCGATGACCCGCTTCGCCTTCCTCGCCAACCTCACCGGGCTTCCCGCCGGCATCGCGCCGGTGGGGATGAACGACGGACTCCCCCTGGCGCTGCAGCTCATCGGCGACGCCTGGGACGAGGCCTCGGTCATCGCGGCGATGGCCCACCTCGAGCGGCTGGGCCTTTGCGAAATCCAAAGGCCCAAGGGCTGGCGCTCCTCGTTGTGAGCGCGGGAACTTTTCCAACTTTCTGGGAAAACCGAAGACGCGGGGCGACTTGCGCTCGGCTCCCCGAGGAGGGTACGACCTCACGTTTCATAAAGTGGGGTCCACCATGGCCGATCGGTCTGTTTGCCGTTCGAGTGCGCCGTTGGGGCTGCTCGTGCTCACGGCGCTGGTTTTCGGGGGTTGCCAGTCGGACAAGCTGATCGCGGCTGCGTGCCGCGAGGACTCCGACTGCGAGGCCGGGCTGCTCTGCGACAAGTTCGAGTGCGTCTCGGAGAAGAGCAAGTCCTGCGAGGTGGTGGTGGATGGAAACCCCGTCCTCCAGCCTTCGCCGCACGTGGTGTCCTTCGGAGAGCTGGACGTGCTCGAGGGCACGCAGACCATCGGGCTGCACAACATCGGCAACTGCACCCTGACGGTGTTCGAGGCCTCGCTCTCCGGCGGGGCCAGCTCGCCCTTCTCCTGCGAGGTGTGCGCCTCGGGCGGCTTCCCGATGGACATCTTCCCCAACCGCTCCCGCCCGCTGGAGCTCTCCTTCAAGGCCCCTTTGGTGGGGAGCTTCGACGACGAGCTGGTCATCCTGAGCGACGACCGCGAGTTCCCCGAGCTTCGGGTGCCGGTCCACGCGCGCTTCTTGGGCGTGCCGGACCTGAACGTGGCGCCCAACCCGATCGACTTCGGCTTCGTGGCCCAGGGCCGCGCCTCGCAGAAGCAGGTGCAGGTGACCAACCGGGGCACCGGGACCGCTCCCATCGTGGTGCAGTCCATCGAGCTGTCGCCCAAGGGCACCCAGGACTTCACCCTCTCCGAGGTGCCGGCGGAGGCGGTCACCCTCAATCCGATCGCCAGGGATTCCACTTCGCTCCTCACCGTCCAGCTCCAGTACCACCCGCGCTCCATCGGAAAGCACCAGGCGGAGCTGTTGGTCACCACCAGCAAGGGGCAGGTGAACGTCCCGGTTTTGGGCAACGCGGAGACGCCGCCCAAGCTCACCTACTCGCCCTCCTCGATCGACCTGGGGCAGGTGCCGCTCGGGCAGTCGAACTTCCTGCCGCTCACCCTGGTGAACGAGGGCGGCGCGCCGCTTGTGGTGAGCTATAGCTGGGGAGGCCCCAAGCCCTCCACTGACCTCTTCGCCACTCCGCAGGTGGTGCCACCCATCGCCGCCGGCGCCTACCTGGAGATGCAGGTGGCGGTGACCGCCACCGGCCTGGGGCCGATCAGCGGGATGCTGATGCTCTCCACCAACGACCCCTCGCGCCCGAGCGTCACCATCCCGGTCACCGCCGAGGGCGTGCCCGGCGCCGGCCCGGAGGTGGTGAAGCTGGAGATGTACTTCGAGAACGGCTCCAACAGCGCCTTCGACAACGACATGCGCAACGTGGACATGACGCTGGAGCACCCCTACGGCTACGTCTGCAACAAGTCGGACCCCAAGCCCACCAACTGGGGCAACTACGGCAACCCGAGCTGGATCGCCTTCGCCCCCAAGGAGGAGCCCGAGCGCATCGTGCTCGCCAACTCCACCCAGGACGGCACCTACCGGGTGATGCTCCAGTACATGGAGGATTGCTCCTCGCTGCCCACCGCGCTGATGGCGGGCATCCTGGGCATCTCGGTGGAGGTGTTGGTGGGCGCGCTCACCAGCGGGGTGGGCCAGGTGAACGGCCAGGACGTGGCCAAGCTCATCGAGAACGTCTGCCTGAGCCACAGCAATACCAACGCCACGGTGAAGGCCTACGTGAACGGAACCCTGGTGCTCGAAAAGACAGTCACCCTGAACAAGAAGGGCGACTCGCTCTACGCGGCGGACTTGATCCGCGCCGGCGGGAAGTTCTCCGCCAAGTAGGAGGCGCGACGATGACGACCCGTTCGCTACCCCTGCTGCTCTTGGCCATCGCCTGCGCCCCGCCGCCTCCGCCGGCCGAGCCCGACTACCGCGGCCTTCTCGCCGAGCCCGAGGCCCTGGCCTTCGTGTGCGTCAGCCCCGGCTGCGACACCACCGTGTCGGTGCGGGTGAAGGCGATGGGGCCCAGGCGGATCGCGGTGAAGCGGGTAATCCTCTCGAGCGGCTCCGGCCCGGACTTCACCATCCAGAGCAGCCAGCCGGCTCCCTTCGTCCTGGGGGTGAAGTCCGACTTCCAGGTGGACGTGCGCTACCTGCCCCAGGGCTCGCCCTCGCCCAAGGCAGCGAGCCTGGTGGTGACCTACACCGATGCCTCCCCCGACGAGAGCCCGGACCGCCTCGAGCCGGGCGAGGTGGTCATCCCGCTGGTGCGCCGGCTGGTGGGAGAGCCTTCCCTGTCCGCCACTCCCTCCAGCCTCAGCTTCGGAGTGGTGGCGCCCGGCCAGGAGCAGACCCTCCAATCGCGCATCGCCAACGGCGGCTTCGGCAACGTGGCGGTGGAGATTTCCAAGGTGGACGCCGGACACCCGGAGCTCAAAGCCCAGCTTCCGCCCGGCGCGGCGCTCTTGCCCGACGCCGGGGTGGACCTCGCGGTGAGCTGGGCGCCTTCGGCCCAGGCCTACCTCAAGGCCTCGGTGCTGGTGACTCCCTCCAATCCCGACGTGCTGCCGGTCTCCATCGCGGTGGAGGGGACCAGCCTCTCCGACGCGCGGGTGGCGCTGGAGCCCTCGGGCGATGTGGACTTCGGCGAAGTCCCCAAGAAGCAGCAGCGCACCCTCACCCGGCAGCTCGTCAACCAGGGCGGGAAGGATTTGAACATCCTTGGCATCACCGTGGACGACCCAAGCGGGAACCTCCAGGCCTCGCTCCCCGATGGGAAGGCCACCTGGGTGCTGCCGCCGCTTTCGCGGGTGCCGCTCACCCTCCTCCTTGAGGGCAACAGCGCCGCGGAGCTGGCCGCCACCGTGACGGTGGCCTCCGACGACGCTCTGACCCCAGCCCTGTCTCTGAATGTCGGAGGGACGGTGACCGAGCCCAAGGTGCAGGCCACTCCCTCCGCGCTCTCCTTCGGCGCGGTGCCGGTGGGCTGGGTGGTGAGCAAACCGGTCGAGCTGAAGAACGTCGGCTACGGGGCGCTGACGATCAAGAACCTCTCGATGGTGGCGGGCTCCTCCTCGCTCTTCTCCATCAAGCAGATGCCAGCTTTGCCGGCGCTGCTCCAGAAAGACCAGCGCATCGCGGTGGAGGTGGAGTTCCGCGCCGAGACCGCCGCCAGCTTCGGCGGCTTCCTCTCGGTGGAGTCTGACGACCCGGTGGCTTCCTTCGCGGAGGTGGCCCTCACCGCCACTGCGGGGAGCTGCGCGGACGGCTGCCCGATCGCCAACGGCGCGCCCACCTGCGCGAAGGGGGTGTGCGAGGTGGGCTCGTGCAACCTCGGCTGGTACGACACCGACAAGAGCGCCGCCACCGGCTGCGAGTGCGAGGAGATTGGAACCGACCCGGGCAGCTTCTGCAGCGACTCCACCTTCAAGGGGACGCTCAAGGACACCAGCAAGGCGCAGACCAACCACACCGGAGTATTGGCGTCGGAGGGGGACGTGGACGTCCTCCGCTTCTTTGCCGAGGACGGCTTCAACTGGTTCTCCGACGACTTCGACGTCAAGGTGCGGGTGGTGAGCAACGACCCCGCGATCAAGATGTGCGTCTACCGCTACGGCACCGGCAGCCACCAGACCGACTGCTACTGGACCAACGAGGTGTGCCCCTCCACTCTCACCTACCGGCAGGGCGGGAGCCTGGGCGGCGACAGCGCCGACTTCATCGTCAAGGTGTACCGGGAGCCGGGCAAGGCGCCGACCTGCACTCCGTACACCGTGTACATGTCGAACGGCATCTGACCGCCGGCGGCGTGCCCATCTTTCCCTCGTCGCGCAACTTCGTGACGAGGAGGCTCGCCGAATGCCAAGCAACAAGGAGATTGCCCGCCGTCTGATCGAGGAGGTGTGGAGCGAAGGCAAGCTCGAGCTGTTGGACGAGTACTGTGCTCCGGACTACCTGGGCCACGACCCCTACACGGGGCCGATCGACCGCGACGGGCTCAAACGACAAGTAGAGCTGTACCGCGCCGCGTTTCCGGACCTGCGCGGGACGGTGGACGAGGTGATCGAGCAGGGCGACACCGTGGCGCTGCGCTGCCGGATGACCGGCACTCACCAGGGTGAGCTGCTGGGCATCGCGCCGACCCAAAAGAGCATCACCTGCACGGTCAGCACCTTCATGCACTTCCAGAACGGCAAGCTGGCCGAGGACTGGACGGACTGGGACGCCCTCGGCTTCCTGCGCGAGCTGGGAGTGGTGAAGCTGCCCGAGAAGTTCGCGCCCCAGCACGCCGCCCGCCCCGAGGCCCGGCCGGACGTGTAGCCGCCTCTTCCGCAGGCGGCGGCACCTTCCGCTGAGCTGGCCGAACGAAGCCGGGAGCGGGCGTACCCAGATCCGTACCCGACCCCCGGCCCCGTCCCCGCGAACGCACCCGGTCCCGGTCCCGAACCTGATCCTTGATCACATTTTTCGCTGAGCCTTCAGTCGTTCGAGTACCTCGGTTGCCGGTGCCAAATAGAGAAGGCACCGACCGAGGGTGACTGCTCCCGGTGGATCCCTGCTCTTTCCCGATCCACTGTAGCCGCCGAGTTCTGCAATCCACCGGACGGCCTGCGCGAGCGTAGGGGCCTGGCCACCTGTGAGCTTGGGCCGGCGCAGGAGGATGAGTGCTTCGAGCTCATTCGGGGTGAATTCGTCGGAGGCCGGCCGGCTACCAGAGGGGCCCCGTGCTCGGCTTTTGAGTCGCTCTATCCTCGCTGCCACGACGAAGAGGATGGCGGCCCAGATCTCGAGGTGGTTCGCGTCGGCCAAGGCGGATCGCTCGACCTTGCACGTCGACTTCCAGGTTCTGTGCGCCTCTTCCACCTTCCAGCGCTTGGCGTAGCCAGCGATGACCAGCATGGCGGCCCCGAAGTCACCGACCTCGCGGTTCGTGAGCAGCAGCCACTCGATGCGCTCCTCGTAGGCCGACAGTTCCCTCGCGTGGACGACGTACATCGGCGCCGGACACTTGCTGTCGGACCAGTCGTTCCGAAGAGGGAAGAGAACCGACGTGAACCTGACCTCGAGTTCTCCGATTCGGGCTTTTCGATGGAGCGACGCTGGGCTTCGACGGCACCAACTATCTGGTGGTCTGGCAGGACTGGCGTGGGAGCACCGGGCTCAACATCTACGGGGCCAGGGTCAGCGTGGCTGGCACCGTACTCGACCCGGGCGGATTGGCCATCTCCAGCGCTGCTGACCATCAATTCAGGCCCGCGGCCGCCTTCGGCGGCACCTCGCACCTCGTGGTGTGGGACGACCAGGCGATTGAAGGAGCTTCGAACCCGGTTGCCCGGCCGGGATGGGTGACATATATGTTGACATATGGAACGCACCACGGTGTACCTCGATGAAGCGATCAAGCGCCTGGTGAAGGAGACGGCCCGGCGCCGGAAGGTTTCCGAGGCAGTGGTGATTCGGGAGGCATTGCGGGCGCACCTGGCCGAGAGCCCTCCACCGAAGCTTCGGCCGGTGGGACGGAGCAAGGACGGCGGGGTGGCGCACCGGCTGGACCAGGCGCTGAAGGACACAGGCTTTGGGCGATCTCCTGCTCGCTGACTCCTCGGGCTTGCTCGCCGCGCTGGACCGAGGAGAGCGGCACCATCGAGCCGTCCTCCGGCTCCTCCAGGCCGAGGCGCGGCCGCTGGTGACGATAGACTTCGTGCTCGCCGAGGTGGACTTCCTGGTGCTCCGGAGGCTCGGGGAAAACGCGCAGAGGGGCTTCGTGCGCCAGGTGGTGGAGGGTGCCATCGTGCGCGAGGCCGTCTCGGCCGAGGATCTCGAGCGGGCCGAGGAGATCGGGCTCAAGTACCACGACCAAGCGCTCGGGCTCACCGACTGCGCGCTGATGGCGGTGAGCGAACGGCTCGGCGCGACCGAGATCCTCACCTTCGACCTCCGTCACTTCGGCCTCTTCCGCGACTCCCGGGGCCGCGCGCTGAGGCTCTTGCCCGAGACTTGACCCTCGTACCTCCCGCACCCCGGCTCAGGGAGCAGGTCTCCGCTCGAAGGTGAGCACCTTCTTTCGCGCGTCGCCGAAGAGCCGGAGCGTGCGCCACAGCTCCGGGTAGTCCTCCTTGGGGAACTTCCCCATCTTCATCGCGAGCGTTCGCCTCACCCTCACTCCGCCGGCGATCGGCTCCACCGAGAAGGGAGCCTCCAGCCCCAGCGAAGCGTGCTTCTCCTGTGCGGGGAGAGCCACCGGCTGGTAGCCGGCAGGCACCTCCAGCTCGGCCGACTGCTCCACGCGCAGGCCGTCCTCGATCACTAGCCCATGTTTAACGTTTTGGCCGCCAAGCTCGCGGAATTGCTGAGGAGCCACGGGCGGTTTGTAACTACGCGGCCGTAGCGTCCTCCGTGGGTGGTGTCGGAGGTTCAAGCTGGGTGATACCGAGCGCCGATAGGACG
>JACPVI010000076.1 GCA_016191815.1 Myxococcales bacterium
GAGCATCCCGACGTTCGATCACCCTCGAGCGATCGCGTCAAGAGCTGCAAAACGCCGATCACGTCGGCGTGGGCGGGCGCCGATTTTCAGGCTCCGCAGGATGCGAGCCGATCAGACGCCCCGGTTCCCAACGCAGTAGTGGTAGCTCAGGTTCACCCCGATGGTGGTGCTGGTGACCTGCGTCGCGCAGCCCGCGGCGGAGTAGAAGCTGCCCCCGTCCGAGGTGGTGGAGAGTAAAAGCGGCGTGGCCGCGGACACCGGCGAGGGGTTGCCGTAGGTGTCCTGGCTGCGGAGCTGGGTGTAGCCCGAGCAGGCGCCGGCGGAGATGAACTGCGGCGCGGTCGAGAAGGCGAGCGCCGCCGGAGGCCCCGGGTTGACGGTTTCGTACTGGATGGCCTCGAGGAACGGGACGCCCGCATCCACCACTTGGGCGAAGACCATCCGGTCGTAGGTGCGAACCGTCTTGAAGAATCCGCTGTAGCTGCTGCCCCCGTTGGGAAGCACCGTGGCCGTCACCGGCGTCGAGCAGGTGGAATCGGAGTAGAAGGCGCCCGCATCGCTCCGCTCGAAGGCGCGGTAGTAGAAACCGGCGTCGTCCCGCAGGTAGATGGACCGACCTAACCCGACCGCGAGGTCGGTGGGCGCGGGAACGCCATAGGCCTTGCCGGTCCCGTCCTGGGTTTGCACGGTCAGAGTCGGCGAGCACACGTTGACGCTGGTGGTGACCGCGTTGTTGGTGAACACCAGCCGCACGTAGGCCTTCAAGTTGAGGCTGGCGCCCGTCAGGTTGGGTGCGCTGACGGAGACGGTGGGCCACCCGGGCTGGGTGTCGAGCCAGCGGAAGGGCTCCGAGTCGGTGCCGGCGGCGATGACGATGCTGGTCCTCGAGCCGCCGCAGTTGGTGCTGGTGGAGAACTTCAAGCCCGCCGAGTTGGTCAGCAGCGTCACCGTGGTGCTGGCCGCCACCTTGGAAGGGTTGCCGTAGGCGTCCTGGGTGCGTGCCCGCAGCTCCGCCGAGCAGTCCGAGATGGCCGCCTGGGTGCCGTAGCCCTCGATGGCCAGCTTGGCGGGCGCGGCCGCGATCACGGTCTGCACCTGGGAGGCGGCGATGAAGGTCGGCTCGTCGATGGCCAGAGTGAAAATCTGGGCCCTGGTGGCGCTCCAGTAGAAGCTGGCCGAGGAGCTGCCCGCGGGAACGGTGACGGTGGTAGTGGCGAGGGCGCAGCCCGGGTCGGAGAAGAACGTCACCCCCTGCGAGGGGTAGAGCGAAAAGGTGGTCGAGGTGGGAACCGGTGCGGGGGCACCGGCGCTGGTCTGCGTCTCGAAGGTCACCGGCTGTGAGCAAGTGCCGGCGGTGACCGGCTGGGCCAGGGACTTGATGGCCAGCTGCGAGGAGAGCGCCGGTCCAGCGGTGAAGGCCGTCAGGCCGAGGTTGAATTGGTTCCACGCGCCCGGGCTCCCGGCGGACGGCGCGGTTCGCCACTGCCACTTGTACTGGGTGCCGGAGGTGAGGCCCGTCACCCTGGTCCAGGGAAACGGCTCGGTGCAGTTGGGCCGCGGAATCGACGGCGAGGAGTAGGTGGCCACGCCGGCGAAGGCCTGTCCGGTGGGCAACAGCTCGAATTCGAGCTTCAGGGTGCCGTTCTGGGTGCACTCGTAGGGGTTGGCGTTCAGCTCCACCGCCGGGCCCTCGGTGGTGAGACAGGAGGCGCCCGTGCACAGGGGCAAGGTGTTGAGATTGCGCTGCTGCCCCAGGGTGTGGAAGCCCAGCGCCGGAGTGGCGCCCAACAGGACTGCAGCTGTCGCCAGCCGGAAGCCCCCCATGGCTCCTCCTGGAGGTGGCGGCTTGGACTTTAGCAGCGCTTGGTGAGCAGTAAGCCTTCGAGGCTGAGGACACGGATCTTCGTTCCGTCGATCTCTACCTCTTCGACGTGTCACTTCAGCTCCTCCCACGGATGTCCACACGCGGCAGGAAGCACATCGACGAGCGGGCCGACCGACATCGATGCGCTGGTCGAGCTGAGGCACCTCCGGGGCGACACCTTCCGCGGCGGAGGGACGCCGCGCCGCGACTACCTGGTGTCCTTGGGAATCCCCGAGCCGGTGGAGGCGGCCCACGCCAGATCGGTGACGCTCTACCTCTTGGACCGCTCCGGCCTGCCCAAAGAGCCCAACCGGAGCGCCCTTTGGGAGACCGACGGAGGAACGTTCGTTTTTCGCTACACCCAGCCGGTGGAAGACGCAGGGGTCCTGGCCGTGACCGAGACGCACACCGTGGCGCAGATCCGCCCGGTGAAGCTCGAGCTGTCCAGCCCGGACGACATCATGAATGGCTGCTGCGCCGCGGTCGGGGGCACTCCCTGCCTCGTGGCGCTCGCCTTATATATGCTGAGGAATAGCAGGCCCCGAGGCCCGTTGGCCTGACGTCGCGTGTTTCCAGAGACCTCCAGCGCCCAGGGCCGCGAGAATCCGACCCCCCCTCCCCTTCCCGCGCGCCAGGAGGTCGGCCACGCCCGGCTGATCCGCGAGGTCCGCTCACACGCCCGCCGGCAGCTCTGGCTCCGCGGCGCGCTGTGGGGGATTTCCGCCGCGCTCTTGCTCCTCACTGCCGCCGCCTTCGCCGCCCTTGCCTCGCCGCTCGTTGGCCGGCTGCTCGCCTTTGCCGCCCCGCTGGCCTTCCTGGGGCTTTTGCTGTTCCACGGAATTTGGGTGGCCTTCTCCCAGGTGGGGGACGATCCCAGGGCCGCGCGGCTCGCGGGCGGTCGGCTCCCTTCGCTCTCCTTCGATCTCCTCGCCGCGGTCGAGCTTCGGCGCGCCCTGGGGAGGGCCGACGGTTTCTCCAAGCAGCTCGCCCGCGCCTTTCTCGAGCAAGTCGACGCCCAGGCGGGAGCAGCGGACGTCCGCCTGGTGGTGGATGGAAGACGCGTGCGGCCTGCAGCGGCAGCTTTGAGCGGCGCCTTGCTGCTCGGTTGCGCCGCCATCGTGGCCTGGCCCTCGGCCTTCCTCCGGGGAGCCCGCGCGGCGCTGCGGGTGGAGGAGACCCCCGTCGGCCAGGCCCGCGAGCCCATCACCGGGGACGTGGAGCTGACCTACCGCTACCCCGCCTACACCGGGCTGGCCCCCCGCACCGTGCCCGGCACCAGCGGAGAGGTTTCGGCGCCGGCGGGCACCGAGGTGCAGATCTCCACCCGCGCCGACCGGGAGGTGGCGCGCGCCGAGCTGGTGGTGAACGGAAAGTCGGTGCCCCTCGGAGTGTCCGGGGGCAGGGACCTCTCGGGGAGCTTCGTGGTGGACAAGCCGGGCCACTACCACTTCGCCTTCCAAAAGCGCAGCGGGAAGGTGGCCGCGCGCGGGCCGGAGGTGCCGATCCACGTGGAGACCGACGCCGCGCCCCAGGTGAAGCTCGTCTCGCCGCTGGATGAGCTGGAGATCGACCCAGGCGAGAGCGTGACGCTCAGGTACGACGCCAGCGACGACTACGGGCTCTCCAAGCTGGAGCTGGTCTTCCGTCCGCCGGGGAAGAGCGAGGATCAGCGGGTCCCGCTCAAGCACGACGAGGGCAGGAGGTCCAAGGGCCAGTACGTCTGGGACGTGGGCGCGCTCGAGCTCGAGCCGGGCCAGCGCGTCACCTACTTCCTCGAGGTGCGCGACAACGACGAGGTGGAGGGGCACAAGAAGGGCGTCTCCCGCACTCAGTCGCTCAAGCTCTACAGCGCGGCGGAGCACCGGAGGGAGGCGGTGCGGAAAGCAGAGCGCCTGTGGGAACGGATGGTGCTGCACCTGGCCGACCGGCTGGAGGGGCCCGACCGCGCCCCGGAGAAGGACCTCGGCCGGGTCTCCGCCGCGCAGTCGGTGGACGCCTCGGCCTTCCAGCTCGCCACCGACCTCTTGGAGGCCGCCCGCGAGCTCTCTGCCCAGCGCGACTCGCCGGAGGAGCTGTACGCGGCGCTGGTCAACATCGGCGAGGCCACCCGGAAGATGGCGATGGGCACCTCCGATGCCCGGCGGATGTTCTTGCGCTTCCACCGCGCCCGCGGCCTGGAGCTGGACGGAGCGCGGAGGCTGGTCCAGGCGGCGGTGGCGGAGATAGCCGGCACCGAGCGCAACGTCCTCTATCTGGAGTCGCTCCTCGACCGGCAGAAGATGCGGGAGCTGCGCGAGCTGGCCTTGCAGCTCCAGCGCGACCGCCGCGAGCTGGCCTCGCTGATCGAGCAGTTCCGCCAGACCAAGGACGAGAAGCTCAAGGAGGACAT
Source organism: Myxococcales bacterium (assembly GCA_016191815.1). GTDB lineage: Bacteria > Myxococcota > Myxococcia > Myxococcales > Myxococcaceae > JACPVI01. The sequence continues at coordinate 4,254 of JACPVI010000076.1, forward strand.
CCTCCGCGAGGTGCAGAGGATGCGCGAGCGCATCGACGAGCTGATGCGGAGGATGGGCGAGCTGGCCAAGGGCATCCGCGACGAGCACTTGAACCAGGAGGCCCTGCGCGAGCTGATGCGCGAGCGCGACCTCTCCAGCGCGCTCGACGAGATGGAGCGGCTCTTGCGCGAGGGGAAGGTGGAGGAGGCCCTGGCCAAGCTGCAGGAGCTGGCGATGCAGATGGAGGAGATGCTCCAGCAGCTCGAGGACGCCGAGGAGGACGCCGCCGCCGAGCAGAACCCCGAGCTGACCAGGAAGTTCCAAAAGTTCATCGACGAGCTTCGGGACACCGCCGCGGAGCAGAAGGAGCTGGCCGAGCGGACCAAGGAGATCCGCGACCGCTACAAGGAGCAGCTAAAGGAACGCCTCAGCCAGAGGGGAAAGACGCTCAAGGAAGAGCTCTTGCGGAAGGCCGAGGAGGTGGCCAAGGACTACCAGTCACTCTCGCCGGAGCAGCTCCCGCGGGCGGACCAGCACCTCGAGCTGGCGCAGTCGGAATTGGAGAATCTCAAGAACGCGCTCAAGGTGGAGGACTACGATTTGGCCGCGCTGGCGGCGGCGCGCGCCAAGGAAGCGGCGAGGAGACTGGCCGATGAGGGCGACAACCAGCGCCGGCTCGACGAGCGTTTCCAGAACCCGCCGGAGGTGCAGCAGCAGTCCCGCAAGATGGCCGAACGGCTGCGCCACGATGCAACCAAGGTCGAGGAGATCGACCGCAAGTTGCAAGACCTCTTCCCTCCGCCGGGCTCGATGCTCAGCGAGGAGGACCGGGAGGAGCTTCGCCAGATGTCCGGCGAGCAGCGCGGGCTGGAGCGGCGCGCCCAGGGCCTCCAGCAGAGGATGGAGGAGATGGATCAGCTCGCTCCCATCTTCGGCGAGGAAGCGCAGGAGCAGATGGGGCAAATCTCCGAGCGGATGGGCGGCGCCTCCCAGAGGCTGGAGATGAGAGATCCCTCCCGCGGCCACGGCGAGCAGAAAGCCGCGCTGGATCAGCTCCAGCAGTTCCAGCGCCAGATGCAGCAGTCGAAGGGAAGGGGCGGCAAGGGCGGCGGGCTCCCCCTGCCGATGATGGCCGGGCGGAGGAGGGGCTGGGGGCACCACGACCAGGAGCGGGTGGAAATCCCCGACGAGGAACAGTTCCAGGCGCCCAAGGAGCTGCGCAAGGACCTGCTCGAGGCGATGAAGCAGGGTGCGCCCGACAGGTACCGGGACCAGGTGAAGCGCTACTACGAGGAGCTGGTGAAGTGAGGCCGCTTGCCTCGGCGCTCCTGTTGCTCCTCGCCCTCCCGGCGCTCGGGGAGGAGCTGAGGGCGGAGGCCAAGGCGCGGATCCAGAACCTCGAGCAGCACCTGAACGACTGGGACATCGAGGGAGCCCGGAGCGAGCTGGCCGAGCTGGAGAAGCTGGTCCCACAGGAAGTCGAGCCCCTGCACTACTTCCGGGGCCGCCTCACCTTCGAGGAGGGCCGCTACCAAGAGGCGGTGGAGGAGCTGGAGCGCGCCCAAGTGGCGGAGAAGCCCGGCTCCTATCTCAAGCTCGCCAAGGACACCCGGGGGATCGTCCGCGACCACGCCCGCGCCGAGAGCGAGCACTTCGTCTTCTTCTATCCCGCGGGGAAGGACGAGATTCTGGCGCCCTACGCGCTGGAGGCCTTGGAGTCCATCCGCTCGGCCCTGCTCCAGGACCTGGGCCACGCTCCCCCGGGCAAGGTTCGGGTGGAGGTGGTGAACGACGCCAACGAGCTTTCCAAGGTGTCGACCCTCACCAAGGAGCAGATCAAGACCACCGGCACCATCGCCATCTGCAAGTTCAACAAGCTGATGGTGACCAGCCCCAAGGCGGTGGTGCGCGGCTACGACTGGCTGGACACCCTCTCCCACGAGTACGTGCACCTGGTGGTGTCGCAGAAGAGCCGCAACACCGTGCCCATCTGGCTCCACGAGGGGCTGGCGAAGTACTTGGAGTCGCGCTGGCGGGGGAAGGCGGGGCAGGCGCTCACCCCGTCGGTTTTGGCGCTGCTCGGCTCGAGGGTGAGGAAGAACAAGCTCGTCCCCTTCGAGGCGATGCACCCTTCGATCGCGCTCTTGCCGACCGCGGAGGACGCCTCCACCGCCTTCGCCGAGGTGTTCTTCGCGGTGGAGCTGATCCACCGGGAGCGGGGCAACGAGGGCCTGAGGGCGATCATCGAGGAGCTGTCGCGGGGAAAGGACGACAAGCGCGCCATCGAGACCGCCACCGGCAAGAGCTTCGCCGCCTTCGAGAAGGCCTGGCTGGCGTACGTGCGGCGGCAGCCGTTTCCCAAGGAGCTCATCCCGATGTCGGCGCACGAGAAGAAGGAGCTGAGGGACGAGCTTTCCGCCATGGAGAAGGAAAAGAAGGGGCGGGAGATTTCCTTCGGCGACTTTGCCGAGGTGGAGGAGGTGGAGGCGCGCAAGCTCGCCCACCTAGGAGAGCTGCTCCGCGAGCGGAACCGGGTCCCCGCGGCCGCCGAGGAGTACGGCAAGGCCCACGCGCTGGTGGGAAATCGCTACGAGTCCGTCTCCAACAAGTACGCGCTCGCGCTGCTCGAGCTGGGGCGCCTCGAAGAGGCGGAGAAGGTGCTGTTGGGCTCGCTCACCTCCCACCCAGCCACCGCCTCCACCCACGTGCACCTGGGGAGGATCCACCTGCGGCGGAAGGAGTGGCAGAAGGCCCGCGACGCCTACCTCTCGGCGCTGGCGGCGGACCCGTTCGACCCGGAGATCCACTTCGCCCTCTTCGCGGCGCACGACTCGTTGGGGAAGAAGGAGCTGGCGGAGCGAAACCGGAAGGCCGCGGCGCGGCTCACTGGCGTCAGGCCCGATGAGGTCCCCAAGTACGCGCGCACCCTTGCCAAGGATTCAGGGAACCTGGCCGACCCGAGCCTGCCCGCGACCCAGGCGTCCCCGGCGCCTGATGCCGGCCGCATCGTCGAGCCACCGGCGACGCCCACCCGGTAGCCGCCGGGGGCTGGTCTGCCGCGGACATTGCCGGTAGGCTTCCGGCCTCGGCGCAAGCGATCCGGAGCCCGACCGCCAGCGCCTCGCACTGGGCGCCGCGCTCAGGGAGCGCAGGACTTGGCGCCGCCCTTGTACAGCTGCGGCACGCAGATGCTGAGCGAGACGTTGCCGCTCTCGTAAAGGCAGCAGTACATGGCGCTCGGTTCGGAGGCGCAGTCGGCGTTGCCCTGGCAAGCCCGGGCCTGGCCCGAGCCGGGGCAGCTCGACGGGAAGGAGAAGGCGCAGCTAGCGCCGCAACCGGCCGAGGCCGAATCCAGGGGACAGAAGGGGAAGCCACCCGCGCCCAGGGAGAACTGGGCGCAGCAGACCGGAGCGCCACCGGTGGAGCAGTCCTCGGGACCGTCGCAGTCCACCGAGGTGCCGGAGCAGGCGGCCAGGCACTGCAGCGCGTAGCCGCCGTCGCCGATCACCACGCAGCACTTGTCGCCCCCGCCGCACCAGGTGCCGCCGCAGTCCACCACTCCCACCCCGCCATCGGGAGGAGGGCAGCGGCCGGTGTCCACCACGCAGGAGCCCCCGCACAGCCGATAGCCCGTGTTGCAGCGCAAACCGCAGGCGCCGTTGAGGCAGGTGGCGGTGGCGTTGGCCTGGGTGGGGCAAGGGGTGCAGGAGCTGCCGCAGGAGTCCACGCTGGTGTCGCTCGCGCACTGGTTGCCGCAGCGGTGAGTCCCGCCCGCGCATGCCTCGCACTGGTGGGTGGCCACCTTGCAGACTTCGTTCTGGGCGCACTGCGCCTCGGAAGCGCAGCCGGGCTCGCAGCGCCCGGTCGCCAAGTCGCAGTACGTCTTCCCGGTGCAGCCGGCGGTGCGGCAATCCGAGAGTGGCAGGCAGCTTCCCTGCTCGCACTTCTCGCTGGAGCCGCAGGCCCGGCCGCAGGAGCCACAGTGGGCCAGGTCGCTGCTGGTGTCCACGCAGCTCCCGCCGCAGCTCACCCGACCCGAAGAGCAACCGCCGGCGGTCGCGCACTGGCCTCCGATGCAGCTTTGGCCCGAAACACAGCCAAGGCAGGTCGCCCCTCCCCTGCCGCAGGCGGTGACGTCCTGGACGGTGACGCACTCGTTGCCCCGGCAGCATCCGGTGCAGGTGGCGGCACCGCAGACGCCGGAGGAAGAAGGACCGCAGGCGGCCAGCAACCCGACCGCGCCGAGAAGCGCCAAGCACCGCATGGAGACCTCCGGGGCCGTGGCCCCAGCCCAGGCCACGGCGACGGCCCTGTACCATCCCGCCGCACCTGCGGCAAACGGCGCAGGCCCGGGCAACCAAACGCGATGGTCAGCCTCGGCGCTCAGTTGCAGGTGAACAGGGCGTTGCAGGTGCCCGAGCAACACTGGGCGCTCAACAGGCAGCCGCCCCCGGAGAGGATGCAGCAGGTGCCCGACTGGCACTGCCCGGAGCAGCAGTCGCTGCTGGAGGTGCAGGAGGTGCCTGAATACTTGCAGCACTTGCTTCCGCTGCAGGTGCCCTCGCAACACTCCGAGGCGGAGGTGCAGGCCGCCGCCAGCGCCTTGCAGCAGACGCCTCCGGTACAGCCGCCGCTGCAGCAGTCGGAGGGAACGCCGCAAGAGGCGCTGAGCGGCTTGCAGCAGGTGCCCGCAGTGCAGGTGCCGCCGCAGCACTCGGTGCCGGATCCGCAGCTGGCCCCGTTGCCGCGGCAGCACTGTCCCCCCTGGCAGCTTCCACCGCAGCACTCGGCGCCGCCGGCGCAGGAGCCGCCGTTGGGCTTGCAGCACAGCCCGCCGGTGCAGGCGCCCCCGCAGCAGTCGGCGCCGGAACTGCAGGCCGCGCCGTTGGCCTTGCAGCAGAGGCCGCCGGTGCACGCGCCGCCGCAGCACTCACCGCCCGCGCCACAGGAGGCGCCGGTGGGCTTGCAGCACAGCCCTCCGGTACAAGCGCCGCCGCAGCATTCGGTCCCGGAGGCGCAGGAGCTTCCGCTGGCCTTGCAACAACGCCCGCCGGCGCAGGCCACCCCTCCACAGCAGTCGCCGGCTCCCTCGCAAGCGCTCCCCAACGGACCGCAGTCGCAGAGGTTGGCCGTGCACCCGCCGGAGCAACACTCGGCGGCGCTGGAGCAACCCTGGCCGGGCTTGGTGCAGCACTGCGAGGACGCCGAGCACACCTCGCCCGCGCAGCAGGAGGAACTGGTGGAGCAGCTCGCACCCGGCTCTCCGCAGGTCGGTGCGCAAAGGCCGTTCGAGCAGAAGCCCGAGCAGCAGTCGGTGAAGAGCGTGCATGCGGAGCCGTTGGCGCGGCAGGCCCGGCAAACTCCCCGGTAGCAGAGCAGCGCCGGACAGCAGCCGGCGCCGCAGGTCTCCCCGTCGGCCTGGCACGCCGCGCAGACTCCATTGTTGCAGCGAAGGCTGCAGCAGTCCTGGATGCTGGTACAGGCCGCTCCGCCGCGGCCGCAGCTGCCCGCGTCGGTGGAACCACCGCCGTCCTTGCCGCCGTCCGGCTCGCCTCCGTCGGAGGAACCGCCGCCTCCTCCCGAGCCACCGCCTCCGCCGCCTCCGGTGCCGCCTCCGCTCTTGAGGCAAAGGCCGCCCGAGCAGACTTCGCTGCCGGGGCACACCGTGCACTCCGCGCCGTTCGTCCCGCACTCGGTATTCAGCTGTCCGGCGCGGCAGTTTCCGGAAGTGTCACAGCAACCGCTGCAGCTTCCTGGCCCGCACCGCCGCGAGTTTCCACAGCCTGGCGCCAGCCACAGGGCCGCCACCCACAGAGCCGCGACGACGGGGACGCTTCGCACGCGGATTGCCACTCTACCGCAGTCGGACGGCCCGGGCCGTCACCCACCCCTCCCGGCGGGCAGAGGAGCTTGGCGGAATTTCGCTCCGTGCCCAAGGTTGCCTGCCCGCTAGCCGAAAGCGAGCCGCATGAGCCCTGGCCCATCGAGCGCCGGCCGACTACAAGTGGTCCCCATGGAAGACGCAGCAGAGAAGGCGGAACCAAAGGGGGACGACCTCCGCTCGGTCGAGGAGCTGGCCTCCGCGCGGAAGAAAATCCTCGAGCAGATCGAAAAACGGGTGGTGGGCCAGCGCGAGGTGGTGGACCACCTCCTCGTCTCGCTCTTCTCCCGCGGCCACTGCCTCTTCGTGGGCGTGCCGGGCCTGGCGAAGACGCTGCTCATCTCCACCTTGGCCGACGTGCTCAACCTCTCCTTCAACCGCATCCAGTTCACTCCCGACTTGATGCCCTCGGACATCACCGGGACCGACATCCTCGAGGAGGACCGCGCCACCGGCCGCCGCGAGTTCCGCTTCGTGCGCGGGCCCCTCTTCGCCAACATCGTCCTCGCCGACGAGGTGAACCGCACCCCGCCGAAGACCCAAGCCGCGCTCTTGCAGGCGATGCAGGAGTACCGGGTCACCGCCGGCGGCCGCACCTACCCCTTGGACCTGCCCTTCCTGGTCTTCGCCACCCAAAACCCCATCGAGCAGGAGGGCACCTACCCGCTCCCGGAGGCGCAGCTCGACCGCTTCATGTTCCTGGTCGACGTGGGCTACCCCTCCGCGGAGGAGGAAGTGCAGATCGTCAAGACCACCACCGTGGGCACCCAGCCCGCGCTGGAGAAAGTGCTCTCCCCGGGGCAGATCAGCTCGCTGCAGGATTTGGTGCGGCGGGTGCCGGTGCCCGAGCACGTGGTGCGCTACGCGGTGGAGCTGGTCCGGCACACCCGCCCCAAGGAGAACGGCGCCCCGGACTTCATCCAAAGCAACGTGGCCTGGGGAGCGGGGCCGAGGGCGAGCCAGTACCTGGTGATCGGCGCCAAGGCGCGGGCCATCCTCTCCGGGCGCTTCGCGGCGAGCGTGGACGACATCCGCGCGCTCGCCAAGCCGGTGCTCCGCCACCGGGTGCTCCCCAACTTCCACGCCGAGTCCGAAGGGGTGACCAGCGTGAAGCTGGTGGAGCAGATCCTCTCCATCGTGAAGGCGTAGGTGCAGCTGCTCAACGCCCAGACCCTGGCCAGGCTCTCCGGGGTGAAGTTGCGCGCCCGGGCGGTGATGGAGGGCGTCCTCTCCGGCCTGCACAAGAGCCCCCATCAGGGCCAGAGCGTGGAGTTCTCCGAGCACAAGGAGTACGCCCCCGGCGACGAGCTGCGCCACCTCGACTGGAAGGCCTTCGGGAAGTTCGACAAGTTCTACATCAAGCGCTTCGAGCACGAGACCAACCTCCGGGCGGTGATGCTGATCGACGCCTCCGCCTCGATGGGCTACTCGAGCGGCGGGCTCTCCAAGCTGGAGGTGGCAAAGGTGCTGGCCGGCACCTTGGCCTACCTGCTGGTGCGCCAGCAGGACGCCGCCGGGCTGGCGGTGACCCACGGCTCTTCTTGCTCGGACCTGCCGCCCCGCTCCGCCGCCGGCCACCTCACCACCTTGCTCGAGACGCTCGAGGGCCTCTCCCCCCAAGGCACCACCGACCTCGCCGCCGCCGCCGACCACCTGGCGGAGAAAGTCACCCGCCGCTCGCTCCTCTGCGTCTTCTCGGACCTCTTCGACGACCGGCCGGACGGGCTCAGGCGCCTGCTCCAGCTCAGGGCGCGGAAGAACGACCTCGCCGTCTTCCATCTCGTGGACCCTTCAGAGCTGAGCTTTCCCTTCGATGACCCCACCCTCTTCCTCTCGATGGAGGACGAGCGCCGCCTGGAGGTGAACCCGAGGGAAATCAAGCAGAGCTACCTCGAAGAGCTTGGCGCCTTCCTCGCCGAGTCGCGGAAGGCGTGCGCGGAGGCGGACGTGGACTACGAGCTGGTCCGCACCGACGAGCCCTTGGACTCGGTGCTCTTGCGCTTTCTGGCGCGAAGGCAAGGGAGGCGGCGGTGACTTTCGCCAATCCCTGGCTGCTCCTCGGGGCCAGCGCCGCCCTCGTCCCGCTACTGGTGCACCTGTTCGACCGGCGGCGGCCGAGGCCGCACCCTTTCGGGGCCATCTCCTTCGTGCTCCGGAGCCAGCGGCGCACCGCCTCGAGGCTCAAGCTCAAGCGGCTCATCCTCTATTGCCTGCGGACGCTCATCCTCCTCGCCTTGCCTGTGGCCCTCGCGCGGCCGGAGTGGAGGCGGGAGGTCGGGGCCTCGGCCTCGGCGCGGGGTCCGGCGGCCACCTCCATCGTCCTCGACTCCTCGCTGTCGATGCGCTGGTCCGACGGCAAGTCGCTCTTCCTGCGCGGCCGCGAGGAGGCGCGCGAGGCCTTGAGGGACCTCCTCCCCGAGGAGCCCGCCAACGTCGTCCTGTGCGGGCCCCTGGTGAGCCCACCGCCTCCTCCCACCTCCGACCGGGCGCAGCTTAGGGCCCAACTCGACGAAGCCGAGCCGAGCTACGGGCCCTCCGACCTTGTGCGGTGCATGGAGCTGGGGGCGCGCTCCTTGGAGGAGAGCCCGCTGCCTTCGAAGCGGCTGGTGGTCATCTCCGACTTCACCCAGGGCTCGCTCAGGCTCGAGGCTCCCCCGCCCACGGTGGCCGGGCCCAAGGGAGAGCGAATTCGCCCGGAGGTGGTGCTTCGGGACGCCGCCCGAGGGGAGCAGGCCCTTCCCAACCGCGCGGTGGTGGACCTCAAGGTAGAACCCGCCCTGCAGGTCGGCCCGAGGGCTTTCCAGTTCACCTTCACGGTGCGGAACTTCTCCTCGGAGCCGGTGAAGGACCTCGAGGCCTCGCTCAAGGTGGAGGGCCAGGTGGTGGCCAAAGGGTTTCTGGACATCTCCGGGGGAGGGACCGCCCAGAAGTCGCTCACCCACCGCTTCGACTCGGGCGGCCTCTTCACCGGGGAAGTCTCCATCTCCGCCGACGCCTTGGCCGAGGACGACCGGCGGGCCTTCGTCTTGAACGCTCCCAAGGAGCTGCGGGCGCTGGTGGTGAACGGGTCGCCGAGCACGGTGCGCTACCGGGACGAGGCCTTCTTCGTGGAGGCGGCGCTCACCGCCCCTGGCTCGCCGCTTCACGCCGCCGTGCGGGACGTGGACTCCGCCTTCCGGGAGGACTTCTCCAGCTACCAGGTGGTGCTCCTGCTCAACGTCCCGGCGCCCACCAAGGAGCAATCCGAGCGGCTAGGCGAGTACGTGCGGCAAGGAGGGAGCCTGTTCCTCTCGATGGGAGACAACGTCGCGCCGGAGACCTACAACCAGCGGCTGGGCGCTGTGTTGCCGCGGCGGCTGAGAGACGTGAAGACGTCGGTGGACCCTTCGGAGCTGGACGCCGCCGCCCGGGCCGCCAAGCTGGCCAACTTCTCCTCGGAGCACCCGGTGTTCACGCCTTTCACCGGCAGGGCCCGGGAAGGACTGATGAGCTCGCGCTTCTACCGATACGTGCTGCTCGAGGCCGAAGCGGTGCAAAAGGGGGAGATAGGGGCGGTGCTGGCCACCCTGGAGGACGGGGCGCCCGCGGTGGCGGTGGCGGCGAGGGGCCGGGGGAGGGTGATGCTCTTCACCTCCACCGTGGACCGCGACTGGGGGGACTTCGCCATCCGCACCAGCTTCCTCCCGCTGATGCAGCGCTTCTGCGCCTTCCTGGCCGGCTCTCTCGATGAGCGCGAGGAGCATCGGCCGAGGGTGGGAGAGACCTTGTCCCTCCGGCTGCCAAAGGAGCCAGAGGTGGAGAGGGTGGCGTCGCCCTCCGGCGGGGAGGTGCCGCTCTCATCGGAACCCGACGGGCCGGTGCAAGTCGGCCCCATCGCGGAGCCGGGAGTGCACACCGCGTTCGACTCTTCGGGTCGGCCCCTCGCCGCCTTCGCCGCGGTGCTGGACCCCTCGGAGAGCGACCTCACCCGCATCCGCCGGGAGGAGCTGACCCAGCACTTCGGGGAGGACACGGTCCGCACCGCCGGGGGCCAAGGCGCGGAGAGGAAGGCGCCATTCTGGACCTGGCTCATCGTGGCCGCGGCGGCGGCCTTCCTCCTGGAGGGAGTGCTGCTTCGTAGGTGAGTGCCAGCCTGCGATAGGGTGTCGGCGATGGACGAGCTTCGCCGCCAGTGCGCGAGGATGCTGATGGTCGGGTTCATGGGCCGCGACCCGGACGCCGACTTCCACGCGCTGGTGGAGGAGGGAATCTTTGGCGCCGTCCTCTTCCGGCGGAACTTCGAGAGTCCCCGCGAGGCGGCCGGGTTGTGCCGCGCGCTCAAGGAGCGGGCCGCTCGCCCCTTCCTCCTGGGGGTGGACCAGGAGGGCGGCCGGGTGGCGCGGCTGCGCGGGCCGCCCTTCACTGCCTTGCCCCCCATGCGGGAGATTGGCGCCAAAGCTGACGCTGCGCTGGCGGAGCGCGTCGGGCGGTTGCTCGCCTTCGAGCTGCGGGCGGTGGGCTTCGACTGGGACTTCGCGCCGGTCCTCGACGTGGACACCAACCCGCAAAACCCGGTCATCGGCGACCGCGCGTTCGGCGCGGGGCCGGAGCTGGTGTCGAAGATGGGCCTTGCCCTCTCGCGCGGGCTGGAGGGGAGCGGAGTGGCCTCCTGCGCCAAACACTTCCCGGGACACGGAGACACCGTGCAGGACTCGCACCTGGTGCTTCCGCGCCTGCCACACGGGCTCGAGCGGCTGAGGAAAGTGGAGCTGCCTCCCTTCGCGGACTATGCGAGGGCTCATCTCGCCTCGGTGATGACCGCGCACGTGATTTTCGAGGCGGTGGACCATGCGGTGCCCGCCACCATGAGCCGGAAGGCCGTGGACGGCATCCTCCGACGCGAGCTGGGGTTTGGCGGCGTGGTGGTGAGCGACGACTTGGAGATGAAGGCCATCGTCGACCACTACTCGGTGGGCGAGGCCGCGGTGGCCTCGGCCGTCGCGGGGGCGGACTTGCTCCTCGTGTGCCACCGGGCGGCGGCGCAGCGGGAGGCCATCGAGGGGTTGGTAAGGGCGGTGGAGTCGGGCCGGTTGAGCCGCTCCCGAGTCGAGGAGGCGAATCGGCGGCTCGATTTCCTGGAGCGGCGCTTCTCCCATCCCGCCGAGGACCGCTGGTCGACGCTGGGCAACGCGGAGCACCGCGAGCTGGCCCGGGGACTCTCCGCCCAGGAGGTGGGCGAAGACCCGACCGAATCGTGAGGGCTTCGGGCGGCCCGGTCCGGGCCGGCGTGACGGCGAATCGGCTGAATGGTCAGGGAGCGGCGACTCCCAGGCCCGGCGGCTGAGGGCGCGACGGCTTCACCGGCGCAAGCGAGAGGTCGACGTTCTGGAACACCACCTCTCCCTCTCCCTGGAAGGTGAGCGGGTTTTTCTCGTAGGCGGCCTGACCGACCACCTGGCCCTTCTCGTCCAGGGCGAGGGAGCAGATGTGGCCCTGGGCGCCCTGGGGAGTGAAGACTTCGAGGAAGAAGCCATCCGGCAGCTCCGGCGGAAGGTCGGTGGCGCCGAACTGGGAGATGGTGGCTGAGCCGCAGGCCTCCTTGGCCACGTAGATGACGTAGCGCCTGGCCTTCACTCGGCTGCGGTCGAGCTTCCCGAACAGCTCCACCTCCGCGTACTCGGGGAGGGCGGCGTTCGGGAGAGCAGGCGCTGGCGCAGGCGCCGGGGCGGGCGCGGGGGCCTGCTTGGAGGCGGCTTCCTCGCGGCGGCAGCCGGCTCCCATGGAAAGAACGAGCAAGGCGGGCAGGGCGAGTCTCATCTGGCGGATCCTAGCGAGCCGCGCGCTTGGCGGCCTGCAAGACTTCCTCGGTGGGCGGCACATCGCCGGAGAAGGAGGAGGGGTGGAAGAGCACCGGCTCGCCGCCGCGCTTCACCACCAAGACTCCACCCTGTTGGAAGGGGTCTCCCTCGATCCAGTAGTGGATGTAGCCGCGGAGGGCCGCGCGGGCGTAGGCCTTGAGCGCCGGCGGGCGAAGGACGGTGAGGAGCCCGCGGGCGAAGCCCAGCCGCCGGTACGTCTGCTCCTCGGGGTCCACCCACACGTCGGACTGGATGCCCGCCCTCCGCCGGAAGCGCGCCGCCTGGCGGACGCTGCCAGTGCCGAGGAACACCAGCCGGGTGCCGGCCGCCCCAAGCTCTTGCTCGTGCGGGCGGAACTCCGCCGCGTGCGCGAAGCAGAGCATTCAGCCGAAGTGCCGGAGGAACACCAGCACCGCCGGCGCATCCTCCCAGGCGGTGGAGACGCGCACCGGCAGCCCGGTGTGATCGCGAAGCTCGATGGCGCCGAGCGCCGAGGTGTCCGGTGCGGAATCCACGAGGGCATCCTCGCACGCGCTGGAGAAGGAAGCGCTACCCCTTGGCGATGGATTCCCACTCGCCCAGAAGGTGCCGGGCGGCGACGTAGCTAAAAGCCATGATGGTCTCCGAGGGGTCCACGCTCACCGCGGTGGGAAACGCCGAGGGGTCGCAGACGAACAGCCCCTTCACCGAATGGGCCTCGCCGGTGCAGGAGACTACCGAGCGGGAGGGGTCCTTCCCCATCCGGCACATCCCCGATGGGTGAGGCGCGGCGAACATCATGGTGCCGAGGTCCACCCGGTCGATCGAGGCCAGTTCCTCGAGGTCGCGGATCCGCGTGCCCTTCGCGTCGGGGACGATGACTTCCTTCGCTCCCCCGTGGAGCAGGATGGTGGCCTGCTTCTTGAGAGAATCGCGGATGGTCAGCTCGTCCTGCTCGGCCATCTCCCAGTGCCAGACCGGGTGCCCCTCCTCGTCCAAGGTGGCGCGGCCGGTGGCAACGTCGTCCACCCAGGCGATGCAGCCGCCGATCTGGTGTGCCCGCTCCATCAGCGCGCGGTGGTCCTTCCCGAAGGAGGGCAACAGCGCCGCCAGGGTGGCCGGGGCGAGCTGGGTGGGGTGGAGGAGGTAGCCGCCCTCCACGTACCGGCCGCCGTCCATCCGGGCGAGGCGGAAGTCCATCACTCCGGTGCCGGCGGGGATGTTGCGCCACATCACGATGTCCTCGTCGAAGAGCGCGAAGGCCTGGGCCACCGGGTTGACCATCAGGTTCTTCCCCAGCTGCCCGGATGGATCCGGCATCCTGGAGCGCATCAGCAAGGGGGCGGTGTTGAAGCCGCCCGCCGCCACCACCACCACCTTGCTCCGCACCCGCGCCCTTCGGCCGGAGGGCTTGCAGGTGCGCCGGTCGATGAAGCGGGCGGCGACGCCAATGGCGCGGCCGCCCTCGATGAGGATCTGCTCCGCCTCGCAGTCGGCGAAGATGCGGGCGCCGGCCGCGAGCGCCACCGGAAGGTGAGTCACCAGCTGGCTTTGCTTGGCGTCGTAGGCGCAGCCCTGAGCACAGTAGCCCGAGCCGATGCAGTTCTTCCGCGCCTGCAGCACGCGCTCGGTGTGGTATCCGGCCTTCTTGGCGCCGAGGTCGAAGAGCTGGTTCATCCGGTTGAGCCGGATGTCCTCCGCGGCGTGGACGTTGAGGTCTCGCTCCACCTGCTCGAAGAAGGGGACCAGCTCCTCGTAGGAGTGGCCCTCCACTCCGAACTCCCGCTCCCACTTCTCGCAGCGGTCCTTCGGGGTGCGCCAGGTGTCGGCCCAGTAGTGCACCGAGGCGCCGCCCACGCAGTTTCCGTAGGTGAGCGCGAGCTGGCCGTCGCTGGAGGAGTGCAGCCCGCGGCCGCCGTCGATGCGGGCCATCATGTCGTCCTCGCGCTGGTCGAAGTCGCCGTGGTCCATGAGGTAGAAGCCGCCGCGCTCCAGCATGAGGACGCTCTTGCCGGCCCGGGCCAGCTCCTTGGCCACCACCGCCCCGCCGCAGCCGGTGCCGATGACGCAGGCGTCGACGGTCTCCTCGTAGTCGCGGGAGGCCCGGTCGTACTCCAGCACCCGTTCCTTGAGGGCGTCGTCCACTACGCCTCCTGCCGGAGCGGGTTGGAGTCGGCCTCGGGCGGCGCGCGCACCGAGACGAACGGGCCCTGGTAGCCGACCTTCGGCCAGCAGCGCTCGTCGCAGTAGTAGAAGAAGAGCGTCATCGCCTTGAGCGCGGCGAAGCACTGCCGCTCGAGGCCGGCGCCCTCGGCCATCTTCGCGAGGCGGGCGTGCTGCTCTTCGGCGGAGAGCTTGGTGAAGCGGGTGAAGGAGAGCCGGAAGACGCCGCCGTGCTCGAGGAGGAAGAGCACCGCCTTGAAGTCGGAATGCATCTTCGCGGTGTGGAAGGAGAGCTCCCGGTCGATGCGCTCGGCGATGCGGGCCTCGCGGGCTTTGGGCCAACCTTCGGAGTCGGGCACCAGTCGGTCGACCGCGGCGAAGAGCACCGCCAGCTCCTTCTCGCTCAAGACTGTGGGCCGCACGCCCTTGGGGAGGAGGGCGCGGTAGTGCTCGTCCGAGCCAAAGAGGAGGAGTGCCGAGCCGCCGGCCAAGGCGAGCCCGGCCGCGCCGGAGACCTGGAGGATCCGCCTCCGCGAGAGAGGCGAGCGCTGGGAGGGAGGGCCCATGGAGGCCGGAGCTTACGCCTTCTCCCGCGGGCACTCATGTCGTCTGTGCGAACCTCGCTCGCACCTCTTCCGCGGCGGGGCGCGCCGCGGCTCCGACGGGTGCTGCGCGTCCTCCAACGCGTGGAGCTGGCGCCGGCACTCCGCCAGCCGTCGCACCATATCTTCTCGCTGCCCCCCGGAGGCTTGGCCAAGCGCTTGCGCCAGCTTCGCGCACTCTTCGCGCTTGGCGGCAAGCTCCGGCCCGCCGGCGGCGCCTGCGGAGGCAAGCGGCCGCCCGATGCGGCTCGCCCTCCCCCGCTCGATGGCGCCTTCGAGCCTCCGCGCCTCCACCGAGGCCCGCGAGCCCTCCGGCACCCTCCTCAGCTCGGCCAGCACCTCATCGAAGGCGGGGTCCTCCAGCCGCCGCCCCTCGGCGAGCAGCGCCTCGTAGCGGACACGCGCCCGCTCGAATACCTGTGCGCCCTCGTCGCGGCATCCGGACAACAGCATCAGCAGCGCCAGGAGCGCCCGCGTCACCTGGTCTTCCTGCGAGCGAGCGCCAAGCCGAGCGCAAACACCGGCCAGGCCAGGGCAGCGAGCGGCCCGCCACAGCCACATCCCTCCGGAGGCGGCGGAGGTGGTGGTGGAGGCGGAGGCGGCGGCCAGTTGGCAGTCCCGAAACCTCCGTCAGCGCCAGCATCGCCTGGCTGCGTCCCCGCATCGGTCGAAGAGCCGCCATCGGCGGCCGGCGTCCCCGAATCCGGAGGGGGCTTCCACCACCCGAAAGGCACCGGATAGCCCCGCAGGACCACCTCTCCTTGCGGCAGCGCGGTGGAGCACCCCGCCTGCATCCCGGTGAGGGTGGGCCTGCCCGCATCCACCCAGGCGGTGCCGACGAGGCTGCCGAAGAGGGTCAAAGCGTCGCCCCATCTCCTTGCGGTGAGGTCCTTCACCGAGGCGTAGAAGGCCGCCATGTCGTAGGTGCCGCCGGCGCCGGCGGCTTGGTCGGCGGCGATGAGCTGCGGCACCAGCCCATTCCCCACGATGATGATGTCGAAGAGGTGGTTTCTCGCATCGGCGCGGCCCACCGTCCCCAGGTAGCTCGCCGAGAGCAACGTCACCCCGTCGAGGTTCGACTGGATGGAGAGCATGTCCGACTCCCATCGGGCGTGGAGCCCGTTGGGGTCGAAGTTCTTGGTGTCGTGGAGCAGCGAGAAGGCGTCGGTGACGTAGTGCGAGTAGTGGGCGAGCGTGGCGAGGATGGTGGGCGTGTCCTTCGAGCGGAAGGCCTCCACCAGCTTCTGCTGGTACTCCTCCGCGCGCCAGGGCACCCGCCCGTTCTTCTCCGCGTACTGGCCGAACCGCGCCTGCACCGAGGCCCACTCCCGCGGGTAGCTCTCGATCGGAGTGGCCCAGTCGATTTCCAGATAGTGGCGCGGCCACTCGGCGGGGTCGTACTTGGGATTGCTGGTGAGCCGCCAGCGGTCCGGGTCCGCCGCCGCGTCCTGGAAGGAATAGGTCTGGTTCGCCTGGATGAACTGGCGCAGGCAGCCCTGCGGGAGGGCATCCTGCATCTGGCGGGCGAGCCGGCGGTGGCCGTCGAAACCCCAGCCGAGCGCGGAGGCCGGCGCGAGCAGGGCAAAAAGCCACATCCACTTCCAACGCATCGCGCGCTCCGCGGCCCCTTGAGACGCCCCCGGTTGTAGCGCCCCCGGCGCCCCGGAGCCAAGTCGGCCCTCACCCTGGGCCCCTGCCTCTCGCGGGAGAGTGGAGGCTGTCTGTGGCGAACCGATACCGCGGCGGGCTACCGTGCGCCCCCGTGCTCCTCCTTCTCTCCTTCGCCGTCGGCCTTCTCCAGGGGCTGCTCCATGCGGTGGGGCCGGACCACTGTGCCGCGGTGGTGACCCTCGGAGGGACGGGGGCCCGCCGCCGGGTGCTCAAAGTGGCGCTCCGGTTCGCCGCGGGCCACGCGCTCGCGCTCGGAGGGCTGGCCGGGCTGTGCCTCGCCGCCGGCGTCGGGCTCTCCGAGGCCTTCGAACGCTGGACCGAAGTCCTGGGGGGCGTGTTGCTCATCGCCCTCGGCGCCGCCGCGCTGCTCTTCCCCGGAGCGCTCCGCCACGGCCACCCGCACCTGGGAAACCACGGGCCGGCCCACGTCCATCAACGCCTGCCCATCGCCGCCGGGGCGCTTCTTGCGCTCTCGGGTCTCCGCTCGCTCATGCTCGCGCTGCCGCCACTCATGGTCGGTGGAAGCCTCAGCCTCTCCGGCTGGGCCTACCTACCGGGGTTTGCCCTCGGAGTGCTCGGAGGGATGGGAGCAGTGGGGCTCCTCTGGGCCGAGGCCTCCGCGCGGCTGGGAGAGAAGGCGGCCGGATCGGTGGAGCGGGCGGCAGCGCTCTTCACCGCCGCGCTCGGGGGCGCATGGATCGTCCTCAGGCTCTGAGGCGGGCGCGCTACTGCCGCCGCTCGAGGATGCTGAGCGAGGTCATCGCGCACAAGAAAGCCTGCACCACGCCCTCCGGGCGCTTGGAGAGCGCCACCAGCTCGCCCACGTTGTGGGTGCCGTCCACCTTGGGAAGCAGCTCCGCCTCCCACTTCTCCAGCTCCACGTCGCTCAACTGATAGGCGGGCTGTAGCGAGGGCAGAAACCGCTCCTCGGGTTTGATCAGCCGGCGGAGCCGATCCGGCTTGTACAGCTTCTTGATGCCCCGGACGATCAGGTTGGCCGGGTGGATGTCCAGCTTGATCGACTCGGCGCTCACCTTGTCGCGGAAGCTCATCACGAACGAGCCGTCCTCCCAGGCGAACAGCGAGTAGATGATCGCCTTCACCTGCTGGCCCACGTAGTAGAGCCGTTCGGTGTCGCGCAAAAGACCGCGCTCCACCAGCACGTCTCCGGTCCGGCGCTTGGTGGCCGCCGCTACCGCCGCCGCGTCCTGGAGCTGATCCGTCTTGATCTTCCCCACCCGGGAGAGGAACTGCCCAAAGCGGTCAGTGACCAGGTTGGAGAGCGCGAAGACCGGCGTGCCCTTCTCGAAGTAGACCACCTTCTTCACCTTCCCCCGCTGCACGCCCAGCTCGCCGGTCTCCTTGGCCAAATAGAAGGCGGTGATGAGTGAAGGAAGGTTGTCCCTAAGGTCGCCTCGCCGGCTGCGCGGGTCTTGGGCCCGGGTGGGAGGCGCGAGCGCCGGCTTTCCGGGGGGCGGAGGGCGCACCTGCGCCTGCCCGGGCACGGTGCGGTGGGCGGTGAGGTTGGCCCCGTGCAGCACCGCGCTGATGTTGTCCCCGCCGGTCACCCGGATCCGGCCGGTCAGCTCCATGGTGTCCTGCGGCTGGTCCTCCTCCACGTCGATGTCCAGCTCCACCTCGAAGGCGTCCTCGATGGAGCGCGCCGCCGGCTTCTCCGGAGGGACGATGCGGGACACCACCTCGAGGAGCTTCTTGGCCTCGAAGGGCTTCTCGAAGTAGGCCGCCGCGTCGTATTTGATCTTCGCCTCTTGGGCGTGCCGCCCGCCCTTGAACACCCCGGTGATGAAGATGAGCGGAAGCCGCGGCTGCTCTTTCCTCAGCGCTTCCGCCAGGTGGTAGCCCATCATGTCCGGCAACAGCACGTCGAGGACCGCCACCACCGGCTTGAATTCGCGCGCCAGCTCCACCGCCTGGCGGCCCTTGCCGGCGGCCTGAACCTCGTAGCCGCCATCCTCGAGCAGTTGATGCAGCAGCGACAGCAACTCCTGGTTGTCGTCCACCAGCAGAATGCGCGGAGCCATGAGAGGCCCACCTTAGCAGACGGACCGCTGGTGCGGCCGCGCGGCGAAATGGCTCGGCCCTCGGCTATGGTGGGCGGGTGGGCAAGGCGGCCACAG
This sequence comes from Myxococcales bacterium, assembly GCA_016191815.1. Taxonomy (GTDB): domain Bacteria; phylum Myxococcota; class Myxococcia; order Myxococcales; family Myxococcaceae; genus JACPVI01. The sequence goes on from JACPVI010000076.1 coordinate 22,505, forward strand.
CCGCAGCGATCGCGGTGCTCATCGGCTCTTCGGCGCTCGCCGACGGCGGCGTGGTGGAGTCTCTCCCCGACGCCTCCTTGCCCGATGCCTCGGTCGGAGAAGGCGGGGCCGATCGGGACAACCCCGAAGGAGAGGACTCCGCCGGCCGTACCCCAGCCTTCTGCCGAAGCTCCAAGGACTGCGAGCGCGGCTTCGCCTGCGAGAACAACCGCTGCGTCTTCAAAGGCTACCGAAAGGCCGAGAGCCAAGGCTGTCTGATCGGCGCCGAGGCCCTCGCTGTCGCCGGGGCCGCCGGGTTGGTCCTATGCCTGCGAAGAAGCTCAAGGCGGTGAAAGAACAGTGGTTTTTCCACGGCTGTCAACTCGGTTGACCATCCCGCCCCGGCCGCCAGGCAACTGTGTGCGGCGGTCACCGACAATGTAGGCACACTGCCCACTGGCGCCTTCGGGTGCCTCCTCGAGGAGATGTCGAGATGAGCGTTTCCGGAATCAACGACAAGGTGAGGACCTCCCTTTCCGACAACAAGATCTCCTTTCGCGAGGCGATGGACATCTACAGCGCGGCTCGGGACGGGGGCCTGATCGACGCCCAGGAGAAGGCGGCGCTGGTTTCGGTCCTGCGCGAGCACGGCGGGAAGATGGATTTCGTCTCTCGCTTCTATTTCAAGTTCCTGGTGGATCGGATCCGCGTCCCGACCCAGCCGCAGCCTCCTCCGCAGCCTCCTCCGCAGCCGCCGCCGCAGACGGACGGCCAGCGGGTGGAGTCGGCGATCAACGCCGCCGCCTCGGACGGGAAGATCACCCTCCCCGAGGTGGAGCGCTTCCTTGCGGACGCCCAGGCCAACGGCCTCTCCCAGGCGGAGAAGACGGCGCTGACCGCCGGGCTCCGGCTCCACGAAGGCAAGTTCGACGCCGACGCGAAGGCCAAGCTGCAGACGGCGCTGGGCATCGCCCCGCCGCCTCCCGCGGCCACCGAGCCGGAGAAGGCGACCTACGAAGCTCGCCGCACGCCTTGGACCACCACCTACTGGCCGATGGCCGGGAGCGGCAACTCCGACGGCTCGCCGGGCAGCAACCTCTGGGCGAAGAGCGGCGCATTGGACAAGTTCGACTCGGTGCGCAAGGCGCGCGGCGAGGCCACCGGCGCCCGGGACTTCGAGCTCAAGCCGGCCTTGAACTGGCTGGTGGGGAAGGAGTCCGGCCACTACATCCCGAACAGCACCCTGAGCGAGAAGGACGCCGAGCGGACCACCGGAGTGGACTTCAACAACAACGGGAAGATCGACGACAACGTGGAGTGGGACTTCCTCGACTCGCGCGGGCAGTTCGGCACCGACGGGAAGAAGGACGGCACCATGTCGGTGGGCTGGTGGGGCAGCTGCGACAAGGTGGCGCGGGCCGGCATCCTCTTCGCCGAGCCGATGAAGGAGGTCACCGTCAACGGCGTCACCTTCAGTCCGCAGGACATCAAGGGGCTGCTCACGGTGCTGGCCGACAGCCAGGGCGGGGGCTCCGACTTCGTGGGCAACCGCTACGACGCGCGGCCGGACATCGTGGTGCTGAGGAACGGCTCCCGGGTGCAGGGCACCATTACCTCGGAGGTGGACTGGTACGGCACCGGCACCAGCCGGCCCAGCGGCGACGACTACCGCTCGCCCGGGAAGCTCCCCGCCGAGGTGAAGGTCCGGCTGATGGACGGCACCGAGAAGACCTACAAGGCCGAGGAGCTGCGGTCGGTGATGCGCGAGGACAAGCGCGACGACGCCGCCCTCTTCCACACCACCATCAAGGACTGGCTCTCCTCCGGCCGCTCGGCGGTGATGGACAAGGACTCCGGCGAGCACGTGTGGAACTACAACTTCCACAAGGCGGACGACACCATCTACAAGGACGGGCTCAAGCCCTCCTGGGCGCCGGCAGAGCTCAAGGAAGGCTTCAACGGCCCGCCGACGGGAGGGAAGATCACCTACGTCGACCGGACGGTGCACCTCGGCGGCGGCGGCGGCACCGAGAACTACCGCTACTGGCTCGAGGAGAAGAACGGCAAGGTGGTGAACAGCGGCTGGGTGTCGGGCAACAGCCCCGACTTCCTCTGGAGGCCGCAGTCCGAGCCCGCCTTCACCGGCCGCAACGAGCGGAACCCGTTCGTGGATCCGAAGCTGGTGAAGGAGATCTACGAGAAGTCCATCGAGTAGTCCCAGTGGCTCGATGAGAGCCGTGGGTGGGGTGAAGGGCGGCCAGCTCCGGTCGCCCTTCTTTTTTTCATTCGCCCCGCAGCCGCGCCAGCCGCTCGTCGACGGTGCCGCCCATCGGGTGAGGCTCCGGCGCAGGGAGCGAGCGCGAGGAGGCGAACCGCCAGACGTTGTTGATGAGGAAGATGGGGGTGAGGATGAACGAGATGATGCCCCACCAGCCGAAGAACAAGGTGATGAGCGTCATCTCCCAGAAGTACCTCCCGATGCATCCCCGGCACAGCTGACCCTTGATCGACTTCCCGAACCGCATCACCAAGGCGCCGATGTTCTGGTACAGCTCGACGTACTTGGTCTCGCTGATGGCACCGCAAGCCTCGCAGTACATTTGCTCCCTCCGGTTGGTCGGTTGACCCCGGCCGGCCACCAGATGAGCAAGGAAACGGACGGGCGCGCCGCCGCGGCGCGTCACAGCCGCGCGGGGCGGGTTGTGGCTTCGAGGGGCAAGCGTCGAGCCCCCCCGGCCGACTGCACTGCCGGCCGCTGAAGTCAGTGCAGCCGTCGGAAGGAGTGAGTCTTCACCACCAGGAAGACCCTTTGCCCCGCGGCCAGCCCAAGCGCGCTGGAGGCGTCCGAGGTCAGCTTCGCCACGAAGGGGACGCCGGAGGCATCCGCGCGAACGAGCACCTCGTCGGCCGCGCCTTCGAGCGAGGTGAGCGTCGCTTCCAGCACGTTCCTCGCCGAGATGCCGGTGAGCGGCTGGGTGGAGACGAGCACGTCCTCGGCGGGGACGGCGTAGGCCGCCCGCGCGCCCTCGGGAATCCCGGAAGCGGGCACCGAGAGCCGCAGCTTCTCCACCTCCAGGCGCCCGCCTCGGATAGTTCCGTCCAGCACGTTCTCGAAGGTGGCGGAGGGATCGGCCTTGCGGAGCGCGCCCAAGTCGAGGGCCCCCCGCGGCGAGCCGCGAAAGATGACTTCCCCCCTCTCCAGCACCAGCGCCTCGTCGGCGAGCGCCCAGGCCTCGCCGAGGTTGTGGGTGACGTAGAAGAGCGGCACCTTCGCCAGGTCGCGCACCTTGAGGAGGTAGGGGATGATTCGCTCCTTGAGCTCCACGTCCAGCGCGGCCAAGGGCTCGTCGAGCAAGAGCAGCCTGGGCGAGATGGCCAGCGCACGGCCGAGGGCGACTCTCTGCCGTTCTCCTCCGGAGAGCGTGGATGGATGGCGGTCGAGGAGCGGATCCAGCTCCAGCATCACCGCCGCCTCCTCCAGCGAGCGCCAGGTGGTGCCCCGCCCGAAGGAGAGATTCTCCCCCGCGGTGAGGTGGGGGAAGAGCAGCGCGTCCTGGGGCACGTAGCCGACCCGGCGGCGCTCTGGAGGGAGGTCCGTTCCGGCGGCGGAGTCGAGCAGCACCTCGCCGTCGATGGCGATGCGCCCGCGCGCAGGGCGGAGCCCGGCGATCGCCTCGAGGAGGGAGGTCTTCCCGGAGCCCGACCTCCCCATCACCGCGATGAACCTCGACTCGAGCTTGGCCTTGACGCGCAGCTCGAAGTCCGCGAGGCGAACGGCGAGGTCCAACTCGATCATCTCGCCAGCCTCCGGGCGCGCTCGCGCGTCACCCACTCGGTGCCCCAGATGGCCAGGAAGGCGAGCGCGGTGGAGAGCGCCACCAGCCTCATCGCCTCGGCGTCGCGGCCGAGCTGGACTCGGTGGAAGATGGCCAGGGACAGGGTCTGGGTGCGGCCGGGAATGTTTCCGGCCACCAGGATGGTGGCGCCGAACTCGCCCAGGGCGCGAGCGAAGGCGAGCAAGGCCCCCGCCAGGATTCCGCGCCAGGCGAGCGGCAGCTCCACCCGGGCCAGGACTCCGAGGCGGCCGTGGCCCAGAGTGCGGGCGATGGCGGACAGCCGCGGGTCCACCTCCTCGAAGGCGGTGCGGGCCGAGCGCACCAGCAAGGGGAAGGACATCACCGATGCGGCCAGCACCACCGCCTTCCAGGTGAAGACCACCTCCAGTCCAATGGCGTCCAGCGCGCTTCCCAGCGGACCCATGCGTCCGAACAGCTCGAGGAGCAAAAGGCCGACGGCGGTGGGAGGCAGGACCAGCGGCAGGGCGAGGGCGGTCTCCAAAAGGCTCCTGCCGCGGCCCCGCCAGTGGGCGAGGAGCAACGCCACCGCGACGCCGAAGGGGAGGATGAACGCCGTCGCGCACGCCGCCACCGCGAGGGTGAACGCCAACAGGCCGAGGTCGCCCGCCACGGTGCGAGTGATAGCCGTTCCGGCGGGTCCTCCGAAGAAAATCGGCGCAGGCCCGCCGAGGAGCCCGCGCGACGGTCCTGCCCGCGCTCAGACTCGGGTTTCGCCCTTTTCCGCCCAAGGGCGAAACCCGAGTCAGAGCTGCTGGATTGGCTGGAGCTGGGCGCGGATCTCCCCAGTGGGATTTCCGAGGGTGTGGACGTTGACGTAGTACCCGCCGGTCTCCAGCGTGGCCCGCTGCTCGTCGGTGAGCGAGATGGCGAGGCGGAAGCTGCCGCTCTTCCGGTCGAGGGAAGGAAGGACCTCGAGGTTGAAGACGATGGGGCCGTTCTGTCCGGCGGGCGCCTGGTGCACGTGGACGGAAGTCCCTCCCACGTCCAACAGCGGGGTCAGCAGCGCCTGGAACCGGCCGGTGAGCACCAGCACGTTGCCGACCAACTCCACGCTGGCGGTCCCCGAGGCGGTGGTGGCCACCGGCGGGACCCCGCTGGCGCCGGAGAGCGAGCTCTCGAAGACCACCCGGCGGGGTGGGGTCGCCGTGAGCTGGGCGCGTAGCTCTCCGCCCGGGTGGTCGGCGGTGTGGAGGTTGACGTAGAAGCGGCCGGCGTTGAAGGCGGCCACTTGCTGGTCGTTGAGGGTGGCGGACAGCCCGAAGGAGCCGCTGCGGCGGTCCGGGCTGGTCACCTCGAGGTTCATCACGATGGGGCCGTTCTCTCCCGGCGGCGCCTCGTGGATGTGCCCGGGCGAGCCCTGGACTTCGCGGAGATCGCTCGAGAGGTTGGCGAAGCTCCCCGAAAGCTCGATCTGATTCCCCCTGAGGGTCGCGCTGACGTCGCCTTGGGCGCTGGTGGCGACCGGCGGCACCTCGTTGGCGCCGGACAGAGCGGCCTCGAGAGTGACTGGCGCCGGCGGGGGCCGCTCGGGCCCGCACCCCAAGGCGACAACGGTGAGCGCAGCCACCGCGCCCGCAATCCAGATCGACCGGCACATGGCCCCTCCCTTCCTCGGCTGCCGCGTGATGCGGCGCCCATGGTTGCGGCCAAGCTTGTGGATGGTGGCCGCGTGCGGCACCGCGCGAGGACCGGGCCGGCTGGGCGCCAGCCGCCTAGGCGGCGAGGCGCAAGGAGCGGATCGGCCGAGGTTGCTTTCCGGGCGGTGCCGGCATAGGTCACCACTCCTTTCGCGGAGGCGTCGCATGGCGGACAAGCTCATCCCCCGGGAGAAGGGTTTCTCCGAGTGGTACGTGGACCTGGTCCAGAAGGCGAAGCTGGCCGACTACTCCGACGTGAAGGGCTGCATGGTGATCCGCCCCAACGGCTTCGCGCTCTGGGAGAGCATCCAGCGCGCGCTGGACAAGATGTTCAAGGACACCGGGCACCGGAACGCCTATTTCCCGCTGCTCATCCCGCTCTCCTATCTGAAGAAGGAGGCCGAGCACGTGGAGGGCTTCAACCCTCAGCTGGCGCTGGTGACGGTGGCCGGGGGCAAGCAGCTCGAGGAGCCGTACGCCATTCGCCCGACCTCCGAGACGATCATCAACGCCACCTTCGCGAAGTGGATCCAGAGCTATCGGGACTTGCCGCTCTTGATCAACCAGTGGTGCAACGTGATGCGGTGGGAGATGCGGACCCGCCTCTTCCTCCGCACCACGGAGTTCCTCTGGCAGGAGGGGCACACCTGCCACGAGACGGAGGAGGAGGCGGAGCGCGAGACGCGGCAGATGCTGGAGATCTACCGGACCTTCGCCGAGGAGCACATGGCGATGCCGGTGCTGGCGGGGCGGAAGTCGGAGAGCGAGAGATTCGCGGGGGCGCTGAGGACCTACTCCATCGAGGCGATGATGCAGGACAAGAAGGCGCTGCAGGCGGGGACCTCCCACAACCTGGGGCAGAACTTCGCCAAGGCCTTCAACACGCAGTTCTTGGGCCGGGACGGGCAGCAGCATTACGTCTGGCAGACCTCCTGGGGCGTCTCCACGCGGCTGATCGGCGGGCTGATCCTCACCCACTCGGACGACAGTGGGCTGGTGGTGCCTCCGAAGCTTGCGGCGAGCCACGTGGTGATCATCGTGATCGGCAAGGGGGAGGAGCGGGCGCGGGTGGTGGAGCGGGCGCAAGCGCTCGCGGCGGACCTGAGGCGGGTGGGGCTCGGGGTGAGCGTGGACGACGACGAGAGCAAGAGCCCGGGCTTCAAGTACTTCGAGTACGAGCTGCAGGGAGTGTGTCTCAGGGTGGAGCTGGGGCCGAAGGACCTGGCGAAGGAGCAATGCGTGATGGTGCGGCGGGACACTCGGGTGAAGGAATTCGCCCCGCTGTCGGGAGCGGTGGCGCGCGCCCAGGCTTTGCTCGAGTCGATGCAGAAGGACCTGTTCGCGAGGGCGAAGCAGTTCCGCGACGAGCACACCTTCGAGGTGAACACCTACGACGAGCTGAAGGCGCGGGCAGACGACGGCTTCATGCTGGCGCACTGGTGCGAGAAGCCCTCCTGCGAGGCGAAGGTGAAGGAGGACACCAGCGCCACCACGCGGTGTCGGCCGTTCGCGCTGGAGCAGGTGCCGGGCAAGTGCGTGGTGTGCGGCGAGCCGTCGCCGGGGCGGATGGTGGTCGCGAAGGCGTACTAGTCGAGCGTCGAGGGTCGAGCGCGGAGTGGACCTTCGTCGAGCGGCCGTCCAGCGCCTGCCCGCTACGGGTCGACCGCGGGCGCCGTGCGGTCGACTGTAGACTCGGAGCGATCGACAGACGCCAGACGTCTCCGCTCGACGCTCGACGCTCGACCCTCGACTGTGGACTACGGAATCATCTGCGTGCACAGGCCATCGACGCAGGCGAGCCCGGCGCAGCAGCCGAGCTGGCCATGGCCACACGCCGAGTTGAGCGGCAGGCAGGTGGGCCCGGCGTCCACCGGAGCGGGCGCAGGACTGGCTCCCGCGTCCACAGGCGCCGTTCCACCGTCAGCCGCGCCGCACGCGCCCGACGAGTCCCCGTGATGCGCCGCATGCGCTTTCTCGGCGGGCTGCCCCACGCAGATGGTGTGCGCGTTCGCCGGGTTCCCCGGCGGGATGTGGCAGATCAATACCTTCCCCGCTGGACAGGTCGGACCGCCGCCTCCAGGTCCCGAACTCAGCGGCTCCTGTTCCGTCCCCGTCAGGTAGAGCGTCGGATCTCCGTCGATGATCCCGTAGCACCCCACCAATGTCCCCGCCGACAGAATCACCGCGAGCCATGCCTGCGGACGGATCATCGCGCACCTCCAACAAGCTCCATTGCATCGGGCGTACCCGCCTAAGGGCGCATGATTTCGACCGGCTTGGAGCCACCGCGCTCCAGGCTTCGCCTCGCTCTGTCCGAAACCGCGCCAGAACCCTGCACCGCCACCTGCGCTCTCGCCCACCTCTTCACGCCCGGGCGACACCTGCTTAGCTTGACCCTCATCAATCGTTGTAGCCCAAAAGGACTTGGGCGCGACCGACGGAGGCGGAGATGGCAGACAGGACGGCGCTGGTGACTGGAGCCTCCGGAGCACTTGGACAGGCAATTGCCGAGCGGCTGGCGGAGGACGGTTTTCGTCTGGCGCTTCACTACTGCACCAAGCCGGAGCGCGTGCGCGAGCTGGCCGCGAGCTTGTCCGGCCGGGGCGTGCGCGTCTTCGCGGTGCAGGCCGACATCTCCCGGGAGGAGGAGGTGTTCTCCATGGTGGACGCGGCGGAGAAGGAGCTGGGCCCACTCTCGCTGGCGGTCAACAACGCCGGGCTGGTCCGCGACCGCACCATCGGCAAGCTGTCTGCCGATGACTGGACCGTGGTGCTGGACACCAACCTCCGCGGCGCTTTCCACCTCTGCAAGGCGGTGGTGGGCGGAATGCGGGCGCGGCGATTTGGCCGAATCGTCAACATCAGCTCCATCGTCGGGGCGACGGGCAACTACGGGCAGACGAACTACGCCGCCTCAAAGGCCGGGCTGATCGGCCTCACCAAGAGCCTGGCGCGAGAAGTCGCCAAGGATCAGGTCACCGTCAACGCCATCTGCCCGGGCTTCATGGACACCCCGATGGTCAGAGGCGTGCCCGAGGGGGTCCAGCAGAAGCTGGAGGCCCAAATCCCGCTCGGCCGCTTCGGCGAGCCTTCCGCCGTCGGAGAGGCGGTGGCTTTCCTCGCCGGCCCGGGCGGCGACTACATCACCGGCCAGGTGCTCCATGTGAATGGCGGCATGTACATGTGAGCCCCTGCCCTCCCGGTTTCCCGCGACGAAGCCGGGGGCCAAGCTGCGAACGCTCGCGGCCCCGCGCCACTTCCGGCAGCCGCACTCTACGGAGAGCCGCGCGCGGGACGGAGAGCCGTCGACAGGCAGCCCGCGCTCTGTCCGTCGCATGCCCCGGTCACGTCGATCCGCCCCGCGGCGGGCCGAGACGCCGCGCCCGCGACGGCCAGCGCGCCGGGAGCAGTCCCACGCCCATGGAGAGCCAGACGAGCACGAGCAGCGCGCCTCCCGCCTCGCCCGTCGCACAGCCGCACTGGACCCCGAAGCCCCGCTCCGGGGGGCAGCTCACCTCGACGTCGAACGGGTGCACCGCGTACCCCTGGCGCCCGATCACGATGAGCTCGAGCGGGTGAACGCCCACCTCTTCCCGCGAAGGCGTCCAGCGGATCTCGCCCGAGGCGGGGTCGGCCGAAAGCTCGGCGGGAAGCGTTCTCCCGTCACGCGCCGCCACGCGGAAGCTGAAGGGGCCCTCGCCGGAAACCACTGGCGGCTCTCCTGCCCGGTAGGGAACCGCGCAGGTCGCGGCGGTCTTCGGAGACCAGCGGATGCGCGGGCCGGCGCCTCCGTCGCCTTCCGGGAGGAGGTACCCGCCGTCGCAGGCGCTCAGCTCGTCGGGGCCGGCGCGGTCCACCGCCACCATTTGGTAGGGCCCGAGCCTGGCCGGGACCACCGCCCTTCGAATGACGATGCCTCCGACGAACTTCACCCGCACCACGTAGGGCCGCCACGGCCCCATGGGCAGCCCGAAGTGGACGAGCGCCGGAGCTTGGGAGCCGCGTCCCGAGCCTCCGCTGACCTCGCGCTCACCGCTGCGGCGTACGCCGTCGCAGTCCTCGAGGTGCATGGTGGCCCCGAGCTCATCGCGCGCCGTGGCCGCTCCGCTGGTGCGGAGCGCTCGCACCATCAGGTAGTTCTTGTCATCGGTTTCGTTGCGCCACAACTCGTTGCCGCCGCTCTGGTTGATGCTGACGTCCAAGTCGCCGTCCCGGTCGTAGTCGACCAGCACCGCGGCCGTTCCCCTGCCCGCCCCGGTGATGCCGAGGTTGTTCAGGCGCAGCCCGAGCGAAGCGGGGTCGTCGTTTAGAAAGAGCAGGTCGTTGACGGTTCCCGCCAAGAAGAGGTCGAGGTCGCCGTCGTTGTCGACGTCGCCGCAAGCCACGCCTTCGACGGTGTCGGTGGCGATGCCGCCCGGCTCTCCGGACGGCGCGAACGCGCCACCCTGGTCTTGGATCCAGATCTCGTTCGGTCGCTGGGTGGAGTAGTCGCTGTAGAAGACATCGAAGTCGCCGTCCTCGTCGAAGTCGCAGAAGGCGACGCCGCCCTTGTTCTCGTTGAGAGAGTACCCATAGAAGGAGTTGTTCGCGGTGAAGGTACCTCCTTGGTTGGTCCACAGCTGCGCGGGTGCGCCGGCGCCGCCGGAGTAGCGGACGAATATGTCCACGTCGCCGTCGGCGTCGTAGTCGGCGACGGCGAGGAAATCCCCGCCGCGATCGGTCAGCGGGAGTCCGAGGGGCGACGAGGGCGGGTTGGCCTGCTGGAACCCGAGCCAACTGCCGCCAAGGTTGCGGAAGACCTCGATCGCTCGAGGGACGGCAGTCGCCCCGCTGTTCTGAACCACCAGGTCCAGCCAGCCGTCGGCGTCGAAGTCCATGAGCCCGAGGCCTTCGGTGTTGAACCCACCGTCGGCGCCAATCACCAGGCTGGGACTCCCCTGGAGACCGAGCCGGAAGGGAGGCGAGCCGGCGGGGCCGGAGCTCAAGTAGACCTCGATCCGGCTGGTGGTGTTTCGGGCGAGGTCCAGGTCGCCGTCGTTGTCGAGGTCTCCACACACCACCGAGCGCTCGGCCCAGCTCGAGAGGAAGTGCGGGGCGTTGGTCGCCGTCACCTCGGTGAAGAGCGGAGCGCCGCCGGAGCAGTCGCTCAGGTAGAGCTTCCCGCTCACTCCACCGTCCAGGAGAATATCGGCGGTGTTCACCGCCAGGTCCGGGCAACCATCTGCGTTGAAGTCCCCCCAGGCAAGCCCGCCGAACTTCTCACCTCCGGTGTCCACGCGCGCCGTGGCGGCCACCTCGGTGAAGGAGGTGGCTGCGAGCACCGGTTGCACGGCGAGCGCGAACGCCGCCAGGGCGGCGGGGGTCCCTGGCCGACTCATGCGTCCATTATTGGCACCGCGGTCCCGGAACAGCGAGCGGACCCCGCTCACGCGGCCGGCGCGCAGGCGGTGCGCTAGCTTCCCATACCGCCGGAGGGCCGAATGCGCCTGTTCATCGCGGTCGACCTGGGAGAGGAGCTGTTGGCCAAGCTGGAGCGGGAGACCGCCTCGCTCCGCCGGCGGGCGCCGCAGGCAAAGTGGGTGCGGACCGAGGCCACCCATCTCACCCTCGCCTTCCTGGGAGAGGTAGACGAGGGCCGGGTGCCGGAGCTCTCGCGCGCGCTCGGGGAGGTCGCCTCCCGCCACGCGCCGTTCACCCTCCGGGTCCGAGGGGGCGGCGCCTTCGGCAACCCGAAGAAACCCCGGGTGCTGTGGCTCGGCCTCCGCGGAGACGAAGCCGCGCTGTCGGCACTTCAGGCCGACCTCCAAGACGCGCTCGAGCCGCTCGGCTTTCCGCCGGAGGAACGCGAATTCAAGCCGCACCTCACCGTTGCCCGCGCGCGCGAGGCGGGAGGGGAGCCGACCTTCGCTCGGCTCGCCGCAGAGCTGGAGCGGATGGACCTCGGCGAAACGCGCGTGGAGCGCGTGGCGCTCTTCCAAAGCCAGCTCACGCCCCAGGGGGCGCACTACACCGTGCTCGCCGCCTCGCCGCTCACGGCCAGCTCCCAGGGGAAAGGGGAATGAGACGGCCGTCGCCGCTCAGCTCGGCTTCGCCTCCTGGGCACGGCGTCCGGCGGGAAGGGCGTCGGGCATCGCGGGAACGATGCGCACTGGGCGGACGACGCCGGTGTCCGGGCTGGTCGCGGCGCTCGGGGCTCGCCGGCGGTAGCAGTGACAAACGAGCAGCAGCCGAAGCGCCGTGCTCAGGCCGAGCAGGATTTGTAGCTATCTCTACCCACGCGTTCAACCCGGTCGCCCCCGTGGTGGGGCGGCCGGCCACAGCGGGTCAGGCCGCCTTCTGGCCGTAGCTGCACGCCCTGCGCATGTGGAGCTTGTCGCATGGTCGCAGGGTCACCGCCGGCGCTGCGACCGTCCACTCCGAGCGGCTGCCGCGAGCGAGAGCATCGCAACGACGACGAACGGGAGCGTCCCGCCTCCGCCACTGCACCCGCAGCCCTTCTTCTTCGGTGGGCCATCCCCCGCGTCCGGCTGGCCGGCGTCCTCATCGGAAGGAGTACCCGCGTCCTCCCCCGCGTCGGTCCCGGCGTCGGGAAGCTCGAGGCAGGCGTCATCCACCTTGCCGTTGCAGTCCTCGTCGCGGCTGTCGCAATACTCCTGCGAGGGCGTCACCTCACCGACACAGCCGCTGTACCCACCATCGACGCACAGCCTCGCCCCGCCGTGGCAGACCCCCGCGTCGCGGGTGGCCACCGGCCGCCCGGTGTAGCAGGCGCGCGAATCGCCAATCCGGCAGGAGCAGCCCTCATCCACCGTGCCGTCGCAGTTGTCGTCGGAGCCGTTGCAGACTTCCGCCGCCGGGGCCTTGGGGGTGCAGGGATTCGGCGAGCCCAGCCGGCACTTCTGCCCGTAGGTGACACAGGCGCCGGTGCCACAGCGCTCCCAGCCCAGCTCGTCGTTCTCGTCCAAGAGCGTGTCGCAGTCGTTGTCCACTCCGTCACAGACCTCGGGCGATGGGCCCACCTCTCCCACGCAAACACCCCACCCGGCGTCCGCCTGGCAGGCCTGCAGCCCCGGCTTGCACGGAAGCTTCGGGCTGGCCAGCCCGCCGTCGGGAGTCCGCAGCGAATAGGAGAAGCACGACCTCACGCGGCCGACGCCGCCGCCGTCGGGTTGCCGGCAGTCGAAGCCATCGTCCACCAGCCCGTTGCAGTCGTTGTCCTTGAAGTCCAAGAGCTCGGCCTCCGGCGCCCCCGGAGTGCAGCTTCCCGGCTGTCCGCTCTCGCACCCGACCGCGGTGCGGAAGCACTCGCCCAATCCACACGAAAGCATCGGGAACCCGTCGTCCACCACTCCGTCGCAGTCGTTGTCCACCCCGTCGCAAAGCTCGGTCTGCGGCGCCTGGACGGAGAGGCACTGCAGCCTCCCCGAGACGCACTGCATCTTCCCCGCCTTGCAGGGGCCGCGCTCGGCGGGCACGGTGCAGCTCGCGTTGCCGCCGGGGTTTCCCTCGTCGGTCTGGCCGTCGCAGTCGTTGTCCAGCCCGTCGCAGGCCTCCGGGAAGGGGCCGATCATGTCGCGGCAGGCGCTCCAGAAGCCGCTCTTGCAGACCTGGTAGCCCTGGCGGCACTCGCCGAACTTCAGGGTGCCTTGGTCGGCGGTGTAGCAGGAGCGCTGGGCACCGGCGATGCAATCCTGGACGCCCGTCTCGCAGTCCGCGGCCTTCTGCGGGGAAGGGTCGTACGCCACCGGGCAATTCGAGGTCGCTCCCAACGCCACCTGGAGCGAGCCCACCGTGGGGTAGGTGTGCCGCCCGCCGTCGCCGTCGAGGAAGAGGAAGTAGTACGGGTGGCAGCCATCGGGCAGCACGTCCGGGTCCAAAAAGTGCGCCTCGTAGGTGCCGTTGTCCTCGAAGCCCCAGGCCTTCTCCAAATCGAAGCAGTGCCCGTTCACCACCACCACCGAGCGGAGCGGCGACTTCCCGGAGGAGTCGTAATAGCTGGAGGCGAAGTACAGCGCCGAGGTGTTTGCCGGGTTCGGCGGGCGGAACATCGCGCTCGCGGCGGGAATCCGCGATGGCGTCACCGGGGCGTTGCCGAACGCCTGGACCCAGTACCATCCCGGGCATCCCTGGACGGTGGAGTCGAAGGCGCCCGCGCCGAACTGGGTGTGCTGAGCGTACATCGCCTGCCGGTTGCTGTCCGACTGCATGAAGGCGCACCAGGCGTCGTAGGCGCTTCCTTGCCCCTGGGCGATGTTCTCCCCGGAGAACGAGCCGAAGCCGAAGAGGAGAAAGCGCGACTGGGCGCTCGCCCCGCTGCCGGCGTCGCAGGTCTTGTTGCAGCCGGTGCCGGAGCACGAGCCAGCAGAGAGACAGGCCACCGCCCCCGCGCCGGCGTCGCCCAGCTCGCAGCAGCTTTCGTGCTGGAAGCAGCCAATCTCCGCTAGGTGCCTCGCGGTGTAGCGGGCGCCCACTCCGGCCGGGTGCTCCCACACCAGCGGCACCTTCTTCACGTTGGGCCCGACTTCGCTCGTCCAGTCGCCGCACTCGTTGCCGTTCGGCGTTTGGGCGCTGTGGCGTGCCTGGTTTACCAGCACGTGAAGCATCCGTTCCTGGTCGTTGGGGTAACCGGATTGCACTTCGCCCACTTCGGAGCGAAGCACCGCGGGCCCGGCGGACTGCGTGCGCGGCGAGCTCGGCGGGTTTTCCACCAACCGCCCCTCGTTGCACGCGGCGAGGAAGCTCGCCAAGAGCGCCGCCGCGGCTCCTCTCCCCCGGCGCCCAAGTCCGAGCAAGAGGACGAGCGCGAAGGGGGCGAGTCCGCCCGCGGAGCCGCAGCCGCATCCCTTCGGCTTGTCCGGAGGCGGAGGCGGAGGTTGCTCCACCGCCGCCACCACCTTCACCGGGACGCTCGCCGACTCGAGGCCGCTCTGGGCGGTGACGGTGAAGGTGCCCTCCGCCGCTCCGGCGGTGAAAAGGCCGCTCGAGTCAATCTGCCCCCCGCCGCTCGCCGACCAATCCACCGCCGGAGCCGGCGACACCTCGGCGCCGGTCTGGTCCAGCCCTCTGGCCGAGAACTGCACGGTGCCTCCCGGCGCCACCGCGGCGTCCTGGGGAGTCACCTCCAGCCGGCTCAGCCCGCGCGCCGACACCACCGTCACGAAGCTCGAGGCGGAAAGCCCGCGCTGATCCTTCGCCTCCACCTGGAGGTTGTAGGTGCCCTCCTTGGCGAAGGTGGCCACCGAAGTCTTCGCGGCGTTGCCGCCGTTGGGCTTGAAGGTCACCGGCCCGATGGGGGCAATGGCCGACCAGCTATAGGTGAGGTTGGCCTCTCCCTCGTCGTCGTCGGCGAGCACGGTGAGGAGCGTGGCGTCTCCCGCGACCGGATTGGGGCTCGCGGCCGCCTGCTGCACGATGCGGGGCACCGGCCCCACCACCACTTTCACCTGCGCGGTGCCGCTCTTGCCCTCGGCCAGGGCAGTCACCACCCAGTCTCCGGGCGCGGTGGCGGTGAGCTTCCCGGTCGCGCCGATGGTGCCGCCGCCGCTGACCGACCAGTCCGCCAGCCCTCCGAAATCGATTGCCCCGCCGAACTGATCCGAAAGGCTCGCGGCGAACTGCCGCTCGGAGCCCACCTCCACCGTGGCGCTCTGGGGGCTCACCGAGAGGGCGGTGGGGGTCTGCGCCACCAGGACGCTCACTCCCGCGGTGGCCTTTAGCCCGCCCAAGTCCTCCAGCGTCACCTCGAAGGAGTAGCCGCCCGCCTGGGTGAAGCTCGCCTGGGTGGACTTGGCGGAGTTGGCCCCGTTGCGGCTGAAGCTCACCGCCGCCGGGCCGAACAGCGTCCGCCAGGTATAGGTGAGGTTCTGCTCCCCGTCGTCGTCCGCGCCCAGGGTGTTGAGCGTCACCGAGCTTCCCGAAACCGGGTTCTCCGCCACGTGGGGCGGCACCGCCACGGTGGGCGGATCATTCGGATTCAGCACCGCGAAGTCGTTGCCGGTGGAGTCGGCGGAGGCGATGGTCACCGAGAGAGTGGCGGGCGCGAAGGTGTAGCCCGGCTTGGAGGGCGTGACGGTGTACGTCCCGGGCGGCACGCCCACGATGACGTAGGCGCCCGCGGAGTCGGTCGCCCCGCCGCGGGTGCCGTCGCTCACCGCGGCGCCCGGAAGCGGCTTGGGGCCCTCGGTGATGGTGCCGCGGATGAGGTAGCTCGTCCCGCCGGTGGCGGCGAAGTTCTTCCCCGCGAGGTTGGTGTTGGTCACCGCCACCGGGTTGGTGAAGGAGGGAGTGATGGTGAGGTTGGGCGCGGCGGCCCAGAGGTTCCAGCTCCCCGGCGGAACCTTGGCGAGCGTGTACACCCATTTCCCCGCGGAGAGCGCGGTCTGCGCCACCCGCGTCCCATCGGTGACGGTGTGCGGCCCTGCCGCCCCGCTCACCTCCCCGGAGACGTCGAACACCAGCTCGTAGAAGTTCCTCCCGCTCAGGTTGAAGCCGTTCACCAGCACCGGGTTGGAAAAGCCCAAAGGCTCGAAGGAGCGCCCCGGCGCGGAGGCGGTCAACGCGTAGCTTCCGTTGGGGACGCCGCCGATGAGGTAATCGCCGCTCGCGTTGGTGACCGCCGAGTAGGTACCGGCGCTCACCGTGACTCCGGGCGCTCCCACCCCGGCGCTCGTCACCCTTCCGCCGATGAAGTAGGTGGCCCTGGAGGCAGTGAAGTTCACCCCGTAGACGCCGCTTGCCCCCACCACCACCGGGTTGGAGAAGCCGGAGGGAGTGAGGGTCCACCCGGCCTTCACCGCGGAGACGGTGTAGCTCCCCGGGGAGACGCCCACCAGGTTGTAGCCGCCGGAGGAATCGGTCCAGGTGAAGCGGCCGCCCGCGGCCACCCGCACGTTCTCCACTCCTTGCCCGTTCGAGCCGTCCTTCACTGCGCCGCTGATCCTCTGGGCGGTGGGGCTGCCCACCCGCACCAAGCTGGAGGCCGCCGCCACTCCGCCCTTCATGTCGCTCACCGTCACGTGGGCTACCACCTCGCGGTCGGTGCTCCAGCTCCGCACCTGGGTGGGGCTGTTGGTGGAGAGGCTTAAGTCGCCGAAGTCCCAGAAGTAGGACAGCCCATCGCCGTTGGGGTCCGTCGCGGTGGCGGTGAAAGTCACCGCGGTGCCCTTGGCCACCTGGCTCGCGCTGGCGGTCAGGGAGGCGGTGGGAGGCAGGTTCCCGGCGAAGGGACCGATGTTGACGGTGACGTCCAAGGACTCCGGAGAGGTGCCGCCCTTGGCGGTGGGGGTGAGGTAGACGCTCGCGGTGGCATCGCCGAAGGTGCGCCCGATGGCCAGGGGGGAGTCGTTGGCGCTTTGAGTCCACGGCGTCAGGTCGAGCAGGTTGGAGGACTTGGCCACCGAGTAGCCCCAGTTGATGGAGGCGCCGTTCTGCAGGGAGCCTCCTCCTTGGGGGCGGAACTCCACCCAGTAGGCCTTGGAGGCGCTGATCGGCACCGCGAGCGCCTTGAGCCCGCCCACGGTGTAGGCCTCGAGGTCGAAGATGCGGAAAGCGTTGCTGGAGGTGATGCTGGCCACCTCCGCGGGCGAGAGCCAGTCGAGGTCGGATTTGTACCAGGCGTTGTAGTGGCCCGAGCCGCCGCCCATGATTTCGTAGGGGTTGCCGTACTCCACGCTGTAGCCGTTGCCGATGATGGTCTCTCCCGAGGCCTGCCAGAAGTTGGCGTGGTACAGCCCCAGGTTGTGGCCCAGCTCGTGGGCGGAGGTGCGCAGCCCGAAGGAGCCGTTCAGCCAGGTGCCGCGCTGGCCGATGTAGCCCTGCCCGGCCCAGCCCCAGCTCGGCATCTTCTGGAAGGCGACCACGTCGAGGTCGTAGCTGGTGCCCACGTAGCCGGCGTTGCTGGCGGCGCTGCGGGCGTCCTGCATGAGCTGGGTGTCGGCGCCGTTGCCGTCGTACCAGCTCTTCGGCTGCGGCATCCGCAAGGTGGAGGGGAAGGTGGCCATCACGCTCATCTTGTTGAAGGAGGAGGCCTTGAAGTGGTTGTTGAGGTCGGTGGCGTACTGCTGCGCCTGGGCGAGGGTGAGCGGGTCTCCCGGCGCGTCGGTGAAGTCCACCCGGAGGTAGAGCAGCTTCTTCTGCCCGGTGGTCCACGGGGAGGCCTGGGGGCCGGCCGGATTGGGCGACAGCTCTTCCCCCTCGAGCGCGTCTTTCAGATCCTTCGCCTCGCGCTGGCTGCAGAGGAGATGAACCGCGTCTCCCGCGTGGTAGGCGAGAGCCTCCTCCACCGCGCAGCCGCGCGGTCCGATGCGCGGAAGCTCTGGCTCCTCACCCATCTCGAGCGGGCGGAGGGGCGACTCGGAAACCGCCATCCGTCCGTCCACCGCGATTCCATGCAGGCGAAGCCGCTCCTTGCTCCTCACCGACAGCCTGCGCCCGAAGGTGAAGGCCCGGAAGCGCTCTCCAGCCACCACCGCGTAGTGGCGGATCAGCTCGGCGTCGGCGGCCGGCTCTCCTTCGAACCAGACTCCGATGACGTCCCAGCGGGCGACGGCGTCGATCCGGCGCTCGAGGCCGGTCCGGACGGACTCCGGCAGCTCGGCGGCGAGCTTCGGGGAGAGGGATGCGCTCAGGGCGCGCTCCGGATCCGACGCGATGAGCTCGTGCAGCTCGAGGAGGCGCGAGCGGGCGAGGAGTCTTCCCTCCTCCTCCAGCTCACTCCGGGCGGGGGCTTCGGCGGCGAAGTAGCGCTCGGTCCATTCCAGGAAGCGGCGGTGCTCTGGCGCGGCCGCAACGTCCGGGTGGGAGGGCGGGAGCTCGCGCCGCTCGATACAGGCCACCGCCAGGGCAGCCAGCGCCGCCACGGAGAGGATGGTTCTGTTCATGGTGCAGCTCCTCAAGCCGCCGGCCGAACGGCGCACGATACAACTTCGCCCGCCGGCAGGTCACGGCAGCGAAAACGCTCTGCGCAGGGGGAGAGGGCGAGGGGAAGGGGACACCTCGGCCAGCTTGACCATGGATGGGACCACTCCTACCGTCGCGGCATGGACGAGGGGCGAATCCGTTGGCACCAAGTGACACCGGCGGAGCGCGAACGAATCCGCGAAGCAGCAGCTCAGGTGCTCGAGCGTCGTCCCTGGGTCAAGGCCGCCTGGTTGTACGGCTCCGCCGCGCGAGGTGACCGCCCGTCGCGCGATATCGACATCGGCGTCTTGGCCGACCCCGTCCCGCACTCGCGTGAGCCGGTTCAGATTGCCGGCGAGCTCGCCGCCGCGACGGGCATCAGCGAGGTGGACTTCGATGTCCGAGAAGTCAACGCCGGAAGCCCTGTCCATGTGGCTGGACTTCAAACCGGTCTGGGAGCGGGTCCGCTCCCAGGTGCTCCAGCGGTGGTCCCGTGAGTGAGAAGCAGCTAGAGGTACTGCTCAAGGCGATCGAGCTCATCGAGCGTTTCGCGCTCAGGCCTCCGCCAGCGGCAGCCGCACCGTGAAGGTGGTGCCGGAGCCGGAGGCGCTCCTCACCTCTATCTCCCCGCCGTGGGCGTCGATGATCCGCTTCACCACCGCCAGCCCGAGCCCAGTGCCGCTCGCCTTGGTGGTGAAGAAAGGCTCGAAGATGCGGCCGAGGTGCTGCGGGGGAATCCCCACCCCTTCGTCGCTCACCTCCACCCGCATCACCCGGGCGCCCTCCGGCTCCGGGCCCTTCGCGCACACCGTCACCCGCCCCCGCTTCGGCATCGCCTGGATGGCGTTGATGATCAGGTTCACCAGCGCTTGCCGGAGCATGTCCGAGTCCGCCCCCACCGGGGGCAAGCCCGGCGGAACTTCGGTGTGTATCTCCACTCCGCCCGCGGCCACCGCCGCCACCGCGGTCTCCACCGCGCTGGCGATCGCCGACGACACCTCCACCGGACGGAGCTGCGCGTCGTAGGGGCGCACGAAGTCCAATAGCTCGCCCACGATGCGGTTGAGCCGGTCGGCCTCCTCGCCCACGATGCGCAAGAGCAGCTCCGCGTCCCCGCTGGGCTTGAGAATCTTCCTCAGCGAGCCCAGGGAATTGAAGATGACGCCCAGCGGGTTTCGCACCTCGTGCGCCATCACCGCCGCCAGCTCGCCCAGCGCCGCCAGCCGCTCGTGGCGCACCAGTTGGTCCTGCGCGCGCTCCAGCTGGTCGTACGAGCGCTTGAGGTCGTCGTAGAGCTGCGCATTGGCCACCGCGGCGGCCACCTGGTTCGCCACCGCCAGAGTCCGGTCCACCTCGCCTTGGCTGAACCGGCGGCCCTCGCGGGTCTCCCCCAGCACCATCGCCCCCAGGGCCCGCCCGTCCGCCACCAGCGGGACCGCCAACAGCGCCCGGTGCCCGAAGCTGTTCGCCAGCCGGCGCGACACCCGCGGGTCTGCCCGGACATCCTCGATCGCCACCGGCGCCCGCCTCCGCACCGCCTCCGCCGCCGCCGAAGGCTCGCTCATCTCCAGCCGAAAGCTCTTCGCCGCCGGATGATCCACATTGGTGGCCGCCATCCGGAGGAAGGTGCCGGTCTCGTCCAAGAGCACCAGGAAGACGTTGGGCACCTCGGCGATCCGCGAGAGCTGCCGCACCGCGGTGGACATCACCGCTGACAGCTCCAGGTGTTGGGCGATGAGCGCCCCCAGCTCGTTGATGGCGGAGAGGTCGCACACCCGCCGACGTTCCTCCTCGAAGAGCCGAGCGTGCTCCACCGCCGCTCCGAGCTGGGCGGCGCAGCTTTCCACCAGCTGCACCTCCTCGTCGGAGAAGCGCCTCTCGTCGGCGCGGGCCACCGAGAGCGTGCCGAGCAGGCCGTCGCCGCGGACCAACGGAGTGGCCAGCACGAACCGGATTCCGTGGCGATTGGCCACCGGGCGTACGGTCTCCGGGAGTTGCTCGGCGGCGGCGATCATCGTCCTCCGCTCATTGGCCGAACGGCTGATGAGGGTGCTCCCGTCGAGCGGCGGCGATTGGAGCGCCGGCTCGAGCACCAGTCCCTTCACCTCGGCGCTGGTCCGGATTCCCGCCCGCTGGAGCCTCCCCTCTTCCAGGAGGTGGAGCATCGCGATGTCCGCCGGGAGCGCCTCCACCACCCGCACCAGCGCCCGGTCCACCAGGGTGGCGACCTCCTTGGTCTCGGTGGCGATGCGGGTGAGGTCCAGCATCAGCGAGAGCTGCCGCACCCGCCGCTGGGACTCGGAGTGCCCCGAGGCGGCCACCGCCCGGATGGCCTCCAGCTCCCGGTCGCGCCCCCGAAGCTCCTCCAGCGCGTCGGCCACCTCGAGCGCCGAGCCGACCTGGGCGGCGAAGAGGCTCAACGCCGGGGCGTCGTCCTCGGTGATATCGGCGGCAACCACGCCCACGAATCCCCACGGCCTGCCGCGGACCTCCAGCGGGGAAATCAGACAGCGCTCACATCCGGCGGAGGCGAGCGCGCCGGCGACCAGCGCCGGGTCGAGCTTCAGGCTCTCCCAAACCCACTGCGCCCACACCGCAAGGTCGGGGCAGTAGACCGGTCGCTTGGTGTCGAGGGTCTGTGCCCCCACCCCCGGAATCATCGGGCCACCCATCCCGATGAGCCGGCGGCCGAGGAGCCGCTCCAGCTCCGGAAGCTCGGGGGCCCAGACCACCACCACTCGCTCGGCCTCCAAGCGAGCGACGCCGAGCTTCATCCCAAGCTCGAGCAGCCCGCGGCCGGCGGTATCGAGGACTTGAGATACGGTGCGGGCCTGCTGCACTCTGGCGGCAACCTCCGTGAGCGCGCCGAGGAGGGACTCCCCTCTGGGCGCGCCGGTCTTGGCGGCGCAGTCCTTCACGTTCCTCCCGAGTCGTAGCTGGAGGGGACCTCCACGAGGAACGCCAGCTCGAGCTTCCGCTTGTCCGAAGGCTTGAGCGCTACTTTCCAGGTGGCGATGCCCTCCGGGCGGCGCAGCTCGTAGCCGGAGCTGGTGGTGGAGGCGATCTCCACCCGCACCTCGTCCAGCTCGGAGACCGGCAGGTGCTCGGAAAGCTCCACCTCCGCGGCCGCACGCCCGTAGTTGGCCAGCTCGAAGCGGTAGGCGTATCGGAACCTTCGCTTTCCCCCGAACAGCCCGGCCTCGCGCTGCACCTCCTCCACCACCGAGCGCTTGACCCGCAAGGACTCCTCCACCCCGAAGGTGAGGTGGAAGGCGGCTCCTTCTGCCACCCTCTCGAGCGAATAGCGGGCGATGAAGCCGCCTCGGCGGAAGACATCTACCGGGCCGGGCAGGAGCGGATAGGGAGCGGAGTTGGAGAGGTCCGCCACCCGGAAGACGAACGGGGCCAGCTTGGGCGCGCTCCGGTAGGCGAACGATGCCCTGAGGCGAGTCCCCCCGACTCGGAGCCGGACCGGAGTGCCGCTCCCGGGGACGTCGGCCGGCTCGGGAACCGAAAGCTGCACCGAAAGCCCCTGCGACTTCGCCCTGAGCCGCCCCTCCCCGGCCGGCGCGTCGGCCCTTCCTGTCTCGGCGCGCTCGAGGTGCTCCTCCCTTCGCACCAGCACCTTCTTCTCCTCCTTCCGCTCCTCGGCGAAGACCTTGAGCGCGCTCAGCTCCGGCGGAGTGGCGTTCTGCGAGGGAAGCGCGGTGGAGAGGACCAGCTCCACGCCCTTCCAATCCTCGCCGGTGGACTGCCGGACGGTGGCGAAGGCGGACAGCTCCACCGCGCCGCCCGCCTCGTCTGCCCGGGCCTCGTAGGCGGGCTCCCAGGAGGCGCCGCCCACCACGTACAAGAGCTCCACCTTGGAGGTGGCTCCCGAAGGGCAGCTCACCAAAACCTCGGCCAGGTGCTCGGTGCGCATGGCGGCGGCGGAGAGCCGCGCCTGCTTCCTTCGGAGCTCCGCGAGCTTGTGGCCAATCTCGCGCTGCTTCTGCGCCGCTGACTGCGCCTCCTGGGCTCCGAGGAGCCGGGCAGCGAGCGAGGCATCGAAAGCCGAGGCCCAGCCCTTCGGCTCGGGCTTGGCCTCGGCCATCTCGCGCGAGACTTGGGCCACCGCCACCTGGGCATACTCCGCGCCGAGCCGGGAAGCCGAATCGGCGCGATTGCGCTCGTCGGCCGCCTGGGCGTTCTCCTGCTCGAGGCGGCGGATCTCCTTCTCCACCTCCGCCAGCTCGGGCCCGTACTGCCGCTCGCGGGCGCGCTCCTCGGCGCGCAGCCCCTCGATGGAGGCGCCCTCGGCGCGGGCGCGGAAGGAGCCCGGATCGGCGGCGGGCGGAATGCCCTCGAAGAGGGCGGCGGCCTTGGCCCCGCAAGGGACGGTGGCCGAGCGCGTCACCTGGGCGCGGTCGGGGAACACCACCACCGCGCTCACCTTGGAGGCGGAGAGGAGCGAGACGACCAGGATGGCCGGTTCCATTTCGGGCCTCTACTGCTGGTGCATCCGCCAGCCCTTGGGGCGGCGGATGGAGTAGGTGAAGGACACCGACGACTTGCCCTGCGGGGGAATGTTGAGCCGCCACTCCAGCGAGCCTTTGAGCTTGTCCTGGATGGCATAGGGCTTGGTCTCGAGCAGCTTCACTTCCACGTGCTCGTCGTCGGTGAGCGGCCACTGGTCGAGGATCCGCACCGCCACCGGGACCCGGTAGGGGTTGGCGAGCTCGGTGGTAACCACATAGAGGTTGATCTCGTCTTTGCCGATGAAGCCTTGCTCGGCTTGCTTGAGCTCCACGTTCCGGATCGGCCTGAGCGCCCGGTCGAGGCCGAGCGGGAGGGTGAAGGCCTCCCCTGGAGCGACCAGCTGCAGCTGCGCGTTGCCGGCAGGATCGTCGCCCACGAAGAGGCTGGCGCTGCCGCCGGGCAAGACCTGCGAGGAGGGGCTCTTGATCTCCGCCACCAGGTAGGCCTCGGAGGCGAGGGCGGGGAAGAGCTTGCGCTCCACCGACACCGGCCAGGTCTCGCTGAACAGGGCCACTCTCCGGGCGCCCTTGCCGGAGCGGACGGTCTCGCGCCGCAGCGAAGCGAAAGAGAGGTCATACCCGCCGGCGAGCGAGGCGGGGAGATCCGCCGCGTAGCTCGGCCGCCGGTACGCGGGCGGAGGCGAGAGGCTCATCTCCATCGCCGGAGCGGGGCGGTCCTTGCCGCCTCGAGCGACGCCGCGCTCTCGGGCGGGGGTGCTCTCGGTCATCTCCCCTCCGAGGATGGTCTCCTCCTCGGGCTCGGCCACTTCCAAGTCCATCCCGTACTGCGCTGACGGCGCGGCGGGAGCGTACGAGGGAGCCGGAGGAGGAGGCGCTGCCGCCTGTGGCCGCGCGCTGCGGCGCTCGGCGAGCTTCTCTTCCCTTCGCCGCTCGTAATCCGGCCGCGGCTTGGCGGGCTGCGCGGTGCCCGACGGCTCGGCCTTGACGGCGAGGCCCGCGGCGCCGAGGAGCCTCTGTCTCAAGAGCTCTTCCTCGCTCTCCTTGGCCTCGAGTGGCGGCGCGGGCGGAGGCAGCTTCAAGAGCTCCTGCGGCCGCCTCGGCGTGGGGATGAAGCGATCGCGCTCGCCGATCTTCCAGGAGGCGACCTTGGGCATGGTGGCCGAGGTGGCCGGCACCGCGGTGGAGAGGGTGAGCTGCGCGTCGCCCCAGTCTTCGCCCGTCTCCTGGCTCACCAGTCCGGCGAAGCGGATCTCCACCTTGCCCAGGTCGGGCAATAGCTGGAGGTCGTAGACCGGGTGCCAGCGGGCGCGGAGGGCGAGGTAGCTCAGCTCGATTCTCGCGGCGCCGTTGCCAAAGAGGTGTGCGGTCACCCGGTAGCCGGTCCTCCTCCGGGTGCCGCCCAAGATGCGGGCCTTCTCCAAGAGGGCGGAGCGCTGGTCCTCGAGTTGCTGGATCCGCACCGACAGCTCCCGCTCGCGCACTTGCAACTTCGCCGACTGCTCCCGCACGAAGGAGACCGCGGCCGTCCACCCCGAGGAGTTGAGGCGGGGACGAGGCCTTAGCGGCTCTCCTTCGGGAACCGCCGGGTCGAGCGAGGCCAGCGCTTGCAGCTGGGCGCGGTGGGCGGCGAGCTCGGCGCGGGCGAGCGCGAGTTGATCTCCCAGCTTGTCCAGCTCGCCGAGGAGCTTTCGGGCCTCGTCGGGCTCGAGCTGATCATCGTCCAAATGGGCAATGTCCACCCTCCGCACCTCGGCGCCGGTCGCCTCCACCCGGATGGAGGAGGGATCCACCGTGTCGAGCAAGAGGGGCAGCTCCAGCGTCACCTCGCCGGAGACCGGAAGGCTGGCGGCCCGGGTCACCCTGGCCCGATCGCTGTAGACGGTCACCTTCTGGACCGGTGCCTCCAGCGCGCCGAGCGCAGCCAGTGCAAGGCAGGCCTTGAACATCTCTCACCTCCGGGGTCCCGAGCTTCCGGGAGGGGGCAGCGTAGGCCAACTCGGCGCCTGCCGCCGCATCGAGCGTCAGCGCTCCGCCCCCCACGTCCGTCACGCGGCAGGTATGGTGTTTTATAAACTAATGGGTTAAAAATCACGCATGAAGACCTATCCCAGAGAGATCGCGGCGCGCCTCGTTCGGGCCGCGCGCAGCTTCAGCGCGCTGATCCTCACCGGCCCGCGCCGCGCCGGCAAGACGCACCTTCTCCGCGCCGCGTTTCCCCGGGCTGGCTACCAGCTACTCGAATCGCCCGAAGTCCTGGACCGCGTTCGCGACGACCCGCGCGGATGGCTCGAGAGCCTCAAGCCCCCGGTCATTCTCGACGAGATTCAGAACACCCCCGAGCTTTTCCCCTGGGTGCGCAGCTTCATCGACGCCCGGCCGGCCAAGAAGGGGCAGTGGCTCATCACCGGTTCGCAGGACTTCTCCCTGATGGCCCATGTCACCGAATCGATGACTGGCCGCGCTGCCATTTTCCACCTCCTACCGCTCTCCCTGCGAGAGCTGGGCAAGTGGAACCTGCTGCGCGGCGGCTTCCCGGAAGTGTGGCTCAAGCCCTCGGGGGCTTCGGTGTGGTTCGCCTCCTACCTCGAGACCTACCTCGAGCGCGACGTGCGCCAATTGATCGCGGTGAGGGACCTCGTCACCTTCCGGCGCTTCCTGGCCCTGCTCGCCAGCCGGCACGGACAGGTGCTCAATCGCTCCGACATGGCTGCGCCGCTCGGCGTCTCGGTGCCTACCATCTCGCACTGGCTGAGCGCCCTGGAGACGACCGGACAGATCGCTCTGCTCCCGCCCTACTTCGAGAGCTTCGGCAAGCGACTGGTGAAGTCCCCCAAGGTGTACTGGCTCGACTCGGGGCTGGTCTGCCACCTCTTGGGGCTGGACACGCCGGCCGAGCTCGAAAAGTCGCCGTTCCTGGGCGCGGTGTTCGAGGGGTTCGTCGCCGCGGAGCTGATCAAGAACCAGATCAACGCAGGGCGTCGCCGTGAGCTGTACTACTTCCGAGACGAGCGCGGCCTGGAGGTCGACTTCGTCGAGCCGCGCCCAGGGGGTTACCTGCGACTCATCGAGGCAAAGTGGACGAGGACGGTGACGCCCACGCTGGCCTATCCGCTGAAGCGGCTGCTGGAAGCGATCGGCGAAGGCAAGACCGAGGCAGTGGTCGTCCATCGCGGGTCGAAGTCGGCTCCTCCCTCCGCGGTGGTTTCACGCGGGGTTCTCGCCCTGTCGGTCGAACAGCTCCTGCTCGAGGCCCCTCGGCCAGAATCCGCGACCGCGCGGCCCGCAAATGGCTGATCGACGCCCTCGTCGTGCCTGCGGTGCCGGCGCGAGCCTTGGGCTTCGATCTCGGAGGGCGCACCGCTTCATCTCCATTTCGCGAGATTCATCGCGTACGAGGCTTCGCCCACCAGGAGAAGCCCTTCCTCGTGCGCGCGCTCCAGCGCCACCCTCGGGCCCGCCGCCACGATGGCCACCGGCCGGTCGGTCGCCAGCACCACGTAGCGAAACTCGGAGCCCGCTGCTTCCAGCACCGCATTCAAGAGCCCCACCGAGGAGTCGAGGTCGTACCAGCGCCCGAAATTGAGCGCGGCAGTCGAGTGGCGCTCGCCGCGAAAGTACACCCGGAGCAGGTAATCGTGACCCGCCCTCGCCCCAGCTTCGCCCCCGTGTGCCAGTTGTTCGACCTCTGCTGCCTCCAGCTCCCTTCCCACCAGGGGCAACAACACCCGGAGCAGCCGGTCGTGCTCGCAGGGCAGCGCGGCGCAGCTCGGGTCCACTGCCGCCAGCTTTCCGGCGAGCAGCAGCGCCTGCCGCGCGCCGGCGGCGGATTCGAGCCCCTTGGCATCGACCAGGCCCAGCCCCGACAGGTGACTCCCGAGCTCCCCCTCCGCCGGGAAGCGCGAGAGTGCCGACACCAGCTCCGACAGCAGCGGGGGAAGCCCCTCCCTGCCTTGAAGCCGGCGCGCGGTGGCCGCGGCGGCGATCCGGTCCAGCCGGGCGAGCGAGTCGAGGCAACTGGCCCGCCCTTCCTCGGCGCACTTCCCGAGCTCGGAGATCACCTCTGCTCCACCACCGGCAGCATGGGCAGGGGGCCCTTGCCCGTACAGGGGCGCGGAGGAGCGCCCCCGGCCCTCTCCCGGAGGGAGAGGGAATTCCCTCTCGCGCGTGCGCGTGCGCTCCACCTCCGCGATGAGGAAGAGCTCCCCGTTGGGCCGCAGCGCCGGCCGGGCGAGGCGGCGGGCCTGCTGCTCCTCCTGCCAGGTGGAGCGATCTTCCACCCTCTCCCCCTCCGCCGCCGGGCCGGGCCGGAGCAGGTAATAGGCGCCGAGGAGGGCACCCGCGAACAAGAACGCCACCAGAAACAGCCGCTGCTTGGACCGGGCCAGCGCCGCGGCCGGATCGAAGGCTTTGCGCATGCGCGGGTTGTACGCCACGGCGCGACGCCCGCGCTAGACGGCGATCAGCTCCCCGTAACCGCCCGCGACGTTCGCTCGGCGACCGGCTAGCGTGGCTCCAATGCGCTCCAGCTTCGACACCGACGATGCCTTCTTGACCACCTTCGACGCGGAGATCTCCAGAGCGGGGCTGCTCGTGCGCGGCGCGGAGATGGCCAACGGGCAGGCCGGAGCCTCGTGCACGGTCGAGGTGCAGGTCGCCGGGCGGCCGCCCGTCGAGGTCCGCGCGCGCGTCGCGGCCGTCGTGCCGAGCGTCGGGGTGGCGGTGCTGTTCGACGGCGTGCCCGCGCTGGGTCCGGACGTCACTCGACCGTCAGCGGGACCTCGTAGATCTCGTCCGCGGCGTGTCCGGAGGCCTGGTGGACGCGCTGGACGGCGTCCTTGCTCGGACCCTCGGAAAGGCAGAAGACCTTGCCGCTCCTCGGGTCGGCCCAGGCCTTGATGAAGTGCACCCCTTTTTCCTTCCGCTCGTTCTCCAGGTCCTTCTGGTGCGCTTCCCGAAGCTGCTCGCGAGTCAGGTCCTTCATCCCCGTGTGCACGTCCATGAACTGCGCCATCGAAGCCTCCCTTGCCCGACAATCGGGCGACATCGATACGGTGCGCACTGCCGGTTCCCGGCGTACCCGCGCCCAAGCTGGGGGCCAGGCACTCACCCCGCGCGCCGCCGGCCTGCCGCCTTCGGCATGAGCGTCAGCCTCACCGCCGCGCCAGCCGCAGCTTGGCCCTGGACGCACTGGTCGTCGACCTCGCCGCCCGACGAAGCCAGCGCTCCCAGCGCTCCCAGCGGCCGCAGCTTCAGCCCAACAGCTCCCGCACCCTCGCGAGGAGCGCCGCGCCGCCAGCGCCCTTCTCGATGAAGCCATCGGCGCCGCACTCGCGGGCCTTGGCCTCCAGTTCCTCGGAGGGACGGTCGGAGTACAAGAGCAGCAGCGTCTCTCCGCTCAGGCCGTGCTGGCGGATGATGCTCGCCACCCGGTCGCCGCCCAGCGCCGGCATGCACAGGTCGATCAGCACCAGGTCCGGCCGCTCGCGCCGCACTGCCCGCGCCACCTCGAGCGGGTTCTCCAGCGTCGTCACCTGGAAGCCGGCCTCCTCGAGCACTCCGCGGGCCGCCTCGAGCACCACCGGGCTGTCGTCCACCACCAGCACCTTGGCGAAGCTGCCGCCCACCCGCGGCGGGGCGGAAGAGGTGGCGGCGCTGGAGCACTCCGCCAAGAGCCGGCCGATCTCCGCGGCGGGGAGGATGAAGTCCGCCGCCCCAAGCTCGATCGCGGCGCGCGGCATCCCGTAGACCGCGGAGGTCTGCTTGTCCTGCGCGGCGGTGAGCGCCCCGGCCTGATGGAGCGCCATCAACCCCTCGGCGCCGTCCGCGCCCATCCCGCTCAGGAGCACTCCCACCGAGGACGCCCCCAGCGCCTTGGCCATCGAATGGAACAGCCGGTCCGCGGAGGGCGAGTGCAGGGCGTCCGGCGGAGGCGGCAAGAGCTTGAGGCGCCCGCCGCGCGTCACCACCAGGTCCTTCCCCTGAGGAGCAACCCGCACCTCCCCGGGAGAAAGCAGCTCGCCGTCCGTGGCAATCCTCAGCGGCAACCGCGACCGCTTGGCGAGCCAGACCGCGAAGCTCTCGTGGAAGTAGGGGTGCATGTGCTGCACCACCAGGACCGACAATGGAAAGTCCTTGGGCAGGGCGCCGAGCATGTCTGAGAGCGCGGTGGGCCCGCCGGTGGAGGCGCCGACGCCCACCAACTCCGGCCGCGCCCGGAGGCGCAGCGCGGGCCTGGCGCGCGAGGGAGCCACCGACTCGGGCGCCGCCTGGAGCGGCACCGTGGACAGCGACCTCACCCGGGCGACCAGCGCCCTCGCCTCTGGCCCCCGCGGGTCCGACCAGGCCGCCTTGGGCAAGAGCTCCAGCGCGCCGCGGGAGAGCGAGGCGAAGGTCATGTCGACTCCGTCGAGCTGTGGGCGGTCGGTCACCACCAGGATGCGGGTCGGATGGTGGCGCATGATCCACTCGATCGTCTCCAGCCCGCCCATGCGGGGCATCTGGAGGTCCAGCGTCACCAAGTTGGGCTGAAGCGAGGCCACCAGGCGGGTCGCCTCCACGCCGTCGGAGGCTTCTCCGACCACCTCGATGTCCCCCTCCGCCTCGAGCGCCGCGCGGATGGCGTCGCGGCAGATGTCGGAGTCGTCCACCACCAGGATGCGGATGACCTTGGGGGGCATGGGCGGCACCACGATAGCAGCCGCCAGCCGAGCCGGCGTCCGCTACGCAAGACCGGCCTCGCCAGCGCTATCGAGGCAGCCTGACCACGAAGGTGGAGCCGCGGCCCGGCTCGGAGCGCACCTCGATTTCTCCTCCCGATCGCCGCACGATGCCGTAGGCCGCCGTCAGCCCGAGGCCCAGGCCCCGGCCCACCCCGCGAGTGGTGAAGAACGGCTCGAAGATGCGCGGGAGATGCTCCGGGGCGATGCCGCAGCCCTCGTCCGCCACCTCGATCAGCACCTCCTCCCCTGACCGGCGCGTGCGGACGTGCACTCGCTCCGCTCCCTTCACCGCCTGCCTCGCGTTCTTGAGCAACTGGGTGAGGACCTGATCGAGCTCCAGTGGCGCGAGCTTGGCCGGACCGGTCGCCTGAAGGTCCAGCACCACTGCCTCCGCCCGGTCACCGAACACCGCTCGCACCACCCGGGTGACCGAGTCGTTGGCGGAGCAGCTCTGATCGCTCCCGACGTGCGGCTTGGCCAGCTCGCCCAAGGAGCGGACGATCTCCCGCACTCGCTGGGCCCCCTCCAGGGACTCCTCCAGCATCTGCTCGCCCTCCTCGACGGCCTCGAGGTCGACCGCCGGCCGGCCGCCACCTGTCAGGCCTTCGCGGGCCTCGGCCATCACCTGCCGGAGGGTGTTCAGATTCGAGGTGAGGAAGGCGAGCGGGTTGTTGATTTCATGCGCCGCCCCTGCGGCCAGCTGGGCGACCGCGGCCATCCGCTCCGCTTCCCGTTGCTTCTCCTCGAGCTTTCGCTGGGCGGTGAGGTCGCGGTAGTGCACCACCACTGCAGGCTCGGCCGGCTCCTCGGAGAGCCGGTGAGTGGAGACCTGGTAGGCGCACCCACTGCCCACCCTCACCTCGCCGTGGGTCACCCCCGAGCTCTTGGCGGCGAGCGGACAGCCCGGGCAGGGAGTGGCGCGCTTGGCGTAGACCTCGTGGCAGCTCGAGCCCGCAAGCTGCGTCACCGGCAGCCCGACCCTCGCGGCGTAGGCCCGGTTGGCGCGCCGGATGCGGAAGCCGTCGATCACCGCGATGGGGTCGGCGATGGCATCGATGGTGCGCATCCACTCCTCGCGGGCGCGGGCGATCTGCCTGGTGCGCTCCTCGACCTTCCGCTCCAGCTCGGCGTTGGCTGCGAGGAGGCCCTCCTGCGCGCGCCGCAGCTCGGCGGTGATCTGCGCGTTGTGCACCGCGATGGCCACGTGGGTGGCGAAGTCCATCAGCCGCTCGAGGTGCGGCGGCCCGAATGGCGCGCACCTGTCCGAGCGGACCGCCTCGATCACGCCCAGCACGTCCCCCCCCATCAAGAGAGGCGCCGCGACGACTGACTTGGTGCGGAACCCGCTGCGCTCGTCCGCGCTCGGGTCGAAGAAGGGGCATTCCGCCGTATCGACGACCAAGAACGGCGCGGCCAGGCGCGCCACCCTCCCGACCACCCCTCGGGTCTTGGCAAGGCGGAGCTGCTCGAGCTCCTGGCCGGCCCCCTCGGCCTGCGCGAAGGTGAGCTCCCCGGTCGACGGATCTACCAGCAGCAAGCGGGCGCCCTCGGCCTCGCACAGCTCTCGCACCCTGGCGGTGGCGACCTTGATGATTCCCGGGACCGTGAGCTGCGCGGCGATGAGCTGGGCGAAGCGGCTGACCAGCTCTGCACCTTGAGCCCTGGCCAAGAGGGCTTTGGCCAGCCTTCCCCTCGAGCTCGCGGCCCCTGCTTCCCGCCCGGAGGCCTCGCCCACGGTCCCGCCTGCCTGCGGGGCATCCATGGCTACACCACCGCGGTGAGCGGCTCGGCGTCGTCGATGAGGATGGCGCCTTCGGCGTCGCGCCTCACCTCTCCGATTCCGGGGTAGTCGCGCTCGATCACCTTGATGAGGTCGTACTGCCGCCTCACCGTCGCGAGCAGCTTCCGGTTCTCCCGCTCCAGGTCCAGCCGCTCGAAGGCGAGGTAGAGAGTCACCTTGAGCTCGGTGTCGTCCCAGGGCTTGGTGAGGAAGCGGTAGATCTCGCCGTGGTTGATGCTGTCGATGGCGGTCTGCATGTCGGCATGGCCGGTGAGCATCATTCGGACGCAGTCCGGGTAACGGTCGCGGACGATCTTCAGGAACTCCAGGCCAGTCATGGTGGGCATCATGTGGTCGGAGATCACCAGGTCCACCGGCGTGGTCTTCAACAGCTCGAGGGCTGCCTGGGGATCAGTGACGGTGCGAAGCTCGTAGCCCTCCCTCCTCAGGCTCCGTCGCAGCGCGTTGCACACGTTCTCCTCGTCATCGACGATCAGGATCCGGCGTGGGGCGTTCATCGGGCTCTCCTCTGGGCTCGGTTCGCTCCTGGTTCAAGCCCGAGGCCAGCGGAAGGGCCAATGGTTGAGCGGCCTTGACGCCTACCGAAAGGGTCAGCCGCGACCGGGAGGTATTTGGCGACCCGGGGAGGAGGGCGAGCCCGCGAGCGAAGGCCAGGAAGTCCGCCGGATCGCCGAGGCGGTAGAGGCGAGTCCCCGCCACCTCTCCTCCGAAGACGATTCCGGCCACCTCTCCCATGGCAGGCAGCGGCTGTCCGTCGATGAGCTGCTCGAGGTGGCCGTACCGGCCTCCCGGCACCCTGACGGTGATGCGCTCTGCGCAGCTGCCCTTGAGACACTGCCTCACCTGGAGGACCACCTCGGTCCAGAGCAGGCGCCCTCCTCGAACCGGAGGGAGCGTCCGCGAAGAAACGATTTCGCCGGTAGCCACCACCGCCGCGGTCGAGACCGGCGCATCGGCGCGGCGGGGCGGGGAGGCTAGCGCGAGTGCCGGCGCCAGGAGCACGATGACCGTCAGCAGCCCGGGCATCCCCGGCCTCGACTGGGCTCGGCCCGCACGGACGCCCAGCGCCAGCACCAGCCAAAGCGCCCACGGGAGGGGCGAGGCGCCGGCCTGAGAACATCCGACCGGGGGCTCATCGGACGTCACCTCCGCGTCCTCCGGCAAGGCGGCATAGAGGTGGGCGAGCCCCTCCGAGTCGTCCCGGCTGAGGCTTCGCTTGTTCACCTCACCCTTCTTGGCGAGCGGGAACATCACCGCCTCCGGGAGGTCCGGGTTGTGGGCGAGGCCAAGCGCATGGCCCAGCTCGTGGGTGAGGGTGTTCTGGACGTCGTCGTGCTCGCTGTGTGGGTCCGCTTTCGGGAGCGCCTTGAACTTGCGCGCTGGGTTGAACGCGATGTCCGCGTCGATGATGGAGTGGGTGCGGAGGTCGACGGTGACCACCGTCACCGCGATGGCACCCTTGTCGAACTCCCACTTGGCGGGGAAGACGAGCTCGCTTTGGTTTCGCGAAGGCTGGTCGAAGTCGTACCCCACGCCGGAGGTCTCTCCCGCCCGGAGCGCCAGCGACAAGCTGGGGGCTCCGCGGTCCATCGCCTCGACGGCGGCCTGGGCGGAGGCGAAGGCGAGCGGCTCGTCGAGGAGCAGCGCCGCGCCGCGGTCGATGACGAACTCCGCGCGTCGCTGCCATCGCACTTCGGACCCGGTGGAGTCCCGTTTCAGCTCGTAGGCGCCCGCGGCGGTGGCGGTGAGGAGCGAAAGGGCGGCGACGCGGCATGCCATGCCCGGTCCAGGAGCAACGCCCGTGCCCCTCCAAGGGCCCGGGAACCGTGGGCTATCGAGTGAGTCCGCCGCACCCGCGGGGGTCGTCGCGACCCTGTACGGGCCTGCGTACACGCAGGTGACCTTCCGCGGGTCAGGCAGAGAGGAACTGCCTCTTCAACCGGGTGTCGAACCGCGCATGCGAACGCTCTCGCTCCTCTCCGTGATCGGCCTCTCCTTGGGCTGCACGCCCGAAACCTTCAGCTCGTTCGAGGCGGGCTCCGGCGAACCCGCCGGGATCCGCGAGCTGCTCGAGCAGTCCCACGAGGTCCACCTCCGGCAGGAGCGCGGCGAGGCCCGCCTCACGGTGACCAGGCTGATCCGGAACCTCGGCGCTAGCCACGCATGGGCGGATCAGCGCCTTGCGGTGCCACACGGAGCGGCCGCGAAGACGCTTCGGGTGTCGGCAGGGGGACAGTCGGCCGAGGCCGAGTTGCTGCGGAGCGAGTCAGCTATCTCCCGGTGGGAGGAGCTGCTCTCTATGGGCGAAGCTGTCCCGCAGCCCGTGGCGCTGTTGGAGCTGGAGCCCGGCGGAGGCCTGTCGCTCAGCCTGTTCGGAATCGCGCCCGGAGGCACCGCCGCAGTCCAGTACGAGCTTGTGGCCCCGCTGGAATACGCCGACGGCGAGTGGCGGCTCGACTACCCGCTGGATGACGAGCAGGACTGGTCGCTGGCGAAGCCCACCTTCCCTTCCTTGGCCTCGAGCTGGCGTGTCGAGGAGGTGCCTGAGGAGGAGAACCCGGACGAGCCTTGCCTTCCCTGCTCGCCTCGCGCGATGAGGCTCTCCTCCGCGCGGTGGGGCATGGCGATGGTCGAGGCTCGGTGGGCCACCTTCGCGCCTGGGCCGGAGAGAGCCATCTGGCGCCTGGAGGTGGACGCCGCCAAGGTGCTCGAGCCCACCCCGGCGCGGCCGAACGTGGCTTTCGTCATCGACGCCTCGTGCTCGGAGGGCCCCGAAGGAATCGCAGCCCAGCTCGAGCTATTGCCGGGCTACCTGGCCAATGCCCCGGACGCGCGGGTGGAGGTAGTGCTCTTCCGCCGCCGCGCCGAACGGCTGTTCGGCCGACTCGTCCCCGCTGGAGAGGTGGCGGCGCTCTTGGCGGCGCTCCCGCCGGAGCGGCTGGCTCCCGGCAACGGCTCGAATTTGGACCTGGGGGCGGCCGAAGCTGCGCTCGCACTCGAGGGCGAGGGCGGTGTCTCCCGGATCGTCCTTCTCACCGACGGGATGCTCAAGGAGGCGTTGCAGGCACCTGAGCTGGTGGCGGCGCTGGCAAAGGCGCCAAAGGGCACGGTGGTGCACGCGGTGCTCCGGGACGGGCTGGACCGCGAGTCGGAGCTGTCCGAGGAGCGGCTGGAGGAGGAGACGCTGGCCCCGGTGGCGGAGGCCTACGGCGGGGTGGCGCTCCAGGTGTCCGGCCGCGCGGCCGGGCAAGAGCCGCTCGCGGCGGCGATGCTCGGGCTGGTCCGGCCATTCCGCATCGACGCCCTCTCGGTGGAGGCACCCGGGATGGAGAACGACGAGATAGAGGTGGACCGCATCCTGCGCGAGGGCGGCTCCCTCCGCCTCACCGCGCTTGCGGAACGGCCTCCCCAGCGGGTGATGCTGCGCGGCAAGGTGTGGGCGCGAAAGCTCGAGCTGCCGCTCTACGGCGGCGGAGATCTCGCCGACCGGCTGCCGGCGCTCGCCATCGGCCTGGACGAAGTCCGCGGGCAGCTCCGCGACTCCGAGGAGGAGGCGGCCGCCTGGAGCGCGCGGGTGGTCTCCTCGGCGACCTCGCTTTTGGCCACCGCGCCGACCGCCGCCCCTTCGCTCGCCGGCAGCGACACCTTCAATTTGGGCAGCATCACGGGCTCGAGCTGCTGCGGCTGGGGCGTCGGCTGCAGAGGTGTCGGCTGGGGAGCGGGCCACCGGGTCGACTGGGAGCGACTGCGGGTGCTGCTCGCGGGGGGAATCGCCGCCTGCGCGCGCGCCCATGGCCTCGCGGGCCTCTCCACATCACTGCGCATCGAGCTCACCGGCTTCGAGGTGGTGGACGTGCGGGCGCTCTCCGCGCCGAGCCCGGAGCTCGCTTCATGCGTCGAGGAGTCCGCTTGGGGGCTCGACCTGCGGCGGGCTGGCTTCTCCGCCTTTGGAAGCCGCGAGCTGTCGCTGGAGGTGAATGCCACCGGAGCCACCGGAGCCTACGTTGACTCCCCAGTTGGGAGGTGATGGGATTCGCCCCATGCGTGACCCCAAGGGCTTCTCCTCATGGAGCGGGTGTTGGGGGCGAGGGGCGGTTCTCTCGGCAGTGCTTCTGGCTGCGGCCATCGCCAAGGCGGGTGGCAGCGACCCGGAGGTCATCGACGCGGACGCGCTCAAATCGCGCCTGGCTGCGGCCAAGGCCCCGCTGGTGATCGACGTGCGCACGCCCGAGGAGTACGCCAAGCAGCACCTCCCCGGCGCCATCAACGTGCCCTGGAGCGACGAGGCCGAGGCCTTCGTCAAGGCGCTCCCGCCCGAGGCGAAGGCGGAGGTCATCTTCTATTGCAACGGCCCTACTTGAGGGAAGAGCCGCGCTGCCGCGGTCGCGGCACTTGACGCTGGCTTCAAGAAGGTCATTCGGTTCTCCGAAGGGGTCTCCGCGTGGAAGGCCAAGGGCTATTCGTTTGACACGAGCTCGGTGAAACCGGCAGCCGCCGACGTAGCCAAGAAGGGTTCGGGCAAGGACGCCGCGCCGGGCGAAGCGGGGTGTTGCCCGGAAGCGGAACCGGGCGGAGCCAAGAAGCCTCCAGAGAAGTCCGCCCCCGCCAAGGCCCCACCGGCCAAGGCGCCGTAGACGCTAGTTTAGAAGCCGCAGCGAGCGACCTGCACCGTCATGCGCCCAGGCGTGCGAGGTGCGACTGGACCGCGCGCGAAAGCCCGCCGGGCTCATATCCGCCTTCGAGGACCGAGACGACGCGCCCACCGGCATGCTGCCGCGCGATCTCGACGACCGTATCGGTGAGGTCTGCGAAATCGGCGTCGGTGAGCGTGAACCCTCCAAGCGGATCGCCAGCGCGCGAGTCGAAGCCGGCGGAGATCATCACCAACTGGGGCTTGAACCGTTCGGCGGCCGGGACGAGCACCTCGCGAAACGCGGCGACGATCTGCTTTCGCCCGGAACCGGCCGGGAAGGGCCGGTTGAAGATGAGGCCGCGCGCCTTGCCGTCGCCATTCTCGCTCGGGCTGCCGGTGCCGGGATACCAGGGATGCTGGTGGGTGTCGAAGAAGAGCACCGAGCCATCGCTCCAGAACACGCTCTGCGTGCCGTTGCCGTGGTGGACGTCCCAGTCGGCGATGAGGATCCGCTCGACACCGTGCTTCCGCCTGGCATGGCGGGCGCCGATCGCCACGTTGTTGAAGACACAGAACCCCATGCCGCGGCTCTCTGACGAGTGGTGACCGGGCGGGCGCACCGCGCAGAACGCGCGCCTGGCGCGCCCGCTGATGACCGCGTCGACGCCTGAAACCACCGCGCCCGCGGCCGCGAGCGCCGCGGCCAGCGTTCCAGGCGAGAGGTCGGTATCGCCGGTGCTGAGCGTCCGGCGTCCCGCGGCCACCTCCGCGCGAACCTTGGCGAGATACTCAGGGGTGTGGACGAGGAGGACTTCCTCGTCCGTCGCCGGGCGCGGAGCCTCGATTGAGAGCTTCCGCTCCCGGAGGGCGCTCATCACCTCCTCCAGCCGAGCCGGCCTCTCCGGGTGGCCGGTGGGAGGCTCGTGCCGAAGTGTCTCGGCGTCGTAGAAGACTCGCATCGCGGGACCCCTTGAGAGACCCAGCCCACCATCGACCCCGAAGAGCAGCAAGGCACCCGACGCCCGATGCAGGAGCTCTCGGCGGCCGACCATGACCCCGCCAGTGTAGTGCGCGGGGAAGATCGCCGTCTCGAAGACCACCGAAGTCAGAGGCGATTGATCCTGACCTTCATCTCTTTGTGGATGGCCATGCCGGACAGTCGCTCCGATTCCGGCTGGAGGAAAATATTGTCCGACACCCCGCGCCCCCGGGCGAGGCGCCCCATGAACTTGGCGCCGTAGCCATGGTGCAGGCCCACTGCTTCCGGATGGATGCCGTCAGTCAGGTGAACTCGGACCGTGCCCTTTCCGTAGGGAGAGGCGAGCTCCACTTCTTCGCCTTCCTCGAGCCCGATGGACGCTCCCGTCTCCCGGTTGACCCACAGGAAGTTTTCCGGCTTCAACCCCATGAGCCAAGGGTTGTTCTGGGTGCGCGTGTGCGTGTGCTCAGCCTGCTTCCAGGTGACCAGGTAGAAGGGATAGGCATCGCCTGGCACGGTCTCGGGCGGGAAGTATTCCGGGAAGCCCGAGTAGCGTTGCCCGGTCCGGTGGTTGATGAGCCCGGCGAGCAACTCGGACCTGAACTCTACCTTCCCGGATGGGGTCGAAAACCCGGGTCTGTTCCCTGCGTTCGCCGTGTACTTGCGATACTGGGTTTCGTTTCCAACCCAGACGGCTCCAGGAAGACTCTTGAGCTCGCCTAGCCCTATCCCGATGCTTCGCTTGAGGGCTTGATCGAGGTAGCTCTCGTAGCTCAGCTCGAAGCCCGTTAGGCCCAGGCGCCGGGCAAGACCGATGATGAAATCGGGCTCCGTGGGCTGGCCGAAGCGTGGGGGGAGCACCGCCTGCCGGAGCCCGACCGCGGCGTAGTTGACCCAGAAGACGGCGAGATCCGTCCGCTCCAGGAAGACAGTTCCCGGAATCACGAAGTCGGCCAGGGCCGCCGTGTCACTCATCATCGTGTCGATGGCTACGACGAGCTCCAGCTCCTTTCGGTGAAGAGCTTCGATGGTTCGCTCCTGGCTCGGAATGGAGAGGACGATGTTCTGGAAGTTCAGGATCAGCGCCCGAGGTTGGTACGGGGTCCCCTCCAGGACGGCGCGAATGGCCTCGGTGTAGACGCCTGATTCGTGCCCAAGCGGGTATCGGCTTCCTGCTCCGTCGACCCGCTCCTGCTGGATCCGGGGCCAATCGGGATGTGGAGCACGCCGGAGGAGAGCACATCGCTCAGAGGGAATGTGGAGTCCCCCGCGCTCGTCCAGCATCCCCACCAGGCCGTTGAGGAGCATGATGGCGTAGATCGCCAGAGTGCCGTTCGAATGGTGCTCGGGACCCGACCAACCGTCGATGGCGCATGGCTTGGTCGTGCCGATCTTTCGCGCGAGCTCGACGATGGTCGACGCGGAGATACCGGTGATCTCCTCCGCCCACTGGGGCGTCTTGTCCTTCAGCCATTGGCAGAACTCCCCGAACCCCGTGCTCCATCGGGCGGCGAAGCCCTCGTCGTAGAGCCTTTCGGCGATCAGGACTTGGGCGAGGGCCAGCGCCAGGGCAGCGTCGGTCCCCGGGCGAATGGGAATCCATTGGTTTGCCTTGGCTGCGGTGTCGCTCAGGACCGGATCGATCACCACGAGCTCCGCGCCGCGCTCCTTCGCCCGCATGAGATCCGGGACGAGGTGAGACCACTTGATTGCCGCCACCGGGTTCCAGCCGAAGAGAACCGCCAGGCGCGTCTGCGAGAGATCAGCGAGCGGACGCGGGTGGCCGAACGCGAGGGTTGCACCGGCTTTTCTGGCCACGTCGCAAAGGTTGGAGTGCATCATGAAGTTGGGAGTCCCGAAGGCCTGGCAAAAGTCCTTCTGGATGTCCACGTAGGAGGCGTCCTCTGACATCCAGAGGAGCGTGTGGG
This sequence comes from Myxococcales bacterium, assembly GCA_016191815.1. GTDB lineage: Bacteria > Myxococcota > Myxococcia > Myxococcales > Myxococcaceae > JACPVI01. The sequence goes on from JACPVI010000076.1 coordinate 61,413, forward strand.
GGCCGTACCGATCTCGGATAGCCCGGAGCCTCTCGGCGATCTCCTGGTAGGCCTCTTCCCACGAGATCGAAGCCCATCGCCCCTCCCCTCTCTCTCCCAGCCGCTTGAGAGGAGTCCGCACCCGGTCGGGATCGTCAAGAGCTGCCGCGGCGGCGTACCCTTTGGCGCAGAGCTTGGCCGCATAGGGACTCGCCGCTACCTCTTCCCGGAAGACGCGGGAGTTGTTGCTCACGTTGTTGGGACAGGCCGGGTTCGGCCGGACATCGGTAACCCGCGAACCCTCCAGCCGCACCAGGACGCCGCACTGGCTTCCGCAGATCATGCACAGCGTGGGGGTGTACCGAGCGAGCAGCGCTCGATAGCGCTCGTTTTCGAGGCGGCGGGAAGGGCCGAGGCGAGTCCGGTAGTAGAGGTTCGGTTCAGAAATCGAGGAGGCGGGTATTCCGGGGAGGTCTCTCGTGAGCCCGGAAAAGTCGAAGTCTTCCTTGGTGCCGTACTGGAGAGCCCCGGACATGCAGGCCGTGACGCAGGCGGGGTCGAGTCCCTGGGCGATCTTGTCGATGCAGAAGGAGCACTTCGCTACGGTACCCGCCCGGCGGTCATAGCTGATGGCGTCGTAGGGACAGGCGAAGGTGCAGTAGCGGCAGCCCATGCAGCGCTCGGGACGGTGAATGACCACGCCGGTGGCCGGGTCCTTTTGGAGCGCGTTCGTCGGGCAGGCACGGACGCAAGGAGCACTCTCGCAGTGGTTGCAGGCCATCGACACGAAGCGACGCCTGGGAGTTGGGTAGGCCCCTGACTCGAGAATCCGAACCTTCCGGAAACGGATCTCGGGCTCCTCGATGCCGTTCGAACGCTTGCACGCCGTCTCGCAGGCCCGGCACTTCACGCACCGCTCTACGTCCTTCACGAAGACGAGCTTGCGATTCATGGTGCCGCGTGGCCTAGACGTAAAGGGTTCCGAACCGACCCGCGGGCGACGACGAGGAATAGAAGAGCATTCGTCCCGAAAGCTCGCCCATGGCCAAGACGGCCAGGAGAATTCCCTGGGACCTCGTGCCCGCCAGCAAGAGCACGAGCGGAAGAACGATGCCCAAAAGCACCCGCAGCAGGAAGAGGAGTGGTTCAGCCGAGAGAATGGACTCCCTCTTGATGGTGGAGACGATCCGCGGCCAGAGGCGAAAGCGCTTGATGTGCCAGAGCTGGACCAGGGCCAGGGCCAAAAGGGTCAGGCCGGTGTTGAAGACAGCCGCCCTGGTGTACTCACCGCCGGTCAGCTGAAGAAAGATGGGAAGCCCCAAAAGGTTCGCCGTACCCGCGAAGCTCAGCACGGTGACCAGGCTCATCCACATGGGACGGCTTGGGAGGAGGTAGACCCCCGTCATGGCCGCGAGGAGCAGCAGTGCCGATGCCGCCTCCGTCCCGAGCGCCACGCGGAGGGTGAGCCCGGAGGGGGCTTGTCTCCACAAGAGAAAAGCCGTTCCGCCCAGCGCCAGGGCAAGAATCCCTGCCGAGGCGATCTCGCGACTGAGCCAGGAGTGGGAAACCCCGGCGATCGCTCGGTAGGCCGCTCTCCTTCGACCGAGGTGAAAGAAAGAAATCCCCTGTGCGAGTACGAGCAAGAGCAGCAGCAGGAGGTGTGGCGCGGCTGAGCTCGCCGCCGGTGTTCTCTCGGACAGGCCAGAGATGGCCAGGTACGTGGTGGCCCCGACTGCGCTCTGGCCAATGAGCGTGAAGAACACCAAGGAGAGCTCCCACTCGCTCTTGGGGTAGCCGTGGCGTGGCGCAGATCGGCTCATTCGACGAGGGCTCGAGCCCGGTCTACTTCGCCCCTGGCTCAGCTTCGAGGGAATGACTCGAGCTCCACTGGGCGAAGGTCGCGCGAGCTCACATGGGGGCGCGGCCGGGCGTCGGTGCGCGGTCCCAAGTAAGAGGCGAGCCGCAGCAAGTCCGCGAAGACGCTCCCCGCGATGACGTCGGCGCTCGCCCCGGGCCCCTGGAGGATCAGCGGCTGGCCGCGCGATCGATCCGTATGGATGATGACGGTGCTGGCGTGTCCCCCGATGCTCGAGAAGGGATGCGAACGCGGGTAGGAGCGCAACTCCGCCCGTGCCGCGCCATCGGCCGTCAGCAGGCCGGCGTAGCGAAGGACTTCGCCCTTCCCCTCCGCCTCTCGGGCGCGGGCTGCGATGGTTTCATCGACGCTCTGAAAGTGCTTGAGCGACTGCTCCGACCCGATCTCCCCGTGCTGCCCGGGAGGAAGGAACCCCTCGGCGACGACGTCCCGAAGCTCGAGGCGCACCCCGACCTCGCGCGCCAAGATCACCAGCTTTCGGGCGGCGTCGAGGCCGGAGAGATCCTCCGTGACGTTCGGCTGCGTATACCCGAGCCGTTGCGCCCGAAGGATGAGGTCCGAGAACGACGCTCCCTGCGTCCAGGAGTTGAAGACGAAGGGCACGGCCCCCGCCAAGACGGTCTCGATGCGTACGATCCGATCTCCGGTCTGAATGAGATCGCGGAGGCTGTTGATCACCGGCAGACCGGGCCCGACCGTGGCTTCGGAGAAGAAGTGGGTGTAGGTCTGGCGCCCCGCGCGGCAGATCGCCTCGAATCGATCGCGGGGGCCCGCCCCTGCCCTGCTGTTGGGTGTGATGACGTGGATCCTCCGCTCGAGCCACCTCGCGTACTCATCGGGCACGCTCTCGCTCGCGGTGCAATCGATCATCACCGAATACGGGTGGTCGCCGTTGACGTGCTCGGTGAACGCGGCCAGCGACGAAGCGGTGCCGCGAGCGCCAAGCTCGTCGCCCCAGGTGCCCAGGTTGATCCGCTCGTTCCCGAGGAGCATTCGCTCTCGCCCCATCACGCCGCGCACCCTCAGGTCGACCCCGAGCTGCCGCCGGATCAGGGCGGACTGGGCCTCGAGCTGCTTGAGCAGCGCTCGACCGACCCGCCCGAGCCCCAGCACTCCCACCGACAGCACGTGCTCCGAGAGGAAGAACCCTGCGTGCACGGCGCGCAGCGCGCGCGTCGAAGCGCTCTCGTCGATGACCACCGAGACATTTCGCCCCGAGGATCCCTGGGCGATGGCGCGCACGCGGACCCCCGCCTTGCCGAGCGCGGCAACGAACTTCGCCACCGCTCCGGGAGCTTGGGTCAACCCATCGCCGACCGCCGCGATGATGCTGCACCGATCGACCTTGACGAGTGGTTTGATCAAGCTGTCGCGCAGCTCGTGCCGGAAGTCCTGCTCGACGAGTGAACAGGCGCTGGCCGCCTGGGCGGCGCCGACGGCGAAGGTGATGCAGTTCTCCGACTCGCTGTGCGAGACGAGCAAAAGCCGAACCCCACCCTCTTTCAGCTTGCGGAAGAGCCGCTCCGCGATGCCGCTGACGCTCATCACCCCGGCCCCCTCCACCGAGATGAGGGCCACGCCGTCCACCGCAGAGAAACCCTTGATCGTCGCCCCTACCTCGACTGGCTCATCGGAGGTCCGGCCGGCGTCGATCCGGGTGCCCGGGCGGCGCGGATCGAACGCGTTGCGGATGTAGATGGGAATCTTCTTGGACATCGCCGGCCCGAGCGTCATCGGGTGCAGCACCTTGGCCCCGAAGTGTCCGAGGGCGATCGCCTCCTGGTAGGAGATCTGGTCGAGGATGGTGGCATCCGGCACCCGCTTGGGGTCGGCGCTGAGGACGCCGTCGACGTTCTTCCAGATCGTGACGGAAGTCGCGTCGAGCAGGTTCGCGAAGATGGCGGCGGAGAAGTCGCTCCCGTTGCGCCCCAGCGTGGTGGGGACGCCGGCGACGGTGGAGGCCACGTACCCGGTGATGACCAGCCACTCCGCCGGATGCGTGTCCAGGTGCTCGGCCAGCCGCCGCCCCGATGCCGCCCAGTCGACCACCGGTCCGGTGTCGCCATGGGCGATGATCACCACCTCGCGGGCGTCCACGAAGGCGGTGGAGCGGCCCAGGGACCGAAGGTAGGCCTCGATGATCCGGGCAGACCACACCTCCCCGTGTCCCGCGACCAGGTCGGCGATGCCTTGCGCGTACGTCCTGCCGAGCCGAACGGTGCGCAGCGCGCCCCACACGTCATCGAAGCTCTTGAGCAAGGCATCGCTCACCGCGCTCGCCGCAGCTTGGGGGAGCAATTCGTCGGCGATTCCAAGGTGAGACTTGCGCAGCGCCTCGAACTCCTCCGGCAATCGATCGCCTCCCTTTCGAGCGCTCTCGAGCAGCGCCAGGAGCGCGTCGGTGACGCCGGACATCGCCGAGACGACCAGGGCGGTGGGCCCGGAGGCCTCGGCGAGGATCTTCGGAATCTGGCGGATCCCTTCTGCATCGGTCAGGCTGCCGCCGCCGATCTTGTGAACCGTCCACGAGCCCATCGTTCTGACCCCCACCGAGGGTTTCGGCTTGCGTTCGCTGCGGGATTCGACGCTGAGCGGACCTGCGAGAACCACCCGGACCTGACGGGGTGATCTCATTATCACAGGCCAGGCGGCCGGTGGGCCACCTTCTCTCAGCAGCAGCTGCCGCCCGGGCCGCAGGAGGAGTTGGCCTCGGTGGTGGCCCGGTAACCCTGGCCCTTGGTCTCGCTTGGGTCCCTCAGCCTGAGCTCGTCGCCGCAGGGAAAGGGAGGGCACTGCTCCAGTGGCTCGAGCACCCGCGGCGGGATGGGCTCGAACTGGCCGCGGTAAGGCTCGGAGGTGAGGAGGCGGAAAGTCTTCTCGCACACTGCTGTCCTCGCCCCGCGCCTGAAGAGGTGGCCTTCGTCGTCCCGCACCTCGCGGAAGGGGCCGCGGTACACCACCGCGTGCTTCTGGTCGATGCAAGGCCCCTGCTTCCCCTTGTAGGCGAGCACGGTGACGCTGCGGAACTCGATGCCCTCCACGGTGCGCCAGGGCTCGGCCTGCCGCTCGGAGAGCGTCACCCCGTGGAATCCCGCCTCCTCGAAGGCCAAAAGGAACAGGTCCTCGCGGAATGCCCCGGAGATGCAGCCGGTCCACAGGTCGGGGTTGGATTTCAGGTGATCGGGCACCTCCTCGTCGCTCACGATGTCCGAGATGATCGCCCTTCCGCCGCGCCGGAGCACCCGGAACATCTCGGCGAAGAGACCCCGCTTGTCCTCCGGGCGGACCAGGTTGAGCACGCAGCTGGAGATCACCGCGTCCACCGAATCGGAGGCAAACAGCGGCCGCCCCGGCTCCTCGAGGTCCACCGACAGGTCCTGGATGCGCGCCTTCTTGAAGGCCACGTTGGAGAAGCCGATCCTCCTCACCACCTCCGGCGCGGCGCCTCTGGCGAGGGCGAGCATCTCCTCGTTCATGTCCACCCCGATGACCTTCCCCGACGGACCGACCACCTGCGCCGCCAGGAAGCACACCTTTCCCGAGCCCGCGCCCAGGTCGAGCACTGTCTCACCCGGCTTGAGATAGGCGGTGGGGTTCCCGCAGCCGTAATCCCGCTCCAGCACCACCTCGGGGATGGCGGCCAAAAGCTTCGAGTCATAGGAAGTCGGGCAGCAGAGGTTCGCCTCCACCGCCCTGGCCGCCTCCGAGTACCGTCCCTTCACCGCGCCTTCGTGGTCCATCGACATCGTTCCTCCACTCACTCCCCCAGGTATGCCTTCCGTACCTCCGGGCTCGCCAGCAATTCCCCGCCGGACCCCTCCATCACCACCTCTCCCGTCTCGAGCACGTAGCCGTAGTGGGCCAGCGAGAGGGCGAGGTGGGCGTTCTGCTCCACCAGCAGGATGGACACCTCCCGCTGGTTCACCTCCTTGAGGGTCCGGAAGATGGCCTTCACCACCTGCGGCGCCAGCCCAAGCGAAGGCTCGTCCAAAAGGAGGAGCTTGGGGCGGGACATCAGCGCCCGGGAGATGGAGAGCATCTGCTGCTCGCCCCCGGAGAGCGTCCCCGCGAGTTGCCGGCGCCGCTCGGCCATCACCGGGAAGAGCTTGAAGCACGCCTCGGCGTCTCGCCCGATGCCTTGCCGGTCGCGCCTCAGGTACGCACCCAACTCCAGATTCTCCTGGGTGGTGAGGTTGGGGAAGATGCCGCGGCCCTCCGGGGCGTGGGCCATCCCCCTTGGCACCAGCTCGTTTGCTTTGAGCCCGGTGACCTCCTGGCCGTCGAGCAGAATCTTCCCCGCGGCCGGCCGGAGCATCCCGCTCACCGCGCGCAGGGTGCTGGTCTTGCCCGCCCCGTTGGCGCCGATCAGCGCCACCACCTCGCCCTTCCCCACCTTGAGGCTCAACCCCCGCAGGGCCTTGATCGCGCCGTAGCTCACGTGCAGCTCCGACACCTCCAACTGCGGAGGCCGGGCCGGCCGGCTGCCGAGCACGGGGTGCCCGCTCACGGGCGAGCCTCCCTCGGATCCGAGATCCGGTACGGCTCCCCGAGGTAGGCCTCGATCACCTTGGGATCGTTCCGCACCTTCTCGGGCGTGTCGCGGGCAATGGTCTCGCCGTGGTCGAGGACGGTGATCTCCTCGCAGATGCCCATCACCAGCTTCATGTCGTGCTCGATCACCAGGATTCCCAGCGAGAACCTGTCCCGGAGCTGGCGGATCAGCGCCATCAGATCCGCCTTCTCCCGGGTGTTCATCCCCGCCGCCGGCTCGTCGAGCAACAGGACCTTGGGCCTGGTGCCCAAGGCCCGGGCGATCTCCAGCCGGCGCTGCTCGCCGTAGGGAAGGTTCCGCGCCTCCTCATCGCGCCGGTGGGAGAGCCCCATCACCTCCAAAAGCCGTTCCGCCTTCGAGGCGAGATCGCGCTCTTCCTGCTGGAAACCGGGAGTGAGCAGGAGCGCGCGCCACCAGTCGTAGTAGTTGTTCGTCGCGTCCAGCGCGTTGGCGACCGCCGCGCTCACCCCGCCCCTCTTCCGCAAAGGCTCCAGCCGTTCCTTGGAGATGAGCGGAGTGCTCTCCGCCAGGCACGCCACCCGGACGTTGTCGACCGCGCAGAGCCCCTTGAAGAGCCGGATGTTCTGGAAGGTGCGGGCCAGCCCGAGGCGGTTGATCTGGTGCGGCTGCAGGCCGTTCACTCGCTGTCCGCCGACGAGGATGTTCCCCGAGGAGGGCCGGTAGACGCCGGTGAGCAGGTTGAAGGCGGTGGTCTTCCCGGCGCCGTTGGGGCCGATCAGGCCCTTGAGGTCTCCCCGGCGGATCTCCAGGTCGAAGTCCTCCAGCGCCCTCAGCCCGCCGAACTCGATGCTGCACTTCTCGGCGCGAAGCAGCAGCTCCCCCGCGCTCATGCCGCCTCCTTGCCCCGGGCCGGCGGACTGTTCGGCGCGCGCGGGAGCCTGGGCAGCCACTTGGGCAGGACGTCCCAGATCTCCTTGGTCCCGAACAGTCCCTGGGGCCTCACCAGCATCAGCACCACCAGGAGCACCCCGTAGACGGGCATCCGCACCTGGTCGACCTTCTGCGCCAGCGAGGCGTCGCCTCCCCCCACCGCGAGGAAGAGCGACCGCAGCCCCTCCGGCAGCAAGGTGAGCATCACCGCCGCGAGGATGGCGCCGGTGGTCGAGCCCAGCCCGCCCGCCACCACCATCACCACCACCTCCATCGACTTCACGAAGGTGAAGGAGCCCGGGTTGATGATCGGCACGAAGTGGGCGAATAGGCCCCCGGCGATCCCGGCGAAGAACGAGGACACCACGAAGGAGCGGACCTTGTAGCCAGTGGTGTTGACCCCCATCGCCTCGGCGGCGACCTCGTCTTCCCGGATCGCCCACAGCGATCGGCCATGCGAGGAGTTGGCGATGCGCCGCGCCGCCAGCACGGTGATGAACACCCACAGCCAGACCATGAAGAGGCTCGAGTGCTGCGGGATGCCGGAGATGCCCAGAGCCGCGCCCAGCGCCGGAGTGTTCTGCACCACGACCCGGATGATTTCCCCGAAGCCCAGGGTGACGATGGCCAGGTAGTCCCCCTTGAGCCGGAGCGAGGGCAGGCCCACCAGGAAGCCGCACAAGGCTGCCGCGGCCCCGCCGGCCAGAAGCGAGAGCGTGAAGAGCACCTGGTCGGAGACGGCGTGCGGCAGCCCGCTGATCGCCAGCTCCTTCACTTCGAAGGAGAGCTTCCCGGCGATGTAGGCGCCCACCGCCATGAAGCCGGCGTGGCCGATGGAGAACTGGCCGGTCATGCCGTTCACGATGTTGAGGCTCACCGTGAGGACGACGTTCACCGCCACCAGCGAGGAGAGGTAGACGAGGAAGTCCGGGCGAAACACCTCAGCGCCCAGCGCCGCCTGGCCGTCGGCGTAGGAGTCCCAGGCGTTCAGCCCGAGCTGCAGCACCGAAAGCACCGCCACCGCCAGCGCCAGGGGAGCCACCCCGCGCGTCCACCCGCGAAGCCCGCTCGAGGGCGAGACTCCCATCGCTACACCTTCTCAGCCATCGGCCGGCCGAACAGCCCCTCCGGCCTGACCAGCAGCACCAGGATGAGGAAGCCGAAGGCGACCGCGTCGCGCCAGCTGGAGGCGGTGTAGCCGACCACGAACTCCTCGAAGAGCCCGAGCAAGAGCGCCCCCACCACCGCACCGGGGACGTGGCCGATGCCGCCGATCACCGCCGCCACGAAGGCCTTGAGGCCCACGTACAGGCCCATCAAGGGTTCGATCTTGGTGTCCTTGATGGCGTAGAGCAGCCCGGCGCCCGCCGCCAGCGCCGAGCCGAGCATGAAGGTGCCGGCGATCACCCGGTCCACCGGGATTCCCATCAGCGCCGCCACCCGGTGGTCGAAGGACACCGCCCGCATCGCCCGGCCGAAGCGGGTGCGGTAGACGAGCAGCTGCAAGGCCACCATCAGCCCCACCGCGATGGCCAGCGAGATGACCTGCCAGTTCCAGATGACGATGTCCCGATCGCCGAACACCAGCCACTCGTTGGGGCGAATGATCTCCGGGAAGGCCCTTGGCGCCGCGCCGGGGAGGAGCGTCACGGTGGGGAACAGCTCCGGCCCGAGCTGCCGCAAAAGCTCGCTCAAGAGGACGAGCAGCGCCGCCGAGGCGGCGAACCAGATCTTGAAGCGCCCGTAGACGCCGGCCAGCCGCAGCACCACCATCGCCAGCACCAGGAGCACCGCGAAGGCCTGCACCAGGCGCAAGAGGCCGCCCTGGCTCAAGACCAGGTCGAGCTGGAACCCGTAGGAGAGCGCGAAGGAGATTCCAATCGCGGTGATGAGCGCGGTGAGGCGGGGCTTCTCGCGCAAGGGCCGGTAGGCGAAGCGCTCGATGAGGAAGCCGAGCAGGGCGCAGAAGCCCATCGAGAGGAGGAACACCAGGGTGACGCCGAGGAACGTCGCCTGGGCGGGCCGGCCGAGCTGGGAGGCGGTGGCGTAGCCCGCGTAGACCCCGACCATCATCACGTCGCCGTGGGCGAAGTTGATGAGCTTGAGCACGCCGTACACCATGGTGTAGCCGAGCGCCACCAAGGCGTAGATGGCGCCCGCCGCGAGCCCGTTGATGATGTGCTGGAAGAAGTCGGACATCGGTCAGTCGGCCGGCGGCCGTGGGCGGCTGGCGGGCTCCCCGCTCCCGACCGGGGGCCGCCTCAAGGCGCGACCGTCGCCACGTACTTGAACTTGCCTTCCTCGACTTTGAGCACCACCGCCGGCTTCACCGCGTTGCGCCCCTCGTCGATGGTGATGGTGCCCGCCACCCCGGGGAAGTCGCGGGTCTGGGCGATGGCCTCGCGAATGGAAGGCCCGGTCAAGTCCTTGGCGCGCCTCATCGCATCGACGGCCACCCTGGCCGCGTCGTACCCGAGCGCCGCCAGGCTGTCGGGGACGCTCCCGTAGGCCTCCTTGTAGGCTTTGATGAAGTTCTGCACCCTGGGCGACGGGTCTTCGGTCGAGTAGTGGTTCGAGAGATAGGCGCCGTCGATCGCGCTCCCACCCAGCTCGAACAGGGGTGGGCCGTCCCACCCATCTGCCCCGAGAAGGACCGCCTTCAGCCCCAGCTCGCGCGCCTGCTTGGCGATGATGCCCACGTCCGAGTAGTAGCCGGGAATGTACAGGCCTTCCGGCTTCTGCGCCTTGAGGGCGGTGAGCTGCGCGCGGAAGTCCGTGTCCCCCTTGGAGTAGGCCTGGATGTCGATCACCTTCCCGCCCATCTCGGTGAACTTGCGCTCGAACACCTCGGTGAGCCCGATCGAGTAGGCCGACTTCACGTCCTTGAGGATGGCCGCCCGGTTCAACTTGAGGTTCTCCCGGGCGAACTTCGCGATCACGAAGCCCTGAAAGGGGTCGATGAAGCAGACCCGGAAGATGTAGTCCCCCACCTGGGTCACCGCCGGGTTGGTCGAGGAGGGGGTGATCATCGGCACCTTGGCCTCCTGGGCCTTGGGGGCCATCGCCAACGAGTTCGACGAGGCCACCTCGCCCAAGATGAGCTTCACCTTGTCCTGGGTGATGAGCCGGGTAGCGGCGCTGGCGGCCTCCTCGGGTTTGGACTGGTCGTCGTAGACGCGGACGACGATCTTCTTCCCCTTCACGCCGCCCTCGGCGTTGGTTTCCCGGATCGCCAGGTCGATCCCGTCCCGGGTGGTGATTCCGAAGGCGGCCTCCGACCCGGTGAGCGAGCCGACTTCGCCGATGAGGATGCTGTCGGATTCCGCTTGGGCAGCCTGGGCCACCGCCGCGTCTGCGGGCGTAGCCGGAGCCGGGCTGGGAACGGGAGTCGTCTTCTTCTCGCAGGCGAGCCCGAGCAGGGCGAGCGAGGTGGCGAGGGCGAGGCTGATGCGGCGCATGCGGCTCCTCCGAGGGAAACCCCGGTCTTCTATGGAGGTTGCCCCCAGCGGTCAAGGACGCTGCGCCCGTTCAGGGCTCGGAGGGGGACAGCCGGTTCTGTGGCTGCCTGGCGCCCCGGACGACGAAGTCCTGGAGGTTGTCGTCGGAGTCGCGGTTGTTGCCTGAGAGCGCGTCGGCCCCGCTCTCCATCGAGGCGGCGGTGGAGGAGGCGTTGGCCTTTCGCTCCAGCGACTCTCCGGCGGAGAAAGTGGGCGCGGCCACTGGGGTCCCTTCCGCGCCTATCGCCGCTCCCCAGCCGAGCGTGTCGAGCACCAGGGCGCCGGCGTCGGGGCTGGAGGCGATGCCGGGGAGTCCCAGCCGGAGGTGGCCGCCGGTGGCGGCGAGCTGCAACCCGATGCCGGCGTCGGAGGAGTTGGTGCGGACCAAGTCAGGGGAGGTGCTGCCGGAGTAGCCGGCGTCGCCCCCGGAGACCACGAGGTAGTAGCCCCGCGCCGGCATCGAGGTGTTCGGCGGGACGGTGGCGACGGTGGAGTAGGAGGCGCCCGCCACTGCCCGGTACTGGAGCTTGAGCCCGGAGATGTCCACCGCCGAGGGAGTCCCGTTGTACAGCTCCACGAGCTCGTCGTTGTTTCCTGCCGGCCCTGCCGCCGCCAGCTCGCTGATCAGGATGTCGCAGAGGTCTCCCTTGCCGTCGGAATCGGAGTCCGTCTGGGCGGGATCGGCGATGGCGGGGCAGACGTCGCAGGCGTCGCCCTTGCCGTCGGAGTCCAAGTCGGACTGGCTCGGGTTGGAGGCAGCGGGGCAGTTGTCACAGGCGTCGCCTTGGCCGTCGCCGTCCGAGTCGGCCTGGCTCGAGTTGGACGCGGAGGGACAGTTGTCGCAGGCATCGCCTTTTCCGTCTGAGTCCCCGTCGGCCTGGGTGGGGTTGGGCGTGGAGGGGCAGTTGTCGCAGGGGTCCCCGCGGCCATCGGAGTCGCCGTCGGGTTCGTTCGGCTGCCCGCAGGCGCCGCAGTTGTTGAGCTGGGTGGATACGCAGACCGCGCCGGTGCCGGCGTCCGAGCAGGCGAACGTCCCGGGACAGCCGGAGCTGGTGCAGCTTCCTCCCAGGCCCTGGACGTCGGGGGCCCCGCAGGCGCCGCAGTTGTTTCGCTTCGGTGCGGAGCAAGCCGCCAAGGCGCCGGCGTCCGGTGAGCAGGCCGTCTTCCCCGGGCAGCCGTCGGGACCGGTGCAGCTCTGCCCCAGGCCTTGGACGTCGGGCACTCCGCAGGCGCCGCAGTTGTTCGCCTGTCCGGCCTGGCAGCCGACCGTCTCCTTGGTCTGGCAGACGTACTTGCCGCAGGAAGCGCAGCTGTCTCCGGGCTGCCGGAGCAAGGGGGCGCAGCCGCCGCAGGCGTTGGTGACGCCCTCGTCCACCGAGCCGTTGCAGTCGTTGTCGCGGCCGTCGCACAGCTCCGCGGAGGGCGCCACCTCGCCGCTGCAGGGCTGGGGTTTGGCGGCCGAGGAGCAGAGGTAGCTTCCCGCTCGGCACTCGCCCACCCCGATGGTGCCGGAAGGCCCCGAATAACAGGTGTAGCTCTTCCCGGGGTCGCAGGAGCCGTCGCGCTGGCCGCATCCCAGGGCGAGCAGCAGGGCGGCGGTGGCAAGGCGGCGGTAGAGCATCGTGGAAACTCTGCTTCCCCTTCTGGGCGCGAGGCAAGCGACCCCAGTTCGCTGGCCATCCGCGAGCTCCCGCTGCTCGCCCGTCCGGAGGAGCCGCGGCCTTGTTGGGTGTCACCACACCTATTATGATGACACATATGCGGATGACGAAGACGCAGGTCTACTTGCCCGACGATGAGCTGCGGGAGCTACACCGGCTGGCGCGCCAGAGGAAGCGCGCGGTAGCGGAGCTGGTGCGCGAAGCGGTTCGCCGCGTGTGGCTGCGACCGGTTGGCACCGGGCCGGTGGGACTTTGGGACGGGCCGTTCGGGGGCTCTTCCGCGGATCACGACGCCGCGTTCGATGAGCTTTGATGCAGGCGGGGGAAAAGGTCTTCGTGGACAGCGGGGCGTGGATCGCCCTCGCGGTGGTGCGAGACCCGCTGCACGAGCGCGCCAAGCTGCTCTGGGAGCAGATCCATCGCGACGGCGCGAGGGTGTGCACTTCGGTGCCGGTGGTCGTGGAGACCTTCACCTATCTTGACCGGCGCTGCTCGCGCGAGCTGGCGCTGAGGTGGAGGGAGAGCCTGATGGAGCTCCCCCGCTGTGAGGTTCTCGGTTGCGCGCGGGCAGATCTCGAGGCGGCCTGGGGGTTCCTCGCGCGCCGCGAGCTGCACAAGCTGAGCTTGGTGGACGCCACGAGCTTCGCCTTGATGCGGAAGCACCAGATCCGCTCGGCGCTGGCGTTCGACACTCACTTCGGACTGGCCGGCTTCCGGTACGTGGGCTGAGCCGACGGGCCTCAGGGCAGCTCGTGGACGCCGATGTCGGTGCCGTCGCTGAAATTCCCCGCGTCGGGCTTGTCCACCGGGCGCGGGTTGCCGAAGTAGTCGCGCGTGGGCACGCCGGCCCGGCGGTCTCCCCTGTCGATGCAGGGGGAGCCGGCGTTCAACCGGTAGTCGCCCCCGCCTTCGTCGACCAGGGCGCAATCGGCAGCGAGATTCCCCGCGTTGTCGGGATCGGTCGAGCTCTTCTTGTCCAGCCCCCCGTCCAGGCCGTTGATGATCTGGAGGTCCGAGGTCCAGAGGTCCCTTGATGGGTAGTTCAGGTCCCGAACGAAAGTAGGGGTGGCGTGGAAGGAATTGGATCGCAGGAGGGGATAGATCGCGCCCGGGTTCGGGGTGTAGTAGCCAGCGCCGCAGTCGCACTCGTGGACGCCCAGGTCCACGTCGCGAATGAAGTTGTTGGCAATGACCGTCCCGTTGGTCCAGTTGATGGAGAGCAGCACGCCCTCCTTCCACACCGAGCCGTTCGGGAAGCCGGAGATGAAATTGTTGGCGATCAAGTTGAGGTCGTGCTGGACGCCGCTCCCGGTGGTGCTCGCCTCGAACAGCACCCCGTGATGCCACTTGCAGTTGGACCCTGACAGCCTCATCACGTTGTTGGTGACGACGCTGCTCCGGGCCCCGTCGCCGCGGACAGCATCGGCGGAAAGGCAGGGCGTAGCATCGACGAGGATTATCTCGTTGGAGTCCAAGACGACCCCGGTGGTGTCGTTCAGGTACACCGCGAAGCCGTCGCCGTAGGCGCCCCGGACCTGAATGCGATTCTGCGCCACGTCCACTGCGCCGACGTTTTTGACGACCCAGACGGGCAGCTTGTAGGTGGAGTGCCAGACCGAGGTCTCGAAGGTGTTCCGCTCGAGTTTCACCGCCGAGCCTCGCTCGACGCTGACGGAATACTCGTATGACCCGCCGCACCCATCAGGCTGGATCCCGGTGAAGCGGCAACGCCGCACGGCGAGGTTGCTGCAGTTGAAGCAGCGGAGGCCCCCAATCCAGTTGTTGCACGCGCCGCCGCCGCCGGGGCGATTGACCCTGCGAACGGTGAAGCCGTCGAAGATGGTGGGGGTGGTGATGTCCCCGCCCGCATGGATGACGAAGTCGCGGCAGCAGGTGTCCTCGATGATGGTCTGGTTGGCGGCGATGTCCCGGGACCACTGCCCGGCCTGGTAGCCTCCGTAGAGCGAGACGCCGTTCTTGAGATCGAACAGCTCCTGATAAGGCGTTGCGCCCGCAGCGACGACCACATCTCTGCCCAGGGCCAGCGCAGTGGGGAGCGCGGCCCCGATGCTGGCGAGCGGCGTTGCTCGGCCTCCGTCCCAGGCGGAGTTGCCGGTGTCCTTGGAGACGAACACGTAGCTGGCGCTGTCCGGAGTGACGTAGACCGTCACCGCGCTCACGTCGCTCCAGGCCTTGCCGTCGGTCACCCGAAGCTCGAACTTGAGCTGCGCGGAGTTGTCCGGGTCGTACGCTGGCACCAGGAAGGACGGCCGCGAGGTGGCCGCCCCAGAGAGCGTCACCGTGGGCCCCACGCCTGCCACTTGCGTCCATTGATAGCCAGTCACCGGCGTGCCGTCAGGGTCGCGGCTTAAGGTGCCGTCGAGGGTGACGGTGGTGCGGGCCTCCTCGTAGCGCGGGGAAGCGCCCACGTCGGCCACCGGCGGAAGGTTGTCCACCACCACCTGCACCAGGTCCGGCGCGCTCACTCCGTTGTCGCCGTCGCGCACCACCAACTGGAAGAGGTAGCTCTGCTTCATCCCCGCCACGGGAGTGAAGCTCGGCGTGGCGCCGCTCAAGGTGGGCCCCGCGGGCAAGAGCTTCCACTCGTAAGTGGTGAGCGGGTCGCCGTCCGGATCAAGACTCGCCGAGCCCAACAGCGTCACTGCCTGCCCGGCGGTGGCCCCGAAGACGTCCGGCCCCGCGTTGGCGACAGGATTGTTGTTGAGCGCGGTCACCACCGCCACGTCCTTGGAGCCCGCGTCGGGAGCGCCGTCGCCCGCCGTCAAGGTCACCTCGTAGTTGCCCTTGCCCACCACCTCCAGCAGCGGGTTGGCGGTGGCGGCACCGCTCAGGGAGTAGGTGCCTCCGTCCGGCACGCCGGTGACGGACCAGCCGAAGGTGGGGGCATCTGCGTCGGGGTCGGTCGCCGAGCCCTGAAGCGACACTTTTCCAAGGTTCAACACCGAGAGGTCCGGCCCTGCGTTGGCTGTGGGCGCGTTGTTGAGCGCCTGGACGACCACCTCGCTCGGAGCGCTGGAGTGCTCTCCGTCGCTGACGGTCAGGCGGAGCAGATAGGAGCCCTTGCCCTGAGGGGTGAATTTCACCGACGGCGTCTTCTCGTCCCCCAAGGAACGAAGCGCGCCCGTAGGCCAGTTGGCGATCTCCCAGGACCAGCCGGCGATGGAGTCCCCGTCGGCGTCCGAGCCCTTGCCGGTCAAGGTGATCGTCTGGTTGTTCTGCACCGACTGGTCCTCGCCCGAGTCGGCGATGGGAGGGTTGTTGAGCGAGGTGACGATGGCGAAGTCCTTCTCGCCCCAGCTCACGCCGTCGAACACCGCCAGCGAAACCGAGTAGTCCCCTTTCTTGTCCGGGGTGAACACCGCGAACTTGGACTCGGCGCCCGACAGGCGCGACCCCAGCTCCGAGCCCTGCGGACCCGACTCCACCGCCCACCCAAAGCCGCGAATTGGATCGCCATCCGGATCCGAGCCGGCCGCGGAGAGGACCAGCGGCTTGAGGTTCTGCACCGTCTTCGCGCCCCCGGCGCTCGCCAGCGGAGCCCGGTTGAACTCCACCCTCACCTGGACCAGGTCGGGCTCGCTCTCGTCGATGCCGTCGCCGGCGACGAGCGAGAACACCAGCGTCTGGGCGCGCTCGGGAGCGAGGAAGGTCACCTCCTTGGCCGCTTGGTCCGACAAGGCCACCAGGTCGCCGTTGAGCTGCGACCAGCGGAAGGAGAGCTCGTCGCCCTCCTGGTCCTCCCCGCCCCCGCTCAACACCACCGTCGCTCCGCCCTGAACCTTTTGGTCGGCGCCGGCACTCGCCCGCGGAATCTGGTTGGGCTCCGCATTCCGGTAGCCCGGGCAAGCGCAGAGCACCCCGGCCGCGATCGCCGAAGCGATGCACTTGAATCTCAGACGAAGTCCCCCGCTAGTCACGTGGCAGCCCCCGCATCCAAGCCGGGCATGAAACCCACCGGTGCCATCGCTGTCAACGCGCGGCGCTCCCTGGGCGGCCCTAACCCTCTCCCGCGCGCGGGAGGGGGGAGGCCCGCTCCACTCGCTTGCTCCACTCGTCGCTCATCCGCTCCCATCTTTCGCACTCGCGAAGCTGCGCAGGGAAGCGATCCGCCAGCATCCGGGCAAGTCGGCTCTCCGCGCAGGGGGAAACCACCGCCCTCATCGCCTCGGCCAACTCCTCCGCGGTGCGGAACCGCTCCGAGGGAGGCTTGGCCAGCGCCTTCTCCACCACTTCCCAGAGGGGATTCGCAATGCCCGCGGGCCTCGCCAGCGGCTCGCTGACGATGGCCTCCATGGTGGCGGTGTCCTCCCCCTTGTCGAAGGCCCGCACTCCCGAGAGCGCCTCGTAGAGGATGAGCCCCATCGAGAAGAGGTCGCTCCGCCGGTCCACCCGCTCGGCGGTGGCCTGCTCGGGCGACATGTAGAGCGGCTTGCCCTTCACGATTCCCGGCAGGGTGATGGTCTTCTGGTTTCGCGCCTTGGCCACGCCGAAGTCCAAAACCTTCACCCTGCCGTCGAAGCCGACCATCAGGTTGTGCGGGGAGAGGTCGCGGTGGACCAAGCCCAAGCTCTGGCCGTCCTCCCCCAGCAGCTCGTGGGCTGCGTGCAGCCCCGAGAGCGCCTGGACCATGACTCCCGCCGCCACCTCCGGCTCCAGCCTTCCCGGAGGCGCGTAGATGAGGCGGTCGAAGTCCACGCCCCGCACCAGCTCCATCGCCACGTAGTAGCCTCCGCCCGCGCCCTGCCCGAAGTCGTAGAAGGTCACCGTATTCGGGTGCGAGAGCCGCATCCCGATGCGGGCCTCGTCTAGGAACTGCTCCACCATCGACTGCTCCGCCGCGAGGTGCGGGAGGATTCGCTTGAGCGCCACCAGCCGGCTCACCCCCGAGGGCCCCAGCGTGCGCGCCACCATCACCTGCGCCATTCCCCCGGTGCCGAGCGGCGTCAATAGCTCGTACTTCCCGATGCGGCTCTTCGGGCGGAAGGCGGCGCGGTCGCAAAGCTCATCCAGCCGCTCCAGGGGTGTTCGCCCGTCGGCCAGCGCGAGGAAGGAGAGGGCCGCCGAGTCCAGCATCTCGCCCACCGCGTCGACCAGGGCCATCACCTCCCTCCCGCCGCCCTCGAACTTGCCCGGGAGGACGAAGCCCAGCGCGCCCAGGTTGACCGCCCCCAGCTCGAGCTGGGTGACGAAGGCCGTCCGCCGCTCGTCGAGCACCAGCGCCCCCTCCCAGCGGGAGAGCCGCTCCACCTCCACTCGGCCGCTGCCGTACACCCGGCTCAAGACCGGCCCCTGGGTGCCCCGCAGCACCACGAAGGCCTCGGTGGCGTGAATCATCCGCGCGCACTGGGAGAGATAGACGTCCACCGCGGCGGCCAGGCCGAGCTGCCGCTCCAGGCAGTCCTCGAGGATTTCGTCCGCCAGCCGCTGCAGCGAGAAAAGGCCCCGGAGAAACCGGACCTCCTCCTGGAGAGAAGCGAACTGGAGCCGCTCGATCGCCATGGGCCCGCCCCGCCGGTGCGAGTCTACCCGCCCGCCGGCGGGCCAGGGCTACTTCTTGTCCTTGTCCTGCTGGTCCTGGGTGTAGATGGCGTCGGCGATCCGGTAGGCCGAGCCCTCCAGGCGGACGATGGCTTCCTTGATCTTCACCGGGTCGTTGGTGGCCAGGACCTTCTTCAAGTTTTCCAGGTCGACCTTGATCTCGTTGCGGTCCTTCTCGGTGAGCAGCGCGGCGTACTCCTCGAGGGACTTCTCGGTGGTGTAGGTGAGCCCGTCGGCGTTGTTGCGGAGGTCGGCCAGCTCCTTCTTCTTCTTGTCTTCGGCCTGGTGCGACTGGGCGTCGGCCACCATCTTCTGGATCTCCGCCTCGGTGAGGCCGGAGTTGGACACCACCCTCACCTGCTGGGTCTTCCCGGTGCCGAGGTCCTTGGCCGAGACGTGCACGATGCCGTTGGCGTCGATGTCGAAGGTGACCTCGATCTGCGGCACCCCGCGCGGCGCCGGGGGAATTCCCACCAGCTCGAAGCGGGCCAGGGTCTTGTTGTCTGACGCCATCTCGCGCTCGCCCTGGAGCACGTGCACCGACACCAAGGGCTGGTTGTCCACCGCGGTGGAGAAGACCTGGCCCTTCTTGCAAGGGATGGTGGTGTTCTTGTCGATGATCTTGGTGAAGACGCCGCCGGCGGTCTCCACGCCCAAGGAGAGCGGGGTGACGTCGAGCAGGAGGACGTCCTTCACCTCGCCCTTGAGCACCCCGCCCTGGATGGCGGCCCCCACCGCCACCACTTCGTCTGGGTTGATGCCCTTGTGGGGCTCCCTGCCGAAGAACTCCTTCACCTTCTGCTGCACCCTGGGCATGCGGGTCATCCCGCCTACCAGGAGCACCTGGTGGACGCCCTGGGGAGTGAGCCCCGCGTCCTTGAGGGCGATCTTGCAGGGCTCGATGGTGCGGTCGACCAGATCGCCCACCAGCTGCTCGAGCTGCGGGCGCTCCAAGTTCTCGGTGAGGTGCTTGGGGCCGGAGGCGTCGGCGGTGATGAAGGGGAGGTTGATCTCCGTCTCGCCCGCGCTGGACAGCTCGTGCTTGGCGCGCTCGGCCGCCTCCTTGAGGCGCTGCAGCGCCATCCGGTCCTTCCTCAGGTCGATGGAGCTGGACTCCTTGAAGCGGGCTGCCAGCCAGTCGATCACCCGCTGATCGAAGTCCTCGCCGCCGAGGAAGGTGTCCCCGTTGGTGGACTTCACCTCGAACACCCCGGCGTTCAGCTCGAGGATCGAGATGTCGAAGGTGCCTCCGCCGAGGTCGTAGACCGCCACCCGCTCGCTCTTCCCTTCTTGCTGCTTGTCCAGCCCGTAGGCCAGGGCGGCCGCGGTCGGCTCGTTGATGATGCGCAGCACGTTCAGCCCGGCGATCCTGCCGGCGTCCTTGGTGGCCTGCCTCTGGCTGTCGTTGAAGTAGGCGGGGACGGTGATCACCGCCTCGGTCACCGGTTCGCCGAGGTAGTCCTCCGCGGTCTGCTTCATCTTCAGGAGGATGATGGAGGAGATCTCCGGCGGGCTGTACGGCTTGCCGCGGATCTCCACCCAGGCGTCCCCGTTCTGGGAGGCCACCACCCTAAAGGGAGAGAGGGAGACCGCCTTCTTCACCTCCCGGTCGTCCATCCTCCGGCCCATCAGCCGCTTCACCGCGAAGATGGTGTTCTCCGGGTTGGTGATGGCCTGCCGCTTGGCGATCTGCCCCACCAGCCGCTCGCCGGACTCGGTGATCGCCACCATGGAGGGGGTGGTACGGCTCCCCTCGCTGTTGGGGATGACCACCGGCTCGCCGCCTTCCATCACGGCGACGCAGGAGTTCGTCGTCCCGAGATCGATGCCGATGACCTTGCCCATCTATCTAAGGTCCCCCGTCACGTCCCCGTCCGGCTCCCACCCTGAGCCTCGCCCTCCGCGGGAGCCTCCGCCTTGGCAGGCGGAGCCTCCGGCGCCTTGGACACCACGACCAGGGCCGGCCTGACGAGCCGATCGTTCAAGGTGAAGCCCCTCAGAATCTCCCCCATCACCTGGCCCGGCGGCACCTCGGCGGTGACCAGCTGCTGCATCGCCTCGTGGAAGGCCGGGTCGAAGGGCTTGCCTACGCTCGTGAAGGCCTTCACTCCGTGCTTGCCGAGCACGTCCTCGAACAACTTCCGGGTCATCGCCACGCCCTCGCCAAGCCCAACCACGTCGCCCTTGGCGCGGGCGTGTTCCAGCGCCCGGTCGAGGTTGTCCAGCACGGGGAGAACATCCCTGAGCAAGCGCTCGATGCCGAACTTCTGCACCTCTTCCTTTTCCTTGGCGGCGCGCTTGCGGAAATTCTCCAGGTCCGCCACCGCCCGGAGCTTCCGCTCGTGCTCGTCCTTGAGCTTCTCCATCAGCTCCCGGCCCTTGGCAAGCGAGAGCTCGAGCTGCGCCTTGAGGTCCTCGAGCTCCTTCTCGCGCGGGTCTGCGGCGGGTGGCGGGGCGGGGGCCTCCTCGGGCTTTCGCTTCTCGACGCTGCGGAGCGCGGCGTCGATGAACTCCTGGCCGATGTCGGTGCTGAACTTCCCCTTCTCGCCGGATTCGGGCACGGGGCCACTAAATCACGCCCGTCGGCGCGCACCAACACCGAAGGCGCCCTCGGGCCTGGAATTCCGAGCGCTTGCGGTGGGCGAAGCTCAGCTTCGCTTTCGGCCAATCGTCTTGGAAACAGTCCGGGACGGGCGAGACTTCACCCGCTTTCCGCCCACCGTCTTGGAAACCTTGGCTGCCTGCTTGGGTGGCGGGGAGCCGCGGAAGGCGTCCTCGGCCTTCTTGACGCCCTTCTCCACCATCTCGGCGATCTCCTCGGCGGTCTTCTTGGCCCAGGTGCGGACCTCGCGGAGGCCCTCCTTCACCTTCTTGTGCTTCTTGGGATCCTTCACTTCCTCGATGAGCCGCTGGGCCTCGGACTTGATGTCCTCGCCCGCCCGCTTCAGCTCGTCGCCGGTCCTTTGGAGAAAGGAGCGCAGCTGCTCGTCCCATTGCCTGTCTTTCATGGAGGGACAAATAGCCTTGAGGCGGTCGAGTGTCGAGCGTTCAGTGTCGAGAGTGCCGTCCAGCGTGCGTCGGGCGTGGGGAGTGGGCGGTCGAACGAGTAGGTTTAGGGGCGGATGCGAGTGGTCAACGAGTTTCGCGAGCAGCCGAGAACCTGCGGCTACCTGGACGACCGACTCGCCCAGCTCGACCACCGCGTGCTCCTCGACGTAACCCCCGAGGAGCTGGAGCAGATGCTCGAGCGCGGCTGGCGCAGGTTCGGGCCCACTTACTTCCGCCCAGGCTGCCCCACCTGCCACGAGTGCGTCACCTTGCGCATCCCGGTGCAGGCGTTCCAGCCGAGCGAGAGCCAGCGGCGCGCCCTCCGCCGCTGCCGGAGATTCCGGGCGGAGTGGGGAAGGCCGAAAGTCGATCGGGCCCGCCTCTCCCTCTACGCCGACTGGCACCGGGCCCGCGAGTCCTCCCGCGGCTGGGAGCCCTCCCCCCTCCAAGCCCGCGACTACTTCCTCCAGTTCGCCTTCCCCCACCCCGCCGGTCACGAGCTCTCCCTCTACGAGGGCGATCGGCTGGTCCTCCTCGGCATCTATGACCAGACCCCCCGCGCCCTCTCCGCGGTGTACTGCTTCTACCATCCGGAGATCGCCCGCCTCTCTCCCGGAGTCGCCAACGTGATGCTCGGGCTCGAGCGCGCCCGCTCCTCAGGGCGCGAGCACCTCTACCTCGGCTACCTCGTCGCCGGCTCCCCCTCGATGCGCTACAAGGCCCGCTTTGGGCCTCACCAGCTTCTGACCGGCCGCCCCGACCCAGGCGAGGCGCCCGCCTGGGCTACCGTTTCCAGTAGGCGGCCACCGCCTCGCTGATGATTCGCTTGAGCGGGACTCCGGCCTTCTTCGCCAGCGCGCGGCAGTCCTCCAGCTCCGGCTGGGCATTCATCACCTCGGCCCCCAGCCTACCTACCTTCACCCTCACCGAGCCGAAGGGCGTCTCCACCACCTGATGACCCCGCTCGAGCACCGCGCGGTCCACCCGGTGCATCCTCACCCCCAAAGTGGTGGACTCGGAGAGGAGCGTCCGAACCACCGCGTCGCGCCTGTCCACCTTCACCACCGCCCCGAGCAGGTGGCCGGGCCGGCTCTTCTTCATCGTGGCCGGCAGGACGTACACATCCAGCGCCCCCTCCTCCAAAAGCTTCTCCAACACCGCCCCGATGAGCTGCGGGCTGCAGTCGTCCAGGTTCGCTTCCACCACCAGCGCCGATTGGGCGCCGCTCTTCCGCCCCAGCGTGGCCCTGAGCACGTTGGGCCGATCCGCAAACTCGAAGGTGCCTACCCCGTAACCCACTCGTTGGACTTCCATCTCCGGTGGCGGCTCCACCTTGGCGAACGCCTTGAGCAATGCCGCTCCAGTCGGAGTGGTCAGCTCGCCCGTTCCCTCGAAGCGCACCGGCAAGCCGCGGAGCAACTCCAGCGTCGCCGGCCCCGGCGCCGGGATGGGGCCGTGCTCGCTTTGGACCAGCCCGCTCCCCAGCGGGGGCGGAGCGGAGAACACCTCCGGCGAGCCCAACAGCTCGAGCGCCACCGCCGCCCCGCATAGGTCCACGATGGAGTCCAAAGCGCCCACCTCGTGGAAGTGCACCTCCTCCAGAGGCTGCCCGTGCACCTTGGCCTCCGCCTCGCCCAAGAGCTGAAAGGCCCGGAGCGCCCGCTCCCTCGCCTTCTCGGGCATGCTCCCCGCCGCCTCGATGAGCGAACGGATTTCCGAAAGCGAGCGGTGGGCACCCTCCGGCTCTCCCAGCTCCACCACCACGTCGAGGTGAGTGCCCACGATGCCGTGCCGCTCCGCCCGCGCAAGCTCCAGCCTCCAGGCGGGCAGGCCCAACCCGGAAAGCGCCCGCTCCAACTCGCGCGGCTCGACTCCCAGCTCCACCGCCGCGGAGAGGAACATGTCCCCGGCGATGCCGCCCACCGGCTCGAGGTAGAGGACCAGACTCACCTTCGGCCCCTGGTCCTGGATACCAGCGCGGCGTAGAAGCCCGCCCCAAAGCCGTTGTCGATGTTCACCGTGGCCACGTTGGGCGCGCAGGAGCTGACCATCGCCAAGAGGGCCGATACCCCCCCGAAGCTCGCCCCGTAGCCCACCGAGGTCGGCACCGCCACCACCGGAATGCCCACCAGCCCGCCCACCGCCGAGGCCAGCGCTCCCTCCATGCCGGCCACCACCACCGCCGCGTGGGCGGACTGGATCTCCTCCCTCCGCCTGAGCATCCGGTGGATGCCCGCCACGCCGACGTCGTAGATCCGCCTCACCTCCGCGCCCATCGCTTCGGCGGTGACGGCCGCCTCCTCGGCGATGGGGATGTCGGAGGTCCCGGCAGTCACCACCGCCACCGTGCCGGCGCGGGCCCTCCTGTGGCGCAGCTCGAAGATTCGGGCCTGGGGATGGTGGACTCCCTTGGGAAAGCGGGCGAGCAGCGCCTCGGCCTTCTCCGGCTGGAGCCGAGTCACCAGCACCGACTGCCTCCTCGCCGAGAGCGCTCCCACGATTCCAAGCAACTGCTCGACCGTCTTCGGCTCGCCGAGCACCACCTCCGGAAAGCCGTAGCGGAGGTTCCGGTGCGTGTCGAGGGTGGCGTAGCCCAGCTCCGCGAAGGGGAGGTCCTTGAGCTTCCCCAAAGCGTCCTCCAAGCTCACCGCGCCGCGGCGCACGCCGGACAAAAGCCGCCTCAACTCTCGCTCGTCCACGGGCGCGGAACATACAGGCTCGCCTCTGCATCGGCACCCCCCTGTCGGGAGGCGGCTGCGCGCTCACACCCCCAGGCTGGAGAGAAGCGCGTTCAGCCCCGCCCGGTCCGGCAAGAGCAACAGCTGCCCTCCCACCAGCGGAGAGGCGGCGGTGTAGAAGCGCGCCTCCAAAACCAACTGCCCGGCCGCCGAGCAGGAGGAGCCCAACAGCTCCTCCAGCACCGACTGCGCCCCACCCTGGGCCATCACCGGAGTCGACGGCAAGAGGGTGAGCGAGGTGAGCCGGCCCATCGCGTTCAGGCAGGCCGAGGCCACGATGTTGGCTGCTTCGGTCAGCGCGCTCCGCCTCAGCTCGTCCAGGGGGCCCCCGCCCGCGTGGACGCCGAGCAATAGCGAGCAGAGCAGCCGGGCGTCCTCCTCCCTCAGCGCCAGCACCAGGCAGCCGCTCAGCGGGCGCTCGAGCTGGAACATCGACGCCACCACCCGCACGTCCGGTCCACCCAAGAGCAGCTCCAGCTCGGAGGAGGCCGTCACCGCCACCCGCGGCACCTCCATGCACACCCGCCGGCCCCCCACCAGCCGCGAGAGGGCGTCCGCCGCGTGGCCGCAGCCCACGTTGGCCACCTCGCGCAGAGCGTCGAGCTGCAGTTCGCTGGGCGCTTCGCTCATGCCGCGAGGAGCCTCGGGACGTCGAGAATGAACACCGGTCGCCCGGTGCCGAGAATCGTAACTCCGGACAGGCCGGGCACCAGATCCAGTGGCCTCGAAAGAGCCTTGAGCACTACCTCCTCCTGCCCGAGCAGCCGGTCCACCGCTAGAGCCACCCTACCCGACTCCGCCTCCATCACCACGAACGGGCGGGGCCCTACCCTCGGCAAATCCGGGATTCCCAGCAAGTCCGCCATTGGGTGCACCGGGAGGAGCGAGCCGGCGTAGGGCAAAAGCGCCGCCTCCCGGCTCCGGGAGAGCGTCCCGGCCTCCGCCTCCACGGCGCCGATCACCTTGGCGATGGGAAGGCCGAAGATCTCCTCGCCCACCGCGACCAAGAGCAGGTTCACCACCGCCACGGTGAGCGGCAGCTTGAGGATGAACCGGGTGCCCCTTCCCCGCTCAGATTCGATCTCCAGGGTGCCGCCGACGCTCTCCACCGCGCGCTTGACCGCGTCCATTCCGACGCCGCGGCCGGAGATCTCCGAGACGTCCCGGGCGGTGGAGACGCCGGGCAGGCAGCAGAGCGTGTAGGCCTCGGCGTCGCTCAGGCGGCCGGCCACCTCGGCGGTGATCAGCCCCCGGGCGAGAGCGGCCGCCTTGAGCTTCTCCGGGTCCATTCCCCGCCCGTCGTCTTCGATTTCCACCACCACCCGATCGCGGGCGCGGCGCACCGAGACCAGCACCCGGCCGCGGGCGCCCTTCTTCTGGGCGGCGCGCTCCTCCGGTGATTCGATGCCGTGGTCGATGCAGTTGCGAAGAAGGTGGAGGAGCGGGTCGGCCAGGTCGTCGAGGATGGCGCGGTCCAGCTCGATGTCGGCGCCGGTGACGACCAGGTCCACGTCGCGCTCGCGGCGGCGGGCGATGTCCCTCGCCGCGCGGGGCAGCCGATCGGTGATGACCGACAAGGGGGTCATCCGGGCCTTCATCACCTTGTCGTGCAGGTCCTTCACCAGGCCGTGCAGCCGATCCACCGCCTCGTCCAGCGAGGGCTGGCTCCGGGCGGGGAGAGCCTTTCCCACTTCCCTGATCCGCGCGGTCGCCAAGAGCAGCTCCCCCGCGGTGTCGAGGAAATAGTCCAGCAGCTCGGTCCGCACCCGCACCGTCCGGGCCGCCTCGTGGCCGACCACCTTGGCGGACTCCGGCGAAGGCATCGGCGCCGGAGGCGAGGGCGCGGTGAAGACCACCGGCTTGAGCGAGAGCACCTCCACCTCGGAGATGTTCCCCAAGGCGCCGCGCACCCCCGCCTCTCCGGCGGAGGTCTCCAGCTCCAAAGACACCAGCCCGTCGGGGATCCGTCCCGCCTTCAAGTCCTCCAGCGCCGGCTTGAGGTCGAACACGTTGCCCAGGCCGCTCAGCCGCTTGTGCACCAGGAAGGCGCGGACGCCGGGGACGGCGCAGGACTGGGCGATCCTCACTTTGAGCCCAAACCTGGGCGGCAGCCCGAGCCCTGCGTCTCGCTCCTGGGGATTCTCCTTCTCGGCCGGAGCCGGAGCTTTTGGAGCGGCCGGGGGAACCGGCGGGGCCGAGGGCCGCGCCGTCGCCTGGGCCACCTTGGTAGGCGAGGGCGAGCGCCCGGTGATTCTGGCCAGCCGCTCGGAGAGCTGCCGCTCGATTGGGCCGGAGTCCTCGGGCGGCTGCCCCTCGGCGGCGGCGCGGACCTGGGAAAGCAGGGTGTCGGTGGTGGAGAGCAACAGGTCGACCAGCTCGCGGTCCAACAGGCTCGCGTCGGAGCGCACCGCGTCGACCAGGTCCTCCACCCGGTGGGCGAGGGTGGCGGCAACTTCGAAGCCCATCGAAGCGGCCATCCCCTTCACCGAGTGGGCGTGGCGGAACATGGAGTCGATGGAGGCGGTCCCCCCGGTCTTCTCCAGCTCCACCAAGTCCCTCCCGAGCGATTCCAGGTGCTCGGTGGCCTCGGTGACGAAGAGGCTGAGGTACTTCGACATGTCGACGGGCATGGGAGGCCCGCCTTTCTACGCCTCGCCGACGACCTTCTTGACCACCGCCAGGACGTCCTCCGCCCGGAACGGCTTGACGATGAAGTCCGCCGCGCCGGCCTCGATCGCCTCCATCACCAGAGACTCCTGGCCCAGCGCCGAGCACATGATCACCACCGCGTTGGTGTCGTGCTTGACTATCTCCCTCGTGGCCTCGATGCCGCTCTTGAAGGGCATCACGATGTCCATGGTGGTGAGGTCGGGCTTGAGCTCCTTGTACTTCTCCACCGCCTCCAGCCCGTTGGCCGCCTCGCCGACCACCTCGAAGCCGCCGGAGGAGAAAATGTCCTTGATCATGTTGCGCATGAAGATCGCGTCATCGACCACTAGGACCCGCTTGGCCATGGGAAGCGCCGCCTCCGTTGCGGTTAACAGTTGCCAGACACTAGCACTTCTATCAAAGCGCGCAGCACCCTCAACGCGCGAAGCAGGCCGCCACTGCCCCGTCCACTCCGTCGGGGTCCAACACCGTCACCGCCAGCCCTTTTAGCCTGGCCACTCCCCGGACCGAGGCCGCCGGCTTGCCCGGGGCGGGAGCCACCTTCTCGATCGACTCGATGCCGTCCACCTCGGTCACCAAGAGCCCCAGGTCCCGCCTGCCCCGATCGAGCAGCACAATCTTCTGGCTGGCCGGCGAGGGCTCCGGCAACCCCAAAAGCGACCGCAGCTCCACCACGGTGACCACCCTGCCGCGGAGGTTGATCACCCCCCGAACCGAGGGCGGGGAGCGCGGCACCCGGGTGAACTGGCCGGGAGGCACCACCACCTCGCGGATGGCCGAGAGGGGAAGGGCGTATCGCTCCTTGTCCAATCGGAAGATGACGTGGCGCATCGGATACTCGTGCGCAGGCCGGCCTTGGGCTCCGGCCGAGCGTGAGGGGCCCCCTCAGGTCCCCAGCATGAACCTCCGGACGACGTTCTGCAGCTCGAGCGAGAGGTTGGTCAGCTCTTGAGCGGCCGAGGTCATCTTGGAGACGGCCTGGGTCTGCTCGTCGGTGATCAGCTTCACCGCCTCGGTGGAGTTGGCGTTTTGCTTGGCCACCTGGCTGATCTCGTTGATCGCCTTCACCATCGACTCGGAGCCCTTCTGCTGGTCGCGGGCGCTCTGGCTGATGAGGTGGACCTTCTCCGCGCCGGTTCGGGCGGTATCGGTGATGGCGCCCATGGAGCGGACGATGGTGTTCAGGTCCTCGCGGCCCTCGGCCAGCTCGTCGATGCCCTCCCTCATCGCGGTGACCACCGCCGCCGACTGGCTGGAGATGTCCCGCGCCAGCTTGCTGATCTGCTCGGCGCTCTTCCCGGCGCTGTCGGCGAGCTTTCGCACCTCGTCGGCCACCACCGCGAAGCCGCGCCCGTACTCCCCCGCCCTGGCCGCCTCGATGGTGGCGTTGAGGGCGAGCAGGTTGGTCTGCTGGGCCACCTGGGTGATGGCGTCGACGATCTTGGAGATCTCCTGGGTCTTCTCCCCGAAGGCGAAGACCTCCTTGCTGGCGGTCTCGATGCGGGAGAACACCTTCTTCACCTTCTCCCCGGCGAGCAAGGCTGCCCCGGAGCCCTCCTCGGCGGCGCCGGAGGTCTCGGCGGCGGAGTGGGCGGCGTCCTGCGCCGAGAGCGCGGTCTTCTGGATGGCGTCGGCCATCTGGGTGATGACCTTCGAGGCCTCGCCCACCAGCTCGGACTGAGCCTCGGCACCGGAGGAGATCTTCTCCATCGAGGAGCTGACCTCCTCGGTGGAGGCGTTGACGTTCTCGGCGCTGCGCTGCAGCTCGTTGGCCGAGTCGGCCACCAACTGGGCGGTGTGCTGGATGTGGCCCACCAGCTCGCGGAGGTTCTCCTGCATGTTGCTGATGGCGGTGGCCAGCTCGTCGATGTCGTCGCGGAAGGAGGAGGCCTCGGTCACCACCGGCTTGGAGAGATCTCCGCGGGAGATTTCCAAAGCGGAGCGCGAGAGCACCCGCACCCGCTTGACCCGGGCGAGCATCGAGGGGAGCAAGAGCGCGAGGAAGAGGGTGACTCCGGCCGAGAGGCTCGCCCGCCACGACCAGCTCCACCCGTAGGCCTCGGTGACCAGGAAGACCAGGATCAGCGCCGCGCCCAGCACCATGTAGCCGGCGAGGATCTTGAGGTGGAGGGAGATCTCCCCGCCCTGCTCTTCGGCGGCCCGCTTGACCCGGCTGAGCTTGTCCCGCCGGACCTGGATCGCGGGCAGCTCGTCGGTGACGGGGCGGCGCAAGGTTTTCTCGGCGGCAGTGGGCGGGTCGAACTAGTCGCGGGCCCCGGCCCCTTCAAGGCCGTGGCCGGACGAGCACTGTAGCCCAACTGGGGTGGCCGTCGAGCGCGAGCTACACCTCGGCCCGCTACCTCGGACTGGCCGAGAGCCAAAACGTGGTCGGCGACGTGAACGTGGTCGTGGTCGTGGTCGCCGACGTGAACGTGGTCGGCAGCCACGTCGCCGTCAACGTCATTGAAATGACCCTCGATCAATGCGGGAATGGTTAGTGTTCTGCCCGGGGTGTGCAGAGCGCTAGCGGAAATGGCGGAAGCCGGGCCGGGCCCGCACCGCTCGCCCGGCGCGAAGAATGCGCGGGCTATTCCCCCGCACGCACACCCCGATGCAGGTGAGCGGCGAGAGCCGGCGCACCTCGCGCTCGAGGGCCCCGGCGCGCCGTGGCGAAACCGACAGCAAAAGCTCGTAGTCCTCTCCGCCGGCGAGGGCGTGCCAGCGGGCGGGACCGACGCCGCCTGCCGCGCGCACCAGCTCTGGACTGAGCGGAAGCCTCTCCAGCTCGACCTCTGCACCCACGCCCGAGGAGCGGCAGAGCTGGCCCAGGTCCTGGGCCAGGCCGTCGGAGAGGTCGATGCAGCCGGAGGCGAAGCGCGAGGCGAGCAAGCCCAGCGCCAGCCGAGGCTGGGGCCGTTTCTGCCTGGAAGCAAGCCGCGGCGAGGCTCGGGGAGTGCCGAGCTGGAGAAGGCCCATCCGGGCGTCGCCGAGCGTCCCCGAGACGTAGAGGAGATCTCCCGCCCGCGCGCCGGAGCGGAGCAGCGGCCGTGGCGGAGCCAGTCCGGCGGCGGTGATGGTGACCGACAGCTCGTCGGCGCGAGTGAAGTTGCCACCCACCAGGCGGACGCGGTGGACGCGGGCCAGCCGGCTCATTCCGCGGGCGAGCCGGACGACGTAGCCACGCGTCACCGCCTTGGGGAGGGCGAGGGCGCAGACGAACCAGCTGGGCCGCGCGCCCATCGAGGCGAGGTCGGAGAGGTTGACCGCGAGCGCCTTGTGGCCGACGTCCTCGGGGGTGAATTGTGCCCGGGTGAAGTGGACGCCCTCCACCAGGGCATCGGTGGTGACGCACTCGCGCCGGCGCGGCCTGGGAATGAGGGCGCAGTCGTCGCCGGGGCCAAGCGGCGGCGGCGCCCGCGGGAAGGCCGAGACGAAAGCCTCGATGAGCTCCGCTTCGGTTGGCACGCCGCGACACTCGCAGGGCTCCTCACAGAGTCAAGGGCTGCCTGGCCTTCCGCGGGGAGGTCACTTTCCCCGAGCACCCCTGAGAGGCGATCGACCGTCAGCTCGACACACCCCCGGGGCAGGCAGCAGCGGCCAGTCATCTCCGCGGGCGCTTCAGGCGCCCCTCGAGGCGATTGATCCGGCGCTCGAGCTCGTCGACCCTCCGCACGAGCCCGTGACGCCGCGAGGCGCCGTTCGTGCGGCGTGCTCTTGAGGGGACGGGAAAGGTGGTGGCGAACGCATCGCTCGACTCCA
>JACPVI010000077.1 GCA_016191815.1 Myxococcales bacterium
GATGGTCGCCACGTGCAAAAGCCGCAGCGCCACCTGCCGCTCCGGGGTTTTGAGCTGGGCCAGCGAACGCAGGAATTCTCCCACGTCGTCCACCTCGCCCGCGGCGGCCGGAGCACAGCGGGCCACCACTTCCTTGAGCAGCGACATCAGATTTGGATGGAGGTCCCGCGTCCGCACGATGGCCGACGCCACCGCCCGGATCGCCGCCAGCCGCCCGGCAGGTGTGAGCGTGGGCGCCTCGCCGAGGATGATGCCCACCAACTCCTTCACCGCCGAGGGGCCCATCGCCCTCAGCCGCGCCTCACGCATCACCAGGTAGCTCACCACCCCGTTCCAGGCCGCGGTCACCGGCACCGCCACGAAGGGCACCACCGCCGCGCGCACCGCCGAGCGACCGAGGATCCGCCGTACCACCGCCTTCAAGAGGAAGTTCGAGACGCTCACCTTGAGCTTGTAGGCCAGCGTGGCGAACAACAGCTGCCACCTCGACGCCTCGCGGCGTGGGTTGACCCCGAAGACCCGGTGGGCGGGATTGGGAAGCTCCAGAGCGGCGCGGGCGAGCGCCGACGCCACCGCCTTTCGCTCGCCGGCCTCGTCGCGCTCGGGGAAGAGGTCCAACCCGGCCACCCGGGCCAGCTCGTGCACGGACCGCAAGGAGTCCCAGTAGAGGAAGGAAATCTCCAGCACCGCCGCCAAGACGGTGGCGCCGCCCACCACCGCCCAGAAGCGCGCCGACTGCTCCCAGGTGGCCGCGTCCGGGTCAGGCCCGAGCAAAGGCTGCGCCAGGGCTTCGACCGTCGCCGCGACGGCGGTGGAGAGCGCGCCGGCGAGGCAGGCGCGGATGATAGCGCCCCTTTGCACCCACCGGAGCGCGGCGCGCTCCTCGGGGTTGAGGTAGTGCACCGCGTCCGCTGCTTCGACCTTCGGCACCGCGGTGGAGCGCCGCCGAAAGTAGCGCACCCCCACGCGCTCCAACAGCGGCGAAGGGGCGGGGGCCGTCCCGCCATCGGCGCTGGGCGAGGGAGACTGTTCCGGAAGCGGCAGCGCCTGTGAGTTCACGCCGAGCACCATCCTCTCACGGTGGAGTAGAGGGCGATAAGCCCGCGCTTGAAACCCTCCACCGGGATGCGCTCGTCGTCGCCGTGGTACAAATCCGAGAAGCTGACCCTCGGCGAGGGCGGGAAGCAGATCGGCGAGAAGCCATAGTAGGTGGTCCCCAGCCTGGAAAGCGGCCCGGCGTCGGTGAAGCCGGGGATGACGGAGGGGACCGCGATTCCTTGCGGGTCCATCTCCCTCACCGCCTTCGAGAGTGCAGTGAAGAGGGGAGTATCGGTGGGCGCCTCCACCGGCTCCATGCTGTTCAGGACTTCCAGGTGGACCTTCTCGCCCAAAACCGCCCTCAGCTCGCGGAGCAAGTCCTCCGGCGACTGGCCGGGCAGGGTACGCCCGTCGAGCTGCGCCTCGGCGAAGGAGGGGATGACGTTGGTCTTCTCTCCCGCCCTGAGCACGGTGGGCGAGACGGTGTTCCGCAAGATGGCGTTCATCGCCCTCGCCACGCCCCGGTCCGGCAGGCGAGAAAGCAACCGGTCGGCCAATGATGGGCGGAGCAAGAGCGGAAGCAACAGCCGCGCGGCGAGCGGCTGCGCCCGGGCGACGGCTCCGATGAAGCTCCGCGCCGCCTTGGTGGGGTGCACAGGGAGCGCGCCGGGGCCGAGCCTGGCGAGGGAGGCAGAGAGCCCCAACACCGCGTTGTCCTCGCGCGGCATCGAGCCGTGGCCCGGGGTGCCCTCCACGCGGGCCTTGAGCCAGACCATCCCCTTTTGCGCCACCTGGATGGGGTAGAGGCGCACTCCGTTCAGCTCCTGGGTGAAGCCGCCGATCTCCCCCAGGGCGAACTCGGCCCGCACCAGCTCGGCGTGGTGGTCCACCAAGAACCGCGAGCCCTTGTCGCAGCCCGCCTCCTCGTCCGCCACCGCGGCGAAGATGACGTCCCGGCGAAGGGCTGCGCCTTCGCGGCGGAGCGCCTTGAGCACCATCGCGCTCATCGCCGCCATGTTCTTCATGTCCACCGCCCCGCGGCCGTAGATCCACCCGTCCTCGACGACGGCCGAGAAGGGAGG
Source organism: Myxococcales bacterium (assembly GCA_016191815.1). GTDB lineage: Bacteria > Myxococcota > Myxococcia > Myxococcales > Myxococcaceae > JACPVI01. The sequence goes on from JACPVI010000077.1 coordinate 2,121, forward strand.
ATGGCGCCAGCGCGCTGGCTCGGCGGCCACCACGTCGAGGTGGGCGGTGAGCAACAAGGGCGGCTTCGAGCCGTCGCCTTTGAGCCGCGCCACCAGGCTGGTGCGGTCCTTCTCCGGCTCGAGCAGCTTTGCGTCCAGCCCGTCCCTTGCGAGCGAGTCGGCCAGGTACTCGGCGGCGGCGCGCTCCCGGCCGGGAGGGTTGGTGGTGTCGATGCGGAGCAGCCCCCGGAACAGCTCCACCGCCTCGTCGAGAAGCTTCTCGGGGAGGCTCACGCCGCGCTTCCTTTGGCCGGGCTCCGCGCCGCCCTCCTGCCTTTGATGAACCGCATGGCCAGCAGGCCCACCGCGCTCCCCGCTCCCAAGATTCCGATGAGCGTGAGCGGAAGCTGCACGCTCTCCACCGAGCTGATCGGCGCCGCCGTCCCCGCGTGGAACTGCTGGTAGCTTCCGAGCAGGTAGTACTGCCTCCACTGGAGCGCCCCGGCCGCCCCCACGGAGAGGAGCGCGCCCAGGACCAGGAGCCAGGCCAGGCCGCTCCGCCCCCGGCTCACCAGGGCCGCGCCCGAGAAGCCGCCCACCGCTCCGTGCACCGCCAAAAGGACGACGAACAGCAGGTAGCTGGGCACCAGTGGGACGCCCTTCGAGTCAACCAGGTAGACCAGCATCCAGTCGGGTTGGGCGAAGTACATCCACCCCACGCAAAGCCCGTAGAAGGCGCCCCAGCCGGCGCCGAGCAGGCCGGTGCGGACCACCTCCACCTCCGGCGCACCCTGGACTAGCCTCGCCGAGAACACCGCCAGCGCGCAGCCGAACAGCAGTGCGGTGGGAGGATCCAAGATGACCGTTGCCAAGGTGAGCGGGAACATCGGCCGGCACCATACCTCACGCGGTTTCGCCGCTCTCGCCTCGCTGCTGTTGCCCGCGACCGCGCTCGCCGCGCCGGACGCCGAGGAGGTGAACGCCGCCTCCTACCTGAGCGGCGCCCGGCAGGTGAACGAGGAGGGCGGGGTGGAGGAGGACGCCTGGGCGCTGATCGACGGATACGCCCACAGCCAGTGGGAGCCTCCCGCCGAGTCGCTGCATCCGATCCTGATTCAGCTGGCCGAGCCGTTCGACCTCTCCCGGGTGGAGGTCGTCAAGTCCAACAACGAGAAGGACTACCCGGGCATCTCGGTCAAGGAGCTTCTCATCGAGACGGGCGCCTCGCCCAAGGGGCCGTGGACCAAGCTCGCGCGGATGACGCTCTCCCGGGGCAGCGCTCCCCAGAAGGGCGTGGGCGCGGCGAAAGGCGTGCGCTACCTCCGGGTGACGGCGCAGTCGAACTTTGGCAACAAGGAGTGGTACGGGCTCTCGGAGCTTCGCGCCATCGGAAGGCGGAGCCAGCCTCGACCGCCCAACTTCACCGGCGCCTGGGAGACGAAGTACGGCGAGCTGGTCTTGAAGCAGGAAGGACTGCGCATCACCGGCTGCTACGGCTCGGAGGGCTCGAAGTCGGGCGATGCGCTGGTGGAGGGGACTCTCGAAGGCCCAGTGTTCGCCGGCACCTGGATGGAGTTCAACGAGCAGAGCGAGGTGACTTCACGAGGGACGATGGCCTTCGCGCTCACCGCCGAGCGCGGCCTCTCGGGAATCTGGGGCCAAGGGGGCGACGTGAAAGACCGGAACAACCGCTGGGATGGGACCCCCAAGCCCAAGGCCACCATCACCTGCGAAAAGCCGGAGCGCACCCTGGCGTCCGACTTGAAGTCCGGCCGGGCGGTGCTGCGAGGCATCCTCTTCGACACCGGCAAGGACGTCATCCGAGCCGAGTCCACCCCGGTGCTCCAGGCCCTCGCGGCGGCGATGAAGGAGCTGGCCGACAAGCGGTACATCATCGAGGGCCACACCGATGACCGGGGTGGAAAGGAGTTCAACCAGGGGCTCTCCGAGCGTCGCGCCCAGAGCGTGAAGGCCTGGTTGGTGAAGAACGGAATCGCCGCCGACCGGCTGAGGACCGTGGGCTACGGGTTTGGCCGGCCCACCCTGCCCAACGACTCCGAGGCCGGCCGCGCCGCCAACCGGAGAGTCGAGGTGGCCGTCGACGGCTGACTAGCTGGCCATCCCCGGCTCCGGCGACGCTTCCTCTTGGGGAGCCAGGAGCTCTCTGCTGAGGGCGGTTCGCCGGAAGTAGGCGCAGGCCGGGGTCGGCCTCCGCTCCAGGGTGTCGAAGTCCACCCGATAGAGGCCGAAGCGGGGGCCCCAGCCCTCGAGCCACTCGAAGTTGTCCAGGAGCGACCAGTAGAGGTAGCCGCGGAGATCCACTCCCTGCCGCTGGGCCTGGAGCAGCTGGCGCCAGTGCGAGTAGAGGTAGCTGGGCCTTCGCTCGCCGCTCCGGTCGTCGATGCCGTTCTCGGTGATCCACACCGGCAGCCCGTAGCGCTTCATCTCGAGGAGCATGTCGCAAAAGCCCTCGGGGTAGTCCTCCCAGCCGATGTGGGTGAGCCCCCGCTGGTGGACGTCCCGGTAGCGAACCTGGACGAAGGGGCGCTTGGGCAAAAAGCGCAGGTGCGCCCGCGTGTAGTAGTTGACGCCGATGAAGTCGAGCGAGCCGCGCACCTCCGGGAGGTCGGCCCTCGCTCCCACCACCCCGGGCATCGAGATCCGGAGCTTCCCGCTGGTGAGGGCGTCGATGAAGGCATGGTTGTAGCTGCGCGAAGCGAAGTGGGTCAGCGCCCGGTCCAGTGGATGCCAGGCCCGGTCCGGCGCGAAGGCGAGCACGTTCTGCGAGATGCCCAGCTCGGCTTTTCCGGCCGAGAGCAGCTCCTCGCGCGCCAGCAGGTGGCAGCGCATCAGGTTGACGAGCGCGGAGGCGGCCTTGGCGCCGTCGGAGATGCCCGGGGGGATGAGCCCCATCACGTAGCCGCCCAACAAGAGCACCGTCGGCTCGTTGAAGGTGATGACCAAAGGATCCAGCCCGCGGAGGATTCCGGCGCAGGCCCGGGCGTACCGGCGGAAGCTCTCCAGGCAGCTTCGCTCGTGCCACGGGGTCTCGCGGTGGAACCATCGGGGGTGGGTGAAATGGTGGAGCGTCACCACCGGGCGGATGCCCACCTCTCGCATTCGCTCCAAGCGCCGCCGGTAGCGAGCGATGGCCTCCTCGTCGAAGCGGCCGCGCTCCGGCTCGATGCGCGCCCACTCCAAGGACAGGCGGAAGGCGCCCGCGCCGAGATCCTGGGTGAGCTTCAGATCCTCCTCGAAGCGGTTCCAGTGATCGACCCCGATGCCGCAGCGCGCCTTCGGCTCCTTGAGCCGCCCCATCCGCTCCCACTCGGCCCAGTCGTTCTCGATGTGCCCTTCGACCTGGTAGGCCGAAGTGGCAACGCCGAATTGGAAGCCCGGGGGGAAGCTCGCCTCGCCGTTCATCGACACGCGGCAAGGTAGTTCGCTGCGGCGCCGCCGCAAGGCCCGCTTCTCCCCAGGGTGGGAGAGAACGCCGTCCGGTTTGCACCTCCGGGGTTGACTCGCGAGTCAATCGGCGCTTTTCTTTTACGCACCGCGTCGATCGACCCCAACCGGGAGCCAGCATGCTTTCGTTCGAGCTCGGAGAGGACCTCACCCAGATTCAGGCCACCGTCCGCGACTTCGCCCAGCGGGAGATAAGGCCGGCCTTGCGGAAGACGGAGCGGAGCGGCGCCTCGAAGGCGCTCGCCGAGCGCTACGAGGAGCTGGGGCTTTTCGGGCTGGACTGGCCGGCGGACCTGGGCGGCCAGGGGATGGGCGCCTTGGCGCGAGTGATCGTGGAGGAGGAGCTGTCCTTGGGCGATGTGGGCACCGCCTTCGCCCTCGATCGAGGCGGGGCCGCGGCGGTCTTCCTCAAGGCGGCGGGAGGCGAGCGCGCCAGCTCCGCCCTCTCGGAGCTCCTGCGCAACAAGGGCAGCGCGGCGCTGGCGATGGCCGAGGACGTCAAGGCCCAGGACGACTTCCGCACCACCGCGCGCAAGGTGGGAGGCGGCTGGGAGCTGTCGGGGAAGAAGAGCTTCGTCCTCAATGGGGCCGAAGCCTCGCAGTACGTGGTGCTGGCGCAGGTGGAGCAGGGGAAGGGACTTGCCGGTGCCGGGGCCTTTCTGGTGCAGGGCGGCTCGGCCGGGCTCGCCCCGGGCAAGGCCCTCATCACCCTGGGCTTGCAGGCGGTGCCGATGTGCGAGGTGCTGCTCGAGCGGCTGTCGCTGCCCTCCTCGGCGCGGCTGGACGAGCCGGGGAAGCTGCAAGGGCTGCTCCGGAGCTTCTACGACGCGCTCTCCTTGGTGACGGCGGCGCGGGCGGTGGGACTGGCAGGGGCGTCCTTCGAGTACGCCCGGGCCTACGCCGAGGAGCGGCAAGCCTTCGGGAAGCCGATCGGGCACTTCCAGGCGATCGCCTTCTTGCTCGCGGACATGGCCACCGCGGTGGACGCCGCGCGCTGGCTCTTGTGGAAGGCCGCCTGGGCCAGCGAGCGGGGCGCGGCCACCGCCGAGGCGGCGGAAGCCCAGGCGCAGGCGTTGGAGGCGGCCTTCTTCTGCGCCAACAGCGCGGTGCAGATCCTCGGCGGGGCGGGCTACGTGCAGGACCACCCGGTCGAGAAGTGGATGCGCGACGCGAAGACCCTTTCGCTCTACGGGCTGCACGCCCAGGCGGCGCACGCCACCTTGGCGGCGGCGGAGCTGGGGCAGGAGCTTTCCGCCGCCGAGCTGTTCCCCATTCCTTCCCTTCACCCGGCCATCAGCTGAGCGAGGCGCGAGATGATCGACTTCAGCTACTCCGAGCTACAGGACAACGTCCGGCAGATGGTGCACTGGTTCGCCGAGAACGAGGTGCGCCCGATCGCGCTGGCGGCGGACCGCACCCACCGCATCCCCGACGAGTTCATCCGCAAGGTGAAGGAGATCGGCCTCTCGATGGGGCCGGTGCCCAAGGAGGTGGGTGGCGAGGGCGGCGGCGCGGGCGAGAAGAAGGACAAGAAGGGCACCCGGCAGAACAACCGGCTCTCGGTGATCGGCGCCGAGGAGATGGCCTGGGGAGATCCGGCGGTCATCCTCTGCCTGCCGGGGCCAGGGCTGGGCGGGCCGCCGGTGAACATCATGGGAACGAAGGAGCAGAAGGAGCGCTTCCTTGGAATCTTCACCCGGCCCGAGCCGCTGTGGGGGGCCTACGGGTTGACCGAGCCTGGGGCTGGCTCGGACGTGGCCGGCATCCGCACCACCGCGGTGAAGGACGGCGACCACTATCTCCTCAACGGCACCAAGTGCTTCATCACCAACGGCGCCCGCGCCTCCTGGGTGGTGGTGTTCGCCACGGTGGACCGCTCCAAGGGCAGGGCCGGGCACCGGGCCTTCATGGTGGAGAAGGGGACGCCTGGATTCTCGGTGGGGAAGCTCGAAGAGAAGATGGGGCTGCGCGCCTCGGAGACGGCGGAGCTGGTGCTGGACAACGTCCGGGTGCACCAGGACAACCTGCTCGGCGGAGAGGCCTACTACGAGGGGAAGGAAGGCTTCATGGGGGCGATGAAGACCTTCGATTCCACCCGGCCGATGGTGGCGGCGATGGCGGTGGGCATCGCGCGCGCCGCCTACGAGCGGGCGGTGGAATTCGCCAAGGAGCATTTCGAGCTGGGGAGGCCGATCGGCCGCTACCACTACGTCCAGGAGCTGCTCGCGCGCTCCAAGCGGCGGATCGACGCCTCGCGGCTCTTGGTGTACCGCGCGGCGTGGATGGCGGACGCCGAGTTGCCCAACGCCAAGGAGGCCTCGATGTCCAAGGCCTACGCGGCGCGGACCGCGGTGGAGGTGCTCTCCGACGTGGTGCAGGTGATGGGCGCGGCGGGAGTGGTGCACGACCACTTCGTGGAGAAGTGGTTCCGCGACATCAAGGTCTACGACATCTTCGAGGGCACCGGGGAGATCCAGCGCATCGTCATCTCCAAGCGCATCCTCAAGGACTTGAAGTCGTTCTGAACCGCGCGTCTATCGCCGCGCCAGCAACGCTTCGACGTGGCGCGCGAATTCTGCGAAGTCATCGAGGCCGGTCTCGAGAAGCCGATGGACTCTCGAGAGGTCGACGCCGATGTACCCGTGGACCAAGAGGTTGCGGAAGCCGGCGACCGCGGCAAAACGCGAGGCGAACTCCGGCGGGAGCACACCCAGCTTGGCGAGCGCTCCGATGGCATCGCGGTACTCGGCGACGTCCACGCCGGCGGAAGCGGCGATGTGCGTTGCGATGTCCAGACAGTTCTGGGCGCTCATTTGCAGACCGTGGAGCACCGCCCACTGCATGGTGATGTCGCCCTTCAGCAGCTCCAGCGGCCTGCCACCGAGCGTGCGCAGGTGGCGGACCGCCTCGTCGAGCGCGAGCAAGTGGCGGCGCAACACTTCTGGCTGCAGGGCTCCTGGGCTCACCTGCCGAAATCTCCGCCGCGAATGCGTTCCGCGTGGACCCGCGCGATTTTCCGAAGCTGCGGAACGTAGTCGCAGTAGCGCGAGAGCGCTTCGCCTTCGCGTGCGGTCGTGGCGCCGAGCTCGCGCGTGACGAGGCGCACCCCGCCCCTGAGCACCTGATAGTAGAGAAGTGGAGGCGCGCCGTTCAGCACCACGACGTCGATCGCGTTCGTCTTGAGCTCGCCCATCAGGTAGGAGGTCAGCTCCGCCTCGTAACCGTAGGGCGAGTCAGGCCGCTGAGCGAGATCGACGAAGACGGCGACGTCGATGTCGCTGTGCGGTTGAGCCACTCCTCGGGCCGCGGAGCCAAACAGGTAGGCATCGAGAATCTCCGGGCGTTTTTTTAGCGCCAGGGCAAGCCGGGGCCGAAGGCTGGAATCAGAGATCGCCACGGCACCAGCATGGAAACGCTCGGGACAGTTGGCAAGCCTGATGGGGCGCGCAGCGAAGCCGTGGTTCGAAAAGCACATGCCAGCGTCCCGCTACGGCTCGGAGAGGACAGTGGCCACTCCGGGGCCGAATCGGTCGGCGACCTCCTGGGACAAGAGCGACGGCGAGCCCTGGCTGCCCCGGAGCGCCGCGTTGAGGAAGCCGACCGCGAAATGGTTGATGAGCGGCTGGGCGACGCCAGGTGGGGGAGCGGGCGGGCCACAGCCATCGCCGAGCACCTTGGCCACGTCGACGCCCGGCAAGTCCAACTCTAGCTTGGCGGCCAGGCTAGCGAGGTCGAACGCGCAGAGGTCGGTGAAGGTGAAGTGCCCGCCTTCGACGATGTCCAGCAGGTGCCTCGGCGGCGCCAGCGCCGCCCAGGTTGGGGAGGTGTGCTCGTCCCACGGCAGGGTCCGGTCCTTGTGTGCGGCTTGCACCATCACCGGGATGCCGAGTTGCACGGGCAGCGTGTACCCCAGCCAGGCCAGCTCAGCGTTGGCAGGGGCTTGCGGCACGATGGCCTTCACCCGCTTGTCGGTCACCGCCACGCGGAGCGCGGTGACCGCGCCGAAGGAGTGGCCCGCCACCGCCAGTCGGTCGATGTCGACCAACTGGCGGAGCGGGTCTCCCTCGGGCATCCGCGCGAGTCGATTTACCACCACCGTGACGTCGGTGGGCCGTGCGTCGAAGGAGGCGGTAGGGGTGCTGAGCGTTCCGCGGAGCGCGTCCGCGAGCGTGTTGCCCTCGTGGTCCGGAGCAGCCACCACGTAGCCGTGGCTCGCCAAGAGCACGGTGAAGTAGGTCGACTGCCACCTCACCGCCGCCTGGCCGTGGCTGAACACCACCAGCGGGTAGGGCCCGTGGACGCGGCTCGGAGGGGCGTCGCGGACGGCGGCGGTCTCCAGCACAGGCACTTGCGCGTCGGCCACCCGGGCGCGCTGCTCATCGGTCAGGAGGGACTTGACGTCGTAGGTCTCGCCCGGGCCTCCCCGCGAGGCTTGCAGCGCCGGGTACCAGACCTCGATCACCAGCACCCGAGGAGTGCCGTCGGGCTTCCGCCGTCCGCTGTCCTCGATGCGCAAGGTGCGGACGCCGACGGGAAATGGGCCCGGCGCGGAGGGGTCCGGCGCGGCGTCCGGCCCCGCTGGCGGGAATGGAAGGGGGTCGACTTCGGCCGGAGGGCCACAACCGAGCAGAGAGCAAGCCAGCAGCAGCACCAGGCGGCCAGAGACCGGCGTCGGGTCAGTGAGCCCCGGCCGGAGTTGCCGTGACGCGGCCTGTGGGCCGGTGGCCATCGGCGCCCCCGAAGGTCAGAGCTTCGCCGCGGCGCGGAGGTAGAGGTCGACGTAGTCCGTCACTCCGTCGCAGGGATTGTCCATCTCCCGCATCCTCCAGTAGCGCCGCTTCCCCGTCCGCACGAAGTGGAGCCGGCCGCTCCGCGCGCAGGGCTTCCCCTGATTGATGTGGCTCACCCGCATCACGACCTCGCCGTCCAGGACGAAGGTCCGCTTGCCGACCTCCACGACTCGGCCGCTCACCGTGAGGTAATCGCCGGTCTTGAGGTCGCGCTGCTCGCCCTCGATGGAGAGCGTTCCCTCGTGCTCCTTCACCTCCGCCTTTCCGGGCTTGTCCCAGCTCACCCACTGCAGGGTCAGGTCGTGCTCGCCCAGCAGCATCCCCTTCTCGTCGGAATCGAGCACCCGGGTGGACCCCAGGTTCTCTTCGCCGGCGCGAGCGAGGGTCGGCGCGGCGGCGAGGATCAGCGCGGCGAAAAAGGTCATGCCTCTCATGGGCGGCGATGCTAACGAAACCGCGCCCCCCGTGCTCGGCGCAGGAAGTTGGGTTTCCGTCTCAGGGACAGATCTCCCGCGGCCACGATGCGAGATCCCCCGGCGGCCACGCGGACCCGGCCGGGCTATTCTGGGCGGCGGATGCGTCCGCTCGCTCGGGTGATTACCGCGCTGCTGGTCCAGGCGGCCGGCTTTTCGAGCGCGAGGGCGGAGGCGGCTGGGGCGCGCTTGCTCCCCGGAGTCCGCCAAGCCGTCGAATCACGACCGGCCGCGGACATCATCGTCGTCTTCCGAGAGCCATGGGCGAGCGGCGATGAGGCACAGCTTCTCTGGTCCCTCTCCTCGGGCGAGTTCGAGGTGCGCCGGCGCTATTCGAGGGTGCCGGCGCTCGCAGGAAGGGTGATGCTGTCGGGCCTGGAGCGGTTGCTTTCGCGCCCCGAGGTGGCTGCTGTCCAGCTCGACCATCCGGGCCGCCCGATGACCTCCGAGAGCGCGGTGGCGATGCGCGCGGACAGCGCGAGGGCAGCCTTCGGCGTCTCCGGCCGCGGCACGGTGGTGGCAGTCCTGGACACCGGCGTCGACCTCGCCCACCCGGACATCGCCGGCAGCGTCGTGGCCCAGAAGTGCTTCGCGCTGGGGGCCTGTCCTCCCGCCGGGGCTGACACCGGCGAGCTGGCCACTGACGAGGACAGCCACGGCACTCACGTGGCGGGCACCATCACCGGCTCGGGCAAGGCAGCGCCTCGAGGCATCGCGCCCGACGCGCGCATTGCCGCGGTGCGGGTGTTCGACTCCAACTCGGTCGGGCGCGTCTCGGACTGGGTCGCCGCGCTCGACTGGGTGCTGGCGCAACGGGCAGCGCTCGGCATCCGAGTGGTGAACATGAGCCTGGGCACCGACTCGACCTTCCCGGGTAACTGCGACGAGGTGCAGCCCGCTCTCGCCGCGGCGGCGCGGAAGCTCCGGGCGGAGGGGGTGCTCATCTTCGCGGCGTCCGGCAACGACGGCTCCACCTCCGAGCTGAGCGCCCCGGCCTGCAACTCGGAGGTGGTGGCGGTGGGCGCCACCTATGACTCGAGCCTCGGGCGGGAGCCGGACACCGGCACCTACCAGGCGGGCTGCTTCGACGCCGCTGCGGACGCGGGCACCCTCGCCTGTCTCACCAATCGTGGCCCGATGCTCGACCTTCTCGCGCCCGGCTCGCGGATCCGGGCGGCGGTGCCAGGCGGCGGCGTCGCGGAGAAACGCGGGACCTCGCAGGCCGCCCCGCATGCCTCCGCCGCCTCCGCGCTTCTCCTGGAGGCGGATCCGCGCCTCTCGGCGGACGAGCTGGAATCGACCCTCAAAGCCACCGGGGTGCCGGTGGCGGATCCGGCCGGCGGCCGCTCCTACCCATCCATCGACGCCTACGTGGCGCTGGCCTCGGTGCGGGAGGGCTACTGCGGCCGGCGAGAGGACGGCGCCCAGTGCCTGCTCAGCTCCGGGTGCGTGGCGGACGGCGGCTGCGCGATGGGACAGTGCGCGGGCGGCGTTTGTGCCACCCTGGTGCCGGCCGCCACCGGGGCCTACCCGAGGGCGTCAGGCTGCTCGAGCTCGTCTTCCGCAGCGCCCCTGCTGCTGGTGCTGGCTCTCTTCCTGCTCCGAAGGCGGAGGGTCTTCGGTTCACCCAGTTCCACCTGACGTGCCATACTCCGCGCAGCAGCGGGTTCGCGCCCGGCGGCGCAGCGCCGGGAACCTGGGCTCTCTGGAGCGAAAGCGAACCGACGACACGGTCGACAGCGTCCGCGTCGCCGGGCGCGGCGAAGTGAAGGTGCTGGACGAGACGCCCGCCGCGAAGGCGATTGGCTACGCGCGCAACCAGCGGATAGCCCTGCAGCGCTTCCTCTCCGACGGGCGGCTGCCCATCCACAACAACGGCAGCGAGAACGCCCTGCGGCGCGAGGCGC
>JACPVI010000072.1 GCA_016191815.1 Myxococcales bacterium
GTAATACGCCGCCGAAGCGACCTTCCGCGGCAGACCCCTCAGCACTCCGAGCCTCCCCGCCAGCGCGAGCGCGTAGAACGACAGCTGAGCCAAGAGCGTGAGCTGGTACAGCCGGCTCGAAAGGAGCGGCACGTTGGCCGCCAGCGCCAGCGCCATCAACCCTGGAGCGAACCAGCGGAGCACCTTGTGCGACCAGAGGGCGAACGCGGCGAACCCCGCGGTGGGCAGCAACAGCCCCGGCAGCAGCCTGAGGCTGTGGAAATTGCCGGCGGCGATGCGCGCCCGCCGGCGGAACTCCTTCGAGTAGTCCTCGGTGGTCTCCTCCGTCGCTTCGGCCGCGGGCTCGTAGGGCACCTTGTAGCCACGATCGAGGATCCGCAGCGGGATGACGAAGTCGTCCACGATCGTGGAGGGCGGCAGCGCCGTGAACAGCGAACGGCGGATGGCGTAGAGGCCACCGTTGGCGCCGATCACCGCCCCGTGCTTCCCCTCGTAGAGCTTGATCAGCGACTCGTACTGCCAATAGGCGCTCTCCTCGTACCCGCGCCGGGTGGGGTTGTACAGCCGCAGCCGGCCGCATACCGCTCCCACGTCCGGGTCGGCGAAGTGCCGCACCAGCTTCTTCACCGCGCCCGGGTCGATCATCGTGTTGGCGTCGGTGAGCACCACGATTTCGCCCGAGGCCATCGGGATGCACCGGTTGAGCACGCCCGCCTTCCCCGACCGCTCGGCGCGCGCCAGCACGACTCTGGGATCCCGAGCCTTCCGCACGATCTCGTCGGTCCCATCCGTCGAGCCGTCGGATCCGACCAACACCTCCAGCCTCTCGCGCGGGTAGTCGATGGCCAGGCTGTTCGACACCTTGGCCGCGATGCAGGTCGCCTCGTTGTGCGCGGCGATCAACACCGTGACCGACGGAAGGAGGTCGAACGGCAGGCTTTTCCTACGATCCCCCCCGAACCTCAGGTACCGGACGTTTCCCAAGAGCTGCCGGAGCCCGTCGAGCCCGATCAGGATCAGTGGGTAGAGGAAGTACGTATAGAGGATAAGGAGCGCCGCACTCCAGAACAGGCACGCCGCCATCGGGTCTGCCCTCGAAGAGCCGCGCCGGAATCGAGCAAGCCCCGTGCCCGCGCCCGCGCCTGCGCCGCGCTCTGCCGGCAACCGCGACTGGAGGTTCTACAGCCTCGGGTCGGTCACGGCGCGGTGGGGGTCGCAGCCGACTTCTCAGGACGCAGCAGCTCCTGTACCCAGGCCGCGAGCTTCTGGGCGACGTCGTGCTTGGGATTGAGCAGGAGCACCGCTTCGATGTCGGCCTGGGCCGCCTCGAACCTCTTCTCCAGGATGGCCAGTCGGGCCGAGAGCATGTAGGTGCGGAGGAAGGAGGGGTCCTTCTTGCGCAAGGCGTCGATCCCCTCGCGCGCCTGCGTGATGGTCTCGGGCGCCACCCGCGCGTTGGCGGCGTACTCGGCGTAGGCGACCGCCGCCCAGCCATCGTCGTTGGGCTTGGTGAGCTGCCGGTACTTCTCCGCGAGGCCCACCGCTTGATCGCCCGCCTTCACCCCGAAGTAGATCGCCTGGGCACGCACCATGGCGCGGTTCCCGTCCGGGCTGGGCGCGACCCGCCCTTCGGCGGCGAGCCCGCGATAGGCGGAGTTCAGCTCGGCGTCCAGCGCCGCGGCCCGATCGATGAGCGGGTCGCTCTGCTTCTTCAGCAGCTCCAGCTCGCCGATGAGCGCGTTCACCCGGCTGGTCCAGTCGGGAGGCGTCTGCGTCTCCTTGTAGCGGGCGATCTTCTTGCTCAGCGCATCGGAAGCCGCCCCCAGGCGCCTGATCTCCAGCCGGGCGTCGTCGAGCCGGAACGCCAGCGCCACCAAGAGCTCGGCTCGGCCCTCGACATACCCCGGGAAGGAGTTCACCAGCGCGGTCAACGTCTGGATGGCCTCGTCCTTCGCCGCCGAGTCGTCCTTCCGCAGCTTGACCAGTGCCACTTCTCGCGCAGCAACCGCCTCTGACGGTGCGGCAGCCGGCCGCTTGAGGATGGCCCTTACAGCGATGTAGGCCACTACCCCCAGCACGGCTGCAAGCACCAGGGTCACCGCGAGGCGATTTCGCCGGCGGAGCTGCTGCTTGAACTTGCGCTCCAGGTCGTCTCCGGGGGCCACTCCCGCCGCGCGCTGGCGCATCGGGCCGGGCGACTCGGGTGGAAGCGCAACGGACGCCCGCTCGATCAACGATGGCGACTCCCGCGCCGGAGTTGCTCGCTTCGCCGCGGGCGCCAGCGTCTGGAACGGGATCCCCGGCTGGGTATCGAACCCCGGCTGGGTGTCGAAACCTGGCTGGGTGTCGAATGTCCCCGAGTCCACGCTCGGCAAGTCGGGCACCGGGGACCCGGACCCCGCAACACCGAACTTGGCCGGAGGCGGCGCCTGAACGGGCGGCGGCGTTGCCGGAGGCGACGCCTGAACCGCCGGCGTTGCCGGAGGAAGCCCCCAAAGGGGTGGCGGGGCCGGGGGTGGAAGCGCTGCGCCTGACTGCGGCTGGGGGAGAATGCCGTAGGCCTGGGTCCTCGCCTGCTCCGGCGTCTCGTCGTGCTCGTCGCTCGGAGGCGCGACCACCGGGAGCGACACCGGCGGAGTCGGGGCCGAATGAAATGGCGAGGCGGCGGGGCTTGGCGCCGGCGTGGGGGCCGGTGGCGCCGCAGGCGGCGGAGCCGCGAACGGCGACTGGCCGAAGATCACCGTCCTCCCCGAGAGGCGCCGCTGCGTCTCCGCGGCCGGTGCCGGAGGCCTGGGCGGCTCGGGAGTCGGAGCCTGAGGCCTTTGCGGCGCCGGGACCGGCCTTGCAGGGGTGGGAGGCGCGAGCCCCGGCAAGCCGAAAATCTTGGTCCCGCCTTTCGCGGGCTCGGGCGGGGGGTCGTCCATGCCGAAGAGGTTGGCTTTCGCCGCGAGCCCGGGAGGAGCAGCCGCGGGCTTCGGTGCCGGCGCCGGCTGCTTCGCTCCTCCCGGGAAGGCGACGAACACGTGGCTGCAACGGGTGCACTGGACCGGAGCTCCCCCTTGTGGGATCAACCGGTCGTCGAGCACATAGGTCGTCGCGCACTTCTCGCAGGAGATCAGCACCGGCCGACTCTTATAACACCCGCTCTGGTGCGGGACCTCGGCATTCTCCTGCAGGCCTGCGAAGCCAGACTCCGACCGGGCGCTTGGGCCCGGCCGGAGAGATGGGGAATCGGGGCATCGCTAGCGGATCTCGGCGGCGCTGCGGAGTGCCTCGAGCTTCGCTCCGCCGACCCCTGGGACGTCGTCAACCTCGTCCCACGACTTGAAACCTCCCCGGGCACCTCGCGCCGAGACGAGCTCGCGGGCGAGCTTCGGTCCGATCCCGGGAACGAGTCCCAGCTCGTGCTCGGTGGCGCGGTTGAGGTCGAGCTTGAGGCCCACGGTGAGGCCGGCACCGGCCGGCGCTGGGGTGAGCGGTGGGCCACCTTCGCACCGCGCCACGCCGTCCTTCCAGCGGACTTCCTCCGGCGGGCAGTCCAGCGCCGGGCGCGAGGAGGGCCACCACAGCCTGAGGGCAACGCCGGCGGCCAGGCAGAGGAGGGCCACCACTCCGAGCCAGCCGGTCCGCGTGAGAGGAGTCACGGCGACCATCAGCTGGCGGCGGCAACCGCGTCCTGGCGATCGAGGCCGAAGGCGGTGTGGAGCGCCCGCACCGCCAGCTCGGTGTACTTCGCCTCGATCACGCAGGACACCTTGATCTCCGAGGTGGAGATCATCTGGATGTTGATGCCCTCGCCGGCGAGGACCTGGAACATCTTGGCCGCCACGCCCGAGTGGTTCCGCATTCCGACCCCGACGATCGAGACCTTGGCGATCTGGTCATCGGTCTCGACGCCCCGGGCCTTGATCGACTTGGCCACCTTCTTCACCACGTCCCGCGCCTTGACCAGGTCCGCCTTGCCCACGGTGAAGGTGAGGTCGGTCTTCCCATCCTTGGAGACGTTCTGGACGATCAGATCGACCACGATCGCCTTGCCGTCCAGCGCGCCGAAGAGCTGCGCCGCCACCCCGGGCACATCGGGCACTCCGCGCAGGGCGATCTTCGCCTCGTTCTTGTCGTAGGCGATCCCGCTCACCAGGACGTCTTCCATCGACTGATCCTCCTCGCAAACCAGGGTGCCGGGGTCATCGCTGAACGAGGACTTCACCCAGAGCGGCACCTTGTACTTCATTGCCAGCTCGACCGAGCGGATCTGCAGGACCTTGGCGCCCAGGCTGGCCAGCTCGAGCATCTCCTCGTAGCTGATCTTCTCCAGCTTGCGTGCCGCCGGGCAGACGCTGGGGTCGGTGGTGTAGACCCCGTCGACGTCGGTGTAGATCTCGCAGGCGTCGGCCTTCATCGCGGCGGCGATCGCCACCGCGGTGGTATCCGAGCCGCCCCGCCCCAGAGTGGTGACGTTGCCCTCCTCGTCCGTCCCCTGGAAGCCGGCGATCACCGCGATGCGCCTCTTCTTGAGCGCCTGGAAGATCCTCCCCGCGTCGATGCTCCTGATCCTCGCCTTGGAGAAGGTCGAGTCGGTGACGATCCGGCACTGGTCTCCCAGGAAGCTGGTCGCCCTCCCCCGGTTCGCCTGGATGGCCAGCGCCAACAGGCCGATGGAGACCTGCTCCCCGGTGGCGACCACCACGTCCTGCTCCCTCTCGTCGGGCCGGCTGGTGATCTGCGAAACGAGCTTGAGCAGCCGGTTGGTCTCTCCAGCCATCGCGGACACCACCACCACCACCTGGTGCCCCTGTCTCTGGGTGGCGATGCACCGCCGGGCCACGTTCTTGATGCGCTCGATGTCGCCGACCGAGGTCCCGCCGTACTTCTGAACGATGAGTGCCAAGGCGCTCCTGCTCCGAAGCAGGCCGCGCACACTAAAGAGCAGGGGCGGGCCTGACAAGAGTGAAGCTCCGCGGCCTGCGGCCAGCTCGCCAACCGCCAAGGCTCCGGCCCGGCCGGGCAAGCCGTCCCCGGCCGTTTCGCTTGAGGCCCTTCCCCCGCGGACTTCCAGAAGCTTCGCGTCAAGAAGGCCGCGGACAAGGACGAGGACGACGACCCGTCCGCGCCGGCCGCAGTGCCGCCTCCGGTCGCCGCTGCCCCAGGGGCAAGACCTGCCGCCGCCTGAATCCAGGGCGCGAATGCGAGCGATGGCGGTCCCCCGCCGGCGGAATCACGGATTCCGGCGGGAGCTAATTCCCCTTTTGTTGCTTCGAGTTGTGGCAGGGAAAACCAGGTGAGCGGCCGTTTGGGTCGGGCACGCTCTAGACTGCTCGCCCATGTTCACCAAGCGCTCCCTCGGACTTGTCCTTGTGTCGACGGCAGCGATCTCGACCGCGGCTGGCTTTTTCCTAGGCCGCAGATTCTCCGGGGCTTCTGGCGACGCGGCCGGGGATTCCCAGTCTGCCCTGGCAGCGTGGAAGGGCGGGCGAGTAACCGAGCAGGACCTGCGCGCCTGGCTCGAGGAGAAGCCTCCCCTGGTCCGCGGGGAATACGTGGCCGACGCGCGGAAGAAGAGGGAGCTGCTCGAGGAACTCCTGGACGTCGAGCTCCTCGCCCAGGAGGCCCGCCTGCGGAAGGCGGACGAGAAACCAGCGCTCCGGCTCCGGGTGGACCAGGTGTTGGCGGAAGGGATTCGCTCGGAGGAGCTCTCGCGCCAACGGCCTCCCACGGAGGCCGAGCTTCGCGCCGCCTATGAGGCAAGGCGCTCCGAATTCGAGAGGCCCGAGCAGCGCCGCGTGCGCCTCATCGCCCTCCTCGCCAGCGAGTCTGACACGGGAGGGCGGAGGGAAAAGCAAGATGTTGCCCAAGCCCTCCTGGAGAGACTGAAGAAGGAAATGAAGAAGGACCCGCACGCCTTCATGACTGCGGCTCGCGAGAGGAGCGAGCACTTTCGCTCGCGCGACTCCGGAGGCGACCTCGGCCTCCTCACCCAAGAGGCGCTGGCCGCGGAGGTGGGCGGCCAAGTGGCGGACGCAGTACGGCAGCTCGCCCCGGGACAGCCCTCCGCGGTCATCTCCAATCCCCAAGGCTTCTATATCGCGGTGGTGGAAGTGGTTCGGCCCGCGGCCAGCACCTCGTTCGAGGCCGCCCGGGACGCCCTCTCGGTCCGCCTCACCGCCGAGAAGGCGGCGAGCCACCCGCGCGAGCTGATTGCGCGGCTGCGAAGCCAGGCCGCCGTGCAGATAGATGAGGAGCGGCTTGGGGCGCTCAGCTTTTCACCGAGGTAATCCTCAGGCACGCTTTGTGGCACAGGCATGTCTTGGGTGGGTCCGCCACCCACCAGTCCACATAGAGCGGGACGGGTGGGATGGCTGAGTTGCTTGTCACACACATTGAGACTGTTCTTGTTACAGCCTAAACTTTCCGCCCGGCCTTGAGGGAGGGTTCGTGGCCTGCCGAAGCTCCGCCATCCTCGCGCTGGTAGTCGGCCTCGGCTCCGCTTGCGGTGGACCGGTCCGGGGCTTCGAGGGCGGCTTCAATCTTCCCCGCACGCCTCAAATCGATGGCTACACGCTCTCCGCCGTCGCCGGAATCCACGAAGAGGGCTCGCTCCGGAGGCTTTCTCTCCTCGCCACGGCCCGAGACGAGAGTGGCAGCGGGCCGCGAATTCCCTGGCAGCTCATCGTCGTGAATCCGCGCGGCGTCGAGATGGCCCAGTCATACTACGATGACGACAGCGCCGGCTCCTTCATGGCCTGGTGGTGGGACGGAGTCGCGCCAGAGCCCGGCCTCTACGCCCTCGACGCCCGCGCGCCCTCCGGCTCGGCCAGCCTGCGCTTCGAAGTGCCGGATTTCGACGGCATCGCCCCGGCTGACCCGGGCTACGCGGCCGACACCGGAAGGCTGAGCTGGACTCCGGTCGGGGGTGCCGCCTCCTACGCGTGCAAGCTGCTCTCCGCCGCAGTGGTGCTGAGCAGCACGAGCCCCTCGCGCGAGCCGTTCTGCGACTTCGGCCCTCTCGACGACGGCTCCTACGGCGCCAGAGTCCTCGCCTTCAGCGCGGACCTGCCCGCCCTGGCCGAGTCCAGAATCGCGGGCCCACTGCTGCCGGAGGCCTTCCACGTCTCCGAGGCGAGCATCGGGTTTGCGCGGGCCGGGGGGACTTCCGGGCAGCAACTGCGGGCCGTCCTGGGCACCCTCAACTACGGGCCGGCGGGCGCAGCCCTGGCGCTCTGGGTGTCGCTCGTCGACGGGGCCGGAAGCCCTCCAGCGCAGGAGTGGGAAGTGGCGGTGAGCGGCCCGAATCTCCCTGAGGCGCAGCCACTCCGGGCCCGCGTCCCGCCGGGGCAGGCGCAGGCGCTCCTCTGGTGGTACGACGTCCGTGCGCGGGAGGGGGAGTATTCGGTACGCGCTTCGGCGGCTGGCAGCTCCGTGGCCACCGGCGCGGCCGTCGGGGACACCGCAGTTCTGCCCACGCCCCTCGACGTCTCCGTTGCTCCTTCGCCCTCCGGCTCCGCCGACGTCTCCTGGAGCCCAGTGCCGGAGGCACGCTCGTACCGAGTCAGCGCCTGGAAGTCGGGGGCCCAGACTCCCACCGCCGCTCAATGGGTGGCGGCTCCACCGGCGGGCTTCTCCCCGGGCACCTTCGCCTCCGGGGAGCGGTACGACGTGTACGTCGCCGCAGCGACGGTCGACATGACCGGCGCGTTGGGCAATGCGCCCTCGCGCGTTCAGGTTTCCGAAAACGCCTACGCCCCGGCGAGCTTCACCGCGCCGTAGGCACGGAGGGTGCCATGGGAAAAACGCCGTGGTTGCTTGCCGCCGCGCTCGCCATCCCCACCCTCGGCTGTCACTCGGAGTCTCGGCGAGGAGGCTCGGACCCGGTGAAGTTGAACCCGCGGTGGACTCCGCGCGCGCTCGGACAAGGCGAAGCCCCGAACGCGGCTTTTCTGGATGCCCTCGAGGACAGGCGCCTCTCCACCCGGCTGGACTTGTTCGAGCCCTTGGCGCTGACCGCGAGATTCGACTCGCCAGTGAAGCCTACCCGGGTGAAGGTCCACGGCGCCCATCAGGTGCGAGTGGAGGTGAGCGGCCGAAGCCTTGCGGCGAGGACGTACGAAGGTGGCTGGCAGGACTTGGCGCTGCCCGGCCACGCAAGCGTCGACGCGCTCGAGATTCGCCTGATTCCCACCGCCCGGGGAGCCTCGGCTGATGAGCTCGAGGTGTGGGGCCAGGGGCGGCCGGCGGCACCCCGAAGCCCCGCGGCACTCTCGGCGGTGGAGAACCCAGGCGCCTTCGAAAACCTCTGGCGCGCGCCGGCCGAGCCGTCCACGGTGCTGCTGGAGCCCGGCGAAAGCTCGGCCTGCGCTTCGCTGGCCGTCTCGCTGCCCGGAGAGCCAAGGGCCATCCGCCGGGCCTACCTCACCTACCGGGGCAAGGGCCTCAAGCGGCCCATCGTGCTCCGGCGCAGCGTGAATGGCTTCCCATTCTCGGGAGGTTTCTGGATGGGGCCCACCGCCAGCGCGAGGGCCGTCCTCGACGAGATTCCACCCGAGCAGCTTGGCGATTCCAACGCGGTGTCCCTGTGCCTTCCAGAGGGAGCCACCTCGGCCGTCGAGGTGGAGGGAGTCGCTCTGGTCGCCGAGCTGGACAACGGGACAAACATCCTGGACCGAGATTCGCAGCTGGCTCTGGGGGAAGCGTGGGACGGCGATGTCCGCACCTCGACCAGCGTGGGCGAGCTGGCAATCGGCTTCCTCCGGCCGAACGAGCTCGGCTCCGTCTGGCTGCACGTTGACGCTCCTTCGCTGGCGCTGGACGCAGTCTCGGCTCGGTCCGCCAGCGAAGAGAGAAGTGTCGCCACGGCATTGCAGCTCGAGCCCGGCATGCACCTCTTGCCGATCGAGGAGTCGCTCCATGCCGTCGAGGAGCTGGCGCTTCGTCTCCGACGGCCGGCTCGGCCCGAGCTGCCCGCGGGAAGCCTCGCGGAGATTGGCTTCTCCGGAAGCCCGGCCGGAAACGTCATCCCCCGCCTCGTCATCACATACCCGCCGGATGGCGAGCATTTTGGCGGATTGGCCTTCGTGAGCGGATTCGTCGACGGCGCGGGTGAGCTGGGAGCAGCCGTGGAGGTCCGCATCGACGGACAGCTCGAGCCAGGCGGCGCCTACTTCAGCCGGATGCTGAAGCGGGATGACAGGGCACAGGGGCCCTGGACAGTCAGCGTGGAGGCCTCGCTTCCCGGAGGGCGCAAGCTGTCCCGGACGCTGCTCTTGGACCGGGACGCATCCGGCGAGCTTCTGGAGAGCGGCGGCGGCGAGGAGTCCGTCCGCGCTGCGGACATCCTCTACGGCGGGGTGGACCAAATCGCCGCGGCTACCATCGGCCCCGAGGGCGGGGAGGTGAAGCTCGGCGAGCGAGTGAAGCTCCTCGTCCCCAAAGGTGCCCTCAACCGCCCGACGCCTCTCTCGGTGCAGCGGAAGGCGCCGACGTCAGTTCCACCCCTGGACCCGGCGCTCCTCAACGTCAGCGCCCCTCCGGGGGCGGGCTACCGCTTCAAGCCCAAGGGCCAGAAGTTTTCTTCTCCGGTGAAGGTGTTTCTCCCCTACTCCGCATCGCTCCTACCCGCGGGGATGTCGCCCGAGGAGATTAGGACTTGGTACTACGACGAGTCGATCGAGAGGTGGAAGGCGCTTCCCCGGGTGGCGATTCACCGCGGCACCTCCGTGGTGGAGAGCGAGACGAGCCACTTCACCTTCATGATAAACGCCGTGCTCGTCCTGCCGGACAGCCCGGGGCCGGCAAGTTTCAACCCCAACGCCTTGAGGGACTTGAAGGCGGCCGACCCTTCCGCCGGGATTGACTTGATTGAGCCGCCCTCGGGGAACAACCAGGGCACGGCGCGAACCTCCTTCCCCATTCGCATCCCTCCGGGAAGGGGCGCCTTCGTGCCCGACGTCCGGCTGGTGTACGACTCGTCTGGCGGGAATGGTTGGGTGGGGGTCGGCTGGGACGTGCCCGTTTCACGCATCGAGGTGGATACCCGCTTCGGTGTCCCCTGGTACGACGGCACGGAGCGGTACCTCCTCGACGGCGATGCCTTGGTTTCGGTGAAGAAGGAGACTTGCCTGGATGGCGCGTCCGCTTGGCTTTTCGCCCGAAGGGCCGAACGGGACTTCCTCCGCATCCGCCGATGCGGCTCTGATCCGCGGGCGACGGCGGCGGGCGGCTACCACTGGGAGGTGACCGACAAGCAGGGGACCACCTTCGTGTACGGCACCGGAGGCGGACGGCTTTCGGACTACCAGGCAGGCGGGGAGAACATCGCCCGCTGGATGCTCGAACGCGTCGTCGACGCCAACGGCAACCTCACCGAGTACGAGTACCAGGAAGACAGCGAGGGCACCGCCGAGGCATGCGCTGGAGGCGCCGCGAAGTGCGAGCCGTTCCGCCAGCTATACCTCTCGGCAATCCAATACACCGGGACGGCCTCGGCCACCAAGCCAACCTCCGGAGGCACCTCCGGTAGCTTCCGCGTCGAATTCCTCCGGGAGTTCGCCAACGGTTTGCACCTGGAGCGGCCGGACGTCGTCACCAGCGCGCGGACCGGCTTCAAGGTGGTAACGAGGAACAGGCTTGCGAGCATCCGCACGCGCTACAAGTCTCTCATCCGCGA
The DNA here is from genome assembly GCA_016191815.1 of Myxococcales bacterium. GTDB lineage: Bacteria > Myxococcota > Myxococcia > Myxococcales > Myxococcaceae > JACPVI01. Next base: position 10,664 of record JACPVI010000072.1, read on the forward strand.
ATACGCGCTGGAGTACAGCGCGGGCGACTTCGGGAAGAGCCTCCTCAGCGCGATCATCGTCCGGGGCGAAAAGGGGACTGAATTCTACAGGCATGAGCTCGACTACGAGCTCCACGCCACGGACCCTTCCCAGAATGCTTTCGCGGCGCCGGTGGAATTCGCCTCCGGGCTCGATGACCAGTCCATTTCGCAGTCGGACGAGACGGGGGCGAACATCCACGCCTACATCGGGCTTGGCCTCAGGTCGTCGAAGATGCCATCCGCCGGCCTCAAGGCCGCATTGGACGTCCGCGAGAAGCAGGTGCGCTCCCTTCTCTTGGACCTCAACGGGGACCGCCTCCCAGACCGCGTCTTCGAGAACAACGGCGCCTTCTTCGTCCAGTACAACCAGGCGACGCCCCAGATGGCGAGCTTCGCTCAAGTGCCGAGCAAGCTCGAATTCCTGGCGGTGCCCCCGCCCGGCGACACCCTCACCGGAGTCACTCCCCCGGTGGTGAGCGGGCTTCCGGGGCTTGGGCTGGAGCGGGGCAACAGCGTGGCGGCGGGGTTGGAGGCGCACATCCCGTTTGCCAGCCTGGGCCTCAGCGCCGTCTTCGGAAACTCCTGGTCTCCCTCCAGCATCTTCGATGCGGATGGGGATGGGCTCCCCGACTACGTCTCCTCCGGCAACGTCTTCTTCCAGAAGGAGCGCCGAGTGGGTTGCCCGACCGGCTCCGTCAACTGCAGGCCTCCCGGGGAAATCGGCTTCAGCCAGCTCCAGCTCCTGATGGGCGCCGACGCGTCGAAGCTCGCCCAGGACGACTCCAGCCTCAAGGACACCGAGGCCGCCCTCAAGCAGGAGCTCCACCCCGAGGACGCCATCCTGCAGTGGATTGCACCCTTCGCCGGAGACGTCTCCCTGTACGCGGACCTCAGAAAGAAGGGCTCGGGAGGCAGGGATGGCGCACTGCTCCGGCTCTACAAGAACGGCACGGAGCTCCAATTCACCGTGGATGGGGTGAGCGACAAGGGCTACACGCTGCAAAGCGGAGACATCGCCTCACATCAGCTCAACATCTCCAAGCTCACCCTGGCGCAAGGCGACCGACTCTACTTCCACCTGAGCACGCTCGAGGACTTCCCGGTCGACGGCAACAACAAGCCGGTGGACGAGGTGGAGCTCAAACCCGTCATCCGCTACCTCAACAAGAACCTCCTCCAGAGAGAGCCCGCGGGGGGAAAGGTTTTCGAATTCTCCCTGATGGACGATTTCCGCCTGGCGGGGGACCCAGCCGTCGCCACCACCATGGGAAGGGGCGGCAAGGTGGAGGTGGTGACGGCGATGAGCAAGCCCGCCTCCATCACCGACGACGTGCGGGTTTGCCTCCAGACGTTCGCGCTCGGGAAGGACGTCACTTCGAGAGAGTGCGACACCAAGGCTGGAGATGTCCTTCTGCTGGATGTTGCTTTCGACAGAAACGGCAGCTTCAGCGACAAGAGGACCGTCCAGGTGGCGGCGGGAGACCAGCTCGTCTTCCGGCAGGAGGCCCATACCCAGTTCGACCCGGCTTCCGTGAGCGTCTCGGTGGACCTCAAAGTCAAGGATGACTGCGATTCGAGCGGAGCGTGCACCCCGCTCCCCCTGGACGTGCAGAAGCAGCTCACCTTTCCCGCGCCGGTTTTCGTCGCCACGCATATGCCGGCGCGAAGCCCGGTGACGCCGTGGGACGTCGCCGACAAGGACACCTACGAGATTGGCGGCACCTACGGTGGCACCGCTGTCTCTGCCGACATCCACTATGTCATCACTATCAACGGGGTGAGGCACTTCAAAGCCACCACCCCAAGCTGCGCGAAGGACGCCGTCAAGTGCGTCGGCGCAGCAAAAATTCCCACCGAGCAGGTTTCCCTCAACCAAGGGGACAGGGTCACCTTCGAGCACCACTCGGAGGTGGATCCGGTTGGCTCATTCTTCCTCCCCGACGTGGTCCGGATTCAGGAAGTGGTAGACCCGAAGACTGGCGACATCGAGGAGAAGAGGAGCAAGGTCAACGTCACCGCGGTCAGGACGTTCGACATCGATGTGGGGCAGGCCCTGGTCAACCTCGTCTTCCGCTCCGGCCAGCCGATTTCGGGAGGCTACCGCGGCTGGCGCTTCCTACAGTGGAACGGGAGCGAGGCCTTCGACGAGTCGAAGCTGCAGACGAATCAGTTCCAGCACTTCGCCGGCAAGACGGCGGACCAGGTGGCGGAGTTAGTGGCCAACCAGACGCTGGACCCTGCCTCCGCGGAGGCCAGCTTCCTGCGGCTCTTCGTCCCCATGGTGCCTGCGCCAAGGGGCGTGGAACTGAGCAAGGACCCCCTCTGGCGCGGCTCGGACGGTTACGCCTACGTCGGGAAAGGCGTCATCCACGCCGGACGGAAGGGGGGCTACGGATTTGGAGACCCGCAAGCGGGAGGCGGCGGAGGCGTGCTCTCCGTCTTCAAGCTCGGGCGGCAGGTGCGCACGGCCACCTCCCGCTCCTTCACCGCCGCCGCATCTCCAGTCGTGCTCTCCGGCTCCGCGAGCCTGGGCTATAGCTCCGCCCGTTCGAGCGTGATGGACATGAATGGCGACGGTGTCGCCGACGTGGTGACCGCGGACAGCGTCTCCCAGACGACGGCCGCTCTGGGGAGGGGAAAGAGCGTCGCCTACCCGAGCGAGCAGTTTGCGCTCACGCCGATTGACTTGGTCCGCTCAGGCTCGGCGGCAAAGGGAATCAGCCATTCCGACGACGCCTCCCTCACCCTCGGGCTGGGCATCGGAGCCATCATCGAGCGCATCCGGTCCGATGGCTCGAAAGTGCAGGCCAGCACCGGAACGCCTCCGCTTCCTGTGTACGCCGGCGTCGGAGTGGCCTTCAACCGCCAGAGGACGACGGAGGAGCTCCTCGACGTGAACGGCGATGGCCTACCCGACAAGGCATGGATGGACGCCGGGCAGATGAGGGTACGCCTCAACCTGGGAAACCGGTTCGCCGCGGAGGAGGACACCTACCCGGTGGGCCCCTGGCAGGGCCCCATCGACAGGCTGGGAAAGTTCATCGAGGACTATACGGACCTCAAGGACAAGGTGGCTGGACTTGGCCTGGCCCAGGTGGCGCTGGAGAGCCGGAGGAAACTTCTCGAGGCCCTGCTGCCGGCGCTGGATGACCCCAACGCGCTCGCCGTCAGCTCGACCGCCAGCTTCTCCGGCAACGCCGGGGTGAGCATCGACATCGCCGCAAACGGCGGCGGCGCCGGGCGGACGATTGAGACGAGCCTCTCCTCCACCGCGGTCGGCTTCATGGACGTCACCGGCGACGGGCTTCCGGACTACGTGAAGCGCGGGGTGCTCGACAACACCTTCCGGGTGCAAGTCAACCTCGGCCACTCCTTCGCCACCGAGCAAGCCTTCGCCGCGCCGGCCTGGGAGGTGAACGGCTCCCAACTCGCCCTGCCCTGCTTCCGTCTCTCCCTGCCCAACCTCAAAAGCCAGACGCTGGATGACTTCTTGCGGCAGGCGAACGCGCACGCGATGCGCGCATTCGTCTCGCACGTCGTCGGAGGGGGAGACCTGCTCTGCCAGAATCCGCTGCCGCGCGGCATCGACACCTTGAGCGCCTACGGCGTCCACAGCGCGGACGACATGCCCAGCGTGGGGGCATGGTTCAGCGTCGCCATCCCCATCGTCCCGATACTCGGGCCCTACCTCATCATCAACCCCGGCGCCGACATCTCCCAGCGGCAGGTGGGTTTCGAGCTGGGGATGCAGGACATCGACGGGGACGGGCTTGTGGACCACGTCCTCAAGCCGAAGGACGCGAGGAGCGTCTACGCGCGCGTGAATCAGCTCGGAGGCGGAAACCTCCTCAAGTCGGTGAAGCGGCCGCTCGGAGGCTCCTTCGAGCTCGACTACTTGCGGCTGGGAAACACCGTCTCCATGCCGGAGAGCCGTTTCGTGCTCCACACCGCCACCGTCTCCGACGGGCTGGGGACCACCAGGGGACACGTCGCCACCTCCGAGTACGAGTACGCCGATGGCCGGTACGACAGGACGGAGAAGGAGTTTCTGGGTTTCGCCACCGTGCGGAGGAAAAACCCGGACGGAAGCAAGGTGGCGCAGAGCTACCGCGCCGACTCCTACTTCACGAAGGGGCTCCTCAGCACCGAAGAACTCTCGGACAAGGGCGGCGCGCTATTCTCCAGGACAACTTATTCCTACGACGTTCGCGAGGTGGCGGCGGCCCAAGCGGACTGCCTGCAAGCCCGCCCCTACCCGCTCGTCAAGGAGACGCACACCTGCGCGGCGAAGTTCGCAGCGCTCCTCGAGGAGAAGCGGGAATTCTTCGAAGGCAAGTCCCAGGCCGGGGTGGTGACTCGGCGGGAGTACGAATACGACTGCAAGCAGGGCTCGACGAGTTGCTACGGCAACGTCGTCTCCTTCGAGGACGAGTTCGACGACGACAAGGCGGACGACGTCGTCGCCAATGTGCAGTACACCGATGACGTCCCCGCGCTTTTGGCGAAACACATCGTCGGCAAGGCGCTGGCCCTGAGCGTGACGGACAGGGCAGGGAAGCTCCTCCGGAAGCGCCTCGGCCAGTACGACGCGAACGGGAACCTCCAGAAGCTCACTTCCTGGACCGAGGACAGCGGGAAGAATGTCGCCCAGACGGAGCTCGGATGGACGCTCGAGGGCAACCTGGACTTCGTGCTGGGGCCGCCCAACAAGAAGGGCCAGCGCTACAGCGTCGCCTACTCCTACGACAAGGAGGTTCGCACTCACATCGCCTCATCCACGGACTCGTTCGGCCACTCCTCGACGGCCGAGTGGGACGTGCGTCACGGCGAGGTGCTACAGACGATTGACGTCAACGGAAACTGCACGCTTCGGCAGCTCGACGGCTTCGGCCGGCTGGAAGCCCTCTTCGGGCCCGAGGAGGCCGCGGTCGATGCGAGCGGGAGATGCACCGTAAGAGGAGCGGCGCAACCGGCAGCCTCCATCACCTACGTGCACGGGGCATCGCCCGCCTACGCGGCGACGAAAAACAAGCTTCCCCCGAAGCCCTCGGGCCTCTCCAATTCTCCTGGCTCCATCAACACCGCCGTTTTCCTGGACGGGCTGGGCCGCGTCATCCAGACGAAGAAGACGGCGGAGGTGAAGCAGGGCGCGGGCGCGACGGTGGGCACCGCGGTGGGCTGCGGGGTGTCCGGACATCTCCTCTTCGATGAGATGGGCCGGGTGGAGGAGCAAGGCCAGGCCATCTTCAGCCAGCATGCGGAGGGCACCTACGTCGGGCCTCCCGGCGGCCAGCCGAGAAACCCGACGAAATTCAAGTACGACGTCCTGGGCCGCACGGTGGAGACGGAGGAGCCGGGCGGCAGGAAGACGGCGGTGGCCTACGGCTTCGGCCTTCCGAGTGGAAGGCAGCCGGCGAGGTTTTCCTCCGAGGTGACGGACGCCGAGGGCAAGAAGCGGCTCGTCTACCGGGACGTGGCGGACCGCGTGGTGGCGGTGGAGGAGCGGATGGACAAGCCGCCTCTCACGTCGCTCACCACGCACTACCTCTACAACCCGCTCGGGGAGTTGGTGTCCATCGAGGACGCGAAGGGCAACACCACGACGGCGGGGTTTGACTTGCTGGGCCGCCGGACGTCGCTCTCCACTCCGGACAATGGCCTTACCGAGTACGCGTACGACGCCGCGGGCAACCTCACCAAGAAGGTGGATGAAAACCTGCGGCTGGCCAACCAGGCCATCTTCTACGAGTACGACTTCAACCGCCTACTGAAAGTAAACCACCCCGTCTCGGCGGATGTCGCCTTCGAGTACGGCGCGGTGGGAGCGAAGGAGAATGGGGCGGGACGGGTGGTGAAGGTGGTGGACGAGGCGGGGGAGGAGACGCGCGGCTACGACAAGCTGGGAAACGTCTCCCGCGCCACCCGGACGGTGGTGGGTTTGCGCCCTGGGGCGAAGAGCTCCAGCTACACCACGAAATTCGAATTCGACGGCTTCGGCCGGATGCTGTCGCTCACCTACCCCGACGGCGAAGTGCTCCGCTACGAGTACGACGCGGGAGGGCTGCTTCGCGCTGCCTTCGGGCAGCGCGGCGGTCAGAAGGAGGCCTACCTCGTCGCGCTCTTGTACGACGAATTCGGCCAGCGGGTTTTGATGGACGCCGGCAACGGCGTCCGGACGGAGTACGAGTACGACTCGGACACCCGGCGGCTCGAGAAGCTGTCGGCGACGCTGCCCTCCGGGAGGGCCATTCAGGCGCTGGCCTTCACTTACGACGGCGTGGGAAATGTGAAGGACATGGTGAATGCCCTGGGCGCGGCGACGCAGCTTTTGCCCGGCGCGGTGGAGCAGCACTTCCGTTACGACGACTTGTACCGTTTGGTGTGGGGCTCCGGGAGGGCGGAGGTGGCGCCCAACACGGTGGACAGCCACGAGTCCACCTTCGAGTACGACGACATCCACAACCTCACCCGGAAGAAGCAGTCGCACCTCATTGTCGAGCCGAGTGGAAACCGGGTGCGGCATGCGAAAACCAACCACGACTTCGCCTACCTCTACGCCGGGAAGGGGCCTCACGCGGCTTCCCGAATTGGCGATGCGGACATCGCCTACGACGCCAGCGGCAACGTGAAGCTGGAGACGGCCGGCCCCACCTCCAACCCCCGCGTCAGGCGGCTTGGCTGGACGGAGGAGAATTGGCTCCGGGAGGTGGTGGACGGCGGGGAGGTGACGAGCTTCCTCTACGACGGCTCCGGGGGGCGAGTGGTGAAGAGGGGGAAGTATGGCGAGACGACGTACGTGGGGCAGTTCTACTCGGTGAAGGGCGCGGCGTATGGGACGAAGCACGTCTTCGCTGGGCAGACGCGGCTGGCCACCAAGGTGGACTTCCCGCCCGCGCAAGGGGCAGGCGCCTCCTCGGGAGGGGGGGCGGGGCCGGACCGCACCAATCCGCGGGGCCACCTCATCGGCATCCCCAGGGCCTGCGTCTCCGGCGGGGGGAAGAAGTGGGGGCTTGCTGACAGGTGTCCGGATGGAGAGCCGGAGGAGGTGACGCTGTCCACGGTGCGGCCGCAGACGTACTACTACCATCCGGACCATCTCGGCTCCTCCAACTACCTCACCGACGAGGAAGGGGAAGTCTTCGAGCATGTGGAGTACTTCCCCTACGGGGAGGCGTGGAGGGAGGACGGCCCGCGCAAGCCGGTGAGCGAGTTCCGCTTCACCGGCAAGCCGGTGGACCCGGAGACGGAGCTGACTTACTTCGGGGCCCGCTACTACGACTCAAAGCGGGCACGGTGGGTAAGCCCGGAGCCCCTTCGGGCGATGAATGCTCCCTCTCCGGCCCACCTGGCCGACTACTCCTATGCCCAAGGGAATCCAGTCCGGAACCTCGACCCTGATGGGCGCTGCTCGATGCGTGCCGACGGTACCGTTGACTGCCTCTCCGTTGCGTATGCGCAAGCGAGCGCGCTGGAGGCGGAAATCGGTCAGGCATGGGGGGCCGGCGACTATGGCGCGGTGAACATCGGCGTCGGGCTGTACGCCGCGAATTCCGTGCTGGGCGCGATTGGCCTCGCAGAGAACGTCGTCATCGCGGCACCCTACAACGCCGGATGGAACACCGTCAGGGGCTTCTCGGAGGGCGACTACGAGAAGGCGCTGGTCGGAAGTGCCGAGCTGGCCTCACTGGGA
>JACPVI010000002.1 GCA_016191815.1 Myxococcales bacterium
CCGGCGGCCCTCCGCAGGGAGGTGTACGAAAGGGACGGAGGGCGGTGCACCTACGTGAGCGGCGACGGCCGGCGCTGCTCCGAAACCGGCGGACTGGAGTTCGACCACCTCGACGGTTTCGCCCGAGTCGGAGAGCACCGCGCCGGCCGCATCGCGCTCAAGTGCCGCGCGCACAACCAGCACGCCGCGGATGCGCTGTACGGCCGCGCCTTCATGGACGACAAGCGCCACCGTATCCGCCCCGGGGCGGATAACTCGGCGAGCGGGACCGCGAACTCGCCGCGCCAGTTGGACACCAACCAGGTGCGCCTCTTGTGACGCGCGGTCGTTCCCGAAGGCGTACCGAGCGAAACCGTCGCTGGAAGTCGGCACGGCACGTGCGGACGAGCGCCGGCGTGCGCACCGGCCCCCCCCTCGCTCCTCAAGGCAATGCCAAGAAAAAGGCGAAACCCGAGTCTGAGAGAAGCCTCGGCGCTCCGGCCGGCGGACCCTTACCCCTTCTTGTGGCGCTGGGCTGCCGTCTTGATGAGCGAGGTCGAGTAGGTGTCGGGCCCGTAGCGGCCGAGGATCTCCGGCTCACTCTGCCCTGGCTTCGGCGCCTTGAGCAGGAAGGGGCCGCGATTGCCCTCTCGGAGCGCGTAGTCTCCGGCGGGCTTGATGGCCTGCACGGTCATCCCCGGGCCGGCGAGCTTCCCGAAGAGGACTTCCTTCACCCTCAGCTCGACCACCTGGCGCGCAGCCTTGCCGGGCACGTCGGTGGCGTCCGGGGGCGCCTTCGGAGCGCGCTCTTGCAGGTCCTGCACGACGATGCGGGCGACCTCGGCGATCACCGCCGCTGATGCGTCGGGGATGACCTCATCGATCGGTTCGGGGGGAATGGCCATCGCTGTCCTCCGGCCGAAAGGCCGCTACTGGTCCACGATGTGGAAGCTCTGGTACAGCCTGACGAACTCGGACAGCTCGAGCTTGAAAAAGCCGTCGTTCCTTCCGTCGTTGCCGGGCTCGCTCTGGCCCCAAGGGTTTCGCAAGAGCACGTACCTCTTGCCGTCGGTCACCTCGGTGCCGAGGACCGAGTAGGCGTGGTTGGCGTAGACGCCGCTGTTGGTGTAGCGCGCGGCCTCGTCCTTGCCGTAGGTCCCCGCGGCCATCGGCTGCTGGTTCTCCATCCCGCGGGTGATGCGCTCGAAGACGCGGTCCGCGGTGGCGTCGTTGACCGAGTGGTAGTTGTACGGCCGCCCCATCACCTCGCTCATCACCTGTCCGGCCACTCCGCCGTGCCCGATCGCGTCGTAGCCGCGGTCGGTGCCGCCCTTCCACTCGGCGTAGGCCTTCTCGATGATGGGGAACCACAGCTCCATCTTGTCCGGCTCCGTACTGCCGCCGAGGCTGCCCCCGTACACCGGCCCGCCCCAGGACCGCGCGAAGAGGTCTCCATCGACGGTCACCTCGTGCTTGAGGCCGGCGCCGCCCCACATGTTGCTCTCGTGGAAGGCGACCGTGTAGGTGCCGTCCCCGTTGTCCTTGATCATCTCGCGGATCTTCTCCGGATGGGCGTGGGCCACGGCGGCCAGCGCGGCGGGGAAGTAGCAGTTGCCGATCGCGCCCTGGCGCACGTCGGCGGAGCTCGGGTCGTCGATGTACAGCGGCCCAGTGAAGCGCGTCTTGGAGAACCGGGCGGTGCCGTCGGCGTTCCGGTCGTCGGAGACCGCGGCCGGATCGGGCAGGTCCCGGCCCGGCCCGACGTTGTCGCCGCCCGGCACCTTCAGCGTTCCCGCCACCGTGGCGAAATTGGTGTTGTTCACCCCGTCGCTCACCGCCACCGAGAAGGTGTCGCCGGCCCTGCCGTTGAGCTTGAGGTCCGGCGGGAGCGAGCCGTTTTCGGTGACCCGGACGTCCTTGGACTCCTGGGTGCGGGTGTTGGTGATACGCAACGTCGCTCCCGGCTCCGAGAGTGGCCGCGCGGTGTTGTGGGTGGCGCTCACCGTGCCGTCGGAAGCGGCGGCCAGGTCGATGCGCTCGAGGTTCGCCGCCGCGTTTCGCGAGTCGGTGGCCTCGATGCCCTTCGCCTTGATGGTGACCCAATCGCTGGTCGTCCCGTCGGCAGCGCGCGAGCGCAGGCGGACCACGTCCCCCTCCTTCATGTCCGGGAGGGTGCCGCTGAACTTGCCGAGCTCGTCGGCGCGGCCCACCACCATGGTGTCGGTGAGGTGCAGCCGGCCGGCCGGGGCGGTGGAGAGGTTGATCGCCTCGATCGTCTCTCCCGGCTTGGCGGTGCCCTGGAGCCCGCGGCTCTGGTCGCCGGTGATGGTGAGCGGGCCGAAGGTCGCCTGCAGCGCCGCGCGGCCGGTCAACGCCTCGAGGAAGTTCTTCGCGCCCGGGTCCATCTGGAAGCCGGACTGATCCAGCAGCGTCTCCAGGTCGCGCTTCTCCACCGAGGAGAGCCCGCCCCTGGCGAGATCGAATTGCTCCTGGCGACTGATGCCCGGCCGGGTGAGCTGGGAGAGCACGCTGGAGGCCGCCCTGTCCCAGCGGTCGCCCACGCCCGCGAGCAGCTCGAGCACGTTGCGGTCGTCGAGCTTCGGGTTCGGCTGCCGCTGTAGATTCTCCGTGAAAGAGCGGATTTCCCTGTCGACGATACGCACGAGTGCCTCCTGCCGGTTCCGGCGCCGAGGGGGTTGGCAGAGGTCACACCATTCTTTCGGTTGGTGTCAACCCGGCCTCGCGATTCCGGAACAGCGCCCGCGCGGTCGCGCTTGGCCCAGGACGACCGGTGACGGAGTGCAACCGCCGGGCGCGGTACCGGGACCGCACCCGTTGGCCCACGGCGTTCCGGGATAGCCGGCTACTCCCGCAGTCGGCCGGGCGCGTAGTCGCCGACGTAAAGCGCCTGGGGGACGCTGGCGTTCGGGTCGCCGATGCCGCGGTAGGCATCGAAGATCTTGCCGTTGATCACCACCGCATCCGAGCCGTAGCGCCAGCCGTCGCCCACCGCGCGGCTGGGGTGGTTCACCACCCGGTGGGCGTCGTAGCCCGCCGCGCGCAAAGCGCCGATCACCTCGGTCATGATCCTGTACGCCACCTGCCGGTCATCGACCGCGAACCAGTCGGGGTGCTGCTCCTTCACCCATCGCGCCGCGCTCTTCACCGCGGACTCGAGGCTGCCCTTGTCGATCGGTGCGGTCGCATAGTGCGGCAGCATCGGCACCGTCGAGAGCGGCGCTCCTGGCTCGGTGGGGGCGCCGCCCGGCCCGGTCGGAGGAGTCGGGTCGGTCGGCTCCGGTGGCCGCGGGCCGTTCCCGTGTTCGCCGGTCGGCTGCCAGGCGAGCGCGATGTAGCTCGGGTCGTTGCTGCCCGCGCCGCGGACGAAGTCCACCACCTCGCCCCGGGGATTCTCGCGGGTGTGGATCATCGCCTTGTCGCCGCTCACCCACGAAACCTGGAAGCCCGCCTGCTCCATGCCCGGCTGGATGTACTGCTTGAACCAAGCCTCGGCCTCAGCCTTGGACTGCGGCATCTTGCCCGCCGCCTGCGCCAGCTTGGCGAAGGTGTACTTGGCCGACTTCGGACGACCGTCGGCACCCATGACCAGATCCGCGGCCAGCTTCTGCGCGTCGAAGCCGGTGAAGACCGGAGCGCGCGACGGCAGCTGGCTGGCCGGCCGGGAGTCGATGACTGGCGCCCCCGCCGTGCCGCCGGCCGCCTCGAACGAGTCGCGGGCAACTGGGCTGCTTCCGTTCGACGATGGGGCGGGAGGAACCTGAGCAGCCTGGCCGGCCGCCCGCGCCCGAAGCTCCTTCACGATCTCCCGAAGTGCTGCCAGGCCGATTGCCGCGAGCACCCGCTTGAACCCGATTCTCATCGTTTGATCTCCAAGCAACTGCCCTTTGATGGCTTATCGGCAGGGAATTCGCGGGGTTGCTCTCAGGCGGTGATAACCGCAGTCTCAGGAACTGAGAACCCCGCGAAGGATGGTGAGAATTCGAGCGCAATCTGCTTGCTGCTCCAGGGCTGTGCTAGAGCCAGGTGGTTTCGGGGTATTGAGGCGCACGGATGCCCGAGCTGCCCGAGGTCGAAGTCACCCGCCGAAATCTGGAGCGCTGGCTTTCAGGGCGCAGGGTGATCCGCGCCGAGGCGGAGCGCACCCGCACCTTTCGCGGCTCCAGGCCGGAGCTGTTCGAAGAGCTCCGCGGACGGCTGCTTTGGGCCTCGCGCCGGGGGAAGTACCTCCTGCTCGAGTTCGAGGGCGGTCGCGGCCTCCTGGTGCACCTCGGCATGACCGGGAAGCTGGTGAAGCGGCAGCTGGGGACCAAGGAGCCCCACAGCCGTGCGAGGCTCGTCCTCGACGACGGAGAAGTGGTCCACCTTTTGGACACCAGGCTGTTCGCACGGATCGAGGCGGCGCCTGCGAAGGGGTTGAGGGAGCTGCCGGCCATCGCCGCGCTGGGAATCGACGCGCTCGAGGACGGGCTCACCCCCAAGAAGCTCGAGCAGGCCATCGGCGACTCGAGGCAGGACTTGAAAGTGGCCCTGATGGACCAGTCGCGCATCGCCGGGCTGGGCAACCTCCACGCCGCCGAGGCCCTGTTCCGGGCCGGCCTCCACCCGGCGCGCAAGCCGGCGTCGCTCTCCAAAGAGGAGTGGAGGCGCCTGTGTCGCGCCATCCGCGACGGCATCTCCTTCGCCATCGAGCGCGAGACCGCGGAGGAGATGGAGTACGTGGAGGAGCCCGGCGCGGAAAACCCATTTACGGTCTACGGGCGCGGCGGAGAGCCGTGCCTGCGGTGCGGGAAAACGGTGAGGTCAATCACTCAAGGGGGGCGCACCACCTACTTTTGCCCCTCCTGCCAAAGGAAGAGAGGACGGAGCCGATGAGCGCAGTGAAGTGCTTGGGGCTGGACCATGTGGCGATCGCCGTCTCGGAGCTGGAGCGCGCCATCGAGCTGTACCGGGACGCGTTCGGGCTGCCGCTATCGGAGGTGGAGGAAGTCCCCGAACAAAAAACAAAGGCGGCCATCTTCGGCCACGGCCGCGGGAGGGTGGAGCTGCTCTGCCCGACGGTGGAGGACAGCCCGGTGGCCCGCTTCCTCAAGAAGCGCGGGGAGGGCCTGCACCACCTCTGCCTCGAGGTGGAGGACATCGAAGCGGCGATGGCCGAGCTGAGGGCGAAGGGCGCGCCGCTGATTGACCAGGTGCCGCGGCCCGGCGCCGGCGGAGCGAAGGTGGCCTTCATCCACCCCCAGGGCTGCTTCGGAGTTCTGGTGGAGCTTCGAGAAGGGCCGAAGGGCCAACAAGCAAATTGACACCCCCGGATGCGGCCGCTTAACTGCCGCGCCCTCGCAGCAAAGACGAAGGAAAGGGAGATCCACTCCTATGGCCAGTCACCGCCCCGAGCGCAGTCGAGCGGTGCTTCTCGCGGCGCTGCTCGCTTCCCAGGCGGCCTATTCCCAGGCCGGAGCCGAGGTCTCCGACAAGCCCGCGAGCGCGCCCACCGGCGACAAGGAAGTCGAGGAGCTTCGCCGCGAGCTGGAGGCCACCAGGAAGGAGCTGAAGGAAGTCCGCGAGGAGTTCCGCGCCCAGCTGGCCACCCAGTCCGCCGCCCAGGCCTGGGAGGAGGAGTGGGTCGAGGAGAAGAGGAAGCTGGAGCTGTTCGTCCCGGACGGCTATTTCCGGGTGCGGCCGGACCTCTTCCACAAGTTCGATCTGGCCCGGCAACCAGACCCTTCGGGCTTCCCGCTCTTCCCGCGCTCGCCGACCTCCGAGCTCAACCGCACCCAGGCGGGGGTCAACATGCGGTTCAGGTTCGAGCCCACCTTCAACATCTCCGAGGAGGTCCGCCTGCGGCTGCAGCTGGACGCCCTGGACAACGTGCTGTTGGGCTCGACGCCGGACTACGCCTATAGCCGTTTCGCCCTGGTGGGCTACCCCTACGATCGGGACCAGTTCTCCATCTTCTCGGAGTCGCAAGTTCCCCCCAGGAGTGGCCTCAACGCGCTCCAGGACTCCATCTCGCTCAAGCGCGTCTATGGCGAGGTGAGCACTCCGGTGGGCATCCTCCGGTTCGGCCGCATGGGCTCGCACTGGGGCCTGGGCATGGTCCGGAACGACGGCAACTGCCCGGAGTGCGACTTCGGCGACCACGTCGATCGGCTGATGTTCGTCACCGAGCCGTTCACCGGAATCTACGTGACCCCCATGCTGGAGCTCAACCTCGAGGGCCCCTCCTCCGCCCGCCAGGGGGGGGGCGGCCAGCCGTTCGACCTGTCCAACGAAGACGATGCCCACGGCTACGTGGTGGCCATCGCCCGGAGGGACACCGAGCAGCAGGCGAGGGCCAAGCTGGAGAACAACCTCCACGTGCTCAACTACGGGCTGCACTTCACGTACCGTATCCAGCGCAATGACCCGGCGGAGTTTCTCGGCCAGCCCTTCCAAGGGGAGGGAGGAGAGCTGAAAGGCTTCGGCTACGTCCCGCGCGGGGGGACCCTCTACATCCCCGACCTGTGGGCGAAGTACGAGCGGAAGCTGTTCAGCTTGGAGCTGGAGGCGGCGGCCGTGCTGGGAACGATCGGCAACCGCGCGCAGACGGCCGGTGAGGCCGAGACGACCGATGCGGCCCAGCCCATCAACGTCATTCAGTTCGGAGGCGTGGCGCGAGGCGAGTACCGCCTGATGGAGGGCTCGCTCCGCCTCCGGATGGAGCTGGGCTTCGCCTCGGGAGACGACGCTCCCGGCTTCGGCAATTTCCCGCGGCGCCGGGGGGCCTCCGGAGTCAGCCAGGCGGGCGACATCGACGGCCCACAGTTCGGCTGCCGCGCCACCGGCTGCGACGACACCATCCGCAATTTCCGCTTCAACCGCGACTACCGCATCGACCTCGTCCTCTGGAGGGAGATCCTCGGCGGAGTCACCGACGCGATCTATGCCAAGCCGACGCTCGAGTACAAAGTGGCGGAGGGCTTCCACCTCTACGCGAGCGCCATCTACTCGCGGTCGGTGTACGCCCAGTCCACGCCCTCGTCGGTGGACCCCAACCTGGGGGTGGAGCTGAACGGCGGGGCGCGCTACGAGACCGAGGACGGCTTCTTCGCCGCGATCGACTGGGGCATCCTCTTCCCCTTGGGTGGCCTCGGCGACACCCGGCCCACCGCCCAGGGCACCCAGCTCGACGGCCCCGCCCAGGCGCTCAGGGGGGCCGTCGGGGTGCGTTTCTAGTCGAGCGTCGAGGGTCGAGTGTCGAGGGTCCGCGTCGAGCGACCGTTGAGCGCCGCCAGGGTCCTGGGCTGGGGATTGCTCGCGACTTGCCTGGCGTGCGGCGTCAAGGGGCCCCCTCGGCCTCCCACCGAGGAGCCCACTCGCTCCGCGCCTCCGGCGGATGCGCCCGCCCCCGACGCCGGTTGCCAAGGCTGCCCCGCGCGGCCATGAATCACTTCGCCTACCGCGCCCATCAGCTCTTCGCCGAGCAGGTGCCGCTCTCGGCAATCGCCCGAGAGGTCGGCACCCCTACCTACGTCTACTCGAGCGCTACCCTGAAAAGACACTTCCGGGTGCTCGACCAGGCCTTCGCCCAGGTGCCCCACCTGCTCTGCTACTCAGTCAAGGCCTGCCCCAACCTCGCCGTCCTCCACCTCTTCTCCAGGGAGGGAGCTGGCTTCGACATCGTCTCCGGCGGCGAGCTGGAGAGAGTGCTGCGAGCTGACCCCGACGGCGCCGGGAAGACCGTCTTCTCCGGCGTGGGGAAGTCCGAGGAGGAGCTGGCCGCCGCCCTCAATGCCGGAATCCTCATGTTCAACGTCGAGAGCGCCGAGGAGCTGCTCCTCCTCGACCGGGTCGGCCGCAGCCTCGGCCGGAAGGCTCCCTTCGCCATCCGCGTCAACCCCGACGTCGATCCCCACACCCACCGGCACATCGCCACCGGCATCCACACCGCCAAGTTCGGCGTCGCGTTCGCCGAGGCCGCTTCGCTCTACCGCAAGGGCCGGCGCATGCGGGGCCTAAGACCGCTCGGGCTCGATTGCCACATCGGCTCCCAGCTCGTCGACGCCGCCCCCGTCCGCGCCGCCATCGGAAGGGTCGCCGACCTCTACGGCCGCCTCCAGGGCCAAGGGCTGGGCTTGCGCTTCCTCGACGTCGGCGGCGGCCTCGGCATCACCTACCGCGAGGAGAGACCCCCTTCCGTCGAGGAGTACGCCTCCGCCGTCTTCGAGCCTTTGCGAGGCCTCGACACCACCCTCATCCTCGAGCCCGGCAGGGTCCTGGTGGGCAACGCCGGACTTTTGCTCACCCGGGTGCTCTACCGGAAGCGGATCGGCCAAAAGCAGTTCGTGGTCGTCGACGCCGGGATGAACGACCTCATCCGCCCCGCCCTCTATGAGGCCCATCACGAGCTTTTGCCCGTACGGCGCCGCCGCGGCGCGGCGGTCACCGCCGACGTGGTGGGGCCGGTCTGCGAGTCCAGCGACGTCCTCGCCCGCGAAAGGCGCCTCACCCTCCCTCGCCAAGGAGAGCTCCTGGCGGTGATGAGCGCGGGCGCCTACGGGATGAGCATGGCCTCCAACTACAACTCTCGCCGCCGCCCCGCCGAGGTGATGGTCGAGGACCGCCGCTTCCGCGTCGTCCGCCGGCGGGAGCGGCGAAGCGACCTCTGGCGCGGCGAGAGCCCCTAGGCTATTCGTGCCCGCAATGAAGAAATTCCACGGCTCGATGGTCGCCCTCGCCACCCCGTTCCGCAACGGCGGCCTCGATGAGGAGGCCTACCGCGGCCTCATCCGCTACCAACTGGAGAACGGCACCGAGGGGCTGGTGCCCATCGGAACCACCGGAGAAGCCGTCACCATGAGCGCGGAGGAGCGCGCGCGCGCGGTGCGCCTCGCCGTGGAAGCCGCCGGAGGCAAGGTGCCGGTGATCGGCGGCGCGGGCTCCAACAGCACCCGCGAGACCGTCGAGGCGGTGAGGATGGTCCGGCAGGCCGGCGCCGACGGGGCGCTCGTCGTCACCCCGTACTACAGCAAGCCCACCCAGGCCGGCCTGGTCGAGCACTACCGGCAGGTGGCCAAGGCTCATCCCGGCTTTCCCATCGTGGCCTACAACGTTCCGGGCCGCACCGGGGTGGACCTCTCCGCTGAGAGCTGCCAGCGGCTGTGCGACATCCCCGAGGTGGTGGCCCTCAAGGAAGCGACCGGCCAGATGTCCCGCGCGCTGGAGGTCGTCGAGCGCTGCGGAGAGCGGCTGACCTTGCTCTCGGGCGACGACTTCACCGTGCTCCCCTTCATCGCCTGCGGAGGCAAGGGAGTCATCTCCGTCTCCGCCAACGTCGCGCCGAGGATGATGGGCGAGCTGGTGCGCGTCTCCCGCGCGGGCGAGCTGGAGAGGGCGCGCGCGCTCCAGCTCGAGATGAACAACCTGCACCGGCTGCTCTGCGTCGAGTCGAACCCCATCCCGGTCAAGTGGGCGCTCCACCTCATGCAGAAGTTCGGCCCGGAGATCAGGCTGCCGCTCACTCCCTTGGGCGAGGCCAACGCTGCAGAGCTGCGCGAAGAGCTCGTCCGCCTCGGGCTGGTGGGGTAGCTCGACCGATGGAGGAAGTGGAGGATCGATGATCCGCGCCCTCGTCACCGGAGTCACCGGAAGAATGGGCAGCACCCTCGTGCGCATGGTCCGGGACGACGAGGGAATGACGCTCGCCGCCGGAACCGAACGCGCAGGCTCCCCCGCGATCGGGCTGGACGTGGGGCTCGCCGCGCGGATCGGCCCCCTCGAGGCGCCGGTGCTGGAGGACCTCGAAAAGGCCATCGCCTCCGGCAAGCCCCAGGTGGTGATCGACTTCACCAGCGCCGAGGCCAGCGTCGTCCACGGCAGGATCTGCGCCGAGCTGGGCGTCGCGCTGGTGGTCGGCTCCACCGGCTTCTCCGAGGAGGCGAAGGCGGAGGTCGCGCGCTGCGCCCAGAAGGTGCCGGTGGTGATGTCGCCCAACATGTCGGTGGGAGTGAACCTGGTGATCAAGACCGCCTGCGAGCTGGCGAAGGTGCTCGGGGAATCGTTCGACGTGGAGATCGTCGAGCTGCACCACCGGATGAAGAAGGAAGCGCCCTCGGGCACCGCGTTGCGGCTGGCGGAGGACCTCGCCAAGGCACTCGGCCGCTCGAGCTCGGACATCCACGTCGCCCGCCGGGGCCACCTGGGCGAGCGGCCGCCGAAGGAGATCGGCATCCAGTCCTCGCGCGGAGGGGACGTGGTGGGCGAGCACACCGTCCTCTTTCTGGGCGACGGCGAGCGGGTGGAGCTGACCCACCGCGCCACCAGCCGCGACCAGTTCGCCCGCGGGGCGGTCCGGGCCGCCAAGTGGGTGGTCTCCCGCCCGCCAGGGCTCTACGACATGAACGACGTGCTCGGGCTCCGCCCGCCGAGGGGCTGAGGTGCGCTTCTGCCGGATCCGCATCCAGGGCGCGCCCTCCTACGCCCTGATCGAAGGCGGGTGGCTGTTGCCCTTGGACGCGCCGCCCTGGGCGGACGGCAGGCCCAGCTGGGCCGCTTCCCGCTCCAAGAGCTTCGATACCTTCGCCTGCGCCGGCCCCTGGGTGGAGGCCGAGCTGTCTTACGATGACCTCCAGCTCGTCTGCCGGGTAAACGGGGAGGTTCGCCAGATAGGCCGCACCTCCGAGATGGTCTTCTCGCCCGCCTGCTTGCTCTCGTTCATCTCCCAGGTGATGACGCTCCTTCCGGGCGACCTGGTCGCCACCGGGACACCGCCTGGGGTGGGAGCCCTCCGCGCGGGGGACCGGGTGGAGGTGGAGATCGAGGGAATTGGCGCGCTGCACAACCCGGTTGAGTCGGCAGCGCCGTGAGCGACCTGATCTACATCGGGCTCGGCTCCAACCTGGGCGACCGGGAGAAGCTGCTCCAGGAGGCGGTCCTCGCCCTCTGCCGTATCGACGCGGTGGCGGTGGTCGGCCGCTCCTCCCTCTACGAGAGCGCCCCGCTCGGCCCGCCGCAGCCGCGCTACCTCAACGCGGTGGTGTCGATCGAGTGCGCCCTCGAGCCGGAGCGGCTGCTCACCATCCTCAAGGAGATCGAGCGCGACCTCGGGCGCACCGAAGGCGACCGCTGGGGGCCGAGGCCGATCGACCTCGACATCCTCTTGTGGGGAGAGCGGGTGGTGGCTGACGCGAAGCTGCAGATCCCCCACCTCGACCTGCACAACCGGCGCTTCGCCCTCGAGCCCTTGTGCGAGCTGGATCCGAGCGCGGTCCACCCGCTCCTCGGCGCCACCATGCGCGAGCTTTGGTCCAGGCTGTCGCACCAGGACGTGGTGAAGCTCGACTCCGCCCAGTGGCAGGACTAGATGCACTCCGCGCGCTCCCGCATTCGCCGGTTCCCTCTCCCTCTTGGAGAGGGCTAGCCTGAGGGTGCCTCTCCATGATCTTCCGCCCCGCTCTCGCCTGTAGCCTTGCGGCGCTGCTCCTTTCGGCCGGCGCCACCTCCCAGGAGCTTCCTCCCGGCCACCCGCCCCTCGACGCGCCCGCAACCTTGGCGCCGCCACTGCCCTCGGGACATCCGCCCGTCTCGCAGAGCACCGCGGCCCCCAGCATCGAGGAGCTGATCCGCAAGCTCGACGCCCAAGGGGACCTCAAGACGAAGGAGAAGACCTTCGAGATCGCCGCCGCCATGGGGAAGCTCTACTACTCGACCGGGCGCTTTGGGGAGGCGGTCGAGTACCTAGGGCAAGCCGAGGCCAAGGCCGAGCCGACCAGGAAGCTCTACCTGGAAGCGCGCAAGAAGGCCGCCAAGGCGAAGAAGGAGATTCCCACCGCTTCGTCGGCCGGCTGCGCCCCAAACAAGGATGCGAGCCTGGAGTCCCTGCACACCGCGGCCGAGGCGAGGGCCAAGTCCGGCGACCCGGCCGCCGCAGCCGCCTGCGCGAGGGCGGCGCTGGCTCCGCTCACCGAGGTGGAGCTGACCTTGGCCCACGCGAAGTTCATCGTGGGCGACGCGCCGGGCGCGCTCGCGGCTCACGAGCGGCAGCTCGAGGTGAACGAGGCCAGCCCCGATGCGCTCTTCGGCCGGGCGATTGTCCTGCTCGACAGCCGCGGGGAGGACGTGAATGCGCTGGAGCAGGCACGGGCCGGATTCGAGCGCTACGTCCGCGACTACCCCAGCTCGCCGCGGGCCGAGCAGGCCAAGGCGCTGGCGGCCCGCGCCGGCGAGGCCATCGCGGCGGGAGGAATCTCGAAGCTCGCCGGGAGGAAGCCGACTCCCCCGCCGCCGCCCGGCCCGGAGATGTCGAAGCTGGTGGAGGAGGCGGAGGAGCTGCTCTCCAAGGGTCGCTTCCAAGAGGCGCTGGAGAAGTACAAGCAGGTGATGCCCATCCTGCCCACCAGCGGGCGGGCCACCGCGGGGATGGCGTGGTCGCTGATCGCGCTCGACCGGAAGCCGATGTCCGAACGGGTTTGGGCGGTGGCGATCGAGACGGATCCTTCGGCGGTGGAGAGGCTCGGGGACACCCTGAAGGCCAAGGGCGACGAGAAGGGGGCGAAGGCGGTCTGGCAGCGGCTGCTCAGCAGCGCCCCGGACTACTCGGGCAAAGCAAAGCTCGCCGAGAAGCTGCGCTGACGCTGCGAGGAGGTAGCCCTGCGGTCAGGAGCGCCGCCGGCGCATGGCCTTTCCGAGCGCGGCGCGGTACTCGTCGACGGCCTTCATCGGGTCGTCCCGGCCGACGAACCGGCTCAAGAGCGCGAAGTCCAGCTCGGGGACCAGCTCGCTCCTCGAGGCGTGCCGAAAGCCGCTGCCGCGCCTGATGGAAATCTCGAAGCGGCCGTCGCGGCGGAGGCACCATAGCTCGCGTACCCCCAGCCCCGCGTAGATGGCCAGTTTGTCGAGCAGCGGGTTGGTGCGGATGATCTCCACCACGATGTCCGGAGGTCCTGGCCGGCGGGGGCCGACGTAGAAGCCCGTGTCGGGCTCCGCGCCGAGCTCCCGTTCGCGGAGCTTCATCGTAAAAGAGCCACTAGGACTCAGCACCAGGCCCATCTGCCGAGCAAAAGCCACCATCAAGGCGCTGATGTCCTCCTTGGAGAATTCGTGTTCGCGCGAAGGGGACATCAGCTCCAGCTCTCCTTTGCGGTAGGCGATGCGCACGCTGCTGTCGTCGCCGCGCATGCGCAGCCAGTGCTCGAACTGCTTCCAACTGACGTTGTGCAGGACGACTCGCTGCTCGTCCTCAACCCGAGGCTCGTCGGGGGAGATGGTCGGATGAACGTAGTTCACGAGTTGGAATCTACACCGGCTTCAGACGAAGCGCGCCGCGAGCAGGTCCTGTACGTCGAGCAAGCCCACCGGCCGGCCGTCCTCGTCCACCACCGGGAGCTGGTCGACCTTGTGCTCGCGCATCTTGGCAGCGGCGGAGAGCACCAGGTCGTCGGCCTTCACCACCCGCGGCTGCCGGCCCATCACCTCGCGCACCGGTGCGGCGAAGTCGATCGAGCCGCGCTCCACCAACCGCCGCAGGTCGCCGTCGGTGAAGATGCCCACCAGCTTGCCCGATCGGTCCACCACGTTGGCGGCCCCGGGCCTGCCGGGCGTCTTGGTCATCACCACCACCACCTCGGCGAGCGGCGCGCCCTCGCGAACCACCGGGTTGGCCTCGCCCGCGCGCATCACCTCGAACACTCGGCGGGCAGCGCGGCCCAGCTTCCCTCCCGGATGGAGAAGCGCGTAATCGTCGGAGGTGAGGTGGCGCCGCTTCACCAGCGTCATCGCCAACGCGTCGCCCATCGCGTGCATCGCCGCCGAGGAGGCGGTTGGCACCAGTCCCATCGGGCAGGCTTCGTCGATGCGGCCGATGTCCAAGACCACGTCGGCGCTGCGGGCGAGCGGAGAGGCGGGATCTCCGGTGATGGCGATGATCCGCGCGCCGATCCGGCGGAGCCAGGGGATCAGCCGGACGATCTCCTCGGTCGAGCCGCTGTTCGAGAGCGCCACCACCACGTCCCCGCGCGAGACTCTCCCCAGATCTCCGTGCCCGGCCTCCGCCGGGTGCAGGTAGAACGAAGGCACCCCGGTCGAGGCAAGCGTGGCGGACAGCTTCTGGGCGATGAAGCCCGGCTTCCCCATGCCGGTGAGCACCACGTGCCCCGCGCAGGACAGCAAAAGCTCCAGCGCGGCGAGGAAGCTCTCCGAAAGCCTCGATCTGAGCGAACGGATGGCCGAGGCCTCGGCCTCCAACACCCCCCTCGCGTAGGCGACGAGCCGAGAGGCCTCGCGGCCGCGCACGCGCCGGCGGGTCCTGGCTGGGCGCACGTCCTGCCGCACCACCCTCAAGGCGGGAGCCCTGGTCGCCAGGCTTCTGGGGGAGCGGGCCATCGTGCGGGCCGCTTCTTACACCTGGGGCAACCTGCCCGCCACCTTGACGCCAGTCGTGCCAGTCGGCTACTGCCCAAAACGTCCTGGCCAGGAGGGCCCATGAAGTTCTTCATCGACAGCGCCGACGTGAATGAGATCCGCGCCGCCCAGGCCATGGGCTGCATCGACGGCGCCACCACCAACCCCTCGCTCTTGGCCAAGGTGGGCCGGCCGCTGGAGGAGACCATCCGGGAGATCTGCTCGATCGTCGGCGGACCGGTGAGCGCCGAGGCGGTCTCGCTCGGAGCCGAGGAGATGATCAAGGAGGCCCGGGTCCTCGCGAAGATCCACGAGCACGTGGTGGTGAAGATCCCGATGGGAGTGGAGGGGATGAAGGCGGTGAAGGCGCTCGCTGCCGAGGGGATCCGCACCAACGTCACCCTGGTCTTCTCGCCCAACCAGGCGCTCCTCTGCGCCAAGGCGGGAGCGACCTATGTCTCGCCGTTCGTGGGCAGGCTGGATGACGTCTCCGAGGACGGGATGGAGATGGTCCGGCAGCTGATCGAGATCTACCGGAACTACCAGCTCCGCACCCAGGTCTTGGTAGCCAGCGTGCGCAACCCGCTCCATGTGCTGCAAGCGGCGAGAATGGGAGCGGAGGTTGCGACCATCCCCTTCAACGTGCTCCAAAAGCTCGCCCAGCACCCCCTCACCGACGCCGGGATCAAGAAGTTCCTCGCCGACTGGGAGAAAGTCCCCAAGCCCAAGTAGCAGGAGTTCGCGGAGAGCCTCCGCGCGGGGCTGCTCATTTCGGTTGCGCCGGCCCGCGTTGATGCGTAAATCGACCGCCGCGCTGCGCCGCGTCATGCGCCGAGAAAACCCAGCCGAGAGGAGTCGGGCGTGAAGATCCTGGTGACCGCCAAGCGGGTCGAGGACCCCGAGTCGAAGATCAAAGTGAAGCCGGACGGCTCCGGCATCGTGCTCGAGGGACTGAAGTACAAGATCAACCCCTTCGACGAGATCGCGGTCGAAGAGGCCTTGCGACTCATCACCAAGCACGGCGGAGAAGTGGTGGTGGTGTCGATCGGCGGCAAGGAGGTGCAGGAGCAGCTCCGCCACGCGCTCGCGATGGGCGCCCACAAGGCCGTGTGGGTGAACCACCCGGGCCCGATCGATCCGATGGGAGTGGCCGGGCTGCTCCAGAAGGTGGTGGAGCGCGAGAAGCCCGAGCTGGTCATCCTCGGCAAGCAGGCCATCGACGACGACCAGAATCAGGTGGGCCAATACCTGGCCGAGTGGCTGGGCTGGTCGCAGGCCACGTTCGCCTCCAAGGTCGAGTCCTTCGAGTCGGAGGCGGAGAAGAACAAGGTGCCCGCACTCACCCTCGGCGCCGACCTCGAGTCGGTGCGAGTGATGCGCGAGGTGGACGGCGGCCTCTCCACCCTGGAGTGCGCGCTGCCGGCGGTGGTCACCACCGACCTGAGGCTCAACCAGCCGCGCTACGCCTCGCTGCCCGGAATCATGAAGGCCAAGCAGAAGCCCATCGAGGAGCTGACCCCGCAAGGCCTGGGCGTCGAGGTGGCCCCCAAGCTCAACGTGGTCAAGATGTCCGCGCCGCCCGCGCGCAAGGCCGGCATCAAGGTCAAGGACGTCGCCGAGCTGGTCGCGAAGCTGCGGAGCGAAGCAAAGGTGATCTAGGTCGAAAGTCGAGGATCGAGCGTCGAGGCGTTGTCGAGCGGATGTCGAGCGCTTTCTAGCTGGGAGTCGAGATGGGAATCGTCCTCATCGTTGCGGAACAACAAATAAACGGGAGCTTGCGGAAGGCAAGCCTCAATGCGATCGCCGCCGGAAAGCAGCTCGCCCAAAAGGCCGGCGCCGAGCTGCACGTCGCCGTCTTCGGCAAGGACGTCGCCTCTGTCGCCGGACAGCTCGCGGAGTACGGGCCGAAGGTCGTCCATGCAGGCAGCAGCCCAGGGTTCGAACACTACCTGGCGGAGACGTTCGCCGCCGCAGCCGCTGACCTCGCCAAGAGCATCGGCGCCGATTTCGTCGGGGCAGCCTCCACCGCCATGGGCAAGGACCTCATCCCCCGCGTCGCCGCCAAGCTGCGCGCCGCCATGGCCTCCGACGTCATGCGCTTCGACGAAGGCGGAGCCGACATCTCCTTCGTGAGGCCGATGTGGGCCGGGAACGTCATCGCCGACGTCCGGCTCTCTACCCCCATCAAGGCGTTCACCGTCCGCGCTACCGAGTTCCCTGCCGCCGAGAAGGGCGGCAAAGGCGAGGTGAAGTCCTTCTCGCCCTCCGTGCCCCCTTCGGCCACCCGATTCATCGAGTTCAAGGAGCTCAAGAGCGCTCGCCCCGAGCTGACCGAAGCCCGCGTCGTCGTCGCCGGCGGCCGCGGCACCAAGGGCGACTTCAAGGAGATTGAAGCCTTGGCCGACGAGCTGGGCGGCGCCGTGGGCGCCTCCCGCGCCGTGTGCGACGCCGGCTGGGTTCCCAATGACCTCCAGGTCGGACAGACCGGAAAGGTCGTCGCCCCCCAGCTCTACATCGCCGCCGGAATCAGCGGCGCCATCCAGCACCTCGCCGGCATGAAGGGCTCCAAGACCATCGTCGCCATCAACAAGGACCCCGAGGCCCCCATCTTCCAGGTGGCCGACTACGGAATCGTCGGCGACCTGTTCAAGGTGCTCCCCGAGCTGCGCCAGGCCATCAAGGCCTCCAAGTAGCGGCGCGTGCTCCAGCCGCCCGTCAGCGAGGCGACCGACGAGGCCTTCCTCGCCGCCCTCGGAATCCACCGCGTCGCCATCCCGGTGCCGTTCCCCGACGCCGGCGGACCGGTCAACACCTGCTTCCTCGAGAACCGCGACGGCTCCTTCACCCTCTTCGATGCCGGACTGGGGACCCCCGACGCCGAAGCCGCCTTCCGCGCCTCCGCCGAGGCGGCGGGACTTTCCCTCGCCAAGGTGAGCCGGATCGTCGTCAGCCATGGCCACATCGACCACTACGGACTTGCACAGACCCTCTCCGAAGAGACCGGCGCGCAGGTGTTCGTCCATCCGGCCGACTGGGACAAGGTCGTCGGAGACGGCCGCTGGGTCGAACAGGCCGACCGCTACCGCTCCTACTTCGCCAGGCTCAGCGTGCCCGAGGAGCTGATCCACAAGATGGCCAAGCTCGCCGGCTCCACCTCGCGCTTCGCTCGCCGGGTCGACGAGGCAAGGGCCCAACCGCTCTCGGCCGGCCAGCGCTTCGAGTTTGCACGCTTTACCGCCGACGTCCTCCACATGCCCGGGCACACCCCGGGGCTGGTGTGCCTGTGGCTCCACGAGCAGCGCATCCTCCTCGCCGACGACCACCTGCTCGCCCGGGTGTCGCCCAACCCTCTTCTCGAGCTGGGCCCCAAGGGCGAGGAGGACAAATTCCCAGCCCTGCTCACCTACCTCGCATCCGCTCGGGCCGCGCACCGGCTGGACGTGGAGTGGGTGGTGCCGGGGCATGGTCCCCCCTTCCGCGGCCACCGCGCGCTGCTCGATTCCTTGTTCGAGTTCTACTCCCGCCGGCAGGAGCGGATTCTCTCGCGGCTCGCCGAGAGCGAATGCTCCGCCCTCGAGCTGGTCGTGGCGCTCTTCGGGGCCACGGACCCGGTGCGGCTCTACCTCACCCTCTCGGAGGTGGTGGGCAACCTCGAGGTGCTCGAGGACGCCGGCAGGGTCCGGCGCCGTCTGGAGGCCGGGAAGTACCGATTCTCCCTTACCTCCTGAGCTTCCAGGGCGGCTTTCTCGGAGAGCCCCCGGCGGGTTAAGCTGCTTCTTCCCGCGGGCCGGGTGCGGAGATCCGAAGCGGCACAAACCCCTGGTTTGCCCGAGCGGGCTTGGCTAAGAGGGCGCCATCCATGGAAATCCCGATGAACGCGGTGCCGCGGGTCCACTCCGAGGCAGGCGTTCAGCGGGTGGGGGGCAGGTTCATGGCTACCAGCCCTGACGACTCTCTGCACACCTTCGAGGACGAGGGGGGCCAGGTGTCGGAGGTGGCGGAGCGGATCATCGAGCTGGTCGACGGGCAGCGCACGTTGGCGCAGATAGTCGAAGTCCTCTGCGAGGAGTTCGAGGTGGAGCGGGAGCCGTGCGCTTCGGACACGGCGAGGTTCGTCGAGCTTTTGGTCGAA
Source organism: Myxococcales bacterium (assembly GCA_016191815.1). GTDB lineage: Bacteria > Myxococcota > Myxococcia > Myxococcales > Myxococcaceae > JACPVI01. The sequence goes on from JACPVI010000002.1 coordinate 18,506, forward strand.
AAGAAGGTGCTGGTCCTGTGAGCTGAATGGGGACTGGTCCACCGGGAACGAATGCGGGCCTTCCTTTGGGCCCGCCCAAAGAGGGCGATCAGATGCATCGAGTCGGAACGAAGCTCTTCTGTGCCGGAGCGTTGCTGTGGATGGCCGGGTGCGACTGCGGGGGCCAAAAGCCGCGGGAGCTCCTCATCAGTTTCGTGAAGCCGACCGACGGCCAGCAGCTCACCGCCAACGACGACCTCGATTCGGCGGCGCCGGGGGTGCAGGTGGACGTGGAGGTGACCGTCACCGACAAGGACGGGGCTCCGGTGACCTTGGAGAGCGCGGTCCTCGCGACGAAGCTCACCAGCGAGGTCGACTGGGTCGCGGGTCCGGAGGGGAGCCTCGAGGAGGGCAAGGCTACGTTCGCCAGGACCACCCTGCAGGCGCGCGCCAACCAGCTGCGGGTGACCGTGAGGGAGCCGGGCGCAGCGGAGGCGCAGCCGGTCACCATCACGGTGAACGTGGGCGCGGAGGGGCCGGCGCTGTCGATCGCCAGCCCGGCCGAAGGCCAGATCCTCAGAGCCGCCGACGATGCCAGCACTGCCGCGGGGTACCAGCTCAAGTTCGTGGTGGACGCGCCCGGGTTCGTGGGGGCGACGGGGAAGGTGCTGTGCGACCAGGTGTGCGGGCTGCCGCCGGTCTCTTTCAGCGTGGGAGCGGACGGCAAGGCGGTGGCGGAGGCAACCCTCACCGAAAGCGCATGCGACGCCGAGTCACCGGCTTGCTATGCGGTGGTGACCAACTCGGCGGGCGCCCCTTTCAGCTCGCAGGTCCGGAAGTTCACCGTCGATTCGGTGGCGCCGTCGGTGGAGATTTCCACGCCCGTCAAGCCGGTGGCCACGGCCACCTTCCGGATCGAGGCGGCGGTGGGCTGCGCGGGCTCCGGAGCGACCGCCACGCTCACCTCTTCGGCTGGCGTCACCCTGACTGCCCCGGTGAGCGCGGGGATGGTGGGCTTCACGCTGAACGCCAGCTCCGGGCCCGGCACCTACAGCTACGTGTTGGCGGTGACGGATTCGTCCGGGAACAAGACCAGCCGGAACGTGGACGTGGTGGTGGCCTCGGCGGCGCCGGTGGTGAGCCTCGCCGCGCCGGCGACGGTGACCGCGGACGCCAACGGCGACTCGAGCGATGGAGTGCAGGCCTCGGTGTCGGCCACGCTCCCCGGAGAGACCGCCGCTACCGAGCTGCGCTACTGGACCAGCGTCACCGGAGCGCTGGGCAGCCCCAGAGGCGTCACCACGACTCAGTCCGGCGCGGATCGGGTGGCCACCTTCCTGGTGGACGTGGCCGAGGGCTCCAACAGCCTGAAGGTGTGCGCGACCAACATCGCGGGCCTGGAGACGTGTGAGTTCCGGAACCTGGCGGTGAGCACGGGCAGACCGCAGTGCCGGATCACCTCCCCGCTGGACAGCGAGTCGCGCAGCTTTGGCGGGTCGCTCTCGGTGACGGTGGAGTCGGTGCCGGGGAACGTGACGGTGACGGCGTACGACTCCAGCGGGCAGCCGACCGCCAGCGCTCCGACGCAGGTGGTGGCGGGGAGGGCGGTGGTTTCGCTGGCCTTGCCGGCGGATGGCGACTACCGGCTGCTCGCCTCATGCCCAGCAGGGGGAAAGAGCCAGCAGCTCCGCTACCGGAGGGACTCGGCGGCGCCGACCATCAGCTCGGCGGTGGTGAGGGGGGACAGCTCGGGTCAGGGGACGTTGGGGCCGACCGTGGCGGACACCTCGGTGTTGCCGGGGCGGCAGGTGGTGCTGGACGTGACGACGGACCCTGGCGCACAGGTGCTGGTGAGCGGATGCAAGCTGGTGGGGGCGTCCTCGGCGACGGCGGACGCGACGGGGAAGGCGGAGGTGCGGGAGATCACCATCGGCGAGTCGGGCTCTTGCGCGCTGACGGTGAAGGCGCGGGACGCGGCAGGGAACGAGGGGACGACGCAGGTGCCGCTCACCCTGGCCTTCCAGCCGGCGCAGGTGGACATCGCGGATCCGGCCTTCGGGAGTGTGCTCGGCTCGGCCGATGGGACGCCGAGGTCGGGCGGGGGATTGACGGTACCGGTGACCGTGAGCATCGGCGCGCTCTCCGGGACGGGGAAGCTGAGGCTTCTGGCCAACGGGAATCAGGTCGGAGAAGCCGACGTGCAGGCGGGGGACTCGACCAAGACGTTCGCCAAGGTGGACCTGGACGAGGGGGCGAATCTCCTCCAGGCCATCCTGGTGAACAGCGGCGGGCTGACCTCGTGCGCGATCGGGACGGTGTACGTGAAGACGAGCTCCAACACCGTGACGCTGAGCTCCCCGAGCACCGCGGCCCCGGTGACCTACAACATTTCGTTCGACCTCGACCGGAACACGCCCGGGCTGCAGCTTTCGCTCGGATATTCGCTGACCGGCGCCACCGCCGGGGTGCGCGTTGACATCTGCACCGACGTGCCATTGACCAAACAGGGGGCGCCCTGCGCCGACGGCTCCGGGTGGTTCGCGCTGGCAACGCAAGTGCCGCCGATAAACACCTCCTTCACTTACCCCGAGGGCAAGTACCGGCTGCGCGCGGTGGTGGTCGACGGCACCGGCACCTTCCCGCGATCCGCAGATGCGGTTCTGACGGTGGACACCGAGCGACCCCGGGTCGTGGCCCTGGCGCTGGTGGGCGATGCCAACGGAGACCGCAAGCTCAACCAGGCGGAGTCTCCCTCCGGAGATCCGCAACTCGTGGTGGCGACCGCAGGACTGCCCGACGGAGCAGCCGTGTCCGTGAAGAACAAGCTCCAGCGCGCGACGGTGTACGGAACCGGCACCGTCGCGAACGGGCTCGCCACCATCGGACTGGCCGCGCTGCCCAACAAGAATGAAGCCGACTACGAGCTCGCCGTGGAACTGGTCGACGATGCCGGCAACCGCAACAAGCTCGATCCTCCGGCGGCGGCGCTGGACCCGGTCAACACCGATGCCTTCGCGAGCGTCCGGGTGGACCGCGTCCCGCCCGTCCTCCAGTACCTCTCCCCCGCTCCCAGCCGGACCGTGCTCGGGCCCGGAGACGACGCCGACGGCAACTCTGCCAACGGGACCTTCGTGCTCAGGGTGGTTCTCCAGACCAGCGCCGATGTGACCAGCGCCGCTGGAGTCCAGGTCACGCGCCAGGGGACGACTCCGAGGACGTACGCGCCCGATGGCCAGCTTCAGGTGACCGATGACACCAACCTGACCGCGAGCGGCACGGCCACGTACGTCTTCGACGTGCAGGCGACCGATGAGGCTTTGAACGTGACCACCTTGGCTTCGCGTTCGATCACCGTCGATCTGCAGCCGCCGGCGATCACCATCACGGCTCCGACCGCGGGGACCTACAACACCAGCACCCAGCAGGTAAATGTCGCGGTAACCGACGGCGAAGGGCAGGTGGTGAAATTCTTCACCACGCTGCAAGGTCTGCCCGAGTCGCAGATCGGGACCGCCACGGTCAGCGGTGGGGTGGCTCAGGTCAGCCACTCGTTCGCGGACGGAAGCAACACGCTCCGCGCGGAGGTCACGGACGCCGCCGGCAACCTGGCCTCTGACACCGAGGGCCCCGTGGTCATCGACACGCTGGGCTGCAGCGTGGTCTTCACCAGCCCGCAGAACAGCGTGGCGACCTTGAACATCGCCGACGATCTCACCCAGGTGACCCCCGGGCTCCAGTATCAGTTCAAGGGGGTCACTTCGGACTGCAAGGGACTGTTGGTGACCCTCTACAAGGGTTCGCCTGGGACGCAAGTCGGATCCGCGTTGGCGGACGGCACCACGGGTGCGTTCGTCTTCAACCCGGTGACGCTCGCCGACGCCGAGCAAGCCGTGTTCCGTGCGGAGATGGACGACGGAGTGGGGAACCTGACCTTCGACACGGTGAACGTGACGGTGGACATCACCCGGCCGACCATCAGCACGGTGTCGCCGGCCGGCCCCAGCTTGTTTGTGGTGGCTGACTCCAACATCAATCTGCGGCCCACGCCTGCGCCCGGCTACGTGGTGGACTTGGTGCCCGATGGCGACGCGCAGCTCGCCCTCTCGTTCGCCGCTGGAGGAGCCCTCAACGGCACCGCGCAGGTGTCGTACCGGGGAACGGCGCTCCTCAGCCCGGCGGTGGCGGTGGATGCGGACCCGAAGACCATCCCCCTTCCCAGCCTCACCCTGCTCCACAACACGTCAGGAACCTTGGAGATCAAGGTAACGGATCAAGCCGGCAATGACGCCACCTACACGATGGCGCTCACCATCGACGTTCAGCCGCCGGCGGCCCCCGTCGCCGTGCTCACGATACCGGCGGCCGACGAGCGCAAGGCGAACGTCAACGTGACCTGGGGCACGGTGTACGACGACGGGAGCAACTCCAGCTCAGGGTCGCCCACCAACATCGATCTGCGCTGGACCACCGGCGTGGTGATGAGCAACGGCATCACCACCGAGAACGAGTTCTTCGATACGACTACCGTCCGACAGGCCGGCGGCGGGTTGCTCGGCGGGTCCCTCACCTCGTACCAGCTGACGTCGCTTCCGCCTTTGGCGGCGTACTTCGTCAAGGTGCGCGCCATCGACGAGCGCGGAAATTACTCGCGGTTCGCCGGCGCCGCGCAGACGCGCAAGGACAACTTCTGGAGCACCGCGACGGTGACCAACCCGACCACCCTGACGGGTTTTGCGATCGACATGGTCTCCAACGGCGACGTGAACGGAGACGGCACCGACGACATCCTCCTCAACGCCTATCTCACGCCGCCCGGCGGGGCGTTCATCTTGTACGGCAATTCGAATTTGGCGAGTGCGACGCTGCAGCAGCTCTCGCCGCCGAGCGCAGCTTCCCAGTGGTATGGGACCGACATCTCTGTTGGCAACGTCGGGGACGACACGAACGAGGGCAGACCGGACGTGCTGGTTTCAGCTCCCCTGTGGAGCGAGGGTGGCCTTTCGAATCAAGGCCGCACCTTCCTGTACTTCGGGCGAAACGCCGCGACGATAGACGTCACGTCGTACGTCGAATTCCGAGGCGCCGGCGCCAATAGCCAACTCGGGCGCAACCTCGCCGCGATTGGAGATACGAATGGTGATGGAATCGGCGAGTTGATGTTTTCAGCCGCTCCCGAAAACGGCGGGCAGGGCCGCATCTACATGTTCTACGGGCGCACCAAGGCTGCTTGGCTTGCGCTCGCGTCGTCCGGATACGTCGACGTGTCACCGACGACGTGCACCACGGCGAACCAGTGCAGGATTCTCGACGGGCCGCTACCAGTCGACACCGCCGCTCCGAGCGGGAACCAATATGGTCGCTTGCGCGGCTACTCCTACCTGGGCGACTTGGACGGGGACGCACATGGCGATTTCACGACGGCTACCTCGAAGGAGGTCTTGAACAAGGTCTTCCTCTTCTCCGGCCAGACGGTAAAGAACAAGGCGACGAGCGTTCCCGCGACCGACGCCATTCAGGTGCTCACTCAGGGGCCGAATGCCGGCACCTCGCTCAACGGATTCGGCGGGCGGGTGTTGAGCAACGTGAATCTCGTCGGAGGTGCGGGGAAGGACCTTGTCTCTAATCAGGTGGTGCAAAACCGGGTGCATCTCTTCGCGGATGGGACCGCGTCAGGCTACGCGACGCCGCCCCTCACCATCAGCGGTGCGCGAGGATTCGGCTACGCGATCGCCGCGGGCGATCTGAATGCGGACGGTAAGCTCGACTTGATTGCCGGGGAGACCACGACTAGCAATTGCTCGGCCTGGGTGCTGTACAACCGAGGGGTCTCCGGATCCGAATTCGACACCTCACCGGGCGGGAGCTTTGCCCAGTCGCGCTTGACCGCTCCGACGCGCCTCGGTATTAGCGTAGTCGTTGGGGATTACAACGGCGATGGCAAACCTGATCTGGCGGCGGGCGACAACCTGGATGGCCGAGGAAAGGTGACCCTATGGTACTGAAGGCTCCGCTCCGTAAGCCTCGGCGTCCCTACCGCGCGCCGCGTGTCCGCTCACAGAAGCTCCTTGTGCCGAATCTCTTCGACCACAGCCCGACTTGCGGCGGAGGTACGTACTACGACTCCGGCTGTGACTGCTGCCTGCCCGATCCCTGATCAAGACTTGATCAGGAAACTCCGAACGGGGACCTGGGCGGCCTCGGTGACCGAAGAGATCGAACGCCTGGCCGCCCCGCGCTGTCTCCTCGGGCCGTTCGCGGCCTGTCCTTCCACGTTCGACGAACTGAGGATCGAACCGGCGGGGGAGTTTGCCGGCGCGGAGCTACCAATCGACGGCCTGGAGTCACGGCTTGGCTCCTACCGGGTGGAGGGCGATCGGATCCTCGTGCGGATCATCGATGATCCTCTCGCCGCCGAGGCGGCGCTTCGCATCCTCTGGCACGTCGCCATCGCCCGGCAAGGCGGCGTCCTCGTACATGCCAGCGGCGTACTCTTCGGCGAGGAAGGCGTCGTCGCCCTCGGCCCCAGCGGAGCCGGAAAGTCCACCTTTGCCGCCCTCTGCACCGCCGCTGGCGGGCGCCTCATGTCCGACGAAATCATCGCCCTCTACCCCGACGGCTCCGCCCACGGCACCCCCTTCCGCTCCGACAACCCCGCCCCCGGCTGCCCCGACCGCGTCAGACTCCGCTCCCTCTTCCTCCTCGAAAAAGGCGGCGAGGAACGCCTCTCCCCCGTCGAGCCGTCCGAGGCCATCGCCGCCCTCCTCTCCCAGTGCTTCCGCTCCAACGACGGCGAGCTCTCCGGCGCGGAGACGATGAAGCGGCTTGCTCCGCTGATCGACGACCCCGGCGTCCATAGGCTCCGCTTCCGCAAGCACCTCGACGCCGGCCGGTTCGTCAAGGAGTGGCTCGGTGCCCCTCTCCGCCGCTGAGCTGGCCGATCTGCTCGAGGCCCGCCCACCCGGAAGCAGACTCTGGGTCCGCGCCTCCGGCCGGAGCATGGTCCCTTTCCTCCGCTCCGGCGACTCGCTTCAAGTCCTCCGCTGCGGCGCCGAGCAACTCGCCCGCGGCGACGTCGCCGTCGTCCGCCGCGCCCGCTCCTCGCTCGTCGTGCACCTGGTCGTCCAGCAGCACCCCCTGCGCACCGCCACCTTCCGCGGCCAGCTCGACCCCGAAGGCCAGCCCCTCGGCCGAGTCATTCGCGTCCGCCGCGGGCGCCTCTCCCTACCGCTCCCCCCGCTGTCACGCCCAGCCGTTTGGCTCCTCCATCGCGCCACCGTCGCCGCCGCCCAGGGCGCCCCTCGAAGGGCCCTCCTCCTGCTCCGAGATGCCCTCTCCTCCGCGGCCACGCTCCCGCTTCGCCGCGCCCTCGCCGGAGAGCTGACTATTCGGCGCCTCGGCCCCGACGACTTCGATCAGGCCAACCTCTACCTCGGCGACCACCTGCCCCAGGCCGGCACCCTCGAGAACCACCGCACCGGCTTCGGCGCTTTCGGCCGCTCCGGCCGGCTCCTGGGCGTGGCCCTCATCCCCACGGGGAACCCGCCCTTCGTCCGCCACCTGCACGTCTCCCGCCTCGCCGCCGGAATGCGCGTCTCCGAACAGCTCGCCACCGCAGCCTGCGAGTGGGCCCGCTGCGAAGGCCACTCCGAGCTCGCCGCCGAAGTGCCCGAGCGCGAATCGGCACTCATCCACTCGCTCCTCTCGATTGGCTTCCAGCGCGAATCGGGGAAGCACCGGCCTCCCGAAACGCCGGGCCCCCCGACACCGCTCGGGGCGAGCGGGGCCCCATCTGGGCCCGACTCGGGGTCGATGGACCCGCGCCGGCACGCCGCGGGAGAGAGCATCAGGCTGGTCCGGAAAACCGTTGCGCCCGCGCACGCGGGCGGGTGAAGGTCTCCCGCCCGGAGACATCCCGCGTGAGCTCGCCTGCCACCCCGCTTCCATCCGAACCGCCCCCCGCCGATCCCGCCCCGCCCGGGGACCGGGCCTGGCTCACCTCCGACCGCGTCTTCCTCGCGCTCCTCGCCCTCTCCCTGCCAACGGCGATCGCCTCCCACTACTTCTTCCCCGGCACCAACACCTTCATCCTCTGCGCCATCGCCCTCGTCCCCCTCGCCCGCATGATGGGTGAGTCCACCGAGGTGATCGCCCACCGCCTCGGCTCGGGCCTGGGCGGGCTGATGAATGCCTCCTTCGGCAACGCCGCCGAGCTGATCATCGCCATCGCCGCCCTGCGGTCCGGCAAGGTGGAGGTGGTGAAGGCCTCCATCACCGGCGCCATCCTCGGGAACATCCTCCTGGTGCTCGGGGCCGCCATCCTGGTCGGCGGCCTCAGGCGCGAGAAGCAGACCTTCAACTCCACCGCCGCCCTCTCCGGCGCGGCGATGATGTTCCTCGCCCTCACCGCGATGGCGGTGCCGGACCTCTTCCATATCGTCCGGGGCGACGAGGCGGTGCCGGTCCTCCAGAAGCTCTCGGTGGGCATCTCGGTGGTGCTGCTCGCCATCTACGCCCTCTCGCTCCTCTTCTCGCTTCGCACCCACAAGCACATCTACGCCGGAGAGGACCACGGCACCGAGGAGGAGCTGCCCAAGTGGTCCGTCCGCAAGGCGGTGGCGATCCTCCTCGGCTCCACCGCGGGGGTGATCGTCGTCGCCGAGTTCCTGGTCCACGCGCTCGAGGACGCGATCGAGACCTTCGGCTTCACCCACACCTTCGTGGGGGTGATCATCATCGCGATCGTCGGCAACGCCGCCGAGCACTCCACCGCCATCCTGGTGGCGCTGAAGAACAAGATGGACCTCGCCTTCAACATCGCCATCGAGTCCTCCAAGCAGATCGCCCTCTTCGTCGCTCCGGTGCTGGTGCTGTTGGCCATTCCCCTGGGACAGCCGCTCACCCTCGAGTTCTCCCACATGGAGGTGTTCGGCATCGCGGTGGGCGTCGGCGGCGCCACGCTGATCGGCCTGGACGGCGAGTCCAACTGGCTCGAGGGAGCGATGCTGCTGGGCGTCTACGCCATCCTGGGTGTGGCGTTCTTCTTCATTCCCTGATGGGCGCCGCTTCCTCGGGCCTTAGGGCCGACGCGGTTCTCCTCTTCATCACCGGGCTCTGGGGCATCACCTTCGTCGCGGTCAAGGACGCCCTCGCCCTGGCGGATCCGCTCTCGTTCCTCGCGCTCCGCTTCACCGTGGGAGCCGCCGCCGCCACCGCCGCCGCCATCGCTTCCCGAAACGCCGCCGCCCTCACCAGGCGGAGCAACGCCGGCGCGGGCCTCTTGCTCTCCGGCTTCCTCTTCGCCGGCTATGCACTCCAGACCTTCGGCCTCGAACGCACCTCGCCATCGCGCTCGGCGTTCATCACCGGCCTGTCGGTGCTCCTGGTGCCTTTCCTCTCCATCGCGGTGTTCCGGCGCTGGCCGAGGGGGCCCTCGCTCCTGGGCGTGCTCATGGCGGTGTCGGGCCTCCAGCTCCTCACCGGGGTCGACGCCGCCGCCGGTTTTCGAACCGGCGACCTTCTCACTCTGGGCTGCGCGGTCGCCTTCGCCTTTCACATCGTGCTCACCGAGAAGCTTGCGCCGGGGCGGCCGGTCTCGGCGCTGGTGGCGGTGCAGCTCGCCTCCACCGCGCTCCTCTCCGCCGCCTGCGTCCCTTTGGGAGGCTTCCGCGTGCAGTGGACCTGGGCGCTCGCCGGCGCCCTCCTCTTCTGCGGAGTGTTCGCCAGCGCGCTGGCCATCCTGCTTCAGACCTGGGCCCAGGCGCGCACCAGCGCGGTGCGGGCGGCGCTCATCTTCTCGCTCGAGCCGGTCTTCGCCGCTCTCTACTCGCTGGCGGCCGGGCGCGAGCGGCTCGGCCTGCGCGAAGCGGCGGGAGGCGCGCTGATCGTGCTCGGAGTGGCCACCGCCGAGGCCGGAAATGCCTTCTGGGCCCGCCTGCGGGAACGACGCGCATCGGCTGAACGGGCGTTGCGGTAGAGTCCGCCACCCCATGGCGGTGCAACTCCAGAAGGCCGGCCTGCAGCTCTCCGGCAGCTCGCTGTGGTTCGACGCGCGGAGGAAGACCGAGCTGTCCTTCGTCTCCCACGCGCACTCGGATCACCTGGCGCGCCACGAGCGAATCATCGCCACCGCGCCCACCATCGAGCTGATGTCGCAGCGGCTGGGCAAGCTCCCCGGAGCGCTTCCCGCTCCCTACAACCGCCCATTCGAGCTCGGCCCGCTCGCCCTCGAGTTGTTGCCCGCGGGCCACATCCTCGGCTCCGCGCAGCTTCGAGTCACCCGGGCGGACGGCCATCGCGTCGTCTACACCGGGGACATCAGCCTGCAGCCGCCGCTCACCGCCGAGCCCGCTCAGCTCGCCGAGTGCGACACGCTGGTCCTCGAGTCCACCTTCGGCCATCCGCGGTACGTCTTCCCCCCCCGAGCCGAGGTGCTGGAGGAGGTCGAGGCCTGGGTTCGGCGGCAGCTCGAGAGAGAGCTGGCGCCCATCCTCTTCTGCTACGCGCTGGGCAAGAGCCAGGAGGTGATCAAGTACCTCGGAGACCGTGGCTACCGCCTCTGCGCTCATCCCGCGACGTACGACACCTGCCTCGTCTACCGCTCGCTGGGCGTGGAGCTGTCGGTGCGGCGCTTCGAGGGAGAGCTCCGGCCCGGGGAGGTGGGCGTCTTCCCTCCCTTCGGGCGCTCGGCGGCGCTCAAGCGCATCCGACCGCGCGCCACCGCGGTGCTCACCGGCTGGGCGGTGGACCGCGGCGCGGCAGGGCGGTACCGGGCAGACGTCGCCTTCCCGCTGTCGGACCACGCCGACCACCCCGCGCTGCTGGAGTACGCACGCCGCTCCGGCGCCTCGGAGGTGATCACCCACCACGGCTTCGCGCGGGAGCTGGCCCAGGCGCTAAGAGCGCTGGGCATCTCCGCCCGCGCCGCCGATCAGCCGGTGCAGTTGCAGCTCGGCCTCTGATCATCGGCGGGGCTCAAGGCGGAGTGTGCATCTTGCGCCTCAGGAGCCAGTAGCGCTGCTGGTACTCCAGGTTGAGCGGGTCCTCGAGGAGGGCAGCTTCGAGCTGCGCCAAGGCCAGCGCTGGGTCCTCCTCCGCCGCCGCCAGAGCTTCCTTGAAGCGCCGCTCCGAATCGTCCCGGGCGGACTGGCTCTTGAGCGCCAGGAGCCTGCGCCTCACCTCCTCCGCCTGCGCGGGCGTTACGCCCGAGGCAATGGCCTGGGCTGCGCCCTTGAAGTTGCCTCGGCTGCCGTCGTATTCGAGCCGAGCCAGCGCCGAAGACAGGGTGTCGGCTGCTTGCCGGGCGCGATGAAGCAGCGCCTCCGCGTGCGCCCGTTGCTTTGCGGAGAGGCGCAACTGGAGCGTCGCCTCGAGCTCCAGCCGAACAGCGCGGGCCTGCTGCTTCACTCTGGCCAGCGACGCCTCCCGTTCCAGACCAAGAATCGAATAGAAGTCTCCTGCGAGGCACTCGTGGTACTTGGTGATGATCGGCGTGGCTCGCGGCTCGTCGTTCAGGCTCGCCGGTGGCGGCGGCAACTTCAGCGGCGGCAGGGTCGCGAGCAAGCTCTCAATCGCCGGAGGGACCTCGTCCATTTCGAGGCCAAAGCCCGGCGGCAGCCCCCAGGCGTCCGCGTCGGAGGGATGAATGAGCCGCACCACCATTCCCCGAACGGCCACCGACTGACCCTCGGGCAACGTCAGCTGAACCTGCACGCTCGTGCTCAGGGGCGGAGGCTGGGAGCACAACAGAAACATGCCGGTGCGAGAGAGGTCCGTGCACCTCGCGTCCACCAGCATCGTTCCCTCCGGCGAGAGAACCGTGGCGGGGAGATCGGTTTGGTGGCGCATGTGCTGTGACCCGGGAGGACTCCACTCGCTGGCTTTGAGACCACTGCCCATGATGGGAGCGACCGGCACTTCATCGAGGGCTTCGCGGAACACCGCTGCGTCGGAGAAACGGTCGGCTGGATTCTTGGCGATGGCCTTCATGATCGCCGTCGAAAGCGCAGCCGAGACGTTCGGGTTCACCTCATCCGGAGGGGGCGGCGTCACCTCGCGGTGTGCGAGTAGTACCGAGGTGACCCCTCCCGCACGGAACGGCAGCTTCCCCGTCACGACCTGGTAGGCAATCACCCCCAGCGAGTAGACGTCGGCGCGCCCGTCGACCGGGGCTCCGGAAGCCCACTCCGGCGCCATGTACTCCGGGGTGCCCACGATGACGCCCACGGGAGTCCGTTGCGGGTCGTTCTCCAGGGCGAAGAGCTTGGCGACCCCGAAATCCAGCACCTTCACGAAGGTCGAGCCGCGCCTCTTGTCGAGCACGAAGATGTTCTCAGGCTTGAGATCGCGGTGGATGACACCGCTGGAATGCGCCGCGTGAAGGGCGTCGCACACCTGCCGGAGGATCGCCACCACCCGGGATTCCTCCATGGGCTGCTCGATCAACTCGGCCAATGGCCGGCCCTCGAGGTACTCCATGATGAAGTAGTAGCGCCGGGGAGGCACCACGTTCATGTCGAAGATGTTGACGATGTTCTCGTGGCCGATGAGGTTGACCGCCCGGGCCTCGGCGTAGAAGCGCGAGATCAGCGCGCTGTCCGACGAGAGGTGCTCGTGAAGCACCTTCACCGCGACCTTGCTCCCGATGACGGTGTGCTCACCGAGGTACACCGTGCCCATGCCTCCCGCGCCCAGCTTGCGCACGATGCGGAAGCTCCCGATGGCGGTGCCCAAAAGCCCGTCCTCGGCGCCGGGCAGGGGAGCCGCCCATTGCGCCGAGAATGGCGAGCGCCCCACCAAGGTTGGACAGAGGTCTCGAGGTGAGTGGTCGAGCCCACACTGACCGCAACGCGCCGGGCTCGCCTTCTCAAACAGCCATTCGGTGATCGCCTGACTTGGCTCTACCCATAGCAGCTGCGCGAACTTGCTGGTCTCCGCAGCGCCCAGGCTTGGCCTCAGCTGCGACTGGCAGCGTGGGCACCGCTCGCCATCGTTCAGGTGGAGTCCCCTGCCGCGGACTTCGAGCAGCGCTACCTGATCGCAGCTCTCGCAGCGGTGCGGGAGCACCGCCGAGAGCAGCGGCACCAATTCGCCGCCCCTGGTGTCAGACAACGCCCTGACAAAATGCAGCGGCGCGCGCAGTACTTGGACGCGGATTGCGTCCGAGAACACCAGCTCCAGCAGCTGGGCGAGGCCCTGCTCGCATATCGCCGCGAGATCCGCAGTCACCAGGGCCACTTCTCCCTCCACCCCAGCGGCGAGCCTCCTCAGGTTCGCCCTGCCGTCGAGGTCGCCTGAAAGCGTCATCACCGTGAGGCGCTCTCTGACCTCCTTGCTGAGCTTCAACCGGTGCGGCCCAGGCTCCGGAGCGCCCTTGAGCAGCGCGTCCACCAATGGCGGCGGGCTGGGCCGGAGAACGCTCTTGGCGTACTCGAAATAGACCGATGGGTCGTCATCGAATTCCGCCATCGCGCCACAGCTGGGACATGGCACCGGAGGAGGCTCGGCCGGAGGCACATCGAACCGGGCGTCGAACAGAAGCTCCACTTGCCGGCCGCATTTTCCGCACTGGTAGGGCAGATAGAAGCTGATCAACTCGCCGCGACCGGCGAAGCCGCTGACGGTGTTGAATTGCGCCATGATCTGGGGTCGGCAGCGGCTGAAGCAGTAGTAGTCAGCCGACAGGCCACCCACCACTTCTAGCCAGTTGCGCACCCCGTACGAGGTGATCCGGTTCACTCCGTCCAAATCCAGAACCAGCACCCCAAGCGGCCCGACAGCGAGCTGCTTCCTGTCGAACCGTTCATCGATGTCCCCTGACAGCTTGACTAGCCGCCCTGCGCCGGCGATCGAGTGCACTTGAGTCAAGCCGCGCCCCCACTGCTGCCCGCAAGTTAGCAGAAGCGCGACTTGCGCCGCTGACGAGAAAAACTTCGGGTATCGCTGGAAAACGAAATGGCCAAGCGAGGTGGCCAACCGGTGCTCGGGTCGCCGTCGATGCCGACTTCACGGGGACTGAACCAGGAGCTTCTCCTTCCCGCACACCCCGCAGCGGAGGTGCACGAAGAGATCTCCGTCGCTCTCCTCGGGCACGGTGCCCAGCTCGACGCCCAGCTCCTCCTTGGCGAGCTCGGCCACCTTCTGGGGGATGTCCGCCGCCTTGAGCGACTGCACGAAGGACATCTCGCGGTCGTGGCACTCGCGGCTCTCCGGCTCGGCCAGCCACGAGGGCTCCACCTCCCCAGGGAGCAGCGCCAAGGCCTCGAAGTGCGAAGCAGACTCGGCCAGGTAGGCGAGCCTGCGCAGGCGCGACTCCTCGGGGATGGCGGCGAAGGCCCGAAACCCTTCCAGCAGGGCGGCCCGGTCGGAGCCGGTCGCCGCCTGGGCCAGCTCCAGCGCCGGCTCGGCCGACTCCACCGCCTCCTCCCAGTTGTTGTCCGGGTGGAAGCCGGCCTCGAGCAACGCGGAGAAGAGCTGGGCGGCCGCCAGCCTCCGCCGCACTTCGCCCCCGTGCTCCACCGCCTCGTGCGGCAGCCGGAGCTCCAAGAGCGCCCCGGCGATGCGCGGATCCACCGGCCCGGTGAGGTCGTCGACCTCCAGCTCGGCGCGGAGCGCGTCCTTGAGCGCCCTCGCCGCGGAGAAGCGGAACTGCGGCTCGGCTCCGACCTCCTTGAGGTACATCGCGGCGATCGGCGCGTCCTTCGAGCCGAGGCGGAGCGCCTTCTGGGCCCGCTCCACCGTGCCGGGGTCCGCCACCGCCCGGCGCCCCTCGAGTCGGGCCTTCACCGCCTCGCGGAAGAGGGACTCCAGCCCGGCGCCCGCGAGCCTGGGCGGTAAAAGCGGCCTCAGCCCCGGCGCATCCAGCACCCAGGCCGGGGGGTTGCCCAGCTCCTTGAGCCCGCGGAACAACAGCGCCCCAGGTGCATCCTGGGGCCGAAACGGCGGCAGCTCCAGCTCCTGCGGCGCAAGGCCCGAGGCGAGGGCGGTGCGCTGGTCTCGCGTGAAGGAGGTGATGCCCACTGCCGGCGGCGGTGGCGGCGGTGGCGCCTCCTCTCCGTCGAGGCCAACCACCCGGTCCAGGTCCACTTCCTCCAGCTCCAGGGCGTCCAGCCCCCTGGCTCCGGAGAAGTCGCAGCGGAGCAACTTCACCCGCTCGAAGGTGGCACCCTCGAGGTTGGCCCCGCGGAAGTCGCAATCCTGGAGCCGGCCGCCATGGAAGTAGGCGTTCGAGAGATCCGACTCCCGGAAGCTCACCTTGGTGAGGTCGCACTTCTCCCACTCGGTGCCCACCAGCCCCAGTCCGGAGAGGTCGGCGTTGGCGGAGAAGAGGTTGGCGAAGGTGGCGCCGGTGTGCTCGAGCGGGACCTTCCCCGCCTTGCGGAGTCGGTTCCACTCGGTGGACCCTGCTTTGAGGATCTCCTCGATGATGGGGGGCTTGGGCATGGTTCCGTATATATCGGCGTGGTCGGGCAGGTTGCGCCAGACAAAAGTACAGCGCAAGAAGGGGCGGATGATCGAGCTTCGGGTGGAAGAGGACAGCGCCGGGGTGAGACTGGACAAATACCTCCGGACGAAGCTGCCGGCGGTGCCGCCCTCGCACCTGTTCAAGATGATTCGCACCAAGAAGGTGCGGGTAAACGGGAAGCGGGCCCAGCCGGAACAGAAGCTCGCCAAGGACGACCTGGTGGCCATCCGCGGCGCCGAGGAGCGCCTGCTCACCCCGCCGCCGCGGCGAAAGGAGCCTCCGCCGGTCGACGCCTCGAAGCTCAAGGTCCTCTTCGAGGACGAGTGGATGATGGCGGTGGACAAGCCCTCGGGCCTGGCGGTGCACCCCGGCAGCGGCATCAGAGGCGGCACCCTGGTGGACTACGTGCGTGCCTACCTCGGGCCGAGGGCGGTGCGCAACGACTTCGCCGCCAGTCCGGCGCACCGGCTCGACCGGGAGACCTCGGGCACCATCCTGGTGGCCAAGCGGCGGCCCGCCATGGTGCACTTCACCGACGTGTTCACCCGCGGACTGGCGAGGAAGCGCTACCTCACGCTGGTGCAGGGCCGGGTGCCCAAGGACAAGGGCGTCATCGATCTCGCGCTGTCGGAGCACCAGCAGACCGCCGAGTCCAGGGCCCTAAGAGGAGTCAACCTCCAGCAGGCCTCCACCCGCTACGGGGTGCTCGGGCGGACGAGCGCCTGCTCCTACCTGGAGGCGATTCCGGAGACTGGCAGGACCCACCAGATTCGGAGACACTTGGCCGCCGTCGGCCACCCGGTCGCGGGCGATCGGAGGTACGGTGACTTCGCCTTCAACCGCGAGGCGAAGGCGCGGTGGGGCCTCAGGCGGCTGTTCTTGCATGCCGAACGGATCGAGTTTCCACACCCCGCCGACCGCCAGAGGATGACCATCGTGTCGCCACTGCCGGAGGAGCTGTCTGACGTGTTGCGCCGAGCGGGCATCGAGCAGAGATGAGCGCACCGGCGACATCCGGTGCGGCCGAAAAACCGCGCGCGGTCCGCGAGCAGCACCGGCTGCTGCTCCTGGGAGTGCCCGCGTATCGCCCGTGGTGGAAGCGGCTCCTCTCGCTCTTGGGAGTGCTGGCGCTGAGCGGCGCCACCGCGGCGGCGGGCACCGGCCTGGCGCTGTACTACAAGTTCTCGGTGGGGCTGCCGGAGATTCCTCGCGTCGACGAGTACTGGCCGCCGATCCTCACCGAGGTCTACACCGCCGATGCGGTGCTGGCGGGGGAGTTCTACGCCGAGCGGCGGAAGGTGGTCCCCTACGATCACATCCCCAAGCGGCTGGTGCAGGCGTTCATCGCCTCCGAGGACGCGAGCTTCTTCGACCACGGCGGCGTGGACTTCGTGGGCACCACCCGGGCAGCCTTCAAGACGCTCCTCAAGAAGGCCTCCGGGTCGGGCTCGGTGCAGGGCGGCTCCACGCTCACCCAGCAGACCGCCAAGGCGGTGCTCATCTCCGCCGAGGGATACAAGGCCGCCACCGTGAAGAAGCTCTCGAGGAAGATCCGCGAAGCCATCCTCGCCTATCGGCTGGAGCGTGCGCTCACCAAGGAGGAGATCCTCTACCTCTACCTGAACAACGTGTACCTCGGGCACCACTCCTACGGGGTGCAGTCGGCGGCGGAGAACTATTACCGGAAGGACGTGCGCGACCTCAACCTGGCCGAGATGGCGCTGGTGGCGGGGCTGCCGCAGGCGCCCTCGCGCTACTCGCCCTTCACCAACCCGGAGGCGGCGAAGAAGCGGCGCAGCTACGTGCTCAGGCGGATGCTGGAGGAGGGGATGATCTCCAGGGAGGAGCACGACCAGGCCAACGCGGATGAGGTGGCGGTCTTCCCGGTGGAGGACGTGTTCCACGAGTTCGCCCCCTACTTCACCGAGGAGGTGCGGCGCGACGTGGTGGCGCGCTACGGCAACCCGGCGCTGCTCAGCTCCGGGCTCAAGGTCTTCACCACCATGGACTCGGAGAAGCAGCGCGCCGCGCAGGAGGCGGTGTTCCGGGGGCTATTGGCGGTGGACAAGCGGCAGGGCTTCCGCGGCCCGTTGCTGAACCTCTCGGAGAAGGAGCGCGACGCCTTCCTTGAGCGGAGCGAGAAGGCGCTCGCAGCAGAGAAGATCCAGCCCGAGCGCTTCTACGTCGGGTTGGTGACCGGCATCGACGAGGAGAAGGTTTCGGCCGACGTGCAGGTGGGGCCGCACAAGGGCAAGCTGCCCCTGCTCGGAATGCGCTGGGCCCGCATGCTCAACGCCGAGCACTACTACCCCTCGGTGGTGATCTCCAAGGTGAGCCCGCCGCTCAAGGTGGGCGACGTGGTGCTCTTGCGCGCGGTGGCCGAGGCGAAGGACCTCTACGACGACAAGGAGCAGTACGACGAGGGCGCCAACAAGAAGCTGCCCGAGGGCGTGCAGCTCTTCCGGCTGGAGCAAGAGCCGGAGCTCCAGAGCGGGCTGGTCTCGGTCGATCCTCACCGGCAGTACCTGCTCGCGATGGTGGGGGGCTACGACTTCGACGCCAACGAGTACAACCGCGCCTTCCAGGCCTGCCGGCAGCCGGGGAGCGCCTTCAAGCCGATCGCCTACTCCGCGGCGATCGAGCAGTTGAAGTGGACCGAGGCCACGGTGATCGTGGACAGCCCGATCGTCTATGACGACCCGGAGAACCAGAACCGCTGGAAGCCGGAGAACTACGGAGAGGACTTCCAGGGGGACGTGCTGCTCCGCACCGCGCTGGTGAACTCGATGAACATCCCGGCGGTGAAGACCTTCATCGCGGTGGGGGTGAAGAAGATGGCAGCCTGGACGGCGAAGCTCGGGCTCACCACCCCGATGAACCAGGACTTCTCCGCGGCCCTCGGCTCTTCCTGCGTCTATCCCTTCGAGCTGACCCAGGTGTACGCCACCTTCAACCGCCTCGGAGTTTCCAAGCCCACCTTCTTCATCCGGAAGATCGAAGACCGCTTCGGCAGGCTGGTGGAGGACCACACCGCGTTCGACGACCCCTGGGCCGGCCTGGTGGACCGGGTGGCCGCCGGCTACGCACGGATGTACGAGCCGGGCACGAAGGTGATGGAGCCGGAGACCGCCTACATCATGGTGGACCTGATGCGCGGGGTGGTGAAGGAAGGGACCGGCGCGCCCGCCTCCCGGCTGGGCAAGCCCGCCGCTGGAAAGACCGGCACCACCAACGACTCCTTCGACGCCTGGTTCGCCGGCTTCACCAAGGACCTCGTCACCACCGTCTGGGTGGGCTACGACCTGAACCCGCACCCGCTCGGCAAGTACGAAACCGGAGGGCGCGCCGCGCTGCCCATCTGGCTCCGGTACATGCGGCAGGCCCTCGATGGAAAGCCTCAGCCGGAGATCGATCCGCCAGGCTCTTTGGATCTGGTCCGGCTCAAGGTGGACACCAAGACCGGCAAGCTGGCCTCCTCGGCCAGCAAGCACCAGGCGGACATGTGGTTCCTCCGCGGCACCGAGCCGAAGGAGCAACAGCCCGAGAAGGGCGCGATTGACACCGGCGGCTGGTTGATGGAGACCCGCTAAAGCCTCGCCCTAAGTCGCTCGCGGCGAAGATCGCGCCGGCCATGTCATCCCAGTCCACCGTCGCCGCCTCGCGCGCGCCCGCGCTCCCCTCCGCTCGCGGTGAGCTGTCCGCCCTCTTGTCCTTGGCCGCCCCCATCGCGCTCGCCCAGGCCGGGCAGGCGCTGATGGGAGTGGTGGCCACCGCCATCGTCGGCAGAGCCGGCGCCGCCGCCCAGGCCGGGGTGGGGTTGGGAAACGGGCTCTTCTTCACCGTGGCGGCCTTCGCCATCGGGCTGATGCTCGGGTTGGATCCGCTCATCTCCCAGGCCTTCGGGGCCGCGCAGGCCCGAAGGGCGAGAGAGCTGTTGTGGCAGGGCGGCTGGATGGCCCTCTTCACCTCGGCGGCGATGCTCTTGCCCCTCTCGCTCATCCCACTCGGGCTGGGCGCGGCTGGGATCGAGGCCGAGGTCGCCCACGAGGCCTCGCGCTACCTCTTCTGGCGGCTGCCGGGGCTGTTGCCGCTGTTGTGCTTCGTGGCCGCCCGCGGCTATCTGCAGGCGGCGGCACGGCCGCTCTCCCTGGTGCTGGCAACGGTGATCGCCAACCTCGCCAACGCGGGAGCGGGGGTGCTGTTGGTTTTCGGCGGCGGGGCGCTGCCCGCTTGGGCGGGGCCTTTGTGCCGAATTCCGGCGATGGGCGCGGCGGGAGCGGCGCTGGCCACCAGCTTCGCCGCGGCGCTCCAACTGGTCATCGCGGTCCTCGCGGTGGGCAAGGCGCCTAAGGGCGAGGCGCCGGTCTTGCGCCGGGCGGTGGCGGCAGACCTTTTGGCCGCGGCGCGCGTGGGGCTCCCGGTGGGCTTGCAGATGGCCGCCGAGGTCGGAGTGTTCGCCTTGGTGGGGCTCCTGGCGGGCCGGCTGGGAAAGGAGAGCCTCGCCGCTCACCAGGTGGCGCTCACCTACGCGAGCTTCACCTTCTGCCTGGCGCTCGGGGTGGGCAACGCCGGCTCGGTGCGGGTGGGGTGGGCGATCGGCGCGCGTGACACCCCAGCGGCGAGGAGGAGCGGGCTTTGGGCGGTCGGCGGCGGAGTGGGAATGATGAGCCTGTCGGCGGCAGCTTTCCTGCTCATACCCGGTCCGCTGGCAGCGTTGATGACGGGTGCGTCCGAGGTGCAGGCGATCGCGGTGAGGCTCCTCGCGGTGAGTGCCGTCCTCCAAATCTCCGACGGCGTGCAGGGTGTGGCGGCGGGCATTCTGCGGGGGGCGGGTGACACCCGGGTCACCTTCTGGGCCAACGTCGCGGGTCACTACGCGTTCGGGTTGCCGGTGGGTGTGCTGTTGGGGCTGAAGCTGGGCCTCGGAGTGGTGGGACTGTGGTGGGGGCTATCCGCGGGGCTCTCGGCGGTGGCGGTGGGGCTGTTGGCGCGCTTTCTCTGGCTCACCTCGCGCGAGGTGGCCCCGCTATCAGTACCCTCTCCCGCCAGCGGGGGCGGGGATTAGCATTCGACCCTGGCACCCGAGGTGGAATAGCGTTGGCCTCTCGGGAAGGAACTTGGCTCGCGCCGCTGCCACCTTGGGCCTCTGTGGCGTCCTGCTCCTTTCGTGCAACCGAATGGAGACGGCGGAGCGCTTGGCCTCGCGCGACCCCGAGCTCTCCGCCCTTCTTGCCCCCGCCCCATCTGGCTTGGAGCGTCAAGGAGCGCTCCTCACCTCGCCCGGATTCCGCGAAGCCCAGCGCGCCTCCACCAGCGCCTTGAGCGCCGCGGTGCCCGCGAGGGCCGACCAGCCCATCGAGGTGAGCGTGGGGGGCCGTGACGACTTCCGCCTCCGGCTGTGGCCGCTCGAGGCCAAGGGCGCGGAGGCGGCCCTGGAGCGGGGAAGGGCCTTCTTTCCCAACGCCTTCCAGTCGACCGACCTGATCGCGGTGGCGGATTCGGAGCGGCTCGAGCTGCTCTTTTTGCTCCGGGACGCCGACGCTCCCGCCGCCTTCGCCTGGCGAGTGGAGCTGCCCGCCGGCCTAGCCAGAGTGGAGGAGCTTCCTTCCGGCGGGCTAGGCTTCACCGACTCGTACGGCGTCGCCCGCATCCGTGTGCCTCCGCCCTTCGCGGTGGATTCTTTGGGCACCCGCAGGGAGGCCGAGCTTTCCTATCTGGACGGGCGGCTTTCCCTGCGGCTGGACTCGAGTGGGCTCCAGTTCCCGGTTCTCCTGGACCCTGGCTTCGAAGTCGGAGCCTGGCGGCAGGCGTTTCCCGCGACGGCACCGTTCGGCCGCCGCTACCACGCCATGGCGTACGACGCCGACGCGGGCACCGCGGTGCTTTTCGGGGGCGAATCCCCCGCGGGCTACAACTCCGAGCTGTGGGAGTGGGACGGCGCCAACTGGAGGCGTACCTCCCCCGATGGAGGCGCCTGGCCCTCCAACACCGCCTACCACGCGATGGCCTACGACTCCTCCCGCGGGACGGTGGTGGTGTTCGGAGGGGCCAGTACCACAACTCAGCTTTGGGAGTGGCGCGCGGGCGGCTGGGTCAACCGCACTCCCAGCCCGCTGCCCACCGATGGCGGCTGGCCCACGGGCAGGTACTTGCACGGGCTCGCGTATGACTCCGCGCGCAAGGTGACGGTGCTGTTCGGAGGCAATGACGGCGCCAGCCAGCTGAACGACACCTGGGAGTGGGACGGGGCCGCCTGGAGGCGAAGGCTCCCCGCCTCGCTTCCCCCCGGCGGGCCGAGCCCGCGCCTCGCCTACGACTCACTGCGGAGCAAGGTGGTGATGTACGGGGCCGGCCCCTCGTACGACCAGACCTGGGAGTGGGACGGAAACAACTGGGCGCAGTTCGACGGCGGAGGACCCGGCAGCCGCTACTACTTCGAGATGGCCTTCGACTCCAGTCGGAGCCGCACCGTTCTCTTCGGCGGCCCCACCGGCGTCAACGACACCTGGGAGTTCGACGGCACGAGGTGGGTGAGGAGAAACGCCGGAGGCTCCGGCGCGCCACCCTACCGCTACGGCCTTGCGATGGCCCATCACGCCGCCCGGAAGCGGACGGTGATGTTCGGCGGCTACCGCTCCGCCACCTACTACTCCGACACCTGGGAGCTCTATTCGCGCGGCGGGCCCTGCGCCACCGCCGCCGACTGCGTGACGCCCTACTGCACCGACGGCGTCTGCTGCGAGGACCAGACCTGCACCGGCCTGTGCCGTTCCTGCGACAACGGCAGAAACCCCGGCGTCTGCGACCTGCACCTCGCCGGCGACCAGGACCCCGATAGCTGCACCGGGACCCAGGCCTGCGACTCCGCCGGGGTGTGCAAGCTGGCCGCGGCCCAGTCCTGCACCTCCAGCTCCAACTGCGCCTCCGGCTACTGCGTGGACGGAGTCTGCTGCCGCACCTCCTGCTGGACCACCAGCTACCCCTGCGTCTCCTGCACCCAGCCCGGCCAGGTCGGCACCTGCGTGTGGATGACCAACGTGGAGGACACCGAGGGCGCCGTCCTCTGCTCGGGCTTCGGCCGCTGCGACGCCGATGCGGGCTGCAACTACTACAACGGCCAGTATTGCTCGAGCGCGGGGAGATGCCTGAGCCAGCAGTGCGTGGACAGCGCCTGCTGCTCCCAGGCGAGCTGCCCGGGGGTCTGCCGCTCCTGCGCCTACCCCGACGCCGGCACTTGCGCCACCGTGGTGGGAGGAATGCAGGACCCGGACTCCTGCACCGGGGTCAACGCCTGCGACAGCTCCGGCCAGTGCAAGATCCGCGCGGGCCAGCCCTGCGATGCCGGCAGCTCCTGCTCCACCGGTTACTGCGTCGATGGCGTCTGCTGCTGGCAGTTCGGTTGCGGCTTGTGCGAAGCCTGCAACCTCCCGCCGGACGCCGGAGTGTGCCGGAGCGTCAGGAACGCCCAGGATCCAGACACCTGCGCGGTGACTCGCGCGTGCAGCAGCTTCGGAGCCTGCCTCGACTTCAACGGCCAGCCTTGCGACGCGGGGACGAGCTGCGCCAGCGGGCTGTGCACCGACGGAGTCTGCTGCGCCTCGATCTGCGGACTCTGCCGCACCTGCAACGGGGCCGATGCCGGAAACTGCCAGCCGGTCGTCAACGCCCCCGACCCCGACAGCTGCTCCGGCACGCGCATCTGCGATGGCACCGCCACCTGCAAGGACCTCGACGGCCAGCCCTGCGCCACCGGAGCGAGCTGCGCCACCGGCAACTGCGTGGACGGTGTCTGCTGCGTCCAGTCCAGCTGCCCGGGTCAGTGCTACTCCTGCAAGACTTCAGCGACCCCGGGTTTCTGCGGTCCAGTGGTACCGGGGCAGCCGGACCAGAAGAGCTGCAACGGCACTCGCTCCTGCGACAGCTCCGGCCAGTGCCTCGACGGCAACGGCCAGCCCTGCGACGGAGGCCAGAGCTGCGGCAGCGGCGCCTGCGTCGACGGGGTCTGCTGCGAGAAGGCCTCCTGTGCCCCCTGCCAGGCCTGCAACCTCCCCGCCGATGCGGGCTACTGCCTGCCGGTCCGGGGGACGGTGGACCCCGACTCGTGCAGCGGGGCGCTGACCTGCTCGGCCCAGGGCGAATGCCGGAGCGTCAAGGGCCGAAGCTGCGATGGCGGCCAAATCTGCGCCAGCAACTTCTGCGTGGACGGCGTCTGCTGCGACCGGGCCAGCTGCGGGAGCTGCCAGGCCTGCAACCTCCCCGCCGACGCCGGCTCCTGTACGCCGGTGCGGGGAGCGGTGGATCCGGACAGCTGCTACGGCGATCGCACTTGCACCTCCACCGGAGTGTGCAGGAGCCAGATCGGCCGGCCCTGCCAGAGCTTCCTGGACTGCGCGAGCGGCTTCTGCGTGGACGGGGTCTGCTGCGAGGGCGCCTGCGACCAGGGCTGCCAGCGCTGCAACCTGGCCGGCTCGATGGGCCTGTGCCGGGCGGTGCCGGCGGGTGAGCAGTCGCCGCGCTGCGCGCCCTACGTGTGCACCGGCGCGGCGGCCTGCCCCCAAAGCTGCGCCAACGATCAAGGCTGTGTCGGAGGCAACTCCTACTGCGAGGGCGGCCAGTGCATCGCGGCGCTCCAGAAGGGCGCGCCGTGCAGCCGGGCCCAGCAGTGCACCTCAGGGTTCTGCACGGACGGGGTCTGCTGCGACCAGGCCTGCGACCAGGGCTGCGGCGTCTGCGCCAAGGCCTCCGGTGCGCGGGTGGACGGAGAGTGCGCCATTCGCCCCGCCGGCCAGGTCTGCCGGGCCTCGGCCGGGGAGTGCGATCTCCCGGAGGCCTGCAGCGGTGGCACCGCCACTTGCCCCGAGGATGGCTTCGAGCCCGAGGGCAAGCTCTGCGCCGGGGGCGTGTGCAAGTCGGGCAAGTGTGTGGCCCCGGGGAGCGACCAGGCCGACGCGTTCTCCTGCGGGTGCAGCTCCGGGCCGGTAGCCCTGCTCTGGGCGGCGCTGGCCTCTTGCGTGGCCTGCGTGGGCCGACGCCGGCACAGCGATGGAGCGCCGAGCGGTGGGCTCCATCGGCCACCGGGGCGCTGGGCCCGAGCGCAGTCGAGGGCACACTTCGGATTGGCCGAAAGCCAAAACGTGGTCGGCGACGTGAACGTGGTCGGCAGCCACGTCGCCGTCGCCGTCGCCGTCGCCGTCAACGCTCACGTCGTCGAAATGACGCTCGATCAAGGCGAGAATGTTTAGGCCAGCCGGTAGATGCCCACCTCGCCACCCACCCCCTTGAGGATCGCCCGATCCTCCCGGGCACTCAGGCCGGCCGCCTCGGCCACCGAGCGCACCCTCGGGTCGCCGTAGACGCTGCGCGTGCAGGCGATCTCGTCGGCCCCGGCCACTCCCTGCACCCGGGCGGCGATGTTTACCGTCTGCCCGAAGTAGTCCAGCCGCTCGTTGGACTCCACCGCGATGCAGGGGCCCTGGTGAAGGCCGATCTTGAGCTCCAGCCCGCCACCGCCGACCTTCTTCACCTCGCGCCTCATCGCCGCCGCCGAGTCCATCGCCGCAGCCGCCTCGGCGAAGCTCGCCATCACCGCGTCGCCAATGGTCTTCACCACCGCGCCGCCGCGGGTAGCCACCGCCTCGCGCAAGACGTCGAAATGCTCCCGCACCAGCGCGAAGGCGCTGAAGTCGCCCACCCGCTCGTACAGCTCCGTGGAGCCCTTGAGGTCGGTGAACAGCACCGTGAGGCTCTTGAACTCGAGCCCCCGCTCGCCAGGGATGCTCTGCGAGCGAAACAGCTCGCGGAAGGTGTTGGAGGTAACCAGCCGCTTGGCGGTGAGGTACGGGGCCCGGATTATCTCGGGGTAGTCCCCCTCGCCGCGGTCCTCGGGAAGCGGGCTCTTCATCAACACCACCGGCGTCTGGCCGTCGGTGCGGTTGTGAACCGTCAGCGCGAAGGCTCCCTTGGCCACGGTGACTTCCTCGGGGATGAGCTTCCCCTCCACCAGGTGTAGCTCCGCGCCGGAGGGGGCCCCCTCGGCCAGGTGCACGTGCGTCCAGCCGTGGTGGGCGGGCGCGTTGATTCCCAGCTCGCCCTCGGCGAGCTCCGCGCGGAAGGTATGGGCCTGGTAGGGACCGATGCTCTGTTGGCTGAGCGCCCCGGTCGCGATGGCGTCTCGGATGAAGGAGGGGAGCTGTGCGCTGGGAGAGTAGTGAAGCCGGAGGTAGTCATCGGCGACCGACAGCTTCCACGGCTCGTGGTAGCAGAGCTTCCGCACCGAGGGGGAGACGGTGAAGGCGATCTCCACGCTGTCGTCCTCGACGGGCGCCTCGAGCTGGCAGAGCGGGCAGCGCTGGTTGGCGAGCGACTTGAGGCTGGAGGCGGTGCTCAAGAAGGCGGAGCACGCCGGGCACAACACGCCCCAGGCGAAGTCCAGGATGCCCGCGTGCGCGGCGCAGAGGAACAGGTCGATCGCCAGCGGCTCCGAAAGGCCCGCGGCCGCTCCGTACCGGAGCGGGCTCATCCGGAACAGCTCCTCGTCGGGGGCTTCGCAGAGGTGGCGCTCGAAGCGCTCGAGCACCGCTGGGGCGAAGCTCGCCCGGGCACGGACCACTTCCATTCTTCCCGACAAGGCGGCGCGGTTCACGCGCGCCATACTAACGGGGGCCACGGAGGGCCGCACGATCAGCGCGAAGGGGCGCGCGCCTCACGGTAGGGCGCGGGCAACCGCTGTTTCAGCTCGAGCACCGGCGCGAAGAGGTCGCCGCGTTCCTCCACCCGGTGCAGCACCGCCGCCGCGTCGAAGTCGAGGAGTCTCGCCTTTCCGCTCTCGAGGGCGTCCATCACCTCCTCCCACTCCAGCGGGGTGGAGGCGGTGGGCCGCTCGCGGGCACGCAAGGAGTAGACGCTCACGGTGGTCTTGTGCCGGTCGTTCTGGCTCCAGTCGACCAGCACCTTCCCGATGCGGAGCGACTTGGCCATGTTGGACACCACCTTCTCCGGGTGCCGCCGCTCGAGCAGCTCGGCGATCGCCCGGGAGAAAGTCTTGGTGTCCTCGTAGGTGAGCGGAGTGTTGAGCGGCACGTAGACTTGAAGCCCCTTGCCACCAGAAGTCTTCGGAAAGCACGAGAGCCCCAACCCCTCCAGCATCTCCCTCAGGTGGAGCGCCACCTCGCAGCAGTCGACCACGTCCGCGGGCGGCCCCGGATCGAGGTCGAAGGCCATGGCGGTGGGCCGGTCCATGTTCCTCCACAGGGACAGGGAGGGGTGCAACTCCAGCGCCGCCAGGTTGGCCAGCCACACCAGGGTGGGCAAGTCATCGACGAGGCAGAAGTCGATCTTCCCCTCCCGGTGCTCGCTGTAGATGGGCGCGGTCTTCACCCACCTCGGCCGGTGCGGAGGGCAGTTCTTCTCGTAGAAATAGGGCCCCTCGACTCCCTCGGGGTAGCGCTTGAGGGTGAGGGGCCGGTCTTTGAGGTGCGGCAGGAGCACCGGCGCGATGCGGATGTAGTACTCGATCACCTGCTGCTTGGTGAAAGCCACCTCGGGGTAGAGCACCTTGTCGAGGTTGGACAGCTCGAGGGTCTTCCCCTCCAGCTTGAGGCGAGTGGAGTCGCTAGGCATCGCAGAGCCTCAAGCGGCGGAGGTCTTCTTGCGGCCACCCTTCCTGGGCTTCCTCCGCTCCCGGGCAGCCTCCTCGCGGAGCCGTCGCTCTCCTTTCTCCTCCGCGCCCTCCCGCCTCTTGGTCTTCGCGAGCGAGGCTTCCAGCGCCTCCATCAGGTTGACCACCTTGGCCCTCGGGGCCTCTACCGGGCGCTGGACGACGATCTTCTTCCCTGTGGCCTTGCGTTCGATCAGCTCCAGCACCCGCTCGCGGTAGTCGTCGCGGTACTTCTCCGGCTCGAACCGGGTGGTGAGCGATTCGACCAGTTGCTCGGCCATCTCCAGCTCGCGGGGATCGGGCTTCTGCTCCTTGGCGGGCAGGCCCTCCAGCTTCTCGGCGGGGACGATCTCGTCGGCGTACTGCATGGTGGAGAGCGCCAGCGCCCTTCCCAGCGGCCTCAGGGTGCAGAGATACTGCTTGGTCCGCATCACCACCCGGGCGATCCCCACCCGGCCGCTCTTCTGGAGCGCCTGGTGGAGCAGCGCGTAGGCCTTGGCCGCGCCCCGGTCGGGCACCAGGTAGTAGGTGTGCTCCCAATAGATGGGGTCTATCTCTTCCAGCGACACGAAGTCCTCGATGTCGATGGTGCGGGTCGCCTCGGGGTCCAAGGCCTCCAGCTCTTCGGGGCTGATCACCACGAAGTGGTCGGGCGAGACTTCGTAGCCCTTCACCACCTCTTCGAAGGGCACCTCGTGCCCGCCTTTGATGCACACGCGCTTCTGCCGGATTCGCCCGCCGTCCTCGCCGTGCAGCATGTTGAAGCGCACCTCCCTCTGCGAGAAGGCGCTGTAGAGCTTCACCGGCACGTTCACCAACCCGAAAGCGATGGAACCGGACCAGATCGGCCTGGGCATCGTGGTTCCTCCCTCTGAGCAAGTTCTGGCCCCGACAGGGCCCGCGCAAAGGGCGAGCGCCCTCCTGCCGCTCCGCCGGTGGGCGTGCCGGCGGATGCCTGCTCGTGCCCAGGACCAGTCGCCTCCCCATGCTGGGCCAAGCGCCTCGAATGCCCAACCTTCCCGCGGAGGTGGCCTTGCGCGGATTGAAGGGAATGGCCCTGCCCGGCCGGGGGATGGGGTGGAAGGAGTTCTTCTCCCTCCTTGGGGTGGAGTACAAGCGCGACCGCGTCTCGGAGGTCGCCGGCGCGCTCACCTTCTTCAGCGTGCTGGCGCTCTTCCCCTTCCTGCTCTTCATGGTGGCGCTCGCGAGCCTGATCATCGACCCGGCGACCGCCCGGGCCCTCGTCGATCAGCTCGCCAGGGTCGCGCCCTCGGAGGTGACCGAGATCATCGGCGAGAGGATCGAGGCCCTAGGCGAGCGGAGCAGCGTGGGCCTGCTCACCATCGGCGCCGCGGTGGCCTTCTACTCCGCCTCGCGGGGCATCGTGGCGGCGATGAAGGCCTTCAACACCGTGTACGGGGTGGCGGAGAGCCGGCCGTTCTGGAAGGTGCAGCTCATCGCCTTCGCGATGACCTTCGCGGCGGCGGTGCTGGGAATTTTGGCCGCACTGGTGGCGGTGGCCACCCCTGCCGCGGCGAGCGCTCTGGGCGAACCGGCCGGCGCGGTCTTGAATGGGCTGCGGCTGCCGGTGGCCGGCTTGACGATGATGCTCCTCTGGGCGCTGCTCTACTTCTTCCTCCCCGACGTGGAGCAGGAGTTCCGTTTCATCACTCCCGGCTCGGTGGTGGGGGTGCTGATCTGGCTGCTCGCCTCCTGGGGCTTCTCCCTCTACGTGGCCAGGTTCGGCGAGTACGACGCCACCTACGGAGCCTTGGGAGGGGGAATCGTGCTCCTGTTGTGGATGTGGATCTCCTCTCTGCTGCTCCTGTTGGGCGCGGAGATCAACGCGGTGGTCGAGCACAAGTCTCCGGAGGGCAAGGGCGCGGGCGCGCGCCGGGTAGGACGCCGCCTCCCGAGGGCCACCAAGACCGAGGTGGAGGACTCGGGCGGGGCACTGCCGGTCTCGCCTCCAGGCGCCCCGCTCGCGGTCAGCTTGGAGCTCGATCGGCGCCGCCGCGCGCCCGAGGCGGCGGTGAAGAAGAGCCTCCGGCGGCGGACGGTCGAGCTACTGGCCGGTGCGGCGCTGGTCGGAACCCTCGTCTGCTTGGCCCGGGCTCCCTCACCCTGAACCGCTCCCGCTCGCGGGAGGGGGAAGTGGAGGCTCCACCGGCAGCTCCAGGGTGAAGGTAGAGCCGGAGCCGAGCTGGCTCTGCACCTGGATCGAGCCTCCCAGCGCCTCGACGATCTGCCGGACCACCCACAGCCCCAGGCCCAGCCCCCCGTAGTGGTGCCCAGGCACCGCCCGCTCGAACCGCTCGAAGATTCGCGCCTGGTCCTCGGGGGCGATGCCGATGCCCCGGTCGCGCACGGTGAGCCTGGCGGTGCCGCCCTCCTGCGCGAGGCCGACCTCGATCGGCTGACCGGCCCCGAACTTCACCGCGTTCGAGACCAGGTTGGTCACGGCCTGTTCCAGCCGGAGCCGGTCCCACTTGCCCCGCACTTCTCCCGGCGCGGTGACCAACAGCGGCGAGTCGGCCCGCTCCAGGTCATCTCGGAAATAGGAGACCACCTCTCGGACCACTTCCCGCAGGTCCACCTCCTCGCGCTCGAGGGTCAGCCTCCCGCTGGTGATCCGGCTTATCTCCAGTAGGTTGTTCACCAGCCGCTCCATGCGGGCAACCTGGCGTCCCATCGCCTCGAGCCTGGGGACGAACCGGTGGGGCAGCGACGCCGTCTCCAGCCGGTCGCAGGCGCGCCTCAGGCTCTCCAGCTGGAGAGAGAGCGGAGTGAGCGGCGTCCGAAGCTCGTGGCCGGCGATGGTGAGGAAGTCGTCGCGGACCCGCACTGCCTCTTGGGTCTCCTGGTAGAGGCGGGCGTTCTCCACCGCCTGGGCGGCCCGAGAGGCCAGCTCGAGCCCGAGCGACAGGTCGGCCTCGGTGTACCTGCGCCGGCCGGAGGCCACCAGGTTGATCGCCCCGAACGCCTTCCCCCTCGCCATCAAGGGAATGATCATCGCCGAGCCGAAGCCAGCCTCCTTGAGCAGCCGCAGGTGCTCTGGATCGCGCGCGTAGGCCGCGAGCAGCTCGCCGGTGACTTCGGGGATGAGCTCCGGCTCCCCGGTGCGGACTACCTTCGCCGCCCCATGCGGCGCGCCGGCCACCGGCGGGTAGCGCCGGGTCAGCTCCTCTGCGGCCCGCAGCTTCGCTGGATCCGAGTGCGCGACCGCCACCGGGCGGAGGGCCGCGGCCGCTCCTTCGACCAGGTGGATCCAGCACCAGTCCGCCAGCCCCGGCACCGCGAGAGCCGCGACGTTCCTCAAGGTGGCCTCGAAGTCGAGGCAGCCTCCCAGGATGGCTCCCGCCCTGGCGAGGTAGCGCATCGCTTCGGCGGCGCGCCGCCGCTCGCTGGCATCGCGGAAGACCACCACCAGCCCGCGGAGCTGCCCATCGGCCGAGAGGATCGGCGAGCCGCTCTCCTCGATGGTTCGCTCCGTCCCGTCCCGCGCCACCAGAAGGACCTGGTTGAACGGATTCATCGCCGTGTGGCTGCGAACGATCCTGGTCGCCGGATCCTCGACCGGCGTGTGGCTCTTTTCGTCGATGATCCGGAAGACCCTACCGAGCGGCTGGGCTTCGGCCTCCTCCTTCCGCCAGCCGGTGAGAGCTTCGGCGGCGGCATTGAAGAAGGCCACTTTCCCGCGGGTGTCGGTGGCGATCACCGCATCGCCGATGCTCCGCAGGGTGGTGGAGAGCCACTCCTGGCTCTCCCGCAGCTTCTCCTCCGCGGACAGCCGCTCGATGAACTGGCCGAGCTGGAAACCCATGGCGGCCATCACCCGCTGCAGCTCCTCGTCCGGCTCCCTCGGCTCCGGCGAGAGGAACTCGAGCACGCCCAGCGCCCGATCGGCGCCGGCGACCGGGAAGAACATCGCGCACCGGAGACCACTTTCCGCCGCCGCCGCCGCCCGGCGGTATCGCTGGTCGCGGGTGACGTCGACGCTCCAGAGCGGGCGGGCCTCCTGCCACACCTTGCCCACCAAACCCTCCCCATGGCGGAAGCAGAGGCCCCTGCTCGCCTCGACGAAGCCGGCTGCTCGCTGAGGAGACGAGGCCCACAGGGCCACCGGCGCAAGGGCGCTGGAGCCATCGGGCATCCACAGCAATCCCACCCCCCATCCCAGAGACTCACCGATCGCCTGGAGAATCCGCGGAGCCGCCTCGCTCAGGCTGCGCGACTCGGTGAGCACCTTCATCAGCTCGTACTGCGCAAGCACTCGCTGCCGGGCGAGGACCTTCTGTTCCAGGTCGACCCGGGCGCCAAGGGCCCTGATCACCCCCAGCACGAGGATGTCTTCGCCCGAGCCCAGGGAGGACACGTTCAGCTCGACCGGCACTTCCTCCCCGTCCTTCCTCCGGGCGGGCACCTTGAACGGTTGGCCCGGCCGGCCCGGAGATTCCGAGAACCTCGCGAAAGCGACGCGGTGAGACTCGCGCAGCCGCTCGGGGATGAGGAGCGTCAAGGGCTCGCCGATCAGCTCTGACCGGTTCCACCCCAGCAACGTCTCCGCGGCTCGGTTGAAATAGACGATGCAGCCCGACCTGTCCGCCGCCACCACCGCGTCGGAAAAACTTTCCAGTACCGCCCGGAAATCCAGCATGGTCACGGGCACGCTCGGGAATCTGCCTTCCAACAAACCACTTGGAGGAGGGCGGAATTCTACCTAGAGAACGTACGGGGGCACGTCCGGCTGCTCGATGGTCCGGAAGTGAACGTGAGGGCCGGACGGCTGGTGGTGCGGGCATCGAAGGTGGGGATTCGCGAACGCTGGTAGCCTTGGGCGAGGTGAGCGCGTCCATTTGGCTCTTGTGGCTCTGTCTCGCCGCGGGCGGAGCGGAGGAGGTGCCTCCGCCGACGCAGTGCAGCGACGAGTATGCGGCCTGCCGGGAGGACTGCGCGATGGCCTTCGGCACGGCGATGAAGGCGCGGCCGCAGTTCGCCACGTGCATCAAGAAGTGTCAGCGGCAGCAATCGCTCTGCCGCGAGCGCCACTTCGAGCTGCACCGGAACCAGCTCGAGCCCGGAGCGCTGGAGGCGCGCAGGCCCAAGGAACGGGAGCCGACGACGACGAGGGCTGCGGAGAGCGTTCCGAGTGCCGGCGAGCTGCCCAAGCGGACAGCCACGCGAGCGGCGGAGCTCGATCCGGCTCCTGAGCCGAAGTCCGAGCCTGCCGCGGCGGATCCGCCGGCGACGGCTCCGCCGCCCGCGGCCGAGCCCGAGAAAGTCCCAGCCCCGGAGGCTCCTTCCGAGTCCAGCTCGGAGGAGCCACAGGCGTCGCAGCCGCCGCCGGAGAAGCCGCCCCCACCCAAGCCCAAGGAGAAGAAGCGCCCGCTGGACGAGTGGGATCCTGAAGCGCTGTGAAACGAGTCGAGTCCAGGTCCTCGACCGTCGACTCGCTTCACCTTTGCGCCAGTCGCACGCCCAGGAGCACCAGCCCGCCACCCAATAGCACCTCCGAGGCGAGAGGGTCTCCGAGCAGGGCCCAGGCCGCGACGGCGGTCGCCACCGGCTGGAGGTTGGCGAACACCGCCACCCTCGAGGCCTCCACCCGCGCGAGGGCGTAGTACCAGAGCAGGTAGGACACCACCGAGGTGAGCAACACCAAGTAGAGGACGCAGCCGAGGGTGGTGGCGCTGGCTGACCGCAAGGATTGGACGTCCAGCCAGCTGGGGGCAAAGGGTGCGAGCCACAGGCTGCCGGCGATGAGGCTCCAGCAGCTGCTGCGGATGGGGCCGAATGTGGCGGCGAGCCGCTTGCCCTCGGTGGTGTAGGTCACCCAGGCGGCCACCGCGGCGAGGATGTAGAGATCCCCGGTCCGCGGACCGGCGGCCGCCTCGAGCCCGCCGCCGAGCAGGAGCACCGCCACTCCAAAGAGGGCGACTGCGATGCCCGAGAGCCGCAGGGCCTTCAAGCCTTCCCTGCCCAGGGCCATGCTGAGCAGGTACACCCCGATGGGGGTGAGCGCGTACAAAAGCGCCGCGTGGGTGGGCTCGGATCGCGACAGCCCGAACAGGAAGAGCCCCTGGTTGATCGGCCCGGCGAGCAAGCCGAGAACCAACAGCCCAGGCAGGGCCCGCAGCGGAGGAAGCACCGGCCCCTTCGTGAAGGCCAGCACCGCGGC
This sequence comes from Myxococcales bacterium, assembly GCA_016191815.1. Lineage (GTDB taxonomy): Bacteria > Myxococcota > Myxococcia > Myxococcales > Myxococcaceae > JACPVI01. Next base: position 51,779 of record JACPVI010000002.1, read on the forward strand.
GAAGACCGGCGCCGAGAGCAAAAGGCGCAGGAGCACCAGCTCGGTCGGGGCCAGCTCAGCCATCGCGCGCTTGGCGGCGAGGTAGGTGCCGGCGCTGATCAGCGTCTGGACGACGAGGGCGCCCCACACCCAGGGGCTGGGCCGGCTCGCTAGGCGCCCATCTGCCGCACCGCCCATCGCGCCGCCTCCCTCACCAGCTCGCTTGGATCCCCAGCCAGCACGGCGAGGAGCGGAAGGGCCTCTCTTTCCTTGGAGGCGCCGAGCGCGTAGGCCGCGTTCCGCCGAAGCCCGTCGTACTTGGCCCGGGCCACCGCCATCCCCGGCACGAGCTGACGGTGCCGCTCGGGGCTCAGGCCGGCCAACTGCGCGAGGGAGAGCGCGGCGAGGGGCCTTATCCAGAAGCGAGGCCCGGCTGGAACGGGCGAGGCGTTGTGCGGGCACACCTCCTGGCACCGGTCGCAGCCGAAGGCGACGCCCGAAAATGCCCTCCGCACCTTCTCGGGTGCTGCCTCGGGGTTCTCGATGCTGTGGTAGGAGAGGCAGGAGCGCGCGTCCACCCGCGCGTCGTGGCCGATGGCGGAGGTTGGGCAGGCGCTCAGGCAGAGCCGGCAGGAGCCGCAGCGCTCGGTGGCGGGGCCGTTCGAGTAGCTGTCCACCTCGCAGTCGAGCACCAGCGCGGCGAGCACGACGTACGAGCCGAACCGCGAGGTGACGAGGCAGCCGTTCTTTGCCACGTAGCCCAGCCCCGCGCGGGATGCCCACACCTTTTCCATCAGCGGCGCCGTGTCGACGGCGGCGTAGGCCCTGACGGTGGGCCATTCGTGGGAGAGCTGGTTGCGGAGCGCCCTCAGCCGGTCCTTGAGGGTGTGGTGGTAATCGCGGCCTCGGGCGTAGCGGGCGATGGGCGAGGCGCCCTCCTGGTAGTAGTTGCAGGCGAGCGCCACCACGGTGCGCGCACCGGGAAGCAGGCGGGTGACGTCCAGCCGCTCGGAGGCGCGCTCCCGCATCCAGTGCATCTCGGCGTGCATCCCCTCTTCGAGCCAGGGAGCCAACGCCTGTGGGGGAATGGGCTCGGCAGGCGCAAGGCCGCAGAGGTCGAAGCCGGCCTGGCTGGCCAGTTCGAGGACTCGCGCGCTGCTCAGCGGGGCGGCCATTGCCGTGCGGGCGTGGAGTGCGTCAGCCCCTCTTCGGCATCCAGGGCACGTCTGGGGTGCCGGCCCGGAGATTGGCGACTCGGGCCATGGTGAAGAGCAGATCCGACAGCCGGTTGAGGAAGACGACGCCAGTGGAGTCGATCTTCCCCGAGCGGAACAGAGGCACGACCTTTCGCTCGGCTCGCCGGCAGACGGCCCGGGCAAGGTGGAGGGCGGCGGCGGGCCGGGTGCCGCCTGGAAGGATGAAGCTCGACAGGGGAGTCAGCACGCGGTCGAAGTCGTCAATGGCCTTCTCCATCGCGCTCACCCACTCCGGGTTCAGCTTGGGAATGACCTTCTCGGCCTTGGTGCCGGCGGGGGTGGCGAGGACTGCGCCGAGGACGAACAGCTCTTCTTGAAGCTGGTGAGCGAGGCCGTCCAGCTCGCCCAGCCCCTCGGCGCGGGCGAGGCCGACCGCGGCGTTCAGCTCATCCACCTCGCCGTAGGCGTCGACGCGGGCATCGTCCTTTCCCACCCGGCCGCCGCCGAAAAGGCTGGTCTCTCCGGTGTCTCCGGTCTTGGTGTAGATGGGGCTCAAGGCGCGCTCCGGGGCGGAGGGAGGTCGATCTCCGCAAACTGGACGACCTTGTATTCCGCCTCGAGCTTCCGCACCACCACCAGCACGCGCTTGTGCAAGTCCGTCCCGGCCGAGTCGACCCGCACTGAATAGGTGAGCTGGGCGCCGTCGGGCAGCCGTTCCTCCCTCACCAGCTCGTAGAAAACGCGCGGCTCGGCGCCGGTGCGGGGCATTCCCTGGACCAGGGCCTTCTCGGCCAGGAGGCGCTCCTTGGCGCCCTCGGCGGCAAAGCGGAGGGCGCGCTGGTGATCCCGCTCGACGTAGTAGGCGTCGATGAAGCCGTCCGCCGAAGTCCTGGCGCCGTCCTTGGCGCAGGCAAGAGACAACCACGGGCTCAGGAGGAGGAAGCGTCGGAGCATCGCAGTCGAGGGTCCAGTGTCGCGGGCGACCCGTCAAGCCTCGACCTTCGACGGCAGTTCAGTACTGCGTCACCACCGGCGCCGCCGACTTGAGGTAGAGGAACTTGGCCAGCCCGAAGCCGAGCAGCACGAAGGCGCCCGCCCAGGCCCAGCTCAGCTCGTGTCCGAACACCGTGGGGAAGTGGTTGCTGATCATGAAGAACATCAGCGGCACCGAGAGGTAGGTGTTGTGCTTCGACCTGAGGGCGGCCATCGCCGGCACCGAGGGGTCGGGCGCCGGAGCTTTGCCCTTGATGCCGGCGATGATTCTCCGCTGGGCCGGCCAGATGCGCATCCACACGTTCAGCATCATCGTGGTCCCGAACAGCCCGCCGAGGTGGATGAACGCCGCTCGCCCGCTCATCACCCGCGAGAGGCCGAACGCGATTGCCACCACCAGCGCGAAGGAGAGCGCCCCGGCGAAAAGCTCGTTCTTCGCCAGGGGCGAACGCCACAGTGCGTCGTAGAGGAAGAAGCCGGCCACGACCACGCCTGCTCCAACCAGCGCCACCCCGCCCACGCTGTTGCCCGACTCCGGCCTCACCAGGATGCCGCCCATGTACACCACCACCCCCAAGAGCACCGCCCCGGTGATCCAGGTGAACACCGCCCCCCAGCGGAAGAAGTAGAGCGCCCGCGGCATCAGCTCGGGCACCACCTTCTTCTTCGAGTCCGCGTCGTACGTCTTCACCACCTGCGCGTTCACGAAGTTGAAGAACCACAGGTGACCAACCCACATCACCCCCGCCACCAGGTGTAGCCAGCGGAAGAGGTTGTTGGCCCACTCGAAGCTCAGCGCCTTGAGGGTGTCGATGTCCACACTCCACCTCCCGGAAGTCGGGTCTCAGTGGAAGCTCTGCTAACGCGCTCACCCTGGCCCGTCGCCCGGCTTGCCAACGGATTGGCAAAACTCCACCGGGTTGGCAGGGCGGTCAGAGGACCCGCCCCAGCTGCTCCAGCTCCAGCCCCCAGGCGGGCACCCCGCAGTACCTCGGGCCCTCCGGACAGAACGGCGCCCGCCCCGCCTCCTTTCGGAGCCCGCAGGGAGGCAAGAGGTGACGGGCGAGCAAGGGGTGCACCTTCCGGACCTGGAGCACCTCCTCCAGGGAGGCGCGCCAGATTTCCTCCTGCGCGTTGAAGCAAAGCCGCTGCACCCATTTGTGGTGCAGGTGCAAGAGGTCTCCCGACTCGAGGAAGCGGATGGGGAAGGCGTTGGGCACGAGGTACAGCGCCAGCTCCGCCGAGACCCCCGCCTCGAGGAGCCGCCCGATCGCCACCCAGGTCCGGCGCATCGATTCCAGGTAAAGCTCGCGCGCCTCTGGCACCGCCTCGATCAGCCCAGGGACCACCACGTCCACCTCGCCGGGCTCGAAGTGGGCGAAGAGCACCGGCCGCGAGGCGGGCGCCATCCGGTGCCGTTGGTCTTGGCTATCTGCGCTGTGGGAGAGCTTCTTTTGGAAGGTGAAGTGTGCGTGCGAGAGCGCCCGGGTCAGCTTGGAGAGGGTGGTCAGCGTCAGCGCCTCGCCGAGGTAGCGGTTCTGCGCGGGAGAGAGGACCAGCTCGATCGCCGACTCGTCTCCCATCTCCCCGCGGGCCAGCCCCAAGACGTCTCGCACTCCCTGGGCCACCGACTCCGCCCCGCTCACCTTGTAGTCCACCAGCCGCGAGCGGTAAGGCCCCAGCCGCCGGTCGAACTCCGAGCGGTACTCGCGTGAGCCTCCCAGCTCGAGCCGTCCGCGCTCCTTGAGGGCCGCGTACTCCAGCGTCTCTTCCAGCGGGAGAGGGTCCTCGAGCTTCCGGAAATAGAGCGGGTCTACCCGCGACACCTCGGAGACCATCGCCTCCACCACCAGCGCGGTCTCCGCGGGCACATCCAGCTGGCGGCACAGCCGGTGGTAGCGGTGCAAGGTGAGCCCGGAGACGGTGTGGTAGAGGTGCGCGAGGGTGCCGATGGGAAGGACGTAGCGCGCCACCTCTTGGGCGCGCTTTTTCACCGCGGAAGCCCACTTCTCCTTCGAGCGGCGCCGCCCGGGGAAGAGCCGGAAGTACTCCTCGGAGACTTTGGGCGAGAGCAGCTCCAACAGCGCGCGGTAGGAGACCATCTGAGCTTCCACCGCCGCCCGGTACACCCCCTCCTCGCGCTCGCCCAGCTCGGGCAACAGCACGTTGCCCGGCTTCACCTCCACGTACCTTTGGCTCACCTGCTCCGAGTTGTAGAAGGGGTGGCTGTGCAGGAAGGACCAGATGCACTGCCGGCTCACCCCTTCGATCGCAAACTGGAAGGCGGCGTGCTGCAGGATGGTGTGGTGCCCCGCCTCGTACGTCTCATTGGCGATCCGGTCCCGCGCCTCCCTGGAGCGCTCGTCCCTCCCCACCTCCTCGGCGGTGATGATCCGCCCGGAGTAGCAGCTCCGCGCCGCCGCCACCGCGTTGTCGTACGACGACGGCCCGAAGCTGCTCACCAGCGCTACCTTCGGCGGCGTCTTGATCGGCGGTCTTCCGATGGCTCTCCCCTTCTTCCAGAAAAAGAGGCCCGCGGATGCTCGGCCAATTGCCTCCTCCCTTCAACCAGCCCAGATTCGCAATTGATTTTGATTCTCAAGATTGATTCCGCCACGACGGTGTGGTAAGTGGGAGGCAGAGCGAGGTTTCATCCGTGCGGCCCGTCGTCTTCCTGACGCTCCTGATGTCCTTCGGGGCCCTGGCCCAGGGAGGTGAGGAAGCGGGGGACTGGCACCGGCTGGTGGGAATCCTCCAGTACCTCCAGGCGGACTACCCCTCGGCCGTGGCCTCCGGGGAGGAGCTCGAGCTCGAGGAGCAGCGCTCCTTCATCCGGGAGGCGGTCCTCGCCGCCCGACAACTCGGCCCCAGAGGCGAGCCCTTCGCCGCTCGCCTGGACGGATTGAGGAGGCGAATCGAGGCGGGGGAGGATCCCGAGGGGGTGAACCGGGAGTGCGGCGAGCTGGTGGAAGGGCTGGTGCTAGCCGGGGGCCTCTCGCGGAGCCCTCGCCGGCCGCCGGATCTCCACCGGGCGGGCGAGCTGTTCAAGGTCAACTGCGCGCCCTGCCACGGGCCGAAGGGCGACGGGAAGACCGAGATCGCCCAGACGATGAATCCGCGCCCATCGAGCTTCCTCGGCGCGGAGGCAATGGACGCGCTCACCCCTTACAAGGCCTTCAACACCGTGAGCTTCGGAGTGGAGGGAACGGCGATGCCCTCCTTCTCCACCCTGGAAGAGGAGGATCGCTGGGCGCTCTCCTTCTACCTCTTCACGCTGCGCCAGGCCGCCTGCCTGGAGAAGCCGAGGCGCGCCACCCTGGAGGAGCTGGCCACCTCGACTGATCCGCAGCTCGCCCTCCGCTTCGGGCCTTTGGCCCTGCCCTGCCTGCGCCAGCGCCCTCCGGAGGTGGACGAGGAGCGGTCGCTGCTCGCCGCCCGGAAGGGCATCGAGGACGCCCTCCATCTGGCCTCGGAAGGGAAGCACGCCGCCGCCCGCGAGGCGGTCCTGGACGCCTATCTCACTGGGCTGGAGCCGGTGGAGCCGCTCCTCCGTGCGCGCGACGGCAAGCTGGTCCGCGAGCTGGAGGAGTCCTTCGGCAAATTGAGGCTCGCCGCGGAGAACCAGAGCCCGCACCTCTCCGATGAGGGCAGGAAGCTGTTGGCGCTGATCGACCGGGCCCGGCGGACCGGCGCAGGCCAAGGCGATTTCTGGGTGGTGTTCTGGGAGGCGTTCATCATCCTCCTCCGCGAGGGCTTCGAGGCCACGGTGGTGATCGCCGCCCTGCTCGCGGTGCTCAAGAAGATGAGCGTCCACCGCGCTCAGGCCTCCTACGTGCACCTCGGCTGGGTGCTGGCCCTCCTTTCCGGCGGGCTCGTCTTCGCGTTGGGCCGGAGCGCCCTCGCCGCGGCCGACCGGGAGTGGATGGAGGCGGTGGTGGGCCTCTTGGCGGTGGGGATGCTCCTGTACGCGGCGCTGTGGCTCAACGCGCGGGCCAACGTGCGGAAGCTGATGGGAGAGCTCCGCTTGCGCACCCAGGGGGCGATCGGCCGGGGCAGCTTGCTGGGGCTGTTCGGCATCTCCTTCACCGCCGTGCTGCGCGAGACGGTGGAGACGGCGGTCTTCCTGCAGGGGCTCGCGGTGGACTCCGGCTCGGGGACGCTCTACGGGGCCTTGGCCGGCGCCGCGGCGCTGTTGGCGATGGTGGTGGCGGTGAACCGGGTCGGCTACCGGCTACCGATGAAGATTTTGTTCAACGCCTCCACCGTGGTGCTGGTGGCCACCGCCGCGGTGATGCTGGGCAAGGCGCTTCACGCGTTCCAGGAGGTGGGTGCCTTGCCGCTGGCGCCGGTGCGGATGGTGCGGCTCGAGGCGCTCGGCCTCTACCCGGATGCGGTGAGCCTCTTGCCGCAGGCGCTGCTCGCGATAGCGCCGCTCTTGTGGCTGGCCCTGCGCCGCCGCGCCGCGGAGCCCCAGGACGGGCTCCCCTCTCCGTCCGGGAGAGGGTTGGGGTGAAGGAACTCACTCCAGCTCCAGGGCGGCGAGCAAGGCCGAGCGCAGCCGTGAGAGCTTTCCCGCGCCCAGCGAGCCCACGAAGTCAGTGAGCGAAGCCTTGGGCAGGCTCACCAGTTCGTCGCAGTGAACGCTGCACTCGTGCTTGAGCCCCTCCTCGACTCCGACTGGCACCTGGGTGGCGAGCCCGTGGTAGGCCGAGTAGATGGGAGCGCAGATGACGGTCGAAAACCGAGAGTCCAGGAGGACCTGCCGGCTGACCACCGCAAAGACTCGGCTCCGCCGCGGATCCCTGGTCGATCCCCGATAGACCCGGTAGAGGTCTCCCCGCCTCACGGCTCGACCTGATAGGCCAGCACGTCCCCCGCCTCTCGGTTCAGCGCCTCCGCATGCCGATCGAGAAGCGCCCGCTCGCGCGCCTGCCTGGCGAGGCGCGCCTGCTGCTCGAGGTACTCGCGCACCGCCAGCTCGATGACCTCCGAGCGCTTGCCCGCGCGGCCGGCGAGCTTGTCCAGAGCCTCGACTACGTCTCTCTCCAGGGTGACCGAAGTCTTCACTTTCATACCACAAATAATACTACCATCCTGTGACCTGGAAGAAGCCACCCGGACGCACCCGGTCCCGCGCTCAAGCTGACAATTGGCCCACCGCCCACACCGTGGCCACGCCGAGCAGCACCAGCCCGAGCTGGAGGAGGCCGGCCCCCCGGCCCTTGCGGTGCTGCAGCGCCGGCACCAGCCCGGCCAGCGCGATGTAGACGAAACCGCCCGCCGCCAGCGGGAGCAAGACCCCGAACACCGCCGGAGAGGAGGCGCCCGCAAACGCCAAGAGCGCTCCCGGAACCGGGGTGAGCCCGGAGAGGTAGTTGAGCAGCATCGCCCGCCGCTTCGGCATGCCCGCCTCGAGGAGGATGGCGAAGTCGCCGATCTCCTGCGGCACCTCGTGGGCGAAGATGGCCACCGCCGCCGCGGTGCCCACCTCCGAGCTGACCCCGAAGGAGACTCCCAGCACCAGCCCGTCGATGAAGTTGTGGAGCGCGTCTCCCCACAAGAGCGCCACCGCGGTGGTCCGCTCCACCGAGCCCTCGCCGTGATGCCGGTGGGCGTGGTGCCGCCACCTGAGCGCGCGCTCGAAGAAGATGAAGCCCAGCATGCCGGCCAAGAAGAGCCACATCGCCTTCATCGGCGGGGCGTGCTCCAGGGCCTCGGGGAGAAGCCCCAGCACCGCCGCCGCCAGGAGCGTCCCGACGGCGTAGGCGAACAGCCATCCGGCCGCGCGCTCGGCGCGCCGCCCGAGCGTGAGGATGAGCCCACTCCCCACCAGCGCCGCGGTGCTCGCCCCGAGCGCTCCTAACACCGGCCACAGCCAGCTCACAGGACTAGGCTGCGCCCGCTCCCACGCGCGCGCAGAGCGGCGCCCCTGTCGGCGAAGGCCAACGCGTCGCTTGAAGGCTCACCTTCCACACGACGGCAGCTCCCGCCCTCGGGGAGCCTTTTTTTTCATCGTGAACGTGAATTCACGTTCATTCTTGCGAGCCAGCTTGGGCCCCTCGTTGACTCGACAACCCACTGAATTCACAGGGTGAAAACCGCTTCTGCGGGCGCACTCTCGGCGAAATTTTCGTGAACGTGAATTCACGTTCACGATGAAAAATTGGTGGGCCCGGGGTGCCCGCCGGCGGGTTCATTCCATTTGAGCGCCTCGAGGCGGCGGCGGCCGCAAGCCTTGCTGCCTGGCAAGTGGTGCGACGCGGAGGACCGTGCGGCAAGTCGCTCGCCTGAGCTGAGGGCTCGCGACTCGACCGGGGAAGCCTTCGCTGGCTGGTCACGGCCCCTTGAGGAGCCCTGGCCCGAGCTTGTTGCGGCAGGCCTCGCAGAAGCCGCCGCGGCTCGCGTCCAGCGAGCGGATGAGCTTGCCCTTGGCGTCCGCCATCACGCACCCGTCCACCTCGCAGTGCTCGAGCCCCAGGGTGTGCCCAAGCTCGTGCACCGCCAGGTCCGCCAGCCGGCGGAGCCGCTTTGCCTCCGTGGCGCTGTGCTTCCTCACCAGGAAGGTGGACACCACGCAGCTCTTCCCATCGATGGTGCCCAGGCCCCCGATTCCCCAGTCGCGGATCTCCCCCTTGGTGGTGGAGATTTCTGCCTCTTCCGAGGGGAGTAGTAGGCCTCCTTGGGAAGCGGGCGCGAGGCCTCCACGCGCACCTCGACCTCGAGCTTTTCGCGCACCGCGGCCGCCACCTGGTCGAGGTGCTTCCGCTCCACCTCTCCAAACGGCAAGAGGGAGACCACTCTCCTCGCAGCCGGCTGGGCGATCGCGGCTGGGCCGAGGAGCGCCAGGAGGGGAACCGCCGTCCAAGGCCGCATCGCACCCATGGCCCCGCCGCTCCTCCCGTGGATCCGCCGGGCGGCGCCTCAGGAGAGGAAGTACCGCTCGTCCTTCCGCTTCACCTTCCCCTCGCGGGAGAGCTTGATCAGGATGGCCAGCGCGCTCCGCTCCGCCACCGGGTGCATCCCCTCTGGGGTGTCGCCGTAGGCCTTGGGGACAATCTCCTGGATGGCGGCGCCGGCCGGCCCGATCGCCCCCAGCACCAGCCTCTCCCGGAACTCCCGGTGGTGAAGGTACTCGGCGAGCTTCGCCACCCCATCCGGCATCACCGGCCCGTGCGAGGGGTACAGGGTGCCCACCGGCAAATCCTTGAGGCGCTGGAGCTGAGCGAGGTAGTCGGTCATGTCGCCCTCCGGCGGGTCGATCATCACCGTCCCGGTTCCGGCCACCATGTCGCCGACAATCGCCGCCCGCGTCGCCTCGTCCACCAGGCAGAGGTGGCCGCGGGTGTGCCCGGGCGTGTGCAAAACCCTCAGGCGCATCGGCCGCCCGCCGGCGATGTGGATGATCTCCCCGTCCTCGAGCACCCGCTCCACCTCGAACGGGAGCCGCTCGGCAGTGCGGCGGTGGCACCAGACCGGCACGTTCAGCCGCTCTTTCACCGCCTTGGCGCCGCCGATGTGATCCGAATGATGGTGGGTGAGCAGGACCGCCTTCGGCCTCAGCCCCTCCGCCCTGAGCCCGCTCACCAGCGCCAAAAGCCGCGCGTACTGGCGGACCTCCGGCGAGCCTGGGTCGACCACCAGCATCTCCCCGTTCCCGAGCACGTAGGCGTTGGTGTGGGTCGCCGGCGGGAGGGTGACGGTTTCCAGCGGGAAGACGCGGATTCCCCGCTGGAACTCGATGCGAGTGGCGGTGAAGTTTGGGCTGTGGGGCGGGAGCGACATCCTCGCGGCAGCGTCGGCCACGCTGGTGAAGCCGGCGAGCGTCTGCATCGCGAACAGGTTAGGCGGGTGGAGCAGCGCGGTCCCCTGCTCCCAGCGCAGGAGCGCGTCCGCCGGACGAACCCAGCCGCCCTCCGCCACCTCGCCCGGCCAGGCCTCGGCCTGCGATGCGCCCGGCATCGCCACCAAGAACAGCCGCGCGTCGAAGCGCCGGGGCATGAAGGAGGGAGTGATCCACCGGCCAGCGTCGTGGAAATCCTGCGCCCGCACGGAAAGCCGCCAGCGGGAGAGCAGCTCGCCGAACGAAACCTTTCCCTCCAACAGCTCCCTCCTCGCCTGGCGAAGACCGTCGGCGGAGGGCGGCGAGCCCTCCGCCACAAGCACCCCGGCCTCCTCGAACAGCTCCCGGGCCGCGCAGACCCTGAGCGCGGCGTCCATCCCAAAGACGCCCTCCACCGGCACCGCGCCGTCTGCGGCATCCACCCGCCCGCCGGGGAAGGCGTGGAAGCCGGGCGCGAAGGACACCTGCGAGCTGCGCTTGAGCCAGAACACCTCCACCGTGTTGCCCGCCCGCCGGAACGGCACCGCCACCGCCGCGTCGGCGGGCCTCGGGGGTGGAGGCCCCGCGGGCAAGCCCGGCAAAGGCTCGCTCACGAGGGCGCTCCCGGGGAGGAGCCCGCAAGCCGCACCAGCAGTTTGGCGGCGCGGGCAGCCTGGTCGGGGCGAGCGTAGATGCGCGAGAGCCGCACCGCTCCACTGTACCGCTGATACAAGGGCGTGTACTGCGCCACCTCGGTCAACCGTCCCAGCGGCTCATCGAGGATGTACAGCGCCGGGCCCTTCCCCTCCTCGAAGTACTTCGACAACACCCCGCGCGACTCGACCGAGAAGTGCTCGATGCCTTCGGCCTGCAGGGCCGCCGAGAGCGAGCCCAGGTCATACCCCGCATCGCGCTCGGTGAAGTGGGCCACCAGCTTGAAGCCGTCGCGGGCGACGATCCGCTTCGCCCAGCGGTTGGCTGAGCGCCGGAGCGCCGAGGCCAGCGCCACGTCGTCGCACTCGAGGAAGGCCTCCGGCTCGTCCGGAACCGAAAACTCGCCCGGCGCCTCCTCGTAGTAGCGCTGGAGCATGTGGTCGAAGCCCACCGAGGTGTGGTGGTAGTAGACCGAGACGAACATGTGGTAGCGGCTGAGCAAGAAGTCCTCGAAGGCGAACGCCGCCGCCTTGGAGAGCGCCAGGTAGGCCCGCCCGTCCTTCACCGCCGGGCTCAGGTTCTGGACGATCCAGTCGAGGTCGTACCGGCCGTAGTGGACGCCGGTGAAGAACGAGTCGCGGAGCAGGTAGTCCATCCGGTCGGCGTCCAGCTCCCCGGAGACGAGCGCGCGCAAGAGCGGCGAGTAGTCTATTCCCCCGTCGACGAAGCCCTCCGAAGGTCCGCCCTCGCGCCCGGTGATGAGCGACACCAAAGACTCCGGGGAGACGCCCTGCGGCTCGAAGCGCTCGCGCAAGAGCTTCGAGAGCGAGCTGTCGAGCAACAGCCGCGCGGCGATGTCCTCGTGCGTCGCCCTGCCTCCTTGGGGAGCCGCCCAGGATGGGAGACCGAGCTGGCCGCGCGGCGGGGCGATCCGCTCCGAGGCGTGGGAGAGGGGCATGTGCCCGATGTCGTGGCAGAGCGCCGCCAGCCGGGCCGCGGCGCGGAAGCGCTCCCTCGCCTTGGCGGAGAGAGCCGAGCGCGCGGCGACCGCATCGAACAGCCTCGAGCCCATGTGCATCGCGCCCAGCGAGTGGGCGTGGCGGGTGTGGGTGGCGCCGGGGAAGGCCAGCTCGCCGAAGCCGAGCTGCTTGATGTGGCGCAGCCTTTGGAAAAACCGGCTGTCCACCACCGCCTTTTCGCCGTCGCTGACCGGGATGGTGCCGTGGATGGGGTCGCGGACCCGCATGCCCTACTCGTCCTCGGCGCCCTCGAACTGCACCTTCGCCTGCTCCATCACATGCTGGACCACCATGAGGTGCCAGGCGAAGTCATGCACCTGCTTCGCGGCCAGGGTGTCCTCCCGAACCGCCGCTTTCGCCTCCTCGGGGTCGAGGCCGAAGTCCTGGCTCACCTCCTCGAGCAGCCGGTCCATGGTCTCCGAGGTGAGCACCAGCTGGTCCCGCTCGGCGATCGCCTTGAGCACCAGGCTGATCTTCAGCCGCCGCTCGGCGTCCGCCCGCGTCTCCCGGTCCTCCAGCCAGCCCGCCAGCGCCTCCTCCTGTTCCTTCACGTCGAACTGCTTCTCGCCCAGCGCCTTGCCCTCCACCTGCCCCCAGCGGCGGCGGACCTCCTCGTCCACCAGCTCTATCGGCACCTGCGGCTTGGCCCGCTCCACCAGCTCGTCCAGGACCAAGTCCTGCGCCTGCACCCAGAGCTGATCGGCCAGCTCCTCCTCCAGCTCCTCGGCGATGGAGTCCATCACCTCGTCCAGGCTGCTTCCCCTTCCCAGCGCCTTGAGCAGGGCGGGGCCCTCCGACTCCGGCATCTTCACCTCGCGGGCCGAGAGGACGTCGACGATGAAGTGGGCCTTCTTCCCCCGGAGCCCCTCCACCGGGTAGTCGGCTGGAAGCTCGAGCTCGACCTCGGCACTCTCGCCCACCTTCGTCCCCACGATGCCTTCGGCGAAGCCAGGCAAGAGCGCCTCCGGCTGGAGGACCATCCACATCCCGGTCCGCACGCTGAAGGGAATCAGCTTTCCCTCCGAGTAGCCGACCGCGTCGAGCTGCGCGTCGTCGCCCATCGCCACCGCCTCGCCCTCGGCGCGGTCGCGCGATTTGGCCGCCTCCCGGGACAGCTCCTGGAAGCGGCGCAAGAAGTCGCCTTCGGTCAAGTCCTCCGCCGCCGGAACCCGGACCGCCAGGTCCTCGAGCGAGGGCGCCTTCGCCGGGGGCAGCTCGACCGGCCCGTCGGCCAAAGCCCGCGCCAGCGGCAGGTTCTCCACGAGAAAAGAAAGGCGGTTCGCCTCGTACGAGCCGCCAGCCGTGTTGCTCCGCTTGTTCCCGCGCTTCGTCACCGTGGCCCCCGGCAGGTAGCCGCGCGGCCCGTGGTCCCAGAGCGGAGGAAACCTGCGCCGCGCGAACTTGCGTCTAGCTCGCACGGCTTCTAGCAGAAAAACGGCGGCGAGGGCGCGCCGGGATCAGCGGCTGTGACGGTATCCTCAGCCTCTCACTTGCCGAAGAAGAACCCGCCCACCAGGCTGGACACCGTGGAGACCGCCGCCCCCACCTGGCTCACCACCGGGATGTTGGTGGCCGCGGCCAGCGAGCCGACGGCGGTGACGACGCTGGTGACCTTCTTGCCCACGCTGGCGTTCGGGTCGCGCAGGGTGGTAACGGCCTGGGCGGTGTCGAACGCGGCGATGGCGATGTTCGCGCCGGGGACGAAGCGGCCGGCTGCCTTGGCCAAGGGCCCAGCGGCGGCGCGAGCGGCGGCCCGGGTGGCCGCAGTGGCGGCGGCGTTGGTGCCGGCACGGATGGCGGCGCGCGAGGCCGCCCGGCTGGAGGATCCAACCACCGCGCGGGCCACGCTCCCCGCCGACCGCTGAGCGGCGCGGGTGGCGGCGGTGGCGACGGTGCTCCTCGCCACCTGGCGGGTGGCGCCTTCATAGGCGGCGCGGGCGGCGGCCCGGGTGGCAGCCCCGGCCACCTTCTGGGAAACCTCCGGAGCCGTGGCGCGAATGGCCTGCGAGGCGGCGTGGTAGGCGGTGCCGTAGCGCTGGGCGTCGCGGGCGACCTGCAGGCCCGAGCTGGCGGTCTTCAAGGTGGTGGAGGCCGCGCCCGAGGTCGATCCCACGGCTCGGTTGACGTCATCGGCGCTGCGCGTCCGCACCGCCTGCCGAATGTCGGCGGCCGCGGTGGAGACGGCGCCAGGAAGGGCCGCAGCCCCGCCCACCAACCCCACCACACCTCCGGCCTTCTTGAGCACCCCGAGCTTGGAGAGCTTGTCGCCGGGGCCCATCGCCTTGGCCACCGCCGACTTCCGCGCCGCGGAGTAGGTGCGCTTGAAGCCGTCCTTCGCCACCGTGCGGGCCTGGGACGCCGCGGATTTCACGTCGCCGGCCACCGACTTGGCGCCGTCGTAGAGCTGCTTCCCCTTCTCGCCGAGCTCCTTCGCTTTCTCCGCGTACTGCCGGACGCGCTGGAGGACGGTGGGGCGCCGCGTGGTGGTTTCGCCGATCTTGGCCATGGCACTGCTCCGTGTAGTGAGCGGGTGGGCACCTTGGTTATCGGAGCACCAAGCCCCCTCGTTTCCGTGGTTTGATTCGGTACACCATCCTACCCGAGGCGCCGATGTCTGCGCGAGCGGTTGGCCCGGTAAGATGGAGGTGCCGCATCTTCGCGAAGCGACTGGAGCCTGGGATGGGCCGATGCTTCGTGCTAGGGAGGCGTTCCACTGTCCATGTACATCGCCATCCTCCACAACCGGGATCACCACCTGTTGGAGGAGGATCCAGGGCGGGAGGCCAGGGAGGACGTGGAGAGAGTCGCCGCGGCGATGGCCCAGGCGCTCTCCGGCAGCGCCACCTTGGCCGAGCCGCTGGCGCTGGCGGATGATCCGGTCGGGGCCCTCTTGGCCCTCAGGCGCCGCGAGCCGGACCTGGTCATCAACCTCTGCGAGTCGCTGATCGCCGACAGCCGGGGCGAGATGGCGGTCCCGTGCCTTTTGGAGCTATTGGGCCTGCCCTACACCGGCTCGGGCGCGCTGGCCCTCGGGCTGGCCTTGCACAAGGACAAGGCCAAGGAGCTCTTGCTCGCCCGCGGAGTGCCGACGCCGGAGTTTTTCCTCGCCGAGAGCGTTGGGGACCTGGTGGCCAACTCGCTCCCCTTCCCGGTGATCGTCAAGCCGGTGCGGGAGGACGCCTCGGTGGGCATCGACTTCGCCTCGGTGGCGCACGACCGCGCCGGCCTGGGCAGGGCGGTCACCAACGTGCTCCGCACCTTCCGCCAGCCGGCCTTGGTGGAGCGATACGTGGACGGGCGGGAGCTGTACGTACCGCTTTTGGGAAACCGTCCGCGGCGCGCGCTCCAGCTCACCGAGATCCGCTTCGGAGACGCGTTCGCCGGCCGGCCCCGCATCGTCTCCTACCGGGCCAAGTGGGACCTCGCCTCGCCGGAGTGCCTAGACTCCACGCCGATCCCTTGCACGCTGGAGCCGGCGCAGCAGGCCCGGGTGGTGGAGGTGGCCCGCGCGGCCTTCGAGGCCCTGGGCTGCCGCGACTACGGGAGGGTGGACGTGAGGCTTTCCGCCGGCGGACAGCCGTGGGTCATCGACATCAACCCCAACTGCGACCTCCACCCCGAAGCCGGCTTCGCCAAGGCGGCCGCCAGCGCGGGGATGAGCTACCCCGAGCTGGCACAACGGCTGGTGGAGATCGCCCTGGAACGGAGCCATGGAAATTCGTCCCCTCGAGCCGAGGGATCGCGGCCCGCTCGAAGAGCTTTTGGGCCGGGTCGAAACGTTCTCTCCGACCGAAGTGGCCTGCGCGCTCGAGCTCGTCGGCCTCGCGCTCGAGCCGAGTAGCCCCGACTATCAGGTGCTGGTGGCCGGCGAGGAGGGGAAGGTCCTGGGATACGTGTGCTACGGCCCCACGCCGATGACCGACGGCACCTTCGACCTCTACTGGATCGCCTCCCACTCCCAGGCACGCGGCAAGGGAGTGGGCCGGGCGCTCATCGAGGCGATGGAGCGCGAGCTCAAGCGGAGGAAGGCGCGGCTCGTCCGGGTGGAGACCAGCGCCACGGAAGCCTACGGGCCCACCCGCGGTTTCTACCGCGCCATGCGGTACGAGGAGGAAGCCCGGCTGCGCGACTTCTACAAGGTGGGAGAGGACCTGGTCATCCTCTCCAAGAGGCTGTGAGGCTCCGCCGCCATTCGGCCGTCGCTCGAGCGCTCGGCGCCGCGCTCGTCCTGCTGTTCGCGTGCAGGGCCCCGCCGGCAGGGAGCGCGGGCCCCGCCGGAGCGCCAGGGGCCGAAAAGCCTGTCGCGAGAGCAGCCGAGCGGAGCGCCACCCGCTCGGACGTGCTGGCCGCCCCGAGGCCCGCCGAGGGCGAGTTCTTCGGCCTCTACCTGATGGAGAAGAAGGTCGGCTTCATCTTCATGGGCCTCTCCCCGCTCCCGGAGGACTCCTCGAAGGCGCGCTCGGTGAACGAGTTCGTCTTCAAGGCGAACGTGGGAACCAAGCTCTCCGAGCGCCGCCACAAAGAAGTGCGGATCTACGAGAGCGGGCCGGGAGGGCGGCTCTTGTCCTTCACGGTGGAGCAACGGGGCGACGGGGGAGAACAAACCCTGGAGGGCACCGCCACCAAGGAGGGACTAAGAATAATCCGCCGGCGGCCGGGGCACCCTGACCAGACGCTGACGCTCCCGCCCTCGAAGGAGACGGTGGAGGACGCCGACCCGGCGCGAGTGGCGCTCCACCGCCGCAAGCCCTACGAGGGCACCAGCCTCGACGGGACGGATCTCGAGAGTTACCGGGTCAGCACCACGCTGGGAGAAACCTCCTCTCGCATCGTCGGGGGAGTGCCGGTGAAGCTGCGCAAGGCGGTGAGTCTGTCGGAGAAGGAGAAGGTTCCGATCGAGAGCTACCTCGACGAGAAGGGCCGGGTGTTGGAGATCAACTTCGGCTCCACCATGCGCGCAGTGGCCGAGCCAGAGGCGGTGGCCAGGCGGCTCGACCAGGTGGAGGTGTTCGGTCTCACCCGGGTGGTGCTGCCCGGCCCGGTGCCGAGCGCGGCCCAGGCGATCCCCGGCAAGCTGGTGCTGGTGGCCTCCGGGCTGCCGGAGAAGTTCCACCGGCCGACCTACCGGCAGAGCTTCCGGGCGCTGCCGGATGGGAAGGTGGAGGTCTCGATCACCGCCCGCCCGCCGTCGAGGAAGCCTTCCTCGCGTCCGCTGGCGGATCCCTCCGGAGGCAGCTACCTCAAGTCCACCATCATCGTGGAGTCGGACCACCAGGAGATCCGCTCGCTCTCGGAGGAGATCCTCTCCGGCGAGAAGGACGCCTATGCGGCGGCGAAGAAGATCGTCCGCTGGGTCAACCAGAACCTCACCAAGGACTACGGGGCGAGCGCCGACCGGGCCACCGACGTGCTCAGGCAAAGGAGAGGCGACTGCACCGAGCACTCGCTGCTCTCGGTGGCGCTGCTTCGGGCCGCCGGCATCCCCGCGCGGCGGGTGGACGGGGTGGTATACATGGTGAACGAGGACAACGTCCCCGCCCTCTACTGGCACGAGTGGGTCGAGGCATTCGTGGGCGAGTGGACCCAGCTCGATCCGACCTTCGGCCAGGACGTCGCCGACGCCACCCACCTGGCGGTCGGGGAAGAAGGGAACGCGGAGATCACTCCGCTCATCGGGCAGCTCAAGGTGGTGGAACTGCGCTAGGCCTTTGAGCCCATGGCGGTCCCCTTCGGCAAGTACCAGTTGATCAAGAAGCTCGCCACCGGGGGCATGGGAGAGGTGTTCCTGGCGCGGAGCGGCGGGGCCAAGGGTTTCGAGAAGCTCCTGGTGATCAAGCGGGTGTTGCCGCACCTCGCGGAGAACGAGGAGTTCCTGGAGCTTTTCTTGGACGAGGCGCGGATCGCCGCCCGGCTCAACCACCCCAACGTGGCGCAGATCTTCGAGCTGGGCGAGGTGGAGGGAGCCTGGTACCTGGCGATGGAGTACGTGGCGGGGCGGGACCTGCGAAGGCTGTTCCAGAAGGCTCGCTCAACCAAGAAGCCGATGCCGGTCGGAGCCGCCTGCCGGGTCGCCGCCGACTGCGCCGCCGCGCTCGACTACGCGCACAAGGCCAAGGACTCGCAGGGCCGGCCGCTGGGCATCGTCCACCGCGACGTCTCGCCCCACAACATCCTGGTCGGCTTCGACGGAGGAGTGAAGCTCATCGACTTCGGAGTGGCCAAGGCAGCCGACCGGTTGCAGCGCACCGACACCGGGATGTTGCGAGGGAAGTACCCCTACATGTCTCCCGAGCAGGCCGCGGGGGAGGCGGTCGGGCCGGCGAGCGACCTCTTCTCGCTGGGTGTCGTCTTCTGGGAGCTGCTCACCGGCCGGAGGCTGTTCAAGGGCGATTCCGATCCAGTCACCCTGCGGCTGGTCTCCGAGTGCCGGGTGCAGAAGCCCTCTTCGGTGAATCCGGCGGTGCCGAAGGACCTGGACCCGGTGGTGATGCGCGCGCTGGAGAAGGAGCCGGCGCGCCGCTACGCCGACGGCGGGGCGTTCAGGCTCGCGCTGGAGGACTTCGTGGTGGCAGGGCGGGTGGCGGCGAGCGCCGCTCACCTCGAAGCATTCGTGCGGGAGCTGTTCTTGGGCGAGTCCGAGACGGTGAGCGGAAAATCCGATCCGGACCGGACCCGAAGCTCGCGCTCGGTGGCGCGCTCGAAGGCGGGCGGGCGGCCCGAGGCCTCCGCCCCGCCCCAGCCAGACGAACCGGTGCCCACCATTGCCGTGCACGAGCAGCGCCTGCGGTCGACCCTTCCACCCCAGGCCAGCCGCTTCATCGGCCGGCACTCCGAATTGGAGAAGCTGGACCGTCTCTTCGCCCGGGGCGAGCGGCTGGTGACGCTGCTCGGCCCGGGGGGAACCGGGAAGACCCGGCTCGCGGTGGAGTTCGCCCGTGGCTGGCTCGAGCGCGCGGTGGGAAGCGCCTGGTTCTTCGACCTCACCGAGTCGCGAGACCAAGACGGCATCTGCGCGGCGGTGGGACGGGCGCTGGACGTGCCGCTCACCGCGAGCGACGCGGTAGCCCAGCTCGCGAGCGCGCTCGCTTCGAGGGGCGAGGCGCTCTTCATCCTCGACAACTTCGAGCAGGTGGCGCCAATGGCGCAAGAGACGGTCGGGCCGTGGCTCGCCTGTGCGCCGCAGGGCCGCTTCCTCGCCACCTCCCGCGAGCCATTGAGGCTGGAGGGGGAGTGCTGCTTCGAGATGGAGCCTTTGGGGCTCCCCGACGGCGACCGGCCGGAGAGCTCCGACGCGGTGCAGCTCTTCCTCGAGCGGGCGCGCGCCGCCAGGCCGAATTACCGCTTCTCCGAGGCTGAAACCCGGGCGGTCGCCGAAGTGGTCCGACAGCTCGACGGCTTGCCGCTCGCCATCGAGCTGGCGGCCGCACGGATATCGGTCCTCTCCCCGGCGCAGCTCGCCGAGAGGCTGCCCCGCCGCTTCCAGTTGCTCGCCTCCACTGCCGGCATTGCCGGCGCTTCGGCCCGGCAGGCAACCCTCAAGGGAGCCATCGACTGGTCCTGGAACCTGCTCTTGCCGCACGAGCAGTCAGCGCTCGCCCAGCTTTCGGTCTTCCGCGGCGGCTTTACCATCGAGGCGGCGGAGGCGGTGCTGGACCTCTCCCGCTGGCCGGAGGCGCCCTGGGCGCTGGACGTGGTGCAGACCCTCAGGGAGAAGTCGCTGGTCCGCTCCTACGAGCCGCCGGGAAGGCCGGGGGAGATCCGCTTCGGCCTCTACCAGAGCATCCGCGAGTACGCGCTGGAGAAGCTGAGCTCGATGGCGGAGGGGGCGCAGGCCAAGAGCCGCCACGCGGCGCACTACCTCGGCTTGGGCGCCCAGCTCGCCGAGGAGGCCGAGGGCCCCGGCCTGGTCGACGCCTTGGACCGCCTCGCCAACGAGCGGGAGAATCTCTCGGCGGTGTTCCACAGGGCCATCGAGCGGGCGCCCTTTGCGGGCGCGGAGGCGCTGAGGGCGGTGCTGGCGTTGGACCCGCTGCTTCAAGTCAGGGGGCCTTTCGCGCCGCATCTGGCGATGCTGGACTCGGCGCTGGAGCAGGCCGTGACGAGCGAGGTGGACCCGGAGCTGCGCTGCAAGGGGCTCACCGCCCGCGGGCTCGCCCGCCAGGCGAGAGGAAGGCTCAAGGAGAGCGTGGCGGATTTCGAGCTGGCGCTGCGCCACGCCCGCGAGCGGCAGGATCGGCGGATGGAGGGCCGGCTGGAGAACTTCATCGCCGCGGCGCTCAGGCAGCAGGGCAGGCTGGAGGAGGCGCGGCGGAGGTACGAGCGGGCGCTCTCCATCCTCCGCGAGGTTGGGGACCGCCGCTTCGAGGGAATCGCCCTCTCCAACCTCGGAGGGATAAGCCTGGAGGCGGGGGAGGGCCAAAAGGCGCAGGCGCGCTTCCGGCGAGCGCTCACGCTGTTCCAGGAAGTGGGCGACCGCCGCTATGCGGGCCACGCGCTCGCCCTGGAGGGCGCCGCGCTCGCCATGGAGGGCCGGCTGGAGGAAGCCCAACTCGCCCTGGAGCAGGCGGAGGGAATGCTGGGCCCGCTCGGGGACAAGCCGTTCCTCACGGTGTTGTCCCTGTGCCGGGGACACCTCGAGCTTTCGCGGGCGGGCGCGGAGAAGGGCCGCGGCGGGCTCAAGGAGTCGCGGTCGCTCGTGCGCGCCGCGCAGGAGAGAGCCTCCGCGGCCGAGGCGGCGGAGGAGGGAGGGCCTTCGCTCGCGGCGAGCTCGGAGCACGTGCGCGCGGCGGTGCGCTGCCTCAGGGCGGCGCTGGGGAGGGCCGGCGGTGGCGAGAAAAGCTGATCGCACCGTGGACCTGCTGGTGGTCGGCGGAGGACCGGCAGGCTGCGCGGCGGCGTCGGCGGCCCGGGCCAGGGCGAAGGAGCTCTCGGTGCTGCTCATCGACCGGGCGCGCTTTCCCAGGGACAAGCTGTGCGCCGGGGCGATCACCGGAGGAGGACTCTGGGAGCTGGAGCGGGCGAGGCTGGCCTTGCGGGTGCCCAAGCAGGAGGTGTCGGTCGCCGCCTTCAGGGTGGATGGAGCGACGCGCCGGGTGCCGCTGCCGAGGGCGTGCGCGGTGGTGAGGCGGAGGGAGCTCGACGCGGATCTCCTGGAGCAGGTGCGCAAGCTGGGCGTGGAGGTGCTCGAGGAAGCGCCCCTCGAGAGATTCGAGGACGGAATCGCCTCGACCGGCGCCGGCCGGATCGCCTTTCGGGCGGCGGTGTGCTGCGACGGGGCGGGGGGGCCTTCCCGAAGGCTCTTGGGCCTAACCTCCGGCCAGCGGGTGCCGCTCAGGGAAGCGCTCGCCTCGTCCCGCGGGCAGGACGCGCTGCTATTTGACTTCGATGCGGGCCTGCCGGGATACGCGTGGAGGTTCCCTTGCCGGGAGGCGGGCCGCGAGGTGGAGAATTGCGGCGTCTACTCGTACGCGCCGCGCGGGAACGACGCGAGGGGCAGCCGGGTCGATCTCAGCTCGTCGCTTCGCGAGTGGGCCGCGCGCGAGGGGTTGGCCCACGAGAAGGAGGATGCCTTCTCCATCCGGCTGGCCGAACCGTTCCGGACTGTCGGCCGAGGCCCAGTTCTTTTGGCGGGAGAGGCGCTGGGAGCTGACCCGCTCACCGGTGAGGGCATCCGCTACGCCCTCTGGTCGGGGCGGATCGCCGGGAGCCTCGCCGCGGGCGCGTCATCGTTCGGCCGGGCGCCGTCGCTCGAGCGCTACCGGGCGAGCCTGGCGCTCTCTCGCTCGGGAGTGACGCTCTGGTTGTTCGCGCGGATCGCCGCGCGCTTCTACGGGCCGAACGCGAGCCGCTGGCGGAAGGTGGCGGCGGACGAGGGCGTGGCGCGCGCGGTTGCGGCGCTCGTCTGTGGGCACCATCCGGCGTCGCCGCTCGCGCAACTCGCCGCCACCGGCGCGCTCCGCGCGGCCTTCCTATCGCGCAGCCAGAGCAGAACGCAGCTCGGCTGAGAGCGAATGCGCCCAGCTGCTCGCGGGTGGGAGGATCAGATCAGCGCTTCAAACTCGTCGAGGAGCCCGGAGAGGGTGTGGAAGCCGCGCTCCCAGAAAGAGGAGTCCTCCAGCTCGATGCCGATCCGTGAAAGCAGCCTCTGGGGTGTGTCCGAGCACCCCGAGGAGAGCAGCTCCTGGTAGCGGGGGATGAACGGGGCGCCCTCCTCTTCGTAGCGGCGGAAGAGGGCGAGCACCAAGAGCTGCCCCAAGGCGTAGCTGTAGCAATAGAAGCGGTAGTGAACGAAGTGGCCGATGCCGAGCCAGCCGAAGCGGTCGCGGGGGAAGAGCTGCACCGAATCTCCGTAGAGGCGGCGCCGCTCCTCCATCCACAGCTTGGCCAGCTCCTCGAGGGGCAAAACGCCCTGCTCGCGGCGCGCGTGGGCGCGCTGCTCCCAGCGGGTGTAGGAGACCTGGTTGAAGACGGTGGCGACGATGTCCTCGATGCGGAGCGAGAGCAGGCTCCGCCGCGCCCCGCGGTCCTTCTCCGCCTCGAGCAGCCGCTTCATCAGCAAGAGCTCCGCGAACACCGAGGCGGTCTCGGCCATCGGGGTGGCCGCCCAGAAGTTGACCGGCGTGTTGCGCCGCGAGAGGTAGAAGTGCACCCCGTGCCCGAGCTCGTGGGCGAGCGTGGAGACGTCCTCGATGCGGTGGTTGTAGTTGAGCAGGACGTAGGGGTGCAGTGAGGGCAGCATCCCCGAGCAGAACGCCCCGTCGCGCTTGCCCGGCTGCGGCATCGCGTCGATCCACCTTCGCTCGAAGAACTCCCGCGCGATGGCTGCGAAACCCGGCTCGAACTTCCGGAAGGCCTCGAGCACCGTCTCGCGCGCCTCCTCGAAGGGGACCTTCCGCTCGCTCCCGGGGAGTGGCGCCAGGACGTCGTGGGAGGAGAAGTCGGAGAGCTGGAGCGCCTTCGCCTTGAGACGCATGAAGCGCTGGGCCAACGGGTAGTGGCGCTCGGTGGTGTCGAGCAGCCGCTCCACCAGCTCCTCGGGCAGCTCGTCCTCGAGGTAGGTGGGCTCGCACGCGCTGGGGTAGCCGCGGAGCTTCACCTCCACCGCGTGGTCCTGGAAGAGAGTGTTGAAGCAGAAGTTGAGCACGTGGCCCTGGCCTTCGAAGGCGTGCATCAGCCCGTCGGTGGCGCGGCGGCGCAGCTCCCGGTCCGGGCTCGAGCGCAGCGCCCGGGCCTCGGCGACGGTGAGCTCCTTGCTCTTGCCTTCCACCTCCACCGGGATGCGCAGGCGCGAGCTGACCTCGGTGTAGAGCTGCGAGAAGGCGGCGCGGCCGGTGAGGTTCTTCAGCTCGGAGATCTGCTCCTCCGCCTCGGAGAGGGTGTAGGGGGCGAATCTCCGCATGGCGGCGAGGAAGTGGCGGTAGGAGGCCAGCCCGGGCGCTTCCAGCAAGGCCTTGAATTGCTCTTCCGGCAGCTTCTTGAGCTCTACCTCGAAGAACTTCACCTGGTTGAAGGCCTCGGTGGTTTCGCGGCGGGAGCGGTCGAGCAGCGCCTGCGCCTTCTCGTCAGTGGTCTGCCCCGCGAAGAGAAGCTGCGCGTACATCTGCGGGCGGTAGGCCAGCTCGATGAGCCGCTCGTAGAGGGCGATCGCCTCCGCGAGATCCACCGCGCCCAGCGAGCTGAGCCGGCCTCGATACGAGCGTTCGATTTGTTCGGCAAGCGCCGCGGCGCGGCCCATGTCATCGCCGAGGCGCGAGTCGTCAGGAGAGGAGTAGAGGTCGGTCAGGTCCCAGTGGAGAGTCTCTTGTGGCGCCTGGTTCATTGGGCCTTCCTAGCTCACCGGGCCGCAAGTTGCGCGGCAGAGCCGGCGCCGGCGAGTCAGGGTCGGCGGCAGGGCGAAGAGCGAAATCGCCGAGACCGCGGAGCAGCCGCAGCCGACCCGGTGGTCCGCGGTTTCACAGCGGACGTCGAAGGCGAGGCGTTGGGACGTCGACCCTCCGGGACTGACCGCGACCAGGGTGGCCTCAACGCTGCCTCGCTGCTCCCTCGAGGGTGTCCACTCGACGGCTCCCGTCGTGGCTTCCACGGTCATGCCCTCTGGAGCCGCTTCTAGCTCGAAGCGCACGTACGCCCCTTCGACTGCGGGCTGGTAGCGCCAGGTTTCGCCACACTTCAGCAAGGACGGAGCCGTGGAGAGGAAGCGCGGCCCGCTCACGGCTCCTCCATCCATGGGGAGCGGGAATTCGACGACGAACCAATCGACGACGGCGGATGAGCTGTAGCGCGTCTCGCGGCTGAGCCGTACCTCGGTCGGCCCGAGCAGCCCCACGGTGAAGGCGCCAGGGTCGATGATGTCATCCCCGGAGGTGAACGCCCCGAACGTCTGGGCGGCGGAGGCGAAGGCGACCGACCGGTTCGGTTCCAAAGGAGCAATGAACGTGGACTGCGCGTCTTCTTTGGGGATGAAGGAGGAACGGCCCCCGCGCACGGAGGTCCCGTCGGTGAACGAGATGACCTCGTAGCCTGCCACCAGACGCAAGCCCGGAAGACCTCGGGTGACGACCAGCCGGTCTGGACCGGTCAGCTGGGCAGTCAGCTGCTGCGAACCCGTTCCCGCGTCGGACGGTCCGTCCGACTTCCAGTAGACCGCCAGCACCGTGACAGCGGCGTCCACCGGGGGGTCGACCGGGACCTCCGCCGACAGCTGGCCCACGCCGAGGGTCGCCATCCCGCGATTGACCTTCGCGCCGTCGTACTGCACCACCTGCCACGCACAGCTAGCCTGCGGCGTCAAGGAAGGGTCGTTGATCTCGAGCTCCAGAGTCGTTGGCGAGGCGAGCCGCGCCAGCACGTAGTCATCTCCATTGAAGATGCTGCTCGGCAACAAGCTCCCGCATGAGACCACCAGGAAGGTCCGAGTGAGATCCACGGGGGCGATGTTCACCACTGTTCGACTGGGGTCTCCGAAGGGAACCCCCGCGAGTCCGTGCTGCACCCAGACTCCGGCGTCGAACTCGGCCACGTACCAGCGGATGGATGCCGGAGTCCGGCTGTTCCCCGAGGCCCGCTGGAACTCGATCGCGCCCGGGAGCAGCCGCCCGCGGATCGTCCCGTTGCTCGGCTCAGCACTCGAGACCTGGTAGCTGAACCAGAGCGCGCTCCTGGGCAGATCGACTGGAGGCGAAAGCGGCACCCGGAGAAGCTGAGGGACTGCGCCCGCGTCGACTGCCATCACCGCCACGCCGGTCCGCACCTGTTCCACCGTCGCCCCCAGGGCAAGTGCGCTCAGTGCGCACACCGCGCACGCGCCGATGGCTCCCCCGGGGCTCCGCATGGCTCGTCAACCTTAGCCCATCGGCCGGCGAGGCCTGCGAGGCTCCGGCGGCCGTGCCGGCGAGCTCCGGGAGCCGAGGCCGCACTGGTCGAGGACACCCGTGTGGGCGCGCCTCAACACAACCACATCAGCGGTTGCGGCGCCGGGCCCGGTCCCGGAGCCCATCCTCGCCGCGTAAACCACGAACTCCCCAAAGGAACGAGCGCTGCAGCGATGGGCCCGTTCTTGCACCGGCTGGGCTACGCATGCTCCGCCACCCAGTGCGACGGACCAACCAGAGACCTCTGCGGCGCCAGTGGACGCTGCCGCTGGCGCTGATGCTGCTCGCCGCGCCGCCGGCCTCGGTCGCGTCGACGCCGACCAACGGCTGGATCGTCTGGGCCTCGACGCGCGGCGGGACGCTGCACGACATCTACCTGATGCGCTCGGACGGGACGCAGGTGACCCGGCTGACTCAGACCGGAGCGCGCAATCCGATGTGGTCGCCCGACGGGAGCTGGATCGCCTACGAGACCGTCCCGGCCGGCCGCACCCGCGTGATGCGGTGGGACAAGTCCGACGACAAGGAGATCTTCGCCGGGCCCCCGCTGTTCTGGATGCTGGACGGGAGCGGCGTGGTGTGCCGCACCGGCGACGACTTCAAGCTGGTGAATCCGGACACTGGCGCGGTCACGCACCTTTTCTCGAAGGCGGACTTCTCCAAGATCGGAACCAAGGAGATCAACCCGGGCGCCATCACCCGAGATGGCCGTTACCTGTTGGCCCACAGCGACCGCTACCGGCAGACGTATGCGGGGGACAACGGCACCTTCACCGCCTACCACGCGGCGATCGTTCTCGACCGCCAGGACCCAAGCAAGGTCTACTACTTTGGGCAGGGTTGCGAGCCGACGGCGCCTCCGACGGGCGGGCTCATCTACCATGTCTGCGGCGGCGGCGCGTGCCAGGGCACCTCCCCCGACATCTACCAGATGCAGGTTTCGGATCTGGCCACCCGGGCGTCCTACCAGGCCGAGATGGCTCACTCGGATCCGGACTGGGGCCACGAGTACTTCCCCCGCATCTCCACCGACGGGCTGTGGCTCACCTACGGCGCCACCACCGGGTGCCACGATCACGACACCTGCGACTACGAGGTCTTCGTGCACAAGCTCGGGGCGGGCGGCGCAGACCGGACCCGGCTGACCACCAACTCGGCGAACGACCAGTGGCCGCACATGTTCCTGGGCACGCTGTGGCAGAGGCCGGTGCCGCAGCTCACGCTCTCTCCCACCTCGCTCAGCTTCTCGGCCCTCACAGGCGGCCAAGACCCAGCGCCGCAGGAGGTCGCGGTCACCAACTCCGGCGCGGGGACGCTCGCGGCGGTCACCACCTCGATCTCCTACGGCGCCGGCGCCGGGTGGCTGGCCATTACCCGCACGGGCACCGGCAACGCGCAGAAGCTCAGCAACGCCGTTACCGCCCAGGGCCTTCCCTCCGGCACCTACACCGCGACCGTCGACGTCGCAGCGTCCGGAGCGGGCGCCAAGCAATACAAAGTCACCGTCGCCGTGACCGATCAGATCCAGCTCGCGCGGATCGAGGTGACCGGCTCGGCCAAAAGCTGCTTCCCCGGCGGAGCGGTGAGCCTCACGGCTCGCCCGCTGGACCAGAACGATGCCCCCTTCGCGGCCACCATCGCCTGGCGGAGCAACGGTGGCGGCGCGCTCTCTCCGGCCTCGAGCGGAGGAGCCGTCACCATGCACACCACCGCCTTCGCCTGCGGCGCCACCGAGGGCACCTTCCAGATCACCGCGGAGTCCGGCGCGGTGAGCGGCGCGGCGGTGGTGGTCGTGGCCGCCCCCCTCTCGTTGCCGGTGCGGATCAACTCCGGGAGCAACGACTACCCGGTCGAAGGCTGGCTCGCGGACGACGCCTTCGTCTCCGGCGGAGCGGACTGGATCAACCCCAACGACGTGGAGGTTTCAGGGGTGCCCGAGGCCGGCCCGCCCGCTCTCTACAAGAGCGTGCGCCACCAGAGCCCGCACTCCTACCGGATCCCCGTGGCCGACGGGCGCTACCTGCTTCGCCTCCACTTCGCCGACGCCTACACCAATCGCTCGATGACGTACCTGGCCGACGGCGTCCAGATTCTCTCCGGGTTCGATCCCTCCTCCGAGGCGGGAGGCGTCAACCGCGCGTTGGTCAAGTCCTTCGAGGTCGACGTGGTAGGCGCAGACGGGCTGCTGATCGAGGCGACGAGCGCGGGCGACGTCTTCGAGGCAGGCATCGAGCTGCTCCCGGTCGCCCCGGCCGGCGGCGAATCGGACGGCGGGACCGAGCCCCTGGGCCCGGGCCCGTCCCCGGACCAGAGTGGGCCCTCCCGCGTCACGGAGACCCAGGTGACCGGCACCCTCGGGTGCAGCGCCGGTCCCCTGCTCCCTACGGTCGGCGCCTCGTGGCTGCTCTGGGTCGGGGCGCTCGCTGTCCGGGGCCTTCGCGGACGCAACCGCTGGAGGAGAAATGAGGCCAATAGCGCTGTGCCTGGTCGCCCTCGCGCTCGCCGCTCCCGCTCGCGCTGAGTCCGCCGAGGAGCTGGCTTTGACCGCGGAGCTGGTGGAGATACCCAGCGAGCTGCCCCCGGACGACCTGTACGACTACGCCTACGTGATGAAGTACCGAGTCCAGGGCGGAGCGCAGGGCGGGCAAACCCTGCTGGTGGCGCACTACAAGCCGAGGCAACCGAGGGAAAAGATCGAGAAGGCGATGCGCGATCGGGTCGGCGGGAAGCTCAAGCGGTTCAGGACCGGAGACCTCCACCGGCTGGTGCTGCGGCGCGATCTGGAGAAGGTCTTCGACGGCGCGGTGGTGGACGAATACTTCGCCGCGGACCGAAAGACTCCGCGCTACTGGTGCAAGCAGGTGGACCCAGCCTGAGCGCGCGCTCCCACGGGCATGGTCTTCACCTCGCACATCTTTCTCTTCTACTTCTTGCCGGCGGTCATCCTCGGCTACTACGTGCTGCCGCAGCGGTGGCGGAACGGCTTCCTCACCCTGGTGAGCTACGTCTTCTACGGGTGGTGGAAGCCCTGGTTCGTCACCCTGATGCTCGCCTCGACCCTGATCGACTACCTGGCGGTTCGGGTCATGGCGGCGCCGGGCGCGAGCCCGAGGCGGCGGAAGCTGGCGCTCCTCGCCTCGCTCGTCTCGAACCTCGGCCTGCTGGGCGTCTTCAAGTACGCGATGTTCGCGCAGGGAAACGCGCTCGCGCTGAGCGAGGCGCTCGGCCTGGGGAGCTTCCCCGTCCTGGAGATCACCCTCCCGATCGGCATCTCTTTCTACACGTTCCAGACGATGTCCTACTCGATCGACGTCTACCGAGGCGAGGCCACGCCGGTGCGCCGCTTCGGGGACTTCGCCTGCTTCGTCGCCCTCTTCCCGCAGCTGGTGGCGGGGCCGATCGTGCGCTTTCAGACCCTGGCCAACCAGCTCAGGGAACGGGCCCACTCCTTCGAGCGGTTCGCCTCGGGAGTCGCCCTGTTCTCGCTCGGATTCGGGAAGAAGATCCTCCTCGCCAACCCGGTCGGTGAGCTCGCCGACGCCGCGTTCGCCGCCGACCACCCCGGCGCCCTCGCCGCCTGGTTCGGGATCGTCGCCTACGCCTTCCAGATCTACTTCGACTTCTCCGGCTACTCGGACATGGCCATCGGCCTGGGCCGAATGTTCGGCTTCGAGTTCCCGAAGAACTTCGACTCTCCCTACCACTCGCAGAGCATCACCGAGTTCTGGCGGAGGTGGCACATCTCGCTGTCCACCTGGCTTCGCGACTACCTCTACCTGCCGCTGGGCGGCAACCGCCTCGGGCCGCGAAGGACGTACGTCAATCTCGCGCTGGTGATGCTGTTGGGCGGCCTCTGGCACGGCGCGCACTGGCAATTCGTGGTCTGGGGGGCCTACCACGGCCTGCTCCTTGGCGCGGAGCGCGCGCTCGGGAAGAGCAGCGCCTACCGGGGGCTGCCGAAGCCGTTGCGGATCGCGCTCACCTTCGTGCTGGTGCTCATCTCCTGGGTGCCGTTCAGGGCGAACACCCTCACCGAGGCGGGGCACTACCTGGGCGCGATGTTCGGGCTGCGCGAGGCGGGCGCCCCGGCGGCGCTGCTGATGGCCCAGCTCCTGTCGGCCCACAGCCTGCTGATCATGGCCATCTGCACCGGCGTGGTGGCCATGCGGACGCAGTCGTGGGACTTCGTCGAGGCCATCTCCCGGAACGAGCCCGGAGTCCGCGCCTGGGCTCGGCTGGCGGTGGCGCCCGCAGTCCTCCTCACCGCGGTCGCGGCCATGTTCACGCAGGCTTTCAACCCCTTCCTCTATTTCCAGTTCTGATGGCCCGCACCCGCACCATCGCGCTCACCGCAGGGTTCCTCGGGCTGATCTTCGCGCCCCCGGTCGGGCAGGCGATCGTCGAGCTTCGCGAGGGGGAGCGCCCGGTGATCGCCGAGCTGTTCGCCGGGGCGCCCGCCGAGGCGCATCTGCGGCAGCTCGAGAAGTCGCTGGACGAAGCCTCTTCGCTGGGCTCCCACCTCAGGCCCTGGTACCAGGTGCTCAAGCACCGGCTCACGGGCGACCTCGGGCACAAGGCCCTCCGCGGCCGGGAGGGTTGGCTCTTCTATCAACCGGACGTGAAGTACCTCCTGGAGCCCTATTTCCGAGGCCAGGGCCCACTGCCCGAGGGGGACCCCGTGGCGGTGATCCGCGACTTCAAGGAGCAGCTCGCCTCACGGGGTATCGATCTCCTGGTCGTCCCGGTCCCCGGCAAGCCGAGCGTCCTGCCGGACCGGGTCTCGGCGGCCCTGGAGCGAACGTCGGAGGTGAACGGCAACACGCGGCGCTTCCTTTCGGAGCTCCGAGAGGCAGGAGTGGAAACGGTGGACCTGCAGGCGGCATTTCGCTCCCGCCGGGAGGCCGCGGGTGACGACGGGGCGCTCTACTTGCGCACGGACACGCACTGGACCGGTGAGGGGGCGGTGCTCGCCGCCCGGCGGCTGGCCGAGCGCGTTCGCCGCTACTCCTGGTACGAAGGGGCCGCCGGCGAGCGCCGCTACCGGACGAGAGAGGCCAGCGTCATGCGCCGAGGAGACATCGTCACCATGTCCGGCGTCCCGAGCGCCATCGAGACAATCCCGGAGGAGCTGGTTCGCTGCCGCCAGGTGGTGGACGCCGACGGAGGGCTCTACCGGGACCTTCCCGAGTCCCCCGTCCTCCTGCTGGGGGACAGCTTCTCCCGCATCTATCAGTCCGACGAGCCCAGGGCCGCCGGGCTGATCGCCAACCTGGCCTACGAGCTCCAGCTTCCGCTGGCGTCGATCGTCAACGACGGCGGGGCGTCGACGCTGGTGAGGCAACAGCTCGCGCGGCGCACCCAGTTGCTCGAGGGCAAGCGGCTGGTGATATGGGCGTTCGTGGAGCGCGACGTGCGCTTCGGCCTCCAGGGCTGGAAGCCGGTGGCGCTCTGGCCGGAGGAACCGCAACCGCACGATCCGACTCCCGCCCCTGGGAGCCCCAAGCTTGCATCGCCGTAGCGGCGACCTGGAGACCGCGATGAAAAAGCAAACCTCGATTCCGGCGCTGACGAGCGTGGTCACCGCGCTCGCCCTGATGGGCTGCTCGGGGAGCCCTGGCACCCCCGCCGATGGCGGCACCCAGCCGGGAGGAAACACCGACGTCAAGGGGAAGGTGCTGGACGCGCTCGGACGGGGCGTAGGGGACGCGGTGGTGTCGGCGGGTGGGATCACCGCCAAGGCGGACTACCTGGGCGCCTACGAGCTGAAGGCGGTCCCATCGGGAGCGGCGACGCTCCGCGCGGAGGCGGACTGGTTCAACCCCGGCGAGAAGGCGATCGCGCTCGAGGCCGGCATCCCGGCGCAGGAGGACCTCCCGCTCCAGGCGAAGCCGCTCCAGGTCCTCGCGGAGGACGAGACGCTCGCCGCCACTTTCGCCCAGTCGTTCGATTGGACCAAGGACAAGACCTCGGTCGAGGTGGTCCCGAGGCCTTCCCGGGCCAAGATCGACGCCGCGCTGTACCTGCGGAACCCGGCGCTCTACCGGGACACCACGGCGCAGGCCCGGGTGACGCCCACGCCTCTCCCCAGCCTCTCGGGCGCGCCGCAGGGTTTCGACTTCCCCATCCCTTTGGGGGGGGCCAACGCCGGCCAGCAGGCCCTGGACACCGCCACCCTGGTCGACAGCCTCGCCGGGACGCCGCTCACCGCAGCGGAGAAGGCGGCGTTCTTCGTGTGGGAGCCGGCGATCAAGAACTACCTGCGCAGCTGGAATCTCGACGCTTCGCTGACCCTCTACTATGGCGGCCTGGCGGTCGAGTCGCAGCGGTGGGGCGCCACCCCGCAGATCCCGCCGCAGTCCTTGCGCAGAGTCTTCCTGCACCAGCGAGAAGTCTGGGTGGAGATCGTCTTCGAGAAGTTCGTCGACCTCGGGGCCGGCATCACCGACACCGACGGCGACGGACGGAAGGAGGTCTTCGGCCGGTTGAAGGCCGCGCACGTGGCCGCCTCTGCCTACGACCGCCTCGAGAGCGACTACGTCGGCAAGACCTTCGACACCCTCGAGCTTCGCGACCGGCTCTCGGACATCCTCGACGACCTCTACAGCAAGACGAACCCCACCGTGGAGGGAGTGATCGGCGTGCCCTACCCGATCCCGGGAGTCGGCACCGTGAAGTACCCCTTCGTCGTCCTCAAGCACGCCGGCGGAGCGGTGAACGTGCTTCTCGTGAAGCCCTGATGAGCCCGCCGGGCGAAAGGCGGAGGGCAGCCGGCCTCGCCGCGCTGCTGGCGGTCTTCTCTCCCGGTTCGGCGCTGGCGCAACCGGCCGGCTACCTGGTGTGGACGAAAGGAGCGGCCGGGGACCGTTCCAGCCGCCGCCTGGTCCGAATGACGCTCCCGGAGAAGAGCGACCTCCAGGCGCTCACCTCCGGCGAGGACGTGGAGGCGCAGATCAGCCCCGATGGGGTGTGGGTCGCGTACGCCAAGGCCAAGCTGCCCGCCTCCGACTACCTCCAGCTCAAGCTGTGGAAGCTCTATTTGGTGTCGGTGCACGGAGTGGGCGAGGGCCGGGAGGAAATCCTCATCGACGACAACGGGTACTGGCCGAGCTGGGGAGGCCCGGGCCGCCTGCGCTACTCGCAGGTGCACCCCGAGGACGACCGGCACACGCGCATCCTCGAGGTAGTGATCGACGACTACGGGCAGGTGCTCGAGAAGCGCGCCCTCATCGACACCCGGTCCGCGTTCCCCGGCATCCCCGAGATCAACGAGTGCCACGTGTCTCCCGATGGCCGGTGGTTCGCCGCCCGCACCCGCGGGAGCCCGTCGGTGAGCGGCGTGGGCGCCTACTGGCTGGCCCCTCCCGAGTTCAAGCTCCTGGCGCGCGCCGGCTCGGTGGGCTGCATGCCGCGAGTGGCTCCCTCGGGGCTCTGGGGCCTCATCGCCGGGCGCGAGCACGGCATCCGCTGGGGCGACGCTCCCGACGTGCCCGACCGGAAAGAGGATCAGTTGCTGATCCCCTCGCGCGGGCCCGGCGACCTGGCCTACCACCCGGGCATCTCCACGGACGAGCAGTGGGCCCTGGCCGCCCACTCCACCGACAACGATCACAACGCCGGCCCGTACGACCTCTACCTCTACCAGCTGGAGGGGCGCGCCGCCGGGCCGGGGCAGCTCATGGCGAGCGGTGGCTTCAACGGCTGGCCACACCTCTGGGTCGGCCAGCCCGGCCCGCCTCCGGCGCCCCGGCCCCACGTGGACCGGTTCCAGCCTGATCGCTACACCCTGGTCACCGGCGAGAGCGCGCGGCTCCAGTGGCAGACGAGCTTCGCGGACCGGGTGACCCTGGACGGAGTGGCGGTGGCCACCGACGGAGAGCAGACCGTCGCTCCTGCCGCGACCACCGTCTACAACCTGGACGCGGCGAGCACCTCGCTCGCCGCGGCCGACCGCGGCAGCGTCGAGATCACCGTCAACCCGGAGCCACGGCCGGTGGTCGTGGAGGAGTTCGCCGCCGATCCGCCGACCACGCGAACGGCCGAGACGGTCGTGCTGCGCTGGAGGGTGAGAAACGCCGCGACGCTCGAGCTCGCTGGGCGGTGGGTGGCCCCCTCTGGGGAGCTGAAGGTGAGCCCGGTCGAAACGACCACCTACGGGCTTACCGCCCAGGGATTCCAGGGGCCGGTCACCGCTTCCCTCACGGTCACGGTGGAGCCGCTCAATCCGCTCCTGCCGGATCGGGGCGGGTGCTTGTGCTCAGGAATCTCCGGCGCGGGCGCAGCGGTGACCCTCGCTCTGCTCCTCGCTCTCCCGGGAGCTTGGCGGAGGCGCACCGGCCTCCGCGGGGCGCGCTGATGCGCCTCGGGGCGGCTGCACGCGGCGATCGCGCCTCGCTTGCCCTGGCGCTGGCGCTCTTCGCGGTCGCGTCGCTGATCGCCCTGTTCCCTCTCAACGACACCGATCTCTGGTGGCACCTGGCCAGCGGCCGGTGGATCGTCGAGCACCGGGCGTTGCCCGGCGCCGACCCGTTCGGGGCCGTCACCGGAGGCAGGCCTTGGGCCGACGTCCACTGGCTGTTCCAGCTGGGCGCGCTCGCCCTCTACCGGCTGGCCGGGCTCTCGGCGCTGGGTTTCGCCAAGGCGGCTCTGGTCGGCGCGGGGGCGGTGCTGCTGCTCCGGGCCGCGGGAGCCCGCGGCGCGGCGGCCCACGCGTGCGTGGTGCCCTCGCTGGCCCTCGCCTTGCTCTCGGTGCGCCACCTGCTTCTGGTGAGGCCGGTGATCGTCACTCTCCTCTTCGCCGCCGTGTTCCTCGTGTTGCTCGAGCGCTTCGCACGCGACGGGAGGCCGCGGATTCTCCTCGTCCTGCTGCCCCTGCAGGCGCTCTGGGTGAACGTGCAGCCTCTGTGGCCCCTGGGGCCCTTCCTCCTCGGGGCGTACCTCGGGGGCGCAGTGGCTCAACGCCTGGCGAGCAAGGGCCAGCCGGATCCGCACCCTCGATGGCGCCCGCTCGCGTTCGCGCTCGTCGGAGTCGCCCTGGCCTGCCTGGCGACGCCCCTCGGCCTGGAGGGGCTGGCCGTCCCTTTCCGGCACCTCGGCCGGATCGAGCCAGGCCCGGCGTCGCTGTTCTCGCTCAACGTCTCCGAGAACGTGCCGGCCTTTCTGCTGGAGCGCGGTGGGGACACGGAGATTCGTCCCTTCAAATGGCTGGCGGCGGCGGCCTTCGCTTCCTTCCTCCTCCGCGTGCGGGCTCCAAGGTTCGACCGCCTGCTGGCGGTGTCGGGGATGCTGGTGCCCGCGCTGATGGCCAACCGCAACGTCCTGCCGTTCGTCTGGGTGGCCGCGCCCCTGGCCCTGGCGAACGTTCTCGACTTCCTCGGTGAACGGCTCTCGCGAGTCCCCAAGGCGCCGGCGGCGCTCGCGGGCCTCGCCGCCAGCGTGCTGGTGGCGATCCCGGTCGCCAGGGCGGCCTACTCCGAGCCCAGCCTCGGCGCGCCCGGGCCCTTCCGCCTGCCGCTGCGGTCGACGGAGCTCCTGGACGAGATGGGGGTAGAGGGGACCGTCTTTTGCTCGATCCGCTACGGGGGCTACCTTCTCTTCCGCCTTCATCCACGGGTGCGGCCCACCATCGACGGCCGGCTGATCCTTCAAACTCCGGAGGAGTTCCGCGAGCACCTGGCCGTGGGGGACGAGCCCCGGCGGTTCGACGCCTACGCGGCGCGCCTCGGGGTACGCGCGGTGGTTCTGCCGGTGTTCGCCCCGGACCGCTACCGGCGCTTGGTGGCCTACCTCTACCGCAGCGCGAGCTGGAGGATGGTGCACCTGGACGGGTTCGAGGCCCTCTTCCTGCCCGCGGAATCCCGGCACCCTCCGGGCATTTCCCTCGAAGAGCCTAGAGCGGTGGCCGCGCTCGCCGCCCAGGTCTCCGCCGCCTGGCGACCCCAGGGCCCGCTGGTGGAGGCGAGAGCGCTCAGGGGGCTTGCCGAGCTTCTCGCCGAGCTCGGACTGCCGTCTCGTGCGCGCGAGGTGCTCTCCGGCCTTAAGGGCCCGGCGGCGCGCGTCCTGGAGGCGAGATGCCTCTACCTCGAGGGGCGCCTCACCGAGGCGCGCGCCAGGGCCGGGGCCGTCCTCGAGGCCGATCCGGGCGACGTGGAGAGCCTGGGGCTGTTGGCCCTTATCGCCCTCGACGAGGGGAGGGCGACCGAGTCTCTGGACATGGCCCGGAGGGCGCTCGCGGAAAACCCCCGAGACCCGCTGGCCGCCCAGGTGCTCGCGAGGCTGGAAGGGGGCCGGAGGTGACGCCGTGGCTGACCGTCTTGGTGGCGGCCATGGCGGCTGCCGGCGCGCCGGACGCCGGACCGGGGTCCGCCAGCTCGGCGGAGCTGCCCGACGAGGGGACGGTGGTGTTTCTGGGCGACAGCATCACCTGGCAAAACCACTGGTGCGCGCTGATCGAGGCCCAGGTGCGGAGCCG
Source organism: Myxococcales bacterium (assembly GCA_016191815.1). Classification (GTDB taxonomy): domain Bacteria; phylum Myxococcota; class Myxococcia; order Myxococcales; family Myxococcaceae; genus JACPVI01. Next base: position 87,277 of record JACPVI010000002.1, read on the forward strand.
CGAGCCGGAGCGCAGGCTGGTGTTCGTCAACCGCGGGCTGCGGGGAGACACCGCGGCCGGGGCGGTCGCGCGCTACCGGCGGGACGTGGCTCCGCTGCGCCCCGACGTGGTGTACGTCATGGTGGGGATGAACGACGGTGGCTACCGTGGCGTGAGCACGCACCGGCTGCGCCTCTACCAGGACAACCTGGAGCGCCTGGTGCAGCTCGTCCGCGGGCGCGCCGGCGCCCGGGTGGTGCTGCTCACTCCCACCGCGGTGCGGCCGCGCAATCACGATCTGCGGCGGTACAACCGGATGCTGGCGACGATGGCCGAGGGTGCGGTCGCCCTCGGGGCCCGCCTCGGCGTACCGGTGATCGACCTGTTCCCCTCGTTCGAGGCGGCGCTCGAGGCGAGCGCCGATGGTGGGACGGAGGACCTGATGGAGGATGACATCCATCCTGGGCGGCAAGGTCACCTGCTGATCGCGCGCCGGCTCCTCGCGCACCTCGACCCGGGCCACCCTCTTGGAGAAGGGCCCGCCACTCCCGCCTCGCGTCGGGTCCACCTGGCGCTCTCGCAGCGCTTCCGCTGGAGCTACGTCCTGTGGGACCCGGAGGCGGAAGGAGCAGCCTCCGCCGCCCGCGCGGTGGGCATCACCGAACCGGGCGTCACGGCGGAGGTGGCGAGGAGGCGGCTCGCCGAGGCCGAGGTGGAGCTACGGCGGGCGCTGCCGGAGGCGCGCGGCGAGTGAGGCCCGGTCGCGCTCCAGCACCTCGAGGTTGGCGGTGAGGCCGGGGAGATCGGGGTGCGCTTCCCGCGCCAGCTCGTAGGACGCGGCCGCCCACTCGAGCTCGCCCGCTGCGTGAAGGGAGAGGCCCAAGTTGGCGTGCGCTTCGGCGAAGCCGGGGAGGACCGCCACCACCTCGCGGTAGACGGCTATCGCCTCGCGCAGGCGCCCGCGCTGCCGGAGCGCGTTGGCGAGGTTGTAGCGGAAGACGGCCTCGGTCTCCCGGCCTCCCAGGCTGCGCAGGTAGAGATCGCCGCCGGCCGGGACGAGGTACCGCTCGCGGTACCACGCATCCGGCAGGCGTTCGCCCCGCTTGAGGAGCTCGACGTTCGTCTGTCCCGCGCGCACGAAGAAGTGGCCGGGGACGAGCACGCCCTGCACCGTCAGCCCCAGCCGCTCCCCGAGGGCCAGGTAGAGGCCGCCGAGCCCGAGGCAAGTTCCCCGCCGCTCCGCCAGCACCACCGGCAGGCGCATCAAGTCCAGCTCCTCGCGGCGGAGGTCGTGGCCGAACGCGGGCTCGCCGAAGACCACCTCGTGCAGCGCGAGGAGCGGATCTCCTCCGGCGCTTCGCACCCGGACGGCGATCTCTTCGAGGGCATGCAGGCTCGACTCCGCGGAGGGAGCGGCGGTCCCGGTGAGAGCCTGGACATCGTCGGAGATGAGCAGCAGGCGCGCGGTGAGCGAACCGGGCCCCGCCGGCGAGGGCTTGCAGGCCGCGAGCAGCAGCGCCGGCCCGAGGGCCGCGAGCGGCCACCGCGCCCCTCCCCGGCTCACCGCGGAGCTCCGCCCGCCTGCTCCTCCAGCGGAGCCCAGTCCTCCCAGTAGTCGTGGAGGTCTCGGGCAGCGAACATCCAGATCACCAATCGCTTCTGGCGCAGCGCATCGATGCCGCGGCTCATCAGGCTGCGGCGGACGTTGGGGCCGCCGCCGTAGCTCATCACCAGGTCCACCGGCACCCCGAGCTCCCGCGCCAGGTGCGCGGTGACGCCCGCGTGGCGGCAGTCGAGCCGCTGGTAGACGGCGGTGAAGCTGTCGCCGAGCACCACGATCGGGCTCTCCGGGTCGTCCTCGTAGAGCGAGCCGCCGGGTCCGACCACCTGGCGGGCGAGCAGCTCCTGCGGCGGGTAGCGGCCCTGCTCCCCGGGCGCCAGGCGCGAGACCAGGTCTCCCTGGCGCCGGAAGCGCACTTCCTTGGTCTGGTACGCTCGCCGGCCCGCGATCGCCTCGAACCACGGGTAGGCCTTCACCCGCTCCGAGAGGCGCCCGGCCGCGAGCCTCAACCCCCGGTCGGTCCAGTGCGTGTCGAGCGGCTGGTAGAGGGGCTCCTTCTCCGAAGAGTCCTGCGCGCGCGCGGCGCGGAAGAGGGGCAGCAGGTCGACGCTCTCGACCCCGCGGCGCGCCAGCTCGAGCAAGAGCTTGCGCTGCCACGGGTTCAGGACTCCGGCGGCGCGCGGCAGCTGCAGCCTTGGCAGCAGCTCGGGAAAGATCTCCGCCTTGGTTGGAACCGGCACGAACAGGAAGTCCACGCCTTCCCTGGCCAGGGCTTCCTTGAAGGCGGCAATCACCGGCAGCGGGTTCTTTCCCTGGCGCTGCGCGGTGAGGTCGCCCCCGGCGAGGTAGGCGAGGGAGGCGCGATAGAACAGGTACCCCTCGCGTCCGGGGATGGCCTTCAGCCCCTCCGGGCGCTCCTTCAAGAGCCGCCGAATGGCGTCGTGGGTGGGCCGGAGCTCCTCCGCCCAGGCCTCGAAGGAGCCTCCGTGCGCCGAGAGCTCCTCGCCGAGCGCGGCGACCAGCGGCTCCACCTTGGGCGAGACCGCCTTCGCGATGGGCACCGCTTGGGCCACGGGCTGTGGCGCGGCGGCCGGCTCGGCTCCGTCGACCACCAGCACGAGGTAGACGGGAACACCTTGCGGCTTGCCGCGGAGGACGACCGAGGGGTGCTCCACGGTCGCTCCCCCCATCTCGCGCGCGACCTCAGGCTCGGTATCCGTCCCGGGGAAGCGGCCGCCCGCCGGGCGGTAGAGGTCGGTGTTGTACGAGGGATACCAGTAGGAGGCGAGCTCATTGGCCCAAGCCGCCAGCGCCGGGCCGTCCAGCGCGCGCCCGCGATAGTCGCCCTCCACCCGGGCCAGCAGCGCCGGCGGCAGCAGCTCGGGCCGGAGCGCCCCCCACAGCTCGGCGAAGCCGTCCCCGTCCAGGTCGGGCATCTGTCGAAACACGCGGGCCCAGGGCTGGAACTCGATTCGCACCCAGGGGACGACGCGGCTGTCCGTTTCGCGGTGCAAGTACAGCTCGGCGATCTCCTGGAACGTCCACTGGGGATTCGGGGGGCCACCCCAGCTCTCGGCGCGCACCGCGTTTCGCGCTTCCTCTAGCCCCTGGGCCGCCCGCGGATCGACCCGAGCCAGGTAGTCCACCAGCGGCGAGAAGGCGAGCGGGCTCGCCAGCTCTTCCGCGCTGAGCGGCGTCTGCCGAACCGAGCCCACGAGCGTGGAGGTGACCACCGCGCCTCCGAAGGGCGAGTCCACCAGGCGCGCCGCCGGCGCCTCCTCGGGGCCGGGCTGGGCGAGGATGACGTTCGCGTGGTGGGCCGCGAAATCCAGGTTCGCCCGGGTGGCTCGGCGCACCCGGCGCACCAGCACCCTCGAGGCGCGCCGGTCGTAGCCTCCGCTCAGCGTCTCGACCTCCGCGTGCGCGGGCGGCGCGCCGGACGCTTGCGCTGCCCAGGGGAAAGCCGGGGTCCGGGCGCAGGACAAAGAGCCGATGGCCGCGCCCGCGACCACCCCGAGCGCGAAGGCCCTCTCAAGCCGCGGTCGAATCGTAGCCTCCTCGCAGGTAGCGCAGCATCACTCGCAGCACCCTGAGACCGTACCCGACCGGCTCGAGGTGGGAGAGCTCATCGCCGTAGTGCGTGGGGATCGGCCGCTCTCCGATGCGCAGCCCGCGGGCGCGGGCGCTGGCGATCACCTCCAGATCGAAGTCGAAGGAGTCCGACAGCCGCTCGAAGGGGATCTGCTCGAGGGCGCGCCGCCCGTAGAGCAGGTAGCCGCTGTGGTAGTCGGTGAGCGACAGGCCGAAGACCCGGTTCTCGAGGAGCATCAGCATCTGGCCGGCGATGTACTTGTAGAGCGGCATCCCCCCCGAGAGCGCCGTGCCCGAGGCGATGCGGGAGCCCTGCAAGAGATCCAGCGCTTCCCGGCGAAGCGCCCGGAGGAGGCCGCCCAGCACCTCCGGCGCGTACTGCCCATCGGCATGGAGGCCCACCGCCACCTCCACCCCGGCGCGCCTCGCCGCCGCGAGCCCGGTCTTCATCGCCGCGCCGTAGCCCAGGTTCCTCGGGTGGACGAGCAGCACCGTGCGCGGATCGCGCCGGGCGAGCTGCCGGGCGACCTGGCGCGTCCGGTCGCGGCTGCCGTCATCGATGATCCACCTCCGCTGGACCTGCGCGTCCACCTCGGGCGGCACTCTCTCGAGCACCGCGGGCAGCGTTCGCGCCGCGTCGTACGCCGGGATGATCAACCCCAGGCTCACTGCCTTGCCGCCCGCGCCCGTTCACCGTAGCGCGCCAGGTAGTCCTCGACGATCTCCGGGAGCATCTCCTCCAGCGTGCGCCTGGGCTCCCAGCCCAAGAGGCGCTTCGCCTTCTCGATCGCCGGCACCCGCGCCTCCACGTCGTCGTAGCCCTCTCCGTAGAATCGCTCGGCTGGGACGCTGCGGGCGGGAGCGCGTGCCGTCCCCTGGCGCGCCGCGAAGAGCGCCGAGAGCTGCCGGGCGAGCTCGGCGATGGTCACCTCGTTCCGGGGATTCCCGAGGTTGAAGGTCTGGCCCTCGCAGCGAGCGGGCTCGGCGAGGATTCGCAAGAGCGCCTCCACCAGCTCGCCGACCCATAGGAACGCGCGGCGGCGCTGCCCGCCGTCGACCAGCTCTAGCGGCTCGCCGGCGAGCAGGGCTCCGAGGAAGCTGGCGAGCACCCGCGGCGTCCCGTCTCCATCGATGCCGCGGATGAAATCCATCCGCGGGCCGATCACGTTGAACGGCCGCACGATGGTGTAGGCCAGACCGTGGTGCCTCCCCCTCGCGTAGATGTAGCGCTCGAGCAGCAGCTTGGCGGCGGCGTAGGTCCACCGCTCCTTCTCCACCGGGCCGAAGACGCTGGGCGAGTCCTCGCTCAGCGCCTGTTCGGCGTCGGGCGGCCTGCCGTAGACCTCGCAGGTCGACAGGTGGACCAGCCGGCGGTGGGCGGAGGTGCACAAGTCCACCAGCGGCACCAGGTCGGTGAAGCTCGCGTGGATCACCTCCACCGGCCGGGTGTTGTAGAGCGCGGGGTTGCACAGCGCGGTCATCGAGACGACCACCTCGCTCTCGGCCACCACCTTTCGGAGCAGCCCCGGCTCGCCGAGGGCGCTCTCGAGCAGGGTCAGCCGCGGCGACCGCACCGCCAGCTTCCGGAGAGTGCGATCGACTGCGATCACCCGGTGCCCGGTCTTCTCGAGGATCCCCTCCACCAGGTGGGAGCCGAGGAACCCGCCAGCACCCAGGACGGCGATCGTCCGCTCGCTGCTCGCCGACATTGGTGCCGGATGGTGCATGAACCTCCGCGGCCCCGCAAGGACCGCGGCGGACCTAGAAGAGGGTCAGCTTGAGGCCCAGGCTGACGTTCCAGCTCTGGACTCCAGCGGGGGACAGAGGCAAGGAGCCCGCCAGGAGCACCGCCACCAGGTCCGAGGACCACTCTGCGGCCACCTGCGGCGTGGCCAGCCACATCGGCTGCTCGGGGACGAGCTGGTTGCGCTCGCGATCGCCGAGCAGCTTGCTGGTGAGGGTGACTCCCGCGGATGGCACGAAGGGGCCGAGAAGGTAGCCCGCGAACGCATACCCGCTCGCGGTGGAGGCCCGCTGGTCTCCGAGCCGGTTCACCCAGCCTCCGTAGGAGGCCGTGCCGCCGAGGACGATCACCCCCCAGCTCTGATCGAGGGTGTGCTCGAAGCTCAAGGCGGCGGTGGGGACGCCCGCGCCGAGCTGCATCCGTTGCGGGAGGACGATTCCCTGGCGAACGGCGTCTTGGGAACCGGTGGGCACGGTGAGGGAGAGAGTGGCGGTGGAGGCGTTGGTGACTCCCAGCTTGCGGGTGGCCTCCAGGCCCAGATCTCCGAAGCCTGGCAACCGCGCGGTCTTCGGCGTGCCATACACGTTCACCTCCGCCACGTTGTAGAGGAAGGGCACGTTCAACCCCACCAGCCACTTGTATCCGATGGAGGTGCCGACGCGGGTGGCGAGGCTGATTCCGGTCGCTCCGTCGGAATACCCGGCTCGTCCGGCCAGGCACTGCACGTCCACCAGCCCGCCGGTGACGCCCCGGCCGATCCACTTGACGCCACCGCCGGAGGGCCCGGTGCCGCCCGCACCGCAACCGCCAATGTTCCCCCAGCTCGTGAGGGCGGGCGCGCGCTCGGCGACCCGGACCAGGGCCTCCACCGCGGCCTCGTCGCAGCGCACCGAGCTTGCCGTGGGTTGGAGGGCTTCCGGCCGGCCGCGGAGCTGAAAGCGCGCCCGGTCCAGGGCAGCTCGCGCCTGGTGCCGGGCCTGCAGCTCGTCGAGGAGAGGGAAGAGCGACACCGAGAGCCCGCCCGCGGCGACCAGGACGAACGAGAGCGACGCCCAGCGCGGAGGTGAGGCGGTCGGCATCGCCTATTCACCATCCACGAAGATGTCGGGCCAGCGGTCGTTGCCCGAGTGGAAGGTCAGCCGGGTCGCCTCTTCGGCGGGGGCGCCGATCTCCCAGGCGTAGATTTCGTAGTCGGCGATGTCGTGATCATGCCCCCGCTGGGTGGCGGCCCACACCAGCCACTTCCCCGAGGCGGACATCTGGGGGAAGTACTCGTGCGATCGCCGGCCCGGGAGATCGATGAAGCGAACCGCCTCGTAGGAGGTGTCTCCGGAAGGGCGCCCGTCCGAGAACGCGCAGCTGAACACCTCGCTGCCGCCGTTGCCCGAGGGGTTGACCCAGTAGATGCGGTTGCCCTTGGGGTGCCAGTTGACCTGGCAGCCCTCTCCAGTCTTGAGCCAGGTTCGCGCCTTCAAGTCGAACACCCCGGTCTCGCGGCGCGCCCCCCGGAGCGTCAGCGCGAGGAACCGGCCGTCCGGCGAGAGCTGCGGCTGCTGCAGCTCGGCGGCGGCCAGACTCGATTCGGCTTCGCTGTCCACCAGGAGGTTCTCCTCGCCGGAGCTCAGCCGCCGGCGAAGCACCTTCGTGTTCCGGGAGAGGAGGAGCTCCTCATTCGACAGCCAGGTGCCCCAGCTCGCATCCGGGGCGACCAGCTGCTCCTTGCCGCCGGCCGCGTCGATCGTCCAGAGGTCCCACTTCCAGTTGCGGTTGGAGTCCCGCTCGAAGACCCAGCCTTGCTTGCTTCGGGTGAAGAGGATCCGCCGGCCATCGGGCGAAAAGCGCGGGAACCAGTCGACGGAATCGGACTGGGTGAGCCTCACCACTTCACCGCCGCGAGTCCGGATCAGAAAGAGGTCGTGGTGTCCCCTGCGCGAGCTGGACCAGACCACTCTCGCGTCCAGCTTGGTGGCGAGCCGGGCCAGGGCGGCTCGGGCGGCCTCGTCCACCTCCTGCTCCGCGCCGGCGGTCGCCTGTCCGCTCAGGGTGGCGCACCCCATCGGGCCGAAAAGGACCAGGGCGAGCGACAGGCAGGTGGCGAATCGCGCGGCAGATCGCATGCGCGGCTCCTTCAAGCAGGCCGTCCTCGGGGGAAGCACCGCGGCAGGCCCTCGGTCACTCCCATCGGCGAGTAGCCGAGGTCCCGCGCGCTCGCCCAGGGGTCGAGGTCGGCGTCCTGGGTCACGCCTCGCACCGCACCCAGCGTCAGGGGCGGGTGGCGCATGAGCTTCGAGAGCACCCAGGCCCCCAGCTCGCAGGCCGGGGCGGGCAGGTGGAGCACCCGCGGCGAGCGGCCAGACTGTCGCAACAGCAGCATGGCGAGCTCCTCGATGGTGATCGTCTCGCCGCCAGAGAGGTTGTAGATCTTCCCGTGAGTCTTCTCGTTGCCCGGGATGGCGACCATTCCGCGGACCAGATCGTTCACGTGGACCGGCCGCTTCTTGGCACGGCCGTCGCCCACGAAGGGCAGCAGCCACGGGAAGCGCAGCAGGTAGTCCCAGAGCAGCAGCAACTCGGCCCCGCCGCCCTCGCCGTAGACCAGCGTCGGCCGCACGATGGTCCAGGCGAGGTCGGTTTGCCCGCGCACCCACTCCTCGGCGCGCCGCTTGGAGCGGGAGTACGGCGTGGTCTTCGGGTAGACCACCGACGCCGAGGAGACGTGGACGAAGTGGCGGGCTTTTGCCTTCGCCGAGGCCTCCAAGAGGTTTCTGGTGCCCTCGGCGTTGACGCGCTCGTAGTCGGAGGGGTCGTCGGTGAGCAGCACCGCTGCGAGATGGAGCACGGTGTCCACTCCCTCCAGCGCGCGCCCGAGGGAGGGGGGGACGGTGATGTCGCCCTCGACAAGCTCGCAGCCGGCGTCCGCCAGCCGCCCGCGCAAAGGGTCGCCCGGAAGGACGAGGGCGCGCACCCGGTGCCCTCGCGCGCGCAGAGCCCGGGTGAGCCGTCCGCCGATGGTCCCTGCCGCGCCGGTGACCAGGATCATGTGGCTCGAACTGGGAGAGGAGAGCGGATCGAACTGCATTTCCGCCGGATGGGCAAGGACCCTCGCACTCGTGCTTGCTTCGGCCCGGCCGGAGTGGCCATCGACTCGCGCCTCGTGCGGCTGGCTACTCGAGCGTCAGCAGGGCGGAGCCCGTGAACCCGGGCACGCGGAAGGAAAGGCGGTTCGATTCCCTCGAGACCGAAAGGGTGATCGACCCGTCGTCGGGAAGGCGCATGCGAAGCGCCGACCCGGTCGTGGCGACCGAAGGCGGCAGCGCGAGCGTGACGTCGAAGCCACCCTCTGCCTGCGGCCTGTGGTTGGCGTAGTCGTACGAATAGGAGAGGAGGAACAGCGAAAGGACCCCGTCCCGGTGATAGGGGACGAAGGCGACCGTGTCCGCCGCATCGGTGGCAATCAGGCTCGAGATGGTGGGGAGCTCGCCCGGGCCGACGACCCGACCACCCGCGGCTTGGTACTCGTCGAGCAGGCACGCGGCCTTTGCGCCCCTCGAGGGCCCGGGCGCGACGATTGCCCCGAAGCGCCGCAGCTCCGACCCCGCCGGCAGGGCGCCGGCGAACTCCCCGTCGCCCACCACCACCACCTCGAACGGCACGTGCAGCTTCTGCAGCTCGCGCGTCGCCGCGAGGAACGCCTGGTGCGTCTTGCCCCCGTCCAAGAAGCTGGTCCCGTAGTCCTCCGCGTAGGCCGCCTGGGCGTCGTAGAGCACGGCCACGTCTGCAAGCAAGCTTCCCTTGGCCGAGGGGGCGATCTCCCGCGCGAAGCGAGCCGCCGGAGCCAGGGCGGCGGAATCGACGTGGTAGCGCCCACCGCCGAACGTGTACGCCTGATGGGGGACGAGGAACGTCTGACCCGCCGCCGCGGCCTCGCTGAGCCAGTGCCCGAAGAGCGGCCAGTCGGCCTCCTTCAGGTTCGCCAGCGACAGGATGTCCGGGAACATCACCAGCGGCCGGTTGGGCGCGAGCGCCTTGCCCAAGAGGTAGAGCCCCAGGTGCTTCGCCTCCGGCAGCGCGCCGGTAGTGTTCTCGAAGACCGCGAAGTCGAGCAGCGGTAGGTAGACCGAGCGCGAAGGCCAGAGGAAGCTGGTGTTGGCGGCGAAGCCCAGCTCGCGGCCGGCGTGGCGGCGCGCTTCGGACATCATCGCGGCGAGCTGCTGCGCGCGCGAAGAATACTGGAAGGCGACGAAGGCCGACCTCAGGGCGGGATTCGGGTCTCCCAGAATCGTGGTGGCGCCCTTCTCCCGCAGATAGGTCCGGTAGTCGAAGGCGTCGATGCCCTGGCCGCCGATCCACCGGCTGAGCACGGTCGGGTCATGGCGCTCTTTGAGGTACCCACGGAACCCGGACATGCAGTAGTCGCAGAAGCATCCGAAGTAGAGGTGGCCGCCGTTGCCCTCGACCTCGTCGATGTGAATGGCGTCGACCTCTCCGTCCACGTGCTCTTTGGCCCGCCGCACCAGAAACTCTCTCCACTCCGGATTGTTGTGGCACATGAGGTAGACGGTTTCCGGCTCGATCCACAGTGCGCGGAGCGGGGCGCCACTGATGCTTCGAGAGGCCGCGCGCTGCACCAGGGCCGAATCGCCGGTCATCGCCTCGCTGCCCTGCATGGTGGGAAAATTCGACGCCACCCGGGCGCCGGCCGCGCGCAACCTGCGCACGTACTCGCGCTGAGCGTCGTCCACGCCTCCCCAGTAGACGGACCAGGCGATCACCGTTCCCCCCAGCTCGGCGAGGTACTCGGGAGAAGGGCTTCCGTAGACGAACGTTCGAGGATCCACCAACCAGCTCACCGGCGCCGCCGGCGGGGGTGCCCCCGGCGAGGGAACGCCGCAGCGGGCACTGGCCCTGGGAGGCTCCGGGCAGGCGAGCGCCATCAGCGCCGCCACCAGCAAAGGACCGAACGGGCGAAGCGCGTTCACCGGTACGAGCCTAGCTCGGAGTAGACCCTCTCCGAGAGCCGCAAACTGGCCCGCGGCCCGCGCTGCACGGCCGTCAGCGCAGCAGATCGAGCTGATACCCGAACATCACGCCGCCGCCGACGGGATAGAACGGCGGCGGCCCGAGGTAGAGCTCGCCGAACGCCGCCGCGAAGCCGCGCCCCGGCCCCAGGTCCATCGAGCCGCCCATGGACGCCCCGGCTGCCAGCAGCAGCCCCTCCTCGGGGAAATGGGCCCCGGCGCGCACCTGGACGTACGGCTGCAAGGAGCGCGGCCGAAAGGCACCGTGCAGCGTCGCGGCGAGTCTCGCGCCGACCACGGTACCGCCCACCACGTACGCGCCGACGTCGAGGTGATCGCCGAGCCCGAGGCTAGGGCCCAGCTCCACTCCAGCCTGGCGGGAGACGGCATCGGCCATGACCGACGCCGACAGTCTGGCGTGCACCCTCACCGGCGCACCGCCCGGCGCGTCGGAAGGCGACGCGGCGTGAAGCTCGATGCTCCTCCACGGAAGCTCGAAGAGCACCGTCCCCCGCTCGGTCGCCGCCTCGACGCGGACGCTGACCGCTCCGCGCGGGAGCTGGCGCGCCGGGATCCTCATCCTCCCTCGCCCCGAGATGAGCGGGCCATCGATGGTCCGCTCTTCCTCGCCCGAGCGAAAGCGCAGCCGAACCTGCGCCGCCAGGCCGTGCGCATCGCCCGTGAGCTCGACCGTGAGGTGGAGATCTTCTCCCTCGCGCGGCTCCCCGGCGAGCTCGAGCCCAAGGCGCGGCGCCTGCCGGCCCTTCCAGAATCCCTGGGCCTCGCGAAACGGCGCCAGCTGCTTCGGCGACAGCTCGCTCGGGGCCGTCCACCCTGCCTCGATCGCCAGCAAGCGCTCGAACGCCCAGCTCGCTCGCGAATGGCGGTCCAAAGCCGCCGCGCAGAGCCCTAGCCCGGCGTAGGCGCGGACCAGCGCCTCGCGCGAAGCGCCCTCGGCCGCGAGCACCCGCTCGTACTCTTCGAGCGCTGGGGCAAACTCGTAGCCTTCGAACAGCTCGTCGGCTCGTTGGAGCCTCCGCTCGGCGTCGTCGGGCTCGGCGAGCGCGGCGACGGACCACAGCACCCCCACCGCGAGGAGAACCGGAATTCCGAGCATCCTCTCTGGCTTCACTCCGAGCTCCCAGCGGTGGAAGACCGGCGCCACCTGCTGGCCCACCGTACCACGCAGCGCCAGGGAGGCGGCCGGCACCCGGCGGTCCGGGGAGACCGTGTTTGCGCTGCGCTGAAGCCCGGTGCGAGAATCGCCGGGCAGTCGCAAGCCCGCCCCCGGACTCCTGTGCAGCCCGGCGATCGCATCGCACGCTATGTGATTCTCGGGAAGCTGGCCTCCGGTGGGATGGGGGAGGTGTGGCTGGCTCGCCAGAGCGGGCCAGGCGGCTTTGCGAAGACGGTGGTGATCAAGACCATCGCGGAGAAGTTCGCCGGCGAGCGCGGTTTCCTGGAGATGTTCTTCGACGAGGCGCGGCTTGCGGCGCTGATCAACCACCCCAACGTGGTGCAGATCTTCGACTTCGGCGACGACCGCGGCCGCCACTACTTCGCCATGGAATACCTCGAAGGGCGGTCGCTCACGCACATCGCCCGGCAGTTCGCCGCCCGCTCACAGAGCCTCCCGCCCTCGGTGGCAGCGCGGGTGGCCTCTGATTGCCTGGCCGGGCTGGACCACGCGCATGACCTCAAGACCGTGGAAGGCCGGAGCCTCGGCCTGGTGCACCGCGACGTCTCGCCGGACAACATCTTCGTCACCTACTCCGGGCAAGTGAAGCTGCTGGACTTCGGCATCGCGCGCGCCGCGGACCGGACGCACCACACCGCCCCGGGCACGGCCAAGGGCAAGACGTACTACTTCGCACCCGAGCAAATCCGTGCCGGCCTCTACGATCGCCGCGCGGATCTCTGGGCGATGGGCGTGACCCTGTATGCGATGCTCACGCGCACCTACCCTTTCGACGGCGAAGGGGTGGCCGACGTGCTCAGGACCGTCGTCACGGACCCGGTTCGACCACCTTCGGCCCTCCGAGAGGACCTCCCGCAGCCTCTGGAGAAAGTGATCCTGCGAGCACTGGAGAAGGATCCGGCACTCCGCTACCCGACCGCGGGCGCGATGCGGATCGACGTCGAGCGATACCTCGAGACCGTCCCCCAGATCTCCGGGTTCCAGCTCGCCGCCATCATGGAGGACCTCTTCCCCGCTGGCTCGGACGAGCTGCGTCGAAAGCTCTCGGCGATCGCCGGTGGACTTCGCGCCGCCGCTTCGGCCGGTCCGGAGGAGAAAACCGGGGAACCGACACGGCCGCTGGGCGCCAGATCGCGCCAGGGGGGGCCGACCGAGTTGCATGACGATTCAATCGACCCGGTGTCCTCCTCCCAAATCCTGCTCGACGAAGCCGGCCGGCTGGTCGACGAAGGCTCGAGCCAGGCGGGAGCGGCCTCCCTCGGCACGGGCCTCCCGGACACAACGCCCCACTTCGTTGCACTGCTCGCCGATGAGCCAACGGGGAGGTCGAGCCCCACCGAGGCCTACTCGGCGATCCGCTTCCGGAGGGCCGTGCGGCTTGGCCTGCTCACTGCGGCGATCGCCGTGCTGCTCGCGGTGGCAGGGCTGACCTGGCGCGCCGGATCGGGAGATCGAGGCGCCGCAGAGGCGCCGGGGGAACGTGTGTCCGCCGCTCCCGTGGCGCCCTTGCCAGGAGCGACGACCGCTGAGCCCCACTCGTCCGAGCCCCTGCCGCCGGAGCCGGCCACGGATTCGGCCGCTCCCGCCGCGCCGCTCGCGCCAGTGGTCGACGTTCCCGCAGCTCTCCCGCGGCGCCCGGCGCCGGCGCGCGGCTCGCTGAGGCTGACCGCCAACCTCCGCTGCGAGGTGTGGCTGGACGGGAGGAAGGTCGGGCGCACCCCGCTCTCGCTGCCCGCAGTGGCGCCAGGAGCGCACCGGCTGCGGCTCGTGGCTTCCCCAAACCTGGGCACGGTGGAGAGGGAGTTCTCGATTCGGGTCCCCGCAGACGGGCGGGTGGAGAGGAACGTGGAGTTCGGCACGGGAAAGCTGGTGGTGCGCGCGATGCCGTGGGCAGACGTGACCGTCAATGGAAGGAGCGTCGGACAGACGCCGTTCCCGCCGCTCACGCTGTACGAAGGCCAGCATGAGATCGTCCTCGAGAATTCCGACCTCGGCGCGCGGAAGGCGATGACCGTTTCGATCCAGCCGGGGCAGCGGCGAGACCTGCAGGTGCGGATGGACGAGCCCGGCTGAACCCTCGGGCAGGTGGGCCGACGCGGGGCCCGCGGGCGCGAGCCCGGCGATGCGGGACCGGACAAGAGTCCGCGGTGCTATCCTCCGGGGCCGATGCGCGATCCGGACGGTGGGCGGGCCGTCAGGCGGGCCCGGGTGTCGAGCCTCGCCGCGGTCGCCCTGGCGCTGGTTCACGCCACCGCCGGCGAGGCGGCCAGCTACCACGTCTCCACCGGGGGGAGCGACGGGAATGACGGCTCCCTCTCGGCGCCCTGGGCCACCTTCGCCAGGGCGATGAGCGCGCTCCGACCGGGCGACGTGCTCTTGATCGAGGACGGCACTTACCTGCAAACCCTCGACGTGACCATCTCCGGCAGCCAGGGAAACCCGGTGACCATCCGCGCGCGCAACGACGGGAAGGTGACGGTGGACGGCGAGGGGAGCCGCCCGCCCTGCCGGATCGCCGGGACGCCTTCCTCCCCGCTGACCGATGTGGTGCTCGAGGGCGTGGTCTGCCGCAATGGCATGGACTACGTCGTCTCGGTCCAGGACACCTCCCGGGCGACGCTGCGGAGGGTGTCGGCCTACGAGGCCTCGGCGTTCGACGCGGGCAGCAGCAACGCGCTGGTGATTCGCGTGCTCCGCAGCCCCGAGGCCACCCTCGAGGACGTGGCGGCGGCCGGACAGGGCCTGGCGCTGATCTTGATCGGCGAGTCTCCCCGGGCCGTGGTCCGGCGCTGCTGGGTCCGCTGGGAGCGCTGGTGGGGAGGAGGCTACGCCGACGGCCTCTTGATCCAGGGCACCGATGATGGGCTGGTGGAGAACTGCATCTCGCAGCTCCACCCCGCCGCCGAGGTCTCCAACGTCACCCAGATCGGGGTGACCGTCTTGAGTCCCTCTTGGAACCCTGGCTGCAACCGCAACCGGCTGCTCGGGAACGTGGCCCAGGGCGCGTGGCGGATCGGCTTCTTGATCGGCAGCGAGCGCGCCTCGATCGCCGGCAACCGGCTGGCGGACAACGTGACGATTGGCGCCGGGATCGGTGTCTACCAGCGGGCCGACTCGGAACTGCGAGTGACGGCGCTCACCGCGGTGGACTCGGTGACGCACTACCGCTGCGATCAGAGCCCCGCCCCCAAGGACCCGGGCTTCTCGGTCAAGGCCACCGTGCGCAACTCGGCGTTCATCGACGGCGGCTACGGGTTTGTCCTGTCGGCGGACCCATCAGTGTCGATGGATCACGACCACAACTCGTTCGAAGCCGTGGGCACCCCCTGGCTCGGCACCGACGCGGGAACGAGCGAGCGTTTCTTGACCGCGGGCTTCGAGGTGTCCCGCTATGGACGGGGGGGCTACCTGTTCGTGCCCGAGGGCTCGGCATTGAGAGGCGCCGGCGAAGCTGGTTCGGACATCGGCGCCGACGTCCGCTTCCGGTACGAGAACGGCGAGAAGACGAACGTGCCCCTGTGGCCTTGGCCGATGGAGAGCCGGATCTTCGCGGAGACCGGCGCGAGCGTGACCTGGGAATCCGACGGCGGACTGTGGCGCAGCCTCGAGGGCATCTACCCCGACTCCGGGACGGAACCCGACGCTGGCGAGGACGCGGGGGTAGCCGACGCGGCCGTGGGGCAGCCGCGCCGCCGGGGGGCAATCGGATGGAGCTGCGGGTGCCAGGTCAGCTCCTCCGGGGCCGCGACTGTCGCGGTCTGGCTGCTGGTATTGGTCGCCGGGGCGCTGGGGCTGTCACCCTACTCGAGCAGGCGCCTGAGCTCTTCGGGCTCGCTCACCGGAGGACGGCAGGCGAAACCCCGGCAGAGGTAGGCAGCGGCTCGCCCCTGCAACGGCTCGCGGCCCTCGAGGACAGAGGCCAGCACCCGTGGTATCTCGCCTGACCGCCGCACCGCCACCGCCAGCGTGGGCGCGTAGATTCGGTCCACTACTGCGAGCAGGGCCTCGAGGTCTGCGCCTTCGCCGGCCAGCGTCACTTGCAGACCGCCCTCCAGCCACCCGTCTGCAGCGAGCCAGAGGTGGGAGAAGGCAAAGGGGCTGCGCAGCGCCTCGGCGCGCAGCCGTCGAAGGTAGGCGCCCACCCGCTCGAAGTGGATGGTCCGGCCGGTGAGCGAGGAGATCGTCACCTGCGCTTCGGCGAGCATCGAAGCCCCGGACGGCACCGCTCCGTCGTGGAGCGCATACAAGGGTCGCAGGAGGTCGCCCTGGCCGCGCGGAGCGGCCAGGTAGGCGCCCCGCTCCGCGTCCCAGAAAAGCTCGAAGGCCCGGTCGGCGATCGCCTCCGCCGCCTCGAGGTAGCGCGGCTCGAAGGTGGCCTGGAACAGAGCGGCGAGCCCCGAGGCCATCGCGCCATAGTCCTCGAGGAAGCCGTGGATCCCCGCCGCGCCGTCTCGACTCGTGCGCAGCAACACCCCACCTCGCCACCTCTGCTCGAGGATGAAGTCCGCGGCTCGCGTCGCGAGGACGGCCCACTCCGGGCGGCCGAATGCCCGCGAGGCGAGCGACAGGCCATGGATCATCAGCCCGTTCCAGCCTGAGAGCACTTGGTCGTCTCGGTCGGGAGGAACCCGCCGGCCCCTGGCCTGGAGCATCGTCCGGCGGATTCGGCCCAGCTCCACCTCGACTTGTTCGATCGGTTTTCCGGTTTCCTGGGCGAGCTGTTCGGAGCGGCGGGCGATGGTGAGAACGTTCCGCCCGCGTTCCATGCCGCCTCCCTCCGTGACGCCGAAGTGGGCCCGGGCCAGCCGCGCTTCCTCGGGCGGGAGCAGTGCGTCCAGCTCCGGTGCGGTCCAGACGAAGTACTTTCCTTCTTCGCCTTCGCTGTCCGCGTCCTGCGCGGAGAAGAAGGCGCCCTCGGGCGAAGTCAGCTCGTGCCCGACGTACTCGACGGTCTGCTCGACGACTCTCCGCCACAACGGCCTCGGCTCGGCCTGCATCGCCTCGGCGTAGAGGTGGATGAGCTGGGCGTTGTCGTAGAGCATCTTCTCGAAGTGGGGAACGAGCCACCGCTCGTCGACCGAATAGCGGTGGAAGCCGCCGCCGAGCTGGTCGTAGATGCCGCCCTCGGCCATTCGCTCCAGGGTGAGGGTCACCCGCGCAAGCAGCGCCGAGTCTCGGGTGCGCCGCCACCCGCGCAAGAGCAGCGCCAAGAGCGAGGGGTTGGGGAACTTCGGCGCATTCCCGAAGCCGCCGTACGAGGAATTCACCTCCGCCGCCAGGTAGCGGGCGGCGAGAGCGACGTCCTCGGGCTGCGCCTCCTCGGGCGACGCCTCGAGCCCGTACGAGGCGATCATCGACAACCCTTCGGAAAACGCCCGGGCCTGCTCCTCCACCTCGGCTCGCCGGTTGACCCATGCCTCATGGAGCGAGCGGAGAATCCGGGGAAACCCAGGCAGGCCGTGGCGATCCTCCGGAGGGAAATAGGTGCCACCGAAGAATGGCTTCAGCTCCGGCGTGAGGAACACGGTGAGCGGCCAGCCGCCGCCCCGACCCATGAGCTGGACGACTCCCTGGTAGAGCTGGTCGAGGTCGGGCCGCTCCTGGCGGTCGAGCTTGACGTTGACGAACCAGTCGTTCATCTGCCGGGCAATCTCCGGATCCTCGAAGCACTCGTGCGCCATCACGTGGCACCAGTGGCAAGCCGAGTAGCCGATGGAGAGGTGGATCGGCCTGTCCTCTCTCCGGGCGCGTTCGAGGGCTTCCTCGCCCCACGGGTACCAGTCCACCGGGTTGCCAGCGTGCTGCCGGAGGTAGGGAGAGGGCTCCCGGGCCAGCCGATTCGGGGCGGGGCTCATTGCCTTCAGGTAATTCGCTGAGCGCCAGGTTCGCCACGGCCGAGTCGCGCTGGCGACCTAAACAGGACAGGAGACGCCGCGCGGGGTGGACCGCCTTGCCGCGGGCGTCAGCAATCTTGCGAGTCGAATGGCCATGCGCGCGGCACCCGGAGCCGGCTACCTGTCGTGAAAGACCTCCTGGAAACCCAGGGCGAACTTGCCGGCACGCACGTCGAACAACAGATCGGTGCGTCGCTCCAGCAGGGCCGGGTGTTTGGCTCCGTCGCGGAAGAGCGGCACGTGGTTGACGTTCAGCACCGCCACCGGGTCCACCAGATCGGGGTTGCGCTCCAAGAGCTCGAGCAGCGCGTTGCCCTCGTAGGAGTGGTACTTGCCGTCGGGCCCGAGCGCGCCCGCCGCGTCCAACAGCCGGCCGGCGAGGCGGCTGATCAACCTGCTGGCGAAGTCCTCGGATAACAGCCTCGCCTCGAATTGAGTCGACGTCTTGCGCTCCTCCAGCCGGGGAAGCGCCATTCCACCCAAATGGCGCACGAGCAGCGGCGCCGCCAACCGCCTCAGGTGCGGGCTCGACTTCGAGCGCTCGCACACCTTGGCGTCCACACGCCTGGCGAGGTCCGCAGTGGGCGGCTGCCCCGCCACCACCTCCTCGACCTCCTTCGCCAGCGCCGAGCCGGGCTCGAGCAACCGCAACACCTCGCGTGGCTCCGCGCTCAGCGCGCGCTCGAACACCTTCGAGGTGTCGAGCTGCTGGCCCTGGGCGAACTTGTACGCCGCCTGCACCTGGCGAGGCACGTTCCTGTACACGCCGGCCTCGAGCTGACCGGCTGCCTCGCCGAGCTTCAGCACCTCGGCAGGGCCGTTCCCCGCGGGACGGATGGTGATGGTGCCGCCCTTCGCCGCCAGCGCGTGGTTGGTGTCTTCGTAGCCGAGCCCCGGCAGGCCGAAGCGCGCCGTCTCGCCTCCCGGCGAGGTGAGGGGGATGTGGAACTCCACCGTCGCCCGTCCCTCCGGCTGGGTCGGGGACTTGCGCGCCGTCCACTTGTCCGCGGACGGAGTGAGGACATCCGCCGACAGCCGCTTCACCTCCACCTCGCCCCGGAAGCGGATCGCCGCCGGCTTACCGTCAGGGCCGAGGTCGACCTTGAAGTTGTCGGTGTAGGTGTCGACGAAGGAGTACACGCGGTCGCCCACCACCACGTCTCCCTCTACCCACTTGCTTCCCGGGAACGGGAAGCCGTCGCCCTGCGGATTCTGGGCGCGCGTCTCGAGGCCACCGTGCGTCCCGAAGCGGAGGTGAACCGGGCGCCCGCTGTCCGAGGTGCCGGTGAGGGTGAGGTTGTGAAAGAGGTCCGAGGTGAAGGTCAGCGGGTTCTGGCCGAGCTTCTTGGCGGCGTTCGAGCCGCCGAGCAGCTCCTTCGCCAGGCGGGCTGCCTGGCGAATCTCCCCCAGCTCTCCACCCGGCCCGTCGAGCGCGGTGGTTCCTCCGTCGAACTGGTCGCGGGAAATCCTTCCCGACCGGAAGTCCTTGGCAAGCGCCACCTCGCGCTCGGCGGCGAACGCCTCGAGCCGGCGCTGGCGCTCGGAGACCGACAGCCGCGGATCCTTCGCCAGCCGCTCGGCCTTGCGAAAGACTTCTCGGCTATAGGCGTCGACGGCCGAATCGTGGCGAAGGCGAGCAGGCATGGCTTCCCCCGGGAATGACACACTTTACCCGCCGAGGGAGCCCAGAGTGCAACCCGAGCCGCTTCCGGCCGGAGGCCGAGCCCAGAATTCGGCTGGGCGGACCAGGCGATCACCTGGTCGACCCAGGCGAACTCTGAGCTCAGGGAACCCCGTACGACCTGAGCAGGTCGATCACCGCGCCGGCCATCGCCTTCTCTCGGGACAGGCAGAACTCGGAGTAGCGCGGCACCTCCCACAGCGCCGACGCGGCGGGGACTCCGTGCTGCTCCAGCTCCTCCTTGCCGCACTCGGGGAGATACTCCCTGGGGAGCCGCCCGCGGATGGCCTCCGTGTCCGCGCGGGAGAGCAGCGCCAGGTTTCCCAGCCGATCCGGCGACACCGAGCTGTCGCGGTACGGCAGTTGGTCCAGCGCGTTCCGGGGGAAGAGCGCCGCCATCTCCACCGGCTCCGATGCGCCGAGCGGGCGCCCGCTGGGGAAGGACCGCGCCCGGGTGCGCATGAGGTAGACGAGCAACGCCAGCGCCACTCCGGACTCGAGCGGCACGTTCTGCACGAAGTCCTCCGGCTCGGGGATCAGGGTCTCCACCCGTCTGGCGTGCGCCTTCACGCGATCGAACAGGTCCAGCATCCTTCCCTGGGAAGCGAGCTGCGCGTCCGCCTGGGCGTGGGTCTCGGCGCTGGCGCCGTAGTGCCCCCAGAGACTGGCGGCGATCGCCCAGCCGAGCCACTGCGTCGCGGGAAGTCTCTGGCCGCTCGCTTCGGCGACCGCCGGGACGAGCAGGAGGTATCGGTAGGGCAGCCAGCTCCCGTCCGGAATGCCCGCCTTGCGGTACATCGCCACCGCCCGGGAGAGGCCCTCCACCGCCGGCTCCCAGCTTCGCTCGATGCGCGCATAGGCCTCCTCGGCGTTCTGCCGGCGCTCCACGTCGCGGTAACGCACCACTCCGGTGGAGAGGAAAAGCGCCGTCCGCACCAAGAGGTCGGTGTCCACGAAGGCGCCGCTCCGGGCGGACTCCTCGCCACCCTCGTGAGCGGAGAAGCCCTCGAGCGCGGAGGCGGAGAGCGCCTGCCGCGCCCGTTCGCGGAAGTTCTTCATCACCCCGGTGAGCCTCGCCGCCGCCAGGTCGCCCGGCCTCAGGCGCACGCCCTGCTGGTTGAGGCGCGCGAAGATCTCGATCACGTTGTCGTCCTCGGCGTCGGCGTCGATTTCGTAGGCGACGATCTCCGCGCCGAGGATGGCGTTCCGAATCGCGTTCGCCCGATCCAGCGCCTCGAAGAACACCGGCGAGCCGGGGCTCAGCCAATCCCGGAGCGCGTTCTGGATGGCCAGGCTCTCGCTCCCGCGATCGTCGTTGCGGACGCCTTCGAAGAGCACCTCCGTCGGGACCAAGAGCCCGTCCCGGAGCTGGTTGGACAGCTGCCGCGTGCGGAGCTGGAACGGATCATCCGCCCAGGTCGGGTCCGGGGAGAGCGCCACGAACAGCTCGGGATCCGCGGTCCGCACGCCCCGCTGGCGGCTACGGAAGATCACCCGGAACAGCGATGTCAGCCGCTGCTGCCCATCGAGGACGAAGCTCGCCCCGGGCTGAACCTGGGGCGATGGTTCAGCGATGCCTGCGCCGTCCGCGCCGGCCGGGGAAATGTCCCAGGCCCGGGTGAGGAACGGCGCTTCGGGAGTGCTCCAGGTCGGCTTCCACAAAAGGAGCGCCCCCACCGGGTAGCGGCGGTAGAGCGAATCGAGCAGCGCTCGAACTCGCTCGGGGGACCAGACGAAGCCGCGCTGCAGATCCGGCAAGAGCAGCTTCCCCTCCTTCTTGAGCTGCGCCAGGTGGGCGACCTTCCACGGGCTCGCCTTGATCGTCACGCCTTGGAACACCATTGGCTCTCCCTCGGACCGCGCAGCTTACGACGTGCGCGGGTGTGGGCGCGCTCCCTTCACCGAAACCTCGAGGTTTCGCCCCGGATAATGCCTGCAAGCGCATCGGACGGACTCCGAGCGGCACAGGGGACAGAAGCCGAGGAGTGCCATGCGGGTCCGACAAAGGGGCAATGACGCCAGGGTTCTGGCGGAGCAGTCGCGTCGCAGCGAGCAGCAAGCCGAAGCATCGAGGGCATCGCAGTCGGAGCGGGCAAAGGGGACGTTCGCCGCTCGGCTCAACGAGTCGACCTTCGAGCCGGCACAGACCGAAGCGCCGAAGAAGGAAAAGGGGCAGTCGCCGTTCACCCAGCCTCCGCCCACGCTTGATCCGAAGTCGATCAGCCTGAACGAAGAGGGCCATCTGGTCGCGGTGAAGGGGGCAAAGCTGCCGAGCGGCATCCCCGGCATGGGGAAGCTCTCGGTGGATCCGCGCACCGGAGTCATCCGCACCGACGCCGGCTGGCCGCCGGGCACCCGCATCGACCTGCCGGGGACGGGGCAGTTCTACCTCCTGGACGACAAGAGCCTCCAGGTGGCCACCGAGCCTTTGCAGAAGGGCGAGAAGCTAGTGGTGCCTGGCCAGGGCTGGTGGGAGGGCGACAAGAAGGGCTTCCCCAAGGGCACGGCGCAGATCGTCGACGGCAAGGCCTACATCCCGGGGATGGGGCTCATCGATGCGACCAAGACGCAGAAGCTCCCCATCGGGAAGAACGAGTTCTTCAAGCTCCGGGTGAACCAGGACGGCACCGTCACCTCCTACATCCGAAAGGAGGGCGGCGGCATCTTCGGCGGCACCATCGGGAAGATCATCAGCGGCGTCCTCACCGTGGCCAGCTTCGTCCCAGGGGTGAATCTGGTGGCGGTGCCGCTCAACGTCGCCTGGAGCGCGGCGCAGGCGGCGTACTCCTTCGCGAAGGGGAACATCCTCGGCGGAATCGCCGGCGTGGCGGGAGCGGTGGCCGGCGGAGCGGGGAGCTTCTTGCGCCTCGGCGGGGCGGCCCTCTCCGCCGGTGCCGCGGCGACCTTGCAGACGGTGGGCAGGGTGGCGCAGTCGGTGTCCAACGTCGCCGGCGGAGTGCAGACGGTGATGGCCGGGATCAAGGGCAAGGACTTCGGGGCCATCCTCGGCGGCGCGGCCGCCATCGTGAGCGGCGCAGCCGGGGGAGTCCGCTCCCTCGCCTCCAGCGCCGGCAGCGCGCTCTTCAGCGCGGCCAACCGGATGGAGCAGCTCTCCTCCACCTTGCGGGCGGGAGCGTCGGTGGCCAACGGCGTCCAGGCGTTCCGAGGCGGAAACCCGCTGGCCGGGATCGGCGCCTTGGGAGAGGCAGCGAGCGAGCTAGGTGGGGTGGCGGGCAACAGGAACCTGGTCGACCTGGGGCGGGGCGTTTCCAGCGCGGCGGCGATGGCCTCGGGGATTCGCAACCGAGACCTGGGCGGGGCCTTCTCGGGGGCGCAGTCCCTCTACGAGACCTTCCAGGGCGTCCGAGGCAGGATGGCGGAGGAGACGAGCCGGCGGGCCTACGAGCAGTACCGGGCCGGAGAGCGCGCCGGGTTTTCGACCGCCCGGCAACTCGGCTTGGTGGACGGGTTCGACGCCGAATCGCCCATCCAGCTAGCGGCCGCCGACGGAGATGTGGCGAACGACGCGGGCTTCGCGGTGGGCCGCGGCAGCCGCGCCCGGATGGCGGTGATGAGCGCCCAGGCCCAGGAGAGGGCCGCGGAGATCGAGGCCTACCGATTGGGCGAGCGCAACGCGACCGAGCTGCCCGACGGCTCGATGCTGGTGGGACGGATCCGAGTCGACCCGGTGGAGGCGGAGCAAGTGCGCCGCGGCGCGGTGGAGCGCGCGGTTACACAAAGCAGGCCGCTGCTCGACACCGCAGCGGAAAACCTCCAGGCCTTCAGGCGAATGGGCTTTGGGGAGGATTCGCTCCAGTACCTTGACCGGGCGACGGTCGACCTGGCTCGGGCGATGGGAGTTCGCACCAGCGCCTCGGAGATCGACTCCAAGCGCGACGAGCTGATCCGCGTCTTGGGCATCACCTCGTCCGCGGTGGCGGCCAACCGGGCCCAGAACGCGGCCTTCCACGACGCGGTCGGCACCGGTCTCAAGGTGGTCGAGCAGACGGCGCTCACCACGCTCAACATCTTCGCCCCCAAGCCCCTCTCCGCCGCCGCCAACCTGGCGGTGGAGAGCATCCACGCGTCCAAAGAGAGCAAGAGCTGGGGCGAGCTCTTGCAGCGAGTGGCGCTGAGCACCGGCAAGGCGGTGCTGGGGGCGATCGACGTGAAGGGCGGTCTGCTCAAGGACGGGACTGCCGGCTGGACCGGCCTCGCCGCCAACGTGGGCCTCGAGGCCGCCAAGGGCACCCTCTCCTTCACCGACAAGCTGCGAGAGCTGACCGCCTCCAACCTCCCCCGCGAGGAGAAGCTCCGCGCCGCGAGGGAGCTGGCCCAGATCGAGGCGGTGAAGACCTTCGCCCGCATGGCCGGAACGGAGGTCAGCAACTGGAGTGAAACCTTCGCCCGCAACCCGAGGGCGGCGGTCTTCATCTCCAACGGCTACGAGGAAATCATCGACCGGGCGTTCGGCCTCGCCGAGCCGCGGCTCCAACAAGCGGGCGCGCGGTGAGCCAAGCCTCGGCTCCGCCGCTGTAGGCCGATGTGCGGCGACTGCCTGCATCGCAAATCTTTCGTCCGCGCAAAAGTCGCGGGGCGTGCGGATGACAATCCTCGGCTGCGGTGCGGCGCCGCGCTGCTAACCCGGCGGTTTCCGCGAGTCGATTAACACCGGATCAGCGGCATGGCCCGTGCTAATCCCCGCTTGGGGTGCGCCCATGCCTCTGCCCAAACCGGTGGTGACCAAAGAGAACGATGTATGGGTGATCCGGGTGGAGAAGCCGAACGGAAAGGTGCAGGAGTACCGCTGCGCCACCGAGCATCAGGCGAAGCAGCTCGCGCTTGTGCTTCAGCCGCGCGAGGGCACCGCCTGACGGCTTGATCTCCTCGGCAGCTCGACCGCTCCTTCGCGCTCGAGCTGGAGCGACTGGTATCCGGTCTGTTCGGCCAGCGCGGGCAGCCCACTCTCCACCGGGCGGGGAAACACCACGAACCTCAGCAGCAAGAGCTGGCCGAAGGTGAACACGCACAGATCCGCCGCCAGCTTCGCCAAGAGGAACGGAACTCCCAGGCCGTCGCGCATGAAGACCACGAGCTGCCCGTGCGCCAACATCGCCAGCGCGGTGGTGAGCAGGAACTTGAGCGCCGGCTTGGCGAGGTTCGGGTTGTGCTCGCGGAAGGCGAAGTAGCGGTTTGCGAAGAAGGTGAAGGCGGCGCCCACCGCCACCCCGGCCATCGCCCCCCACCGAGTGCCGAGTCCGGCGACGTGCAGGCAGACCAAGCCGACCGCCAAGTCGAGCACCGTTGCCACTGCTCCGGCTGCCAGGCTCCTCGTCGCCCACGATCGCCACGCCCACGAAAGGAGCGCCTTGGGCAAAAGGCCCCATTCCATGCGCATTGCGCCTCCAAACCGCGCCGCACCGGCTGGAATTCGCGAACGTCGACCGGCGGCCCGGGCGCCGAACTGTGCAGCAAGCGGTGCGCCGCGCACGAGAGCCAGTCGCCTCGACCGCTTAGCACGCCCAGGCACCCCTCGGAGCGAGCATTTGCGCACTGCGTTGAGAAGCTGACTGCGCGAGGCTCGCGGCCCGTCTAACCCATCTCGACTCGGCGCTTCAATCCGGCGGACTTTGCGGCTACGACTCTCCCGTGACCGCGAGCCCTCTCACTCTCTCGGCCCAGGGGTTTCCGCTGCACGCCCAGGAGCGAAACCGCGGCGGAGCGCCGGCGCTGCTCTTTCTGCACGGCTTCCTCGATCACTGCCACAGCTTCGATTGGGTATGCGAGGCCCTCCCGGCCGGGTGGCGCACGGTCGCGCTGGACTTCCGCGGGCACGGGCGTTCCGCTCAGCTGCCGCCCGGAGCCGGCTACCACCTCGCCGACCACCTGCTCGACGTGGAGGGCGCGCTCGAGTCGTTGGGGCTTCCCGCGGTCCACCTGGTGGGCCACTCGCTGGGCGGCACGGTCTCGCTGCTGTACGCGGCGGCACGGCCCCAGCGGGTCCTCTCCCTCACCGCCATCGAGAGCCTGGGCCCTTCCGGCGGAGAGCCCGAGCAGGCGGTGGCCAGGCTGCAAAGGCTGGGGGAGGCGCTGTCGAAGCGGTGGCGCAGGCGCGTCTACCCGAGCGTGGAGGCCGTGGCGGCGCGCATCCGCGAGAGCAACTCCTCCTTGCCGGAGCGCGCCGCCCTTCACCTGGCGCTGCACGGCACTCGCCCGGTGGAGGGAGGCTTCGAGTTCACCTTTGATCCTACGCTCCGCCGGCCGAGCGGCATCGCCCTCGACGAGCCCCAACTCCTCGCGGTGCTTTCGGCGGTGAGGTGCCCGGTGCAGATCATCCACGGCGATGCGGGCTACTCGTTCGACGACGCGCAGATGCGGGAGCGGCTGAGTCGCCTCACGAGCCCTCCGCTCATCAGCCTGCCCGGTGGGCACTACGTGCACCTCGAGCGGCCGACCGAGGTCGCCGGCCACCTGGCCCGGTTCATCTCCCGCGTCGACTCGGGTGCGGCAGCGCCCTAGAGCACCGATCGGGTTGGGGGGCCGCCGCTCGCAGCAGGCACCTCAACCCGTTCGGTGCTCTAGCTGCACTTTGCGAGCGCCCCCGTCTCAGGCCGCTCGCGCGGCTGGCGGCCGGGCGGAAAACCTTTCGCCACTCGGGGCCGCCGCCGCTCCGCGTATACAACCCCACGCTCCTCCGCGGGACCGCCGGGTGGAACGCGCGCGTCCGCCGCGCCTAGGCGCCCGCGGTACGGTGCTTGAACCTGGGCTCCGCGTGACTTCCGGGCGGCTCGGGGGGAGACAGGCAAGGGCCTGGCTGGCGGCACTCGCGCTGGGCATGTCCGGCTGCTGGCAGGACGGCCGGCTCCGGCGGGTCGATGCCATCGTGCTGTTCGACCAGGCCAAGCTGGACTTCGGAGAGGTCCCGGTGGGCGAGTGGCGCGAGGCGCCGACGCGCGTCTCCAACGCCGGCCGCGCCCCTTTCCGCCTGCTCGAGGTGTTGAAGCTGGACGACAACCCCTCCTTCGAGGTGGAGGCGGGCACCGGCATGCTCGGGCCGGGAGAGGAGCGCACCGTGGTGGTGCGCTTCCACCCGCTCGCGGAGGGAACGCTCACTGATCTCCTCAAGCTCTCCACCGACGCGGACCGAGATCCTGAGCGGCGGCTCCCGCTGTCGGGAGTAGGCACGCCGGCGCCGGTGCAGGTCTACCCCGAGCGGCTGAACTTCGAGACTTTGGAGCTGGACTCCGAGCGCTGGCTCGAGGTGACGGTGGAGAACCCGGTCGACCTCCCGCTCACCGTGGCCCTGGAAGGGACGAGCGCCCACCAGTTCGACAGCGACCTTTCCACCGTGCCATCCCGCTCGACCTCGGCGGTGCGGGTGCGCTACCTGCCGCGAGAAGTAGGCCCGAGCGAGGCCCGCCTCCAGGTCCGCGCCTGCGAGAGCTGCACGCCGGTGGGGGCGCGCCTTTCGGGCAATTCGGTGCCCTCGGCGTTCAGCTTCGACCCCTCCCCGGTGCCGTTCGAGAACGTGCCGGTGCACGAGCGAACCCGCTCCAGCACCCGGGCCACCAACGTCACCTGGCGGGCGGTGGAGACGCTGGGCCTCTCCACCACCGACTCTTCCTTCCTCCCGCTCACCGACATTTCCGGGCGCGAAGTCCCCCCAGGGTCTTCTCTGATGGTGACCATCGAGTTCGCCGCCCGGCGCAGCGGTCCCTCCGAGGGCACGCTCTGGCTCGCGTACCGCTCCGATCGCGACCGGTCTTCGGAGGTCCTCCTCGATGCCAAAGGGGGTCGCCCGCAGCTCGCCATCGCGCCGAGCTCGATCGAGTTCTCGGACCTCCCGGTAGGGGGAAAGTCCGAGCGGCTGGTCCGGCTCTCCAACGCCGGGACTGTCGGCTCGCTCTACTTCCGCGGAGTGCGCGCCCTGGGCAACGTGCGGGACTTCAAAATCTCTCCTCCCATGCGGGGAGGACTGGCTTTCCCGTGGCTGCCGGGCTCGGCCTGGCCCGACCTGCGTGCGGCCGACCTGCCCATCGCGCCGGGAACGGACTACCTCGACCTGAAAGTGTATTTCGAGCCGGCAAGTCCTGGACCGGCCCGCGTGGAGCTGGTCTTCCTCTCGGACGACCTGTTCCATCCCGAGCGCACCATCGCGGTGACCGGCGACGCCTATCCGGTGGGCCCCTGCTCCTTCCGGGTGCTCCCCGCCGGCAAGCTGGATTTCGGGAACGTGCCCACCGGCAAGGGCGCGGTGCTCGGCTTCCGTTTCGAGAACGCGGGGACGAATCCCTGCGCGGTGAAGGACATTCACCTCTCCGCGGACGGAGGTGGAGTGTTCTTCATGCCGGGCGGCGCGCTGACCGGCGGGGTCGTCCTCCGCGACGACTCCTTTGCCGCGCAAGTGGCCTTCAAGGCCAAGGTCGATGGCCGGTACGCCGGCGAGCTGTCCATCACCGTCAACAGCCCCACCACGCCGGTGTTCAAGCTGCCGCTCGAGGCTTTGGCCCAGGCCTCCTGCCTCGCCGCCGCACCCCCGTACCTGGACTTCGGCCCGGTCCGCTACGATTGCGAGCCTCCGCCTCGTCACACCTTCGTGCAGAACCGCTGCCCCACCCCGGTGACGGTGGAGCGGATCTGGATCGGCCAAGGGACGAGCGAACAGTTCCGCCTCGAGTCGCGGCCATCGGTGCCGCTCACCCTCGCTCCCGGCGAAGGCTTCGAGCTCGAGGCCTCCTACTCCCGCACCGTGCATGGGCAGCACTACAGCCCCCTCTTCGTCAAGGCCGCCGCCGAGCCCTCCCCGCTCCTGGTGCCGATGCTGGCGGAGACCAACCACGAGGGGCTGATGAGCGAGCGCTTCGTGCAGGGCGCCGCCGGCCAGCTGGACCTGCTCTTCGTGGTGGGGAACACCACCACCATGCAGCCCTTCCAGGACCGGATGAAGGCGGCGGTGCCGGGCTGGCTCGCCAGCGCGGCCTCCCTGGGAGTCAACCTCCGGCTGGGGGTCACCACCACCGGGCTGATTCCCCGGCTCGCGTCCTGCCCGGGAGGCGCGAGCGGAGGCGAGGGGGGGAGGCTCTTCCCGGTGGACGGCTCGCGGCCCAGGGTGGTCTCCAGCGCGAGCGCCGGCGCCGCCGCCACCCTGGCGCAGAACCTCACGGTGGGGGCCTGCCACAACCTGGTGCAAGGGCTGGAGGCGATGCGCGCCGCCCTCTCTGCTCCGCTCATCGACAGCGCCGACGATCCGCGCACCTTCCAGCCCAACGACGGGAACGCCGGGTTCCTCCGCGCGACGGCTCCGCTGGCGATCGTCTTCTTGGTCGATGAGGACGACCACTCCGGCTTCGACACCGAGGGCTACGCCCAATTCGTCCGCTCGCTCAAGGGGCCAACGATGGCGCACCGGGTGGCGGCGCACGCCCTGGTGCCCACGGACAGCTCGTGCGAGACCGCCGGCCCGCCCGGGCCGCGCTTCTCCGACGTCGCCCGGATGACCGGGGGCATGGTGCGCTCGGTGTGCGAGCCAAGCTACGCGAGCTTCCTCGACGAGTTGGTCCACCGGGCGTCCGGACCGCAGTCGGAGTTCCGGCTGAGCTACCGGCCGTCCGGAGCGACGGGCATCTCGGTGAGGGTGAACGGCGCCGAGGCCCCTTCGGGCAGCTGGAGCTTCGACCCGGCGAAGAACTCCATCGTCTTCGCGGCGGGATCCGTTCCGGCACCGGGCAGCTCGATCGTGGTGCGCTACCGCAGCGAGTGCGGCGAGCCCTCACCCTGACCCGCTCCGGCGCACGCGGAGAGGCCGCCGCGCTCACAACAGGCTCTGCGCGTGATATGGGCTAGCTGCCCGACGGCGCGATGGAGACCTTCGGCCGATACCAGCTGATCAAGAAGCTCGCCACCGGCGGGATGGGCCAGGTCTTCCTCGCGCGCCAGAAGGGCCCGGTGGGCTTCGAGAAGCTGGTGGTGGTGAAGCGGATCCTCCCTCACCTCTCCGAGGAGGAGGAGTTCATCCACATGTTCTTCGACGAGGCGCGCATCGCGGCGCTCCTCAACCACCCCAACATCGCGCAGATCTACGATCTCGGCGAAGTCGACGGTACCTACTACATCGCCATGGAGTACGTGTACGGCGACTCCCTGCGGGCGGTGAACCAGCGGGCCAACGAGCTGAAAGGAGGCTTCCCGCTGGGGCTCAAGTGCCGGGTGATCGCCGACGCGGCGGCCGGCCTGGACTTCGCCCACCGGGCCAAGAGCCCCTCCGGCCAGGCCCTGGGCCTCATCCACCGCGACGTCTCGCCGCAGAACATCCTGGTCGGCCTCAACGGAGCGGTGAAGCTCATCGACTTCGGCGTGGCGAAGGCGGCGGGGAAGATCAGCACCACCACCACCGGCGCCATCAAGGGCAAGTACGCGTACATGTCCCCGGAGCAGGCCCGCGGCGAGGAGCTGGACCACCGCAGCGACGTGTTCGGCCTGGGGATCGTCTTCTACGAGGCCCTGATCAGCAACCGCCTCTTCAAGCGCGACTCCGAGACCGCCACCTTGCGAGCGGTGGTGGGCACCAAGGTGCCTCCGCCCTCCACGGTGGTGAAGGGCATTCCCAAGCAGCTCGACGGCATCGTCCTCAAGGCGCTGGCCAAGAAGCGCCCCGAGCGGTTCCAGAGCGCGAGCGAGCTGCAGCTCGCCATCGAGGACTTCCTGGTGCGCCAAAGGCTCGCCGGCACCTCCGCCCACCTCTCCGCCTTCATGCGGGAGCTGTACCCCGAGCAGTCCAGCGGCGATCCGTCCCCCTCCTCGGCGGTGGGGGGCAGCGACCCGACGCAGCTCTCCACCCAGAAGACGCCCAGCAAGGCCAGGCCCGAGCCTACCTCCGCCACCACGCCGGTGAGGAAGTCCCGCCTCTCCTTCGAGGAGATCATGAAGGAGCGGATCGAGGCCGAGGCCAAGGCCGCCCCGGCTCCTCAGCCGGCTGAGCGGCCGCCGCCTTCCCCTGCCCGGCGGCCGGAGCTGAATCCCGATCCGGCTGACCTGGAGCAGAGGCTCGCCCGGACGGGGCCGTCGGACAGCGTGCGGGGGATGTTCTTCAACGCCGTCCTGAACGGGGTGAACCGCTTCGCCGGGCCGATCGCCGAGCCGGCGGTGAGGGGAGCCGCCAAGGAGCCCCGCAACTACACCGACGCCTTCGCCTACCCGACCGCGGACTTCCTCCGGGTGCTCTGGAAGGCCACCGAGGTGATCGCCCCGATGTGTACCGGTGTCGACCAGGCCTTTTTCGAGCTGGGAGCCGCCTGCATGGACGCGCTGGCGCGCTCCACCGTCGGGCGCTCGCTCGAGCAATTCTCCAGCGACGGGGACGCCCAGTGGCTGCTCGCACCGCTTCTGGCGTCGCTCAACCCCATGGTCTCGCCGGGCGAGCGGTCGGTGGAGAGCTCGGTCTCGCGCTCGGCGTGCATCCTGGTGAAGAACGACCCCTTGCCGCCACACTTCCACGCGGGGCTGGTCACCCACGCCTTCGCGAGGCTGCGCAACGTGGCCGCCAAGGCCACCTGCGAGCGGCGAGCGGCGAACGCCTTCAGCATCAAGCTCCAGTGGTAGGCGTCGGCGCGGCCGGCCGCCTCCAGGGAGCGGTTCCGTCCCGGCGACGCTAGAGGCCGCCTCGGGAAGCCGAAAGTCGCGCCGGCTGTCGATGCCTCTTCCCCGATCAGGAGGCCTGCTTGGCAGCCGAGCTCTATCCGCACGCAGTGGTGCTCGCCGCGTTCGCCCTTTCGATGCCGGCCCTCGGGAGCGTCGTCTGGAGGGGCGATTTCGAGACCGGCGACTTGAGCCAGTGGTCCTCGACGCAGAGCGTCTCTGTGGACCGCCTGCGCATCGTCCGCTCGCCGGTCCGCCAGGGCTCCTACGGGCTCAAGGCGACGGTGCGGAAGGGCGACGATCCAATCCACGCAAGCGGCAACCGCAACGAGGTGCTCTACCTCTCGCGTGAGGCCCCCGGGAGCGAGTACTACTACCGCTGGTTCACGCTCTTTCCCACGAGCTTCCCGAGCGCCAACAGCTGGCAGCTCTTCGTCCAGTGGCACCAGGGCGGCTGCTGCGGCTCACCGCCTTTGGAGCTGTACGTGGTGGGGGAGCAGATCCGGATGCGGGTCGGCGGCAGCGGGGGCAAGGTGGTGTGGACGGCGCCGCTCTCGCGCGGCCTTTGGCACGAGTTCATCCTCCACGTGAAGTGGTCGACCTCGCCGTCAGTGGGATTCGTGGAGATGCGCTACGACGGCCAGCTCGTGCTCCCCAAGCGGATGGTGGCCACGCTCTTCCCCGGGGAATCGAGCTACCTCAAGATGGGGCTGTACCGCGACGCCTCCATCTCGCCGGAGGGAGTGGTCTTCCACGACGGGATGGTCCAGGCGACCGCGCTGGAGGATGTGCTGGGCGGGACGCCGCCCTCACTTCCGGCCGAAGAGACCGGCGTGCCGCTCCCCCACCCCGAGCCGCACACCGAGCTGGCCTCGGCCACAGTGGGCTCGCCGGAGCAGGAGGCCCAAGTGGAGCCGTACGTTGATCCGCCCTTCGGCGACCCGCCGGGTGAGGTCACCCCTGGGCTGGAGGAGCCGAGCTCGAAGGCAGTGCCTGGCCTTCCCGAGCTGGACATGCGGGCTGGCTGCGGCGCGGCCCCGGGGCTCCCCGCCCTCGCGGCACTGATCGGCTCCCTTCTCAGAGGCTGGCGAGAGCGGCATCTGACGCGTTCCAAGCACCTTGCTCGAGGTCCCGTCCATGAGGGCCCTCGATAGAGCGGGGGTTGCCTCGCCGCAACGGTCGTAGGGGCCAGCGCGCGCAACGGGATCGCAATCTCACGGTTGCTTGGGGTGCACCTGGTGGGCACAATGTGGCCCATGTCAAAGACAGGCACCATCAAGCTTCGCGTTTCCGTCTCCGAACGGCGTCTCTTCGAGCGCGC
This sequence comes from Myxococcales bacterium, assembly GCA_016191815.1. Taxonomy (GTDB): domain Bacteria; phylum Myxococcota; class Myxococcia; order Myxococcales; family Myxococcaceae; genus JACPVI01. The sequence continues at coordinate 119,398 of JACPVI010000002.1, forward strand.
CGCCACACCAACTCCGCAGCCTTCGGCGACCTGCCCGGCCTGGGCGTCGCCGTTCCCTGACGAGGGCTGTTCTCCCTGCCCCCATCGCCGGGCTCAAAGGCTGGCGAGGGCGACGCGGTAGAGGGCGCGGTAGCCCATCCTGGGGGCGGGCTCGAACTGCTCCGCCTCGAAGGTGTCCTTGAGCAGCCGGGCCCCCTCCGAAGTGGAGTGCAAGGACAAGAGCGAGCGCTCCAGCGCGGTCACCACCGCCGCCGGGGTGCTCATCGCCACCGCCACCCCGTCGTTGGGCGACTCGTCGGTGAAGGCCACCACCGACAAGTCCTTGGCCCGCGCGCCGGCGATCTGCTCCACCGAGGTCGTCTCCGGCTGACCGGGCCTGGCCGGCGGCGCGTAGACGCTGGTGACGTCCGCTTTGGAGTCCAGCACTGCCTCCACCGCCGCCTGGTAGGAGCCGAGGAAGTCCTGGGCGTAGAAGAGCTTGCCCGGGTTGAGCCCCTTCGCCCTGAGCAGCGCCATCGGCAAGAGGTAGCCGGCCACCGAGTCCCGGTCGGTCCAGGCCGCGGCGGTGCCGGAGAGGCTCTCCAGGGTGAGCGGCGATTCCGCCCGGCACAAAAGCGCCCCCCGGTAGGAGGAAGCGCCCCGGCGCACCCCCCTCACCAGCACTCGCACCCCCATCGCCTCGATGCGGGCGCACACGAACGGCGGCGCCCAGGCGGCGTCCACCTTGCCTGAGAGCAAGTCCTTGGCCAGCCCTTCATAGCTCTCCCCCATCGTCACCTCGGCCCGCTTCCCCAAGGCCTCGGAGAGGAAGTGCTCCAGGGGAAGCGTCACCTCGATCGCCCGCGCCGAGCCCAAGGACGGCGGGAGGGCAAACTTGAAGGTGTGCCTGGGCGGCTGAGGGGCTATGACCGGCAGGGCTGGCATGGGCAGGACGCCTCTAGGCCTCCTCGCGGATCCGCTGCGCCTCGTCGTCGGCGAGGCCGAAGGTGGCCTGGAGCAGCTCGAGCATCTTCACCTCGGGGCGGGAGGGCCCGCCTGCCTTGGCGACCCTCGCCGCCAGCCTATAGGCCTTTAGCCTCTGGGAGTGGGTGGAAAGTCCGTGGGCCAGCACGGTGAGCCTTTGCGGCAGGCCTTCGGTGGCGAGGGCCTTCGCCGCCTCGCTCACGTAGTCCTGGGCGCTCTGTGCGTTCACCCCGGTGAAGGCCGGGTCCGAGGCCAGGCTCTCCACCATCGCCCGGGCCTCGGCCTCCTTGAGGCGACCGTCGGCGGCGGAGACCAGCACCATCACCTCCGCGTACAGACGCTCCAGAGGCTCGCCCAAGGCCTCCGCCAAGGAGTCGCCCTTCTCCACCACCTCGATGAGCTGGGCCACCTCGTCCTCGGAGATGCCGAGCGCCTTCTGGAACTTCTTGAGCAGGCCCAGCTCGGCCCGGCTCGCCCGCCGGTCGGCGAAGGCCACCGCCGCCGCCAGCCCGAAGGCCAGCATCCGGTTCTTGTGGTCCGGCAGCCGCGCTCGCAGAGACTCGAGCACCTGCTCCAAACCCGAGGCCTGGGTGAGCGAGGTGACCGCCTGGTCCACCAGCGCCGCCACCTCGTCGGGGCGGGTGCCTTCGAACTCCGGCCGCTCGAGGATCCGCCCGAGCAAGGTCTTCATCTCTCGCTCGGAGACCGAGCCGTCGGCGATCGCCGCGAGCACCATGGCCTCCACCAGCGCCTGGTTCCGCTCCCTCCGGGCCTTCACTGCCTGCTCTCGAGGCACGGGCCGCTCCTTTCGATGGGGTTGAGGCCGACATCCAACAGGTGGGTGGTGCGCACGTTGGACATGGCGCCGAGGATGCTCCCCCGGACGTTGGGGATTTCTCGCTCCAGCTCGTCGACGAGCCGCTTGACGCGCCCCCGCTTGAGGCTCTCCTGGGAGCCGCACAACGAGCAGGGGAGGATGGGGAATCTCATCAGCCGGGCGAATTCGGCGATCTCCGCCTCGGGGGCGTAGCACAGCGGGCGGATGACGGTGTTCCTTCCGTCGTCGGACCTAAGCATCGGGGGCATCGAGCCCAGGGCGCCCGAGAAGAAGAGGTTGAGGAGCAAGGTGTGGATGAGGTCGTCCCGGTGGTGGCCAAGGGCAATCTTGTTGCAGCCCAGGGCAAAGGCGGCGTTGTAGAGGATGCCCCGGCGGAGCCTGGAGCAGAGGGCGCATTGGGTCTGGCCGGGCTCCAGCTTCTGCTTCACGATGCTGTAGGTGTCCTCCTCGAGCATCCGGTAGCGGTAGCCGTTCTCGTTGAGCCACGCTTCCAGCCTGCCCGCCTCGAAGCCCGGCTGGCCCTGGTCGAGGTTGGTGGCCAACAGCTCGAAGTGGATCGGCGCCCGCCGCTGCATCTGACGGAGCAGGTGGAGCAAGGTGTACGAGTCCTTTCCCCCGGAGACGGCCACCATGATCCGGTCCCCTTCGGAGACGAGTCCGAAGTCGGTGACCGCCCTCCCCACGTGGCCGAGCAGACGGTGCTCCAAGCGGAAAAGCTCGCTCATCTCCTGCTAGATACTTGGTTTCCGGCGCCCGGTGCTAGGCCCTGCCCAAAGGCGGTGCGCTTTTCGCTAGGGTGCCCACCTGGCATGCCGTCTTTTCCCGAAGGTGCGGTGGACGTGACGACGGAGGAGGGCGCCCTGGAGGCAGCCGGCCGTCTGAGCCCGCCCAGGGAGCTGGCGGTCGACGTCGAGGCCGATTCCATGCACGCCTTTCGCGCCCGCCTCTGCTTCGCGCAGGTGGCGAGCGACCAGGCGGTGTTCCTCTTCGACACCCTCTCCCCGGGGGTGCGGGCGGACGTCCTCGCGCCTTTGTTCGCGGATGCTTCGAGGACCAAGTTCTTCCACGCGGCGGGAGGTGACTTGCAGTTCCTGGCCGAGGCCGGGGTTCGGCTCCAGGGCCTCTTCGACACCCATCGTGCGGCGACGCTGTTGGGCCTACAGAGGGTGGGGCTGGCCGACCTGGTGCACGAGCGGCTGGGGGCGAGGCTCAAGAAGGAGCACCAGCAGGCGGACTTCTCGGTGCGCCCGCTGCCCGCCGAGCTTCGCGAGTACATCGCGGACGACGTGCGCTTCCTTTTGGAGCTCGGCCGGCAGGTTCGGGAGCAGTGCCTCAAGGCGGACATCCTCGAGGAGGTGCAGTTGGACTGCCAGAGGCTCGCCGACGAGGCGGCCAGCCGGCCGGAGGCGGTGGCGCCCAAGGTGGGCAAGGGCTCGCTCTCGCCCGCGCAGTACGCGCTCGCGGCGGCGATCGTCCGGGAGCTGCACCTCCGCCGGCTCGCCTGGGCGGAGGCGGCGGACCTGCCGATGGGGAAGATGCTCTCCAACGCCGCCCTGCTGGCTTTGGCGGCTCGGCCGCCGGCCACGGAGAAGGAGCTCAAGCGGGTGCCCGGAGTGCGGGGGGCATTCGTGCGGGAGCATGGAGAGGAGGCCCTGGGGGACATCCGCCGGCTTTGGGAGGCGTCGCGGCGGGGAGATCTGGTGGTGGAAGCCGAGGAGCGGCCCCGCGACGGGAGGCGCCGCAAACGGGAGGAGGCGCTGCGGGCCTTCCGCGCCGAGAAGGCCGCGGAGCGGGGCGTCACCCCCTCGGTGGTGCTGCCGAACGCGCTGCTCGAAGAGCTGGCGAAGGAGCCGCCGGGCTCCATGGAGGAGCTCTCCCGGGTCCCCTACTTCGGGGAGAAGCGGCTCTTCCTCTATGGCCGGCAACTGCTCGAGCTACTGAAGGCAACCGGATGAGCCGAGGCCTGAACCCTTCGCCTTACCAAACTACCATCCTTGGCAAGGAGCTGGCACTGCCGTGCAGGTCAAGGTGACATCCAAGCGCCAGGTCACTTTCCCGGCCCGAGTTCTGAACGCCCTCAGCGCTTGTAGGCCAGCAGCACCCCGTCCCGGACCGTGAGCAGCACCTTCTCCACCCGCGCGTCGCCGGCCACCTTCTCGTTCAGCGCGGCGATGGCCCGGTCCTCTTCGCCGACCGGGTGGAGGACCCGACCGCTCCAGAGCGCGTTATCGAAGGCAAGCAGGCCGCCTCGAGAGAGCAGCGGGAGGATGGCGTCGTAGTAGCGCGGGTAGCTCTCCTTGTCCGCGTCGACGAAGGCGAAGTCGAACGGGCCCTCCAGCGCGGGCAGCGTCTGCAGCGCCGGGCCGGGCCGCACGCGGATCTTCTTCCCGTGCGGGCTGCGCGCGAAGTAGCGGCGGGCCATCTCCAGCGCCCTCTCATCGAGGTCGCAGGTGATGAGCTCGCCGTCCTCGGGCAAGCCCTCGGCCATCATCAGCGCCGAGTAGCCGGTGAAGGTGCCCAGCTCCAGCACCCTGCGCGCCCGGGAGAGCCGCACCAGCAGCCGCAGCAGCGCGCCCTCCACCGCGCCGACCTGCATCTGAGGGTCTCGCATCTTGGCGTACGTCTCCTCCCGCAGCTCCTCGAGCAGCGCGGAGGGCCTCTCGCTGTGCTCGGCGGCGTACGCTTCCACCTCGTCGGGGACCAAGGTCAAGGACATGGGCCCCGCATACGAAACGGCGCGGTGCGCGTCCAGCGGTGCCGGGGCGAGGTAGAGTCCGCCCGATGCCGGGCTGCCGACATTGCGGTTCCGAGCACGCGGCCGGCGCGGTGCATTGTCCGGTCACAGGTGAGCTGGTCCAAAGCCCTGGCCTTTGCGGAGGGCGGATCGATCGTTACGAGGTGCACCAGTTGCTCGGGCTGGGCGGGTTCGGCGCCGTCTACCGCGCGCAGCACGTACACACCGGGCAAATGGTGGCGCTCAAGGTGCTCAAGCGGCAGCTCAACGCCGACGCCGGGATGCTGGACCGCCTGCTCCGGGAGGCACGCGCCGCCTCGGCGGTGGACAGCGAGCACATCGTGCGGGTGCTGGACGCCGGCGTCTCCAGCGAGGGGCAGGCCTTCCTGGCGATGGAGCTGCTCGACGGGTGGGACCTCAAGGAGTTGGTGACGCGCTCCGGGCCGCTCCCGCTCATGCGCTCGGTGATGATCGTCGTTCAAGTGCTGGACGCCCTCTCCTCCGCCCACGGCAAGGGCATTGTCCATCGAGACCTCAAGCCGGCCAACGTCTTCCTGCTCCGGGTGGTGAACGAGAGCGGAGTGGAGCGCGACTTCGTCAAGCTGCTCGACTTCGGCATCAGCAAGATGCACCAGGAGGGGCCGCTCAACTCCCTCACCCTCCCTGGGATGGCGATGGGCACGCCGGCCTACATGGCCTCGGAGCAGTTCGGCAGCGCGCGGGACGTGGACGCCCGCGCCGACCTCTACTCGGTGGCGGTCATCCTCTACGAGCTTGCCTCCGGCCGGCTGCCCTTCGACGCGGAGAGCTACGGCGACCTGGTCGTGAAGGTGCGGACCACCGCGCCGCCGCCGCTCGCCTCGCTGGCCCCGCAGATTCCACCCGCGCTGGCGGCGGTGGTCGACCGCGGGCAGTCGCGAGAGGCCGCCTCGAGGTGGCAGAGCGCCTTCGACTTCGCGGACGCGCTCCGGGCCGCCATGGGGCTGCCGCGTCCGGCGCGCCCTCCCGGCCCGAGAAAGACGCGCCCTCCCGAGGTGTCGATGGCCCAGACTTTCACGCCCACCCCGGCGGCGGTGACTCCGGCCGGGCCGATCGCGTCGCCCGTGCCGCTGAGCGCCGCGTCGCTGATGGGGGCCACCGCGCCGCCCAGCCCGTCGAACCCCGGATGGACTCCGCAGCTCGCGCGCGCCACGCCTGCGACGCCTCCGCCGCCGCTCACCGGCCCAATCTTGAACGCGCTTCCCGTTCAGCCGGTACCCCGGCCGGCGCCTCCGCCAAAGGCGGCGGCGTCCTCGCAGGCGTGGGTGTGGATCGTCGGCGTGGCGCTGGCGCTGGCGACGCTGGGCGTCTTGTTGGAGATGTGCGGGGGCTGAGTCTCTGCGCGCGGCGGGCCGTCAGCGCGGGAGCTGGACCCGGTGGAGCGCCTCGTACTTCCGCCGCAGGTACTCGACGAAGCCCTCGGCGTGGCGGCACCGCCCGCGCAGGCCCGCCGCTTGCTCGCCGGCTAGTCTTCCTCGCCACGCTCGAGTCGTTCGATGTCGGCGAGGTCCTGCAGGCGACCACAGGCGCGCTTGTTTCTAAGCAGGTGCTCTCGCGACAGCACGGCCGTGGGAATCCCGCCGAAGCTGGCAGGGACCCGGGCCTTCCAAGCTTCCTCGAATCCGACCCCATCAACCTGGGTGAGGATGTCGATCCGGACCGGCGCAACCCCGATCTGAAAGGTCGTTCCCGGGGTGGCGAGATCCTCCTCGTAAAGATCGGTGAGCGGCGCTCCGAAGGCGGCGAGGGCTCGGTACGCACGTCCGGCGTTCTCCGGCGAGGGTCGGATCCATACGTCCAGGTCCTTCGTCGCGCGCACGTGGCCGTGAGCTGCCAGGGCGTGCGCTCCGACGACGATGTGCTCAACGCGATGGTCGGAGAACGCGCGCAACAGATCGACGAAGTCTTGGTTCACGTTCCCCCTCGGGCCGCCACGCGAGGCACTCGAGCGTCCGCTGCCAAACCGCCTCGATGCGCTCGTCTTGACCCAGCGGGGAAGCAGGCCGGCGCTCGGCTTTCACCAGCCTCGGCGCACGTGGAATGCCTTCGTTCACACCCGCAATCTAGCAAAGCCTCGGTCGTACTGTCTGGCCGGCCTCGCGGCGGGCCATCAGCGCGGGAGCTGCACCCCGTAGAGCGCCTCGTACTTCCGCCGCAGGTACTCGACGAAGTCCTCGTCGGTGAGGCCCTTGCCCGCCACGTGCCGCACTTGCTCTTCGGCGTAGCGGCGATGGCCGTCGCGGTGGATCCTCCTCCGAAGCCACTCGGTCAGCACCGAGAGCTCTCCTCGGGAGAGGCGCTCCTCGAGGCCCGGCAAGTCTCTTTGGGCCGCGGCGTAGAGGGTCGCCGAGTAGAGATTGCCGATGGTGTAGCTCGGGAAGTACCCCAGCTCCCCCCAGGCCCAGTGGATGTCCTGCAGCACGCCCTTTTCGTCCGACGGGGGCGTCACCCCGAGGAGCGCCTGCATCCTTTCGTTCCACACTCCGGGGAGGTCCGCCACCGCAAGCTCTCCGTCCAGCAGCGCCAGCTCCAGCTCGTACCGGAGCACGATGTGGAGGTTGTAAGTCACCTCGTCGGCCTCGATGCGGATGAGCGAGCGGGTGACGCGGTTGACCGCGCAGTAGAAGGCCTCCGGCTCCACCCCGCCCAGCTCCTTGGGGAACTCGGCCCGAAGGATGGGGAAGTAGTGGGCCCAGAAGGGCAAGCTTCGGCCCACCAGGTTCTCCCACAGCCTGGACTGCGACTCGTGGATGCCCATCGATGGCGCCGCCGCCAGGGGAGTGCGGTGGTGCTCCTCGGCGTACCCCTGCTCGTAAAGCCCGTGGCCACCTTCATGGATGACGCCGAACAGCGCGGTCATCGGGTTCGCCTCGTCGATGCGCACCGTCAGCCGCACGTCGCGAGGATGGGTGCCTCCAGTGAAGGGGTGGACGCTTCGGTCCTGCCGGCCGGCCTCGAGGTCGAAGCCCATCTCCTCGAGCAGCCTCTGGGTGAAGCGCCACTGGCGGTCGCCGTTGAAGGTCTTTCCCTCGAAGACCTGGGACGCCATGGGGTGCGGCTCCGGCGCGTCGCAGAGCGCCTGCACCATCGGCACCAGCTTCTCCTTGAGCCCGAGCAGCACCGGGGAGAGGCGCTCCACCCTCATCCCCGGCTCGTAGCCCTCGAGGAGCGCGTCGTAGCGGCGGCCTCCGTGCCCGAGGGCGTCCGCCTGCTCGCGGCGGATCCTCACCAGCCGCTCCAGCGCCGGGCAAAAGAGAGCGAAGTCGTTCAGCTTGCGAGCCTCGCGCCACACCGGGAGCGCCTGCGACTGCGCCGCCGCCAGCTCCCGCACCAGCTCCGGGGGCACTCGCACCGCCCGGTCGCGCTCCCAGCGGAGCACGCGGAGCATCGCCTGTTCGTCGGAGGTGAGGTCCGGGCGCGCCGCCGCGCGTTCCAAGAGCTCGCCCAGCGCGGGGTCCACCAGCTTCTCGTGGTAGAGGCCCTGGAGGCTGGAGAGCTGGCAGGCCCGCGCCGGCTCACCTTTCCTGGGGAGGTAAGTCTCCTGGTCCCAGGTGGCGAGGCCGATGATTCCGTAGAGATCCTTCAGCTCCTGCATCCGCTGCAGCAGTTTGGGGAAGCTGGTCACGGGGCGGATCTACCTCGACCGGAGCCTTTTGAGCCATTCGATGAGTTGCAGCCGAGCGGGGCGAGGCGTTGAATCCGCGCCGTTGGCCACCCGGATCCGCCTCTTCATCACCGAGGACGACGAGCGCGCCCTGCTCCGCTTCCTCTCCCGCTTCCGGCTGGAGGTGTACCCGCGCAGGGTGCCTCCGGACTGGAAGCCGTTCTTCGCCTCGGAGGAGAGCCAACCGCTCATCCCCGACGAGGCTTACTTCGCCCACGGTGAGTCGGGGCCGGTGCTGGTGGACAAGGTGAAGCGCGGGCCCGACATGGGCCACTGGCGCGTCGACGAGGTGCGCTCGCCGGTCATCTTCTACGAGCGCTCCTTGAAGAACGAGGAGGGCGAGCTGCTCTCCGGCCAGCTCTGGGCGGAGCTGAACTGGACGCCGCAGAAGGGCCGGAGGGACGCGGCGCCGGAGCTGTTCCGCCGCCTCTTCGGCGAGCTGGAAGGCTGGGTGAAGCGCACCTTCCGCAAGAGCGAGCCCAAGGGCTTCCTGGTGGGGCCCGCGGCGGCGAGGCTCCACAAGGAGGGGCTGGTGCTCAGGGACTCGGCCTTCCGGGGAGGGACGGTCGGCGTCCACGGGTAGCGCGGATTGGGGCATGCTCGGCCCGGAGGGGCCCATGTCCTGGCTCGACACCCTGGAGCAGATCCGCACCCGCGACTTCCGGAAGGCCTCCGCCAAGGAGCGTGACCGGGTGGCCCGCGACGTGGTGAACCTCTGCTCCTATGCCTGCGCGGCGGTGGCGGTCTCGCCGCTGCCGTTCTCCGATGCCCTGCTCATGCTGCCGATCCAATCGGCGATGGTGATGACCGTGGGCCACGTCTACGGCAGGAAGCTGGACTCCTCGGCGGCCAAGGACCTCATCCTGGAGCTGGGAGCGGTGGCGGGGGTCGGCTTCCTCGCCCGCCAGGGAATCAAGGCGCTCCTGCCGGTGGTGGGCGCGCTGCTCACGGTGCCCGCGGCCTTCGCGGCGAGCTGGGGCATCGGGCGGGTGGCGATGGAGTACTTCAAGAGCCCGGGCGCCACCAAGGAGTACCTGGGGCAGGTGTTCGACGACGCCAAGCGCGAGGCGGCCTCGCTCTTCTCCCGGGAGCGGTTCGAGAGATTCAGGGCAGGGGTCGGCCGCAAGTCGAAGCGGAAGGATGGCAAGCTGACCGTCGCGCAGCTCATCGAGCGCGAGATTCCCGAGCGGCTCTCCTCCAGGGCCGAGCTGGCGGAGAGGGTGAACGCGGTGGTGCACTTCGACATCGCCGGCCCGGGCGGCGGCCAGTGGACGCTGGACCTGACCCGGAAGAAAGACTGGGTAGCGCTGGGCCTGGAGGGCGTCGCCGCGATGACCGTCCGCTGCAAGGACCGCGACCTGTTGCAGATCGCCGCGGGGAAGAAGGACCCGCAAGAGGCGGTGCTCTCCGGCGAGCTGAGCCTGGAGCCGCTCGATCTCGACCTCGCGCAGGCGATCGGCGAGCTGCTGGTGTGACGGCGCGCGAGGCTTCTCTACTAGCCCTCGCCGAGCTTGGCCTTCATCTCCGGGGTCAGCTCGCGCTCGGGGATCTTGTGCTTCACCGGCTTGAGCGACTTGAGCCAGGTGACCAGCGCGTCCATGTCCTCCTCGGTGAGCTGGGAGACGTGCCCGATCAGCAGGGACATCGGGGGAGCCATCTGCTTGCCGTCCAGCCGGTAGCCGGTGCGGAGGGCCTGCTTGAGCTGATCCGCGCTGTAGTTGCCGAGCCCGGTCTCCTCGTCGGAGGAGAGGTTCGAGGCGTGGACCTTCCCCAGGCGCGGGTGCTCGAAGGCGAAATCGTAGCCCCCACCCATGTAGCGCTCGTCCTCCTTGCCGTAGGGCCCCTTGCCGCCCATGGAATGGCAGCTGGTGCAGTCGCCCAGCCGGCCCAGGTACTCGCCGTAGGCCACCTTGTCCTCGCGCGGCGGGGCCTTCACCTCCTTGGCCGGCGGGTGGTGAGCGACGCCCATCCCCATCATCATCCCCATCATGAAGGGGACCTCGTTCTTCGCACGCGGCTTGGGCTGCTTCACCTTGGGCACCGTGCGCAGGTAGGCCACCACCGCGCGGGCGTCGTCGTCGGACATGTACTGGTAGTTGCCGAAGGGCATGATCGGGAACATCAGCCGCCCGTCCTTGGTGACCCCGTCGCGGACGCCGCGCAAGAGCTCGTCGTCCGACCAGGAGCCCACGCCGGTCTCGATGTCGCCGCTGATGTTGGGGATCCAGATCTTCAGCCCCATGCTCGGGGCCTCGTCCACGTTGCCGCCGCCGAGGAACATGTCCGAGCGCTTGGAGTCGTAGAGCTCGCCCGAGTCGCGAGTGGTGTGGCAGGCGCCGCAGTACGTCACCTGATTGACCAGGTACTCGCCGCGCTGGAGCCGCTCCGGCGTGGGCTCGATCACCTCCTGGGTCGTCTCACGAATGTACTTCCCGGTGCAGCCGATCGACACGCACAGCAGTAGCCCCAAGCTCCGTTTCACGAAGACCTCCGGTCGAGGAAAAGCGCCCCTCCGCGCGGGCTAGGGACTCTGGCGGGAGGGGTCCGGAAAGACAAGCCTCAACTGCGGCGCGGCCGAGAGGAACTGCAGCTCCGGGTGCTTCTCCTTGGCGTGGTCCAGCGCCCAGTCGTCGCGGAAGAGCACCAGCGGTTTCCCGTCCCGGTCTTCCACCGTCTGGCGGTTGCCTTCCCAGTCGAAGGACTTGGGGTCGAAGCTTGGGCCCACCACCCAGCGCGCGTGCGAGTAGGGGAGCCGGTCGAGCAGGATGTCCGCCCCGTACTCGTGCTGCACCCGGTACTGGAGCACCTCGAGCTGCAGCGCCCCCACCACCCCCACGATGGGGTCCTTCATCCCCATGCCGAGCTGGTGGAAGATCTGCACCGTCCCCTCTTCGGAGAGCTGCTCGAGGCCCTTCTCCATCTGCTTGCGCCGGAGCGGATCCTTCGCCCGCACCACCGCGAAGTGCTCGGGGGAGAAGCGCGGCACGCCTTCGAACTCGAAGCCTGCGCCCTCGGCGAGGGTGTCGCCGATGCGGTACTGGCCCGGGTCGAACAGGCCGATCACGTCGCCCGGCCAGGCGTCCTCGATGGCGGTGCGCTCCGCGGCCAAGAACTGGCTGGGCTTGGCCAGGCGCACCTCCTTGCCCAGCCTGGTGTTATAGGCAGACATCCCCTTCACGTACCGGCCCGAGACCACCCGCAGGAAGGCCACTCGGTCGCGGTGGGCCGGATCCATGTTCGCCTGGATCTTGAAGACGAAGCCGGAGAAACGAGTGTCCGCCGGCCGCACCGGCCCCTTGGTGGAGAGCCGCTCCAGCGGAGGCGGCGCCAGCGTAAGGAAGGCGTCCAGGAACGGCCGCACCCCGAAGTTGGTCATCGCGCTCCCGAAGAACAAAGGAGTGATCAGCGCCCGGTCGCACTTCTCGCGGGAGAACTCGTCTCCTCCCACGTCGAGCAGCTCGATGTCCTCCTGGAGCCTCTGGAGCTCCCGCTCGGAGAGCACCTTGCGGAGCTCCACCGAGCCCGCAGGCACCAGATGCTCCTTGACCTCTCTTTCGCCGTGGCTTTGGTCCCCCTCGAAGAGGTGGAGCACCTTGGCGCGCCGGTCGTAGACGCCGCGGAACTCGGGGCCGCTGCCGATCGGCCAGTTCATCGGGAAAGCGCGGATGCCCAACACCTGCTCGAGCTCGTCCATCAAGGAGAGCGGCTCGCGGCCGTAGCGGTCGAGCTTGTTCACGAAGGTGAAGATGGGGATCTGCCGCATCCGGCAGACCTGGAAGAGCTTCTTGGTCTGCGGCTCCACGCCTTTGGCGGCGTCGATCAGCATCACCGCGCTGTCCGCGGCGGTGAGGGTGCGGTAGGTGTCCTCGGAGAAGTCCTGGTGGCCGGGGGTGTCGAGCAGGTTCACCGCGTGGCCGGCGTAGGGGAACTGCAAGACCGAGGAGGTCACCGAGATGCCGCGCTCCTTCTCCAGCTCCATCCAGTCGCTGGTGGCGTGGCGGCGGGCCCTCCGCGCCTTCACGCTCCCCGCGAGGTGAATGGCCCCTCCGTAGAGGAGGAGCTTCTCGGTGAGCGTGGTCTTCCCCGCGTCGGGGTGGCTGATGATGGCGAACGTGCGCCTTCGGGCGACTTCGCGCTCTAGCTCGGAGGCCATGGGGGCGCTGGCGTGTAGCAGAAAAGCCGCCCCCGCGCTCGCCTGCCTGCCGCCCCGCGGGCTGTGCGTGCCGGCGCCGCGCCGGTGGTAGGCTCTGCCCGCGAAGAGGGGGCCATGAAGAAAGTCATCGCCGGTTTCCTGATTGCAGCCGCCGCGCTGGGCGTGTTCGTCATGGGCAGGCGGACGGCCAAGTGGAGCGAGTTCCGCTGCCAGGAGTGCGGCTTCTCGGTGAGCATGCCGGGGAAGCCAGGCAAGGAGGCGGTGACCGCCAACGGCGGCCCGCTGGTCGGCACCTTCACCACCACCATGTACTCGTCCTACCCCTGGTTCAGACTCGCCGGGACGGAGTACGGGGTCACCTACTTCGACATGCCGAGCCGGGGACCGAAGGGCGAGCCCTTGCAGTTCGACCCGGAGAAGGCCTACGCGGGCGCGAAGGAGGGCGCCCTCCAGAGCGTGAACGGGAAGCTGATCGCGGAGGCGGACTGCATCCTCTCCGGCTTGCCGGCAAAAGAGGTAGTGGTGGAGGGTCAGAAGTTCGGAAAGCGGGCCACGGTGGTGTCGCGCCTGCTCTTCAATCGAGGTCGGCTCTGGGTGCTCGTGCTCGCTCACCCGGTCGGCAAGGACTACAGCTCGCAACGGGTCGCTTTCTTCGATTCATTCGCGTTGCTCGAGTGAGCAATGAGCATTCGCCTCAGCCATCTCGTCATCGGCGCGGTGGCGCTGCTGGCGCTGGGCTTGGGCCTCTTTCGCCTCAGCCGTTCCCGGCGGGCCCTCGAAGCCGGGTCGAAAGCCCCTCCCGCACCGCCCAGAGGCACTAGGATCTCCGCCATGAACGGCCAACTCGAGCTGGGCTCGCCCGATCCCGAGGAGTTGCAGATCGATCAGCGGGTGGTGCTGCACGGCATTCCCTGGGGGACCTACGAGGCGTTTCTCCGATCTCGCGGCGAGAGCACCTCGACGCGCGTGACCTACCTCGAGGGGGAGCTGGAGATCATGACGCCGTCCTTCGGCCACGAATGGATCAAGACGACCATCGGCTTGCTGCTCGGGGTGTGGGCCGAGGAGACCGAAACCGCGCTGAACGGGATCGGAAGTTGGACGATACGGCGAAGGCAGGCCAAGCGCGGGGCGGAGGCGGATCAGTGCTACCTGCTCGGCAACCACCGGCCTCCAAGACCGGATCTCGCCGTCGAGGTCATCTGGACTCCCGGGGGGTTGGACAAGCTCGAGGTCTGGCGGAAGCTTGGAGTGCCCGAGGTCTGGTTCTGGCGGGAGGGAAAGTTCGAGGTGCACGTGCTGCACGGCGGGCAGTACCTCCGCCGGCGCAGGAGCGAGCTGCTCCCCGATCTCGACCTCGAGCTGCTGGCCCGCTACGTGCGGCTCAGGGATCAGCCGCGGGCCATGCGCGAGTATCGCTCCGCGCTTCGGCGGAACTAGGTCGAGCTCGATGGCCTCCTGGGGCGCGGCCATCCGCGGCTGGTGGTTTGAACGAACCGTCTTGCGGGAGCTGGGTCGCGGCGCCGCAGGGCGGCTTTCGTCGCCGTGGGACTTCGATTCGCGGCGACATCGAGACGCCAATCTAGCAGCCGCTCACTCGAAGCGCTGGCGGTCCTGCCGCCACCGCACCCGACCGCCCTTCTTCTCGAACCACTCGCGAAACCGCTTCCCCGCTTCGGCTCGCTCCTCCGTGCTCCCCTTCCCGAGGTCGAACTCCAGGCCGGTCATCTCGCCTACGAGGTTTCCGGCTCTCTGCTCGAGGACGACCGGCGGCTCCTCCTCCAGCAGCGCGACGATGATCGCGAATCCCTCGGGGCTTCTGAGCCGAAGCAGCGCCTGGGCCGCCTCCAGCCGCAGAAACGGATCCTCGTGCTTGCCTCCCACTTCCATCAGCGCCGGAATCGCCGCCACCGCGGCAGGCCCGAAGTCCGGCAGGACCCCGATGAGGTGCTCCAGCACCCGGTCCGACCGCGGCTCGCGCAGCGCCTTCACCAGCAGATCCACCGCGTGCGGATCCTTCATCTCCGCGAGGTGGTGGATGGCCTCTATCTGCGAGCTTTCCTCCTCGCTCTGGAGGGAGCGAGAGAGTGCCTCGAACTGGGCTTCGTGGGCGTGCTCCGGCGGCGCCTTCCGCGCCTGCCAGGTCAATGCGGCGAGCACCGAGAAGGTCAAGGCCCCGGCGAGGACCTTCGCCGCCGCTCGCAGCGGGTGGTCCGCCCCGCGGAGGTAATACGCCACTGCCGCGATGACGAGGAGCGCCGCGAAGCAGGCCACCACCGAAGGCCCGGTGGGCAGGTCCCAGTAGTACGAGCCGAGGATTCCCAGCCCGCTCACCAGCGTTCCGAATACCCAGGCGAGCACGATGCGCGAGCCCATGCTGTCGCGGAACATGAAGGCCACCACCGCCGGCACCACCAGGAAGGAGAAGACCAGCAGCACCCCCGCGATCGCGACCGAGCTGGTGATCACCAGGCCGAAGCTCGCGTAGAAGGCAAAGTCCCACAGCCGCACCCTTCGCCCCCGGGCCAGGGCCCCTTCCGGATCGGTGGAGATCTCGAAGAACGACCTGCGGAAGATGAAGTGCAACAGCCCGATGGCCGCGTAGATGCCGGCGGTCTTGAAGATGGTGGGCCAGGTGACCAGGAGCACGTTTCCCACCAGCATCTCGCGGACGTGCTCCGACTCGCCCGGTGACTTGGAGAGGAGCAGCAGCGCCACCGCCGAGGCCACCGCGTAGACGATGCCGATGAACGCTTCCTGCGGCACCCGTTCCTGCCGCATCCGCGCGAGCGAGAACACCGCCGCGCCCACGAAGGTGAATCCGAGCGAGAAGAGGTAGACCACCGCGCCATCGCCGGGCACTCGGGGGTCGTACCCGAGCAGGAAGGCGTAGGCCGAGCCGAGGGCGGCGATCTGCGCCAGCGCCAGGTCCACGAAGATGACCTTCCGGCTCAGCACGTGGATGCCGAGGTAGCCATGGATGCCGGTGAGCACCAGGCACATCGCCAGAGGCGGCAGCATCCATCGCAGCTCGGCGAGCTGACTCATCGCTGCCCGGCCCCCGCCGGTCCGAGCGCGCCCAGCGTCTTGTCGAGGACGTGGTCGACGAGCGCGAAGTAGTCGTCGACGCCCTTTTCGCCACCCACCTGGTTGGGCAAGAGCACCGCGCGGGCGCCGGCTTCCTGCGCGACCCGCTCCGCCAGCGAGGGCTCATAGAAGTTGTCCACCAGCACCAGCCGGACACCTTGCCGCTTCATCTGCTCGATGAGCTGGCTCAGGTGGCGAGGACCGGGCTGGATGCCGGGCCTCTCCTCGATCGTCCCCACCAGCTCGAAGCCGAAGGTGCGCGCGAAGTAGACCCACACCTTGTGGAACTCCACCGCCCGCTGCCCGCGAAGCGGTCGCCCCTTCGCGAGCCAGCCGCCGGCGTGCTCGGAGAGCTTCTTGCCCTCGAGCTCGTTGGACTCCAAAAACTCCCACAGCCGGCCATCCAGGGCCAGCCGCGAGAGCTTCGGAGCGCCGACCAGCTCGATCAGCCGCTCGCCGAAGAGCGCCCGGTCGACGCGCCGCTGGAAGTCCTTGAGCCGGCCTTCGAAGTACTCCGCGTCCTGGGGCGCCGCCGCCTTCAACGCGCGGGCTACGTTGGCGGCCAGCATCTTGGCCCGGACGGGATCGAGCCACAGGTGCGGGTTTCCTTCGGGGTGGACGTCCCCCTCGGCGCGGGTGACGACCGAGGGGATCTCCAGCTTGGGGACGCCGGTGGAGATGGCGATGCGCCCCGGAGCGCCGCGGAAGATCCGCGGGTTGCCCGAACCGTTGGCGACCTCGTCCGCCCAAGTCTCGAGCTGCATCCCCATCTCCAGCAGCAGCTCCGCCTCGCGCACCCGTTTCATCAACGACGGGGTTGGCGAGACGAAGTGCGGGTCCTGCTCTCCCGAGGCGAGACTGAAGGCCTCCACCCGGTCCCCAGCGATCTCCCTCAGTAGCGCCTCGATGGTGGGAATGGTGCAGGCGATCTTCTTCTTGGGTGGGGCCTCGCCGGCCTGGGCAGAGGCGATCGCCGAGAGCGTCCCCGCAGCAATCAGGAGGAATGTCTTCTTCATCTTGGCAACCCTCTCTAAGGCTCCTACCGGTTCACCCAGAACGGTTCGGGTGGGTGCGCTCCGAAAACCAGGTTCAGCTCCGCGAAGGCGGAATTCCGGCCGTCCTCCTCCTCGAAATCGCTCCAGCGCCGCTCGTACCCGAGCCGGAACCGCAGGAACTCGCTCGCGTACCAGCTCAAGTAGCCGGTGACGGCGCGGCGCCGGACCTGCGAGTCCGAGATAGAGGCGGTGTCGTCCCACCGCACGCCCAGGTAGGCGGTCCGGCTGAGCTGGACCTGGGCGAAGGCGAAGGTGCCCAGCGGGCTCGCCGTCCGCGGCTCCGCGCCGTCGGGCAGGCCGTCTCCGTCGTTGTCCACCGGCTCGAGGAAGGCGCGCCGGGAGTAGAAGAGCTGGCCTCCCAACAGGAACGAGTGGAACTCTCCTCCGCGCAGGGGCTTCCACCGGTAGAGGAAGTCGGCGCCGTAGGTGGTCGAGTGAAGCCTGGCGCCTGGCTCGGTGCGCCCGTAGTGGAAGATGAGCGACAGGTCGAGGTGGTGGGAGCCGGCGAGGGCGCGGAACCAGCGCAGGTTGCCGACGAGCCCGAGCGACTGCGCGGGCCCTGGGGCAACGGCGACGCCGCCGCCGGTGAGCGCCTGGGCGGTCAGCTCGAGGGTGGAGTCCTCATCGAAAGGGGTGGGAAGGAAGAGCTGGGCAGAGAGCCCGTTGCCGATGAACCCCTCCTCGCCGAGGAACTCCTCGAGCACCAGCGGCCTGGTCATCTGCGGCAGGTCATGGAGGTGGAGCCGGTTGAAGCGCCCCACTTCAGTCCGGAACCGCCCCACCTTGAGCTTGAGCCCGAGCGGCGGCTCGTCGAGGACCGGGAGCGGCAGCCGCTTGATGGTGACGTAGCCCTCTTCCACCGCCGCCTCGAACTCGCCCGGGAGCTCCGACTCGAAGGCGGTGATAAGCACGCCGTCCGCGAAAGGGTCCACCGCGGCGCGGAAGTCCAGCTCGACCTCTCGCAGGTTGAAGTGATTGTCGGAGCGCTCTGCCCCTTCGCCGATCTCCCGGTCGTCGTACCGGTAGAGGCCGTTCCCGAAGACGGTCACCGTAGGGTTGAAGACGTTGGGCGAGGACACGGGTGAAGGCGGCTGGACTGGCTCCCCTGACGGCTCCGGCTCGGAGAGCTTCAGTCGTTGGATTTCCCGCTCCAGCTCCCCGACCCGCTGCTCGAGCGTTTTCTGCTCGGGAGCCTTCTCCGCCCCGGCCAATATCCAAACCAACGCCAACTGCAGCATCCTGGTTTCCTCCCTGCGGTGATTCGCCGCTCGGCGAACCGCCGTCGGCAGCGCACCTCCGGGTGCGACAATCCGGAGGACCCGTCTGACGTCGCGCTGCGGCTACGCGGGAGGAGAGCTCTTCGGAGCGAGCAAGAGCAGCGATTCAGCCTGTGGCCCCGGCACCCAGTAGCTGGGCCCAATCGAGAGTAGCGTTTGGGGCGCCAGCAGCGAAGTCGATCTGTCTCCGCGGAGAGCCACCGTTTCACGGCGCTGTGCCGAGACCAAGCAGCGGTCGTGCCCGTGGATGGCCAGACCGGGGCCGACGGACTCCACGGAGCTGCGCGCTTCCTCCATGGCACGGCGATCGAGACTCGGCCGCACGGCACGCTGGTCGAGGTCACCGGCGTGAACCAGCTCTCCGTGCTCGGGGCAGGTGACGTGCCGGACCAGCAGTTGGTGCGCGAAGCCGGAGAGCTGTCCCCCGAGGCACAGCGCGGCCAGGACCAGCGCCGCCGCCCGGCTCCGCCGACTTTGGCCGTTCGGACTTTCTGGGGAAACGAGCTTCATCTTCGCCAGACGAGGGTTATGGCACCGCTCGGCCAACCGTCAACTGCTGGATGAAACCGGCGCGGCGAGCGCCTCGCAGTAGAGCAGCCTCACCTCCGGCTTGAGGCGCCGCAGCCGCTCCCAAAGCTGCACCCCGCTCATCCCGGGCATCACCACGTCGGTGAGCACCAGGTCGACATCCAACCTCGGCCAGAAGAGGTGATCGTGGCGAAGCTCGACGTCCCGGACCTCGTCGATGGTGGCGCTCCGAAACCAAGGGAAATGCCGGTAGTCGAGCATGTGTTCGCGGCCGCCGACGGTGAGCCAGAGGGCGTGCGGCGTCGGAGCGAGGATCTCCACCTCAACCGAAGTGCCTGCGCCAGGCACGGATGATTCCCGCATGACGTTCCTCCACCGACGCAGGGTAACAAGCGAACAGCGCGGCGCAAAGCAAAGGCCGGAGGCCCAGGGGGGACCTCCGGCCGCGTTCATTCGACTTCGGCGCGTCCTACGGCTCGGGCATCCCGCTCGGAGCCACCACGCCGTCGGCGGGGGCTCCCTGCTCGAGGGTGGTGTCCAGCTCGTCCTCCGGCGGAGCCTCGGCCGACTCCACGCCCGGCTTGCAATTGGACAGGTCTCCCCTGGTGGCCACGACGGTGCAGTTGACCAGGTCGCCCTTGTTGCAGAGCCGGAGGATGGCGAAGCCCTCGTGCTCCTGGGCGTCCCAGCAGGCGCTGCCGAAGTACACCTTGCCGGCCGGCACGTCGCCCTCGGTGGCCAGCGCGTCGGCCCGCCCGCCCACGCCGGGGATGTAGCGCGCCCGCGCCCGGATGAATTCCTTCGCCGCGGTGGGCGAATCGCCCAGGTTCACCTTCGCCGCCAGCCGGACCCTGGTCGCCTTGGAGGGCATCAGCCGATGGCCGACGAAGGCCGCCGAGACCGGGTCCACCGCCGAGACGTCCGGAGTGAAGCCCTTGAGCAGGTACACCAAGGTCTTGGTGTCGCCCACGTGCGCGAAGCCGCAGAAGAGCTTCCCGGCGCCCTTGATGGAGCTGTCGATCGACTTGAGCGTGTCCACGTCGATGCCGATGGTGCCCCTCCCGCGGTGCGGCAGGGCGCCCTTCACCAACGTGCCGGCGGCGACCGCCTTGTACGCCTCATCGCCGGAGCCGAGCGGCTTGGCCTCCAGCTTCCAGTTGAATCGTTCCACCGACAGCCGCTTGATGGTCAGCCTGTAGGTGGCGTTGCCCCTGTCCTTGGGGCCGTAGATGCGCGAGTCGCCCGGAGCAACCTTGCCGGCGCCCGAGGCGATCAGCTCCACGATGGGCTCCACCGCCTTGCGGACGTGCCCGTTGAGCCACGCCACCGCCTGGCGAGTGTGCTTCAGAAGCTCCGGCGGGTTCTCGTGCAACCCCTGGCGCTGCACCCCGTCCTCGGACATCAAGGCCTGCTCCGCCGCCGCGCCGGAAAGCTCGAGGGTCAGCCCCTCGATGTCCGGAGCCGCCTCGGCGAAGGCATCGTCATTCTGGCGGCCACACCCCGCCGCGAAGACCAGCAGTGCACCCCACAGCAACGTTTGGACATGTCGCATACGCTTGCCCTTTCAGGGTTTGGAGGCCGGCCTGGTCCGGCCGCTCGGGCTGCTCAAACCCCGAGCCGCCTCCCCGGTTGCGGGGCGCCCGCGAATCAGCTGCTGGCCGAGGTGTAATGGGCGATGGAGCGCATCCACACCCACCTGGCCAGGGCGGTGAAGGCCGCCGCGCCCAGGAGCGAAAACAGGAGCTTGGAGGCCTCCAGCCTCCCCAAGAGCGCCTCCGCCGGGTAGGTGGTCATCAGCGCCAGCGGGATGACGAAGGTGAAGACGAACCGCACCACCCCGCGGAACACCGTGGCCGGCCAACGCGCCGCGTCGAAGATGCTGCCGAAGAGGTAGGTGAGGTTGTCCACCTTCACCACGAAGAAGGCGGCGCTGACGGTGAGAATCCACAGCGAGTAGAGGACCGCGGTGGCGGCGACGAGGAGCAGCGCCGAGGCCAGGATGCCTCCCAGCGAGGGCAGCCTCCCCATCCGATGGAAGGCGAAGATGAAGATGGCCGCCGCCGCCAAGAGGTTGCTCACCCGCCAGAGCTGGAAGCGCGAGGTGGAGACCAGAAACTGCGAGTCGGCCGGCTTGAGCAGGACGAAGTCGAGCGTGCCCTTGCGGATCTGCTCCACCACTGCTTGGAGCCCCGGGTTGATGCCGCCCTCCAGGATGGCGTTCAAGAAGACGAACCAGCCGGTCACCACCATCGCCTCGGCCATGCTCCAGTCCTGCAAGAGCGCCCGGTCCTGGAACACCACCAAGAGGGGGACTATCGCGGTGGCAGTCCAGAAGAGCGAGATGACTCCGTCGATGAAGAAGTCCGAGCGGTACTGCACCGCGAGCAGCGCCGAGGCACGGAGCTGGACCAAAAGCAGGCGAAGGTAGCGGCTCACCTCTCAGCCTCCGTAGGCGGCGAAGCGGGAGAGGCCCTTTCGCCACAAGAGCTGGGCGAGGAGCCCCAACCCGAGGACATAGGCCCACTGGACTCCCAAAAGGGGGAGGGCTCCGGCCGGCTCCTGCATCGAGCTCAGGAGCTCGACCGGCAGGCCGATCTGGTATCGCCAGGGCAGAAAGTCCACCGCCTGCCGGAGCCAGCCTGGAAAAAGCTCGATGGGGATGAGGTAGCCGCTGAACACGAAGTAGGCGGCGAGCCACACCTCCATCACCTTCACGCTGCTCTGCATGAAGAGGCTCAAGCAGCCGATGCACACGTTGGCGAGGAAGGTGATGAGCCAGGCCCCCAAGAGCGCGGCGAGGAAGGCCAGCCAGCGCAGGCCGCCCCTCGGCACGGCCGACGTACCCACCGCCCACAGCGAGAGCGCCACCACCGGCAGGCACACCGCGATCCGCATCGGCAGCGCGGCGATGTTCTCCGCCCCGTAGGCGACCAGCGGGTGGAGGGGCCGGAGCAGCCGCATCGAGAGGGCGCCGGTGCGCACCTCGTAGTTCATCTCCCAGGCCGCCCACGAGGAGGCGAGCTGCCGTACCACGAAGGTGGTGAGGAAGTAGGCGGTGAACTCCGCTTCCCCGAAGCGCCGGCCGCTCTCGGCCAGCACCGGCTGCTCGTGGGCCACCGACGACCAGAGCGCCAGCATCACGAAGGGCATGGTGGTGGAGAGCACCCAGATGAGCATCTCCGCGCGGTAGGCGACGGCTTCGGAGAAGCCCACCCGGAGCAGGGTGGGCATGGCCCGCACCGTGCCCTTGAGGCTCACGAGGCGGCCTCCGCCGCGGCGCGGCTGCGGGAAAACAGCTCGCTCATCACCTCCTCGAGCGGAGGGTTCTCCACCGTGAGGTCCAACACCGGCAGCGTGGAGAGGGCCCGGGTCACGGTGGAGTTCACCGCCTCGGTGCGCACCTGCAACACCGCCGAAACCGAGTCGACCGACACCACCTTCCCCAGCTCGGCGAGCGCGATTTGGGGCACCTCCCTGGCGAAGCGGAACACCACCCGCTTCTCCGGGCGAACGTGGCGCACCAGCTCGTCCAGCGCTCCGTCGTAGGAGAGCACTCCCTTGTCGATGACGATCACCCTCGGGCAGAGCGCGGCCACGTCGTCCATGTAGTGGCTGGTGAGGATGAGGGTCGCCCCGTGCTGCTCGTTGTAGCGCTTGATGAAGTCGCGCATCGCCGCCTGCATCGAGACGTCCAGGCCGATGGTGGGCTCGTCGAGGAAGAGCACCTTCGGTTTGTGGATCAGCGCCGCCGCCAGCTCGCACCTCATCCGCTCTCCCAACGAGAGCTGCCGGGTGGGCTTCTGGACCAGCTCGCCCAGCCCGAGCAGCGAGGTCAGCTCCTCGAGCGTGCGCCGGTATTGCTCCCTGGGGACGTCGTAGATGGCCCGGTTCAGCTCGAAGGTCTCCGCCGGCGGCAGGTCCCACAGGAGCTGCTGCTTCTGGCCCATCACCAGCATGATCTTCTTGAGGAAGGCGTCCTCCCTCCGCCTGGGCAGGTGCCCGTCGACCGACACCTCGCCCCCGCTCGGGTGGAGGAGCCCGGAGAGCACCTTCAAGGTGGTGGTCTTCCCGGCGCCATTGGGCCCGAGGAAGCCCACCCGCTCGCCCGGTCGGATGTCGAACGAGATGCCGTCCACCGCCTTCACCGTCACGTGCGGCCGGTGGAAGAGCGCCCCGAGGGCCGCCTTGAGGCCGGGCGGCCGCTGGTGCACCCGGTAGTATTTCTTAAGCCCGCGGACCGAAATCATTGGGGTTACTTTCGTGGCTTAACCCGCCTGCGCCCCGCGCGCGACCGTCCAATGGGGGTCGGCTGTTGACCGCACACTACGAGAGAGACCTCGAGCGGTGGATGCCGCGCCTGCTGTCCGCCTGGAGGCGCGCTGCTCGCTCTCCCCGGAGGGACCGGGACGGCCCAAAGGATGCCCTCTCCCCTCACGAGAGGAGAGAGCTGGCCGCGGGAGTTCGGCGGCTCTCCGCGGGCCTCACGAGGGAGCGCGAGCTGGCTGGCGCCCGCTACCTGGACGAGCCGCGCCTGCTCGGTGCCTACCTGCTCTTCTACTGGCCGATCTCCTACGCGCAGGCGCGCGAGGCCCTGGGCGAGCTGCCTCGCCGCCCGCGGACGGCGCTCGACCTGGGCAGCGGCCCCGGCCCGATGGCCTTCGCCGCGCTGGACGCCGGCGCCTCGGAGGCGACTTGCGCGGACCGCAGCAAGCCCGCCTTGGCGATGGCCCGCACCCTGGCGATGGAGAGCGGCGAGTCCCTGGCCACCAGGGAGTGGGAGCCTTCTCGGCCGCTCCCCGAGGGCCGCTTCGACCTGGTGGTGATGGGCCATCTTCTCAACGAGCTTTTCGCCTCGGCGAAGGACAAGACCGAGCGCCGGGCCGCGCTGCTACGGCAGGCCGTCTCCCGCCTCAACCCCGGCGGCACGCTGCTCGTCCTGGAGCCCGCCCTGCGCGAGACCTCGCGCGGCCTGCTCGAGGTCCGCGACGCCCTGGTGGCAGCGGGCCTTGCGATCCGGGCGCCCTGCCTCTACCGGGGGGGTTGCCCCGCGCTTTCGCGGCCCAGCGACTGGTGCCATGCGGAGCGGCCGTGGCGAAGGCCCAAGGTGGTTGAGGAGCTGGCGAGAGCGGCCGGGCTCCACAAGGAGGCGCTGAAGATGAGCTACCTCGCGGTGGCGCCTGAAGGTGAAGGGTGGAGCGAGCAGCCAGCCGGCCGGCTGTTCCGGATTGTCTCCGAGCCGCTCGAGGGCAAGGGCCGGCGCCGCTACATCGGCTGCGGCGCCGAGGGGAGAGTCGGCCTCGCGCTCCAGGAAAAGCACCGCTCCGCAGGGAACGCCGCCTTCTTCTCGCTGCGGCGGGGGGAGGTGATCTCGCTCACCGACACCGAGCAGAAGGGAGACGGGCTGTCGCTCGATGACCGCACCCGGGTGGAGTTGGTCGCCCGCGCCGGACGGCCCATCCTCGTTGGCTGAGGCGATCGGCTCGGCACCTCAATCGGGCCTACGCAGGCCGCCTCTCAGCAGCTCACCGGGCCTGGCCGGCCGAGCAGGAAGCCCTGGCCCCAGGGCACCCCGAGGCGGATCAGGGTGTCTCGCTCCGACTCGGTCTCGATCCCCTCGGCGATCACCGTCGCGCCCACCGCCCGGCCCACCGCCAACAGGCTGGCGATCATCGCCTGCTTCACCGCGCTCCGGTCCACCCCCCGCACCAGCGAGATGTCCAGCTTGAGGAAGTCCGGACACAGCCTCGCCACGTAGTCGAGGTTCGAGTAGCCGGAGCCGAGATCGTCCACCGCGATCCGCACCCCGCCTCGCCGGAGCTCGTCGATGCCCTTGGAGAGCATCTCCGGGTTCCGGATCGCCACCCCTTCGTTGATCTCCAGCACCAGCCGGCCGCTGTAGCGCTCATGGGCGCGGAGCAACAGCCACTCGCGGAACTCGGAGTCGTTGAGAAGCGAAGGCAAGACGTTGGCGAACACCAGCACCGAGGGAGGGAGCGCCGCCGCGCTGGTGAGGTTCATGTCACAGCAGGCGCGATCCAGCTCGTGGATCAGGTCGAGGTGCTGGGCCAGGTCGAACAGCATCGCCGGGGTGGACAGCTCGCTGCCCTCCGGGCCGCGGATCAGCGCCTCGTAGGCGTGCACCTCGGCCGCCTGGGAGAGGTCGATGATCGGCTGGAACACCGTCTTGAGGCGCTTGTGCACGATGAGGTCGCGCAGTTGCTCCCGCGCGCGCATGTCCACCCTTCGCGAGTGGTCCACCGCCATCGAGCGCGCCTGGTCCAAGGCCCGGTAGACCAGCCGCTCGGGCCGGATCATCGGGTTCGGCAACAAAAGCGCGTAGCCCATCCGGAACCGCGGCGGGTGGTTGCACTTCTTGGTCAGCTCGGCGATCCGCGGCGCCATCGCGTGCCAGAGGCGGTCGGCCACCCGCTCCAGGGCCTCGCCGGAGAGCCCCGCCGGCGTCCGCGCGCCTTCGAGGAACACCGCGATTTG
Source organism: Myxococcales bacterium (assembly GCA_016191815.1). GTDB lineage: Bacteria > Myxococcota > Myxococcia > Myxococcales > Myxococcaceae > JACPVI01. The sequence continues at coordinate 144,228 of JACPVI010000002.1, forward strand.
CTCGCCGTTGGGCCTGATCCCGCACACCAGGTCGGTGGCGCGAATCACCTGGTTGCGGAGCTTGTCCAGTTCGTCGCGGATCAACCCCAGGAGCTCGTCGTAGAGCTTGCAGCCGCAGTCATGCTCGATCGCCGAGAGCGGCTCGAGGTCCATCACCAGCACGCCCATGTGGCCGTGCAGGTTGAGCATCGCCAGGACGCGCGGGAGCATGCAGTCCAGCGAGGTGCAAGCGCCGCCGCCGTCGATGACGATCGCCCGCCGCTCCTCGGCGCTCATGGGCCTACCCTCATTGGCTGGCGGCCCCAATGCGACCGATGAGCTGGGCTTGACTGCACTTCCGCTCCTCCGGCCCCCCAAGGAGTGAGATCAGACTACAAGTTTCCGCCGTGAGGAAAAAAGAGGCGGAGGTGCGCCTTCTCCGACAGTGTAGGCGTGCTGGGGTGCGCCCGGCCGAAACCTCAGGGTTCGAGGGACTTTCGGGCCTGGTCGGCAAAGCGGCCGCGGGGGAACTCCTGGAGGTAGCGGCGGTACTCGCGCTCGGCCTCGGTGGGCTGGAGCCGATCATCGAAGCAGCGGGCTCTCAGAAAGCGCGCCCGCTCTCGGTAATCCGCCCGCTCGGAGCTTTCGATCAGCTCGGCCAGTCCGAAGAGGAAATTCCCGCAGCGGCTATTTCGCAAGGACTCCTCCGCGCGCCAGAGGAACATGCCCTCCACGTCGCGCGGCAGGCCCTCTTCCGATTGCACGGTGGCCGCGGCGACCGGTGGGGCGGCGGCGGGAGGAATGTCCGGGGTGACTTCGGCGGCGGGTGCTGCTGGTAGGGGAAGGGCGTGCTCCCTCTCTTTGGGCAGGGGGAGCTCCGCCCCCTCCTTCGGCAACGCGACCCCCACTTCGCGCAGCTCGGCGCGATCGCCGGCCGAGAGGGAGCCGCGCCTCGCCTTCCAGCTCCCGCGCTCGAAGCGGATCCGCTGGCCGGCCCCGAGGAGCACGGTGTCACCTGCCGAGGGCTCTACCATCACCCGCCCTTCTCCCACTGCCACCTCCACCTCGGAGCCGGTGGCTCCCACGGTGAAGGCGGTGCCCAAAACCCGCACCACCACCCCGCCAGCGTCCACCACGAACTCACGCCCCGGCGCGTGCGAAGCCCGTGCGGCGAGGCGGCCTTGCTCGAGCTTGAAGGCAATTTCCATGCGGGTGCTTCTCAGGAGCCGGAGCTGGCTGGACGAGGACAGCCGGAGCCGGCTTCGATCCGGCAGCTCGAGGATCGCGCTCCCCTTCTCTCCCGTGGCGAGGGCCGCGCCTTGCTCCACCGCCGAGCCGGCGGAGAGCGATTTCGGCCCGACCGGTGAGGCCACCGAGGCTGCCGAGGCCGCTTCCACCCGCGCCAGCTCCCCTTCCGGCTGGCGCATCGGGGCAGGAGGCTCTTCGGACCTCACCACCTCCACGGCCCTCGGGGCCGGCGGGAGGGCGAAGAGGACGAAGGCCGCAAGCCCGCCCGCCGCCGCCAGGCCCCCGGCGAGGGCGAGAAACCACCACCTCCCGCGCTCGAGGCGGGCCATCCTCCTCGCGGCGGAGGCGCCCACCTCCTCATCCACTCGCCTCCAGTCGATGCGCGGCGAGACCTGGGCGGTGGCCTCGAGCGCAAGCCTCGCCTTGAGGATGAGCTCCAGCCTTTGCCGGCACTCGAGGCAGAAGGAGAGGTGCCGCTCCAGCTCGGCCGTCTTTGGCGCCTGCAGCTCGGATGCGGCGTAGCTCCAGAGCGCGCGCTCGTCATGGGCGGGCATGTGGGCCTCCTGGACGCGCCGCGAGCAGCCGTTGCATCTCGGCGGTGAACTCGAGCCGGGCGTGGTGGAGCCGCGACCGGACGGTATTGTAAGAGCTGCCGACCGCCTGGGCGATCTCCTCCGGGCCCATCTCGCACAGCTCGTGGTAGACGAAGACGATCCGCTTCTTGGCCGACAGGCGCGAGAGCGCCTGGTGAACCAGCCTCGCCGCCTGCCGGCTCTGCGCCTCCGCTTCCGGGTCGGCTGCCAGCGAGGGGCGATCTGGGCAGTCGGCCACCGGCTCTTCCGGCCTCCGCCGCCACCAGCGCAGGTGCATCAGGGCCACGTTGGCGCAGATCCGGTAGAGGAAGGTGCGGAACTTCGACTCTCCGCGGAAGCTGGGAACCGCCTGGAGCAGCCGGAGGTAGGTCTCCTGCAAGAGGTCCTCGAGATCGCTCCGGGCGCCCACCAGGTGGAACAGCGTCCTCGCCACCTCCTCGCGGGTGAGGCGGTAGAGCTCATCGAAGGCCTGAAGCTCCTGGGCCCGCACGCGGTCCACCAGAAGGTCGAGCCGCTCGTCGGCCGAGGGAGAAGGCGCGATGGCAAGCCTGGGGAGGGGCACGGCCAGGGCGCGGGACGATAACCCCTCCGCCGGCGGGCGGCGACACGCGAGCGTCGACTGCAAGAAACCTCCATGCGGCCGCGCCGGAGCCGGCGCCCGGGCGGTCCATGCCATTGGTTGCCGGACGACCCCGAGGTGATCAAGCGCGCGGTTTGATCGCCCTGGGCCCGCCCGGCATCCAACCTGCGCGGGCGAGCCGGTGCGCGGATGGGCCGCGAAAAGACCGCTCGTCCGGGCCGGAAACCGCGGAGCTCCCATGACCAAGCATTCCCTTCGCTTCCTTCCCCTGGCGGCGGCCCTCGGGCTTTTCACCGCCTCCTGCATCTACGAGTACCACGGCCCCGGAGGACCAGCCTTCGGGGAGTGCGAGTGGGGCTGTCCGGGAGACCGATGCGGGAGCACCGATCAGTGCGTGGAGAGCTGCGGCTGTAGCGCCGGGCGGTGTGAGGCGCAGCCGACCTGCTCCTCCGAGGCGGACTGCCGCGGAGGGGCCTGCCTCCACGGCGTCTGTCACGCCGCTTGCGGGAAGAACGCCGAGTGCCACCGGGGCGAGTACTGCCTCGGAGGGGAGTGCCGGCCGGTGGCGCCGGGAGCCAAGAGCTGCACCAGCTCTTCCCAGTGCGGCTTCGAGCTTTGCATCAACGGCTACTGCTCAAGGCCGTGCGCTCGCGACTCCGACTGCAGCGCCGGCAGCACCTGCGAGGACGGCTTCTGCAAAGTCGCTCCCAGCCCCGCGCCAGACGAGGGCAGCCAGAAGGATGCGGGGAAGCCGGAGCAGCCTTCGAGCTGCACCTTCAACTCGGACTGCCTGAGCGGCAGCTTCTGCGTGAACAGCAAGTGCCACTTCCCCTGCTCCGCGGACGGGGACTGCGCCGCCACCGAGAGCTGCCAGGCCGGGCTGTGCAAGCCAAGGCCCGCCGGCCAGTGCACCGGAGCGGAGCAGTGCGCCGCCGGCCAGGACTGCGTGAATGGCGCCTGCCGCGCGCGCTGCTCCTCGGGCGCCCAGTGCAAGACGGCCGAGGTGTGCGCCTACGGCTACTGCCTGCCCTCCGCTCCGGACGCGGGCGTCGCTTGCAACACCAACTGCGACTGCCCGACCGGCGAGCGCTGCCTGAACGGCCGCTGCGCGCCCTAGAATCTGGCCCCCGTTCCGATTGGCCGGCAATATCCGCTGTTCATGCCAGCGCCACCACGCCGGACTTGCGAATCGACTCGTCGGCCGTCATCAACAGCAGGCCATGGCAGCGAGTCGTCGCGGCCACCAGGCGATCCACTGGATCGCGCGGAAAGGCTGGACCCAAGCGAGTGCTTTCCGCGGCGATTCTTCCCTCCAGCGGAAGGACTTGAAACGTGGGGCTGGCTTCGATCCGTGACAGATACTCATCGAGCGGAAGGTCGAGCGCGATTCGCCCGCGGGAGTGAAGGAGCGCGATTTCCCACAGAGAAATGGCGCTGACTCCTACGGCTGGGCCGTGAGCCTCCGCGGTCCTCAGGCGCCGCAGGTCAACCGCCGAGAGCGCCTCATTCGCCTCGTACCACCAGATGACGATGTGGGTGTCGGCGACGAACTTCATCGCGGCTGCTGGTCGTCGCGCAGCACGTCGAACTCCTGCGACCAGTCGCAGTGCACGATGTCGCCCTGGACGCGAAGGAGACCCTTGAGGCTCCCGTACTCGGATTCTGTTCGGCGTCGAGCTGGGCTCACCAAAGCAATCTCTTCCCCGTGCCGCGTCACCACCAGCTCCTGTCCGTGGGACACCTCGTCGAGCAGCCGAAGGCAATGCGCCTTGAACTGGCTGATGGGCAAGCGCTTGCGGCCGACTGCTTGCGGCTTCCGAGGTTTCGACCGGCGAGTCATGGATGAAGAATAGTTTTGACCATTTGACTGGTCAACAGGTTGTTGCTGCCCGCCCCCCGGAAGCTCGATCCCCCGGCTGGGTGCTCGGGAGGCTGCCGCATGCGCCCGCCTAGCGTGAGAGCTCTCTCGCCAGCTCTTCGTAGAGGTGAATGGCGCTCCGCACGGACTTCTCGAAGTCGCCGAGATGGAGGCTCTCGTTCTCGGAGTGGGCGTTGGTGTAGGGGTCTTCCACTCCGATGAGCAGGGCGGGGACTCCGCCCAGTTCCTTGGTGAAGGGCTCGACGAAGGGAATCGAGCCGCCGCAGCCGATGGTCACCGGCTTCTTGCCGAAGCCCTTCTCCAGCGCGCGGAAGGCCGCCTGGAAGGCCGGGTGGGTGGTGTCGGTGTACCACCAGCCCGCCGACTGGTGCTCGTGAATCTCGCAGTGCAGGCCCCAGGGGACCGCCCGCCTCAGCGCCTCCACCAGCTTTCCGCGGACCTCGAGCGGGTCCAGGTCGGGCACGATTCGGATGCCGATGCGGGCCCAGGCCGCCTCGCAGATAATGTTGCGCGCCTCCCTCCGGGAGCTGGCCTCGAAGGCGTTCACCGCCAGCGAGGGCTGCCGCCAGTTCGTCTCCCACCAGTGGCGCCCTCCCAGAAGCTGCACGCCCGGCAACATCCCGGCCTGGTCGCGGAAGTGCTGCTCGTCGCCCGGCAGCGACTCGATGCTCCTCCGCTCGGAGGCGGTGAGGGGCTTCACTTTCTCGGCGATGCCGGGGATGGCGATGGAGCCGTCCGGGTTGGTGAGGGAGGCGATCATCCGGCATAGCCCGGTGACCGGATCCGGCACCGGGCCTCCCCACATCCCCGAGTGCACCGACTGCTTGAGCGCCCGCACCTCGACGTCCACCGAGACCAGCCCGCGCAGCGCGGTGGTGACGGAGGGAAGCCCGGTCTCGAAGTTCCCGGTGTCGGTGAGGACGATGGCGTCCGCCCCGAGCAACCGGGAATGCTTGCGCAACAGCGCGGAGAGGTGCTCGGAGCCGATCTCCTCCTCGCCCTCGATGATGATCTTCACGTTGATGGGGAGCGCCCCGGCGCCCGAAAGCCAGCTATCCACCGCCGAGGTGTGCACCACCACTCCGGCCTTGTCGTCGGCGGCGCCGCGCCCGTACAGCCGGCCGTTCCGCTCCACCGGCTCGAAGGGAGGGCTCTTCCAGGCCGCGGCGTCGCCCGCCGGCTGCACGTCGTGGTGGGCGTAGAGGAGCAGGGTGGGCTTCCCCGGCGCCTTGAGAATCTCCCCGTAGGCGTAGGGGTGGGCGCCGTCGACCTCCAAGAGCTTCACGTTCTGAAAGCCGCGCTTCTCGAGCAGGCGAGCCACCGCCTCGGCGCTCGCCCGGACGAGCTTGGGGTCGAACCCCGGGAAAGAGACGCTGGGCACCCGCACCAGCGCCTTCAGGTCTTCCAGGTAGCTCTGCTTCTCGGCCGCGAAGCGGGCCAGCGCTTTCTCGGTGGACATGTTCGATGCATATCGCAGGCTGGCGGTCTGCTAAAGACCTGGCGCTGGAGGACGACCAGTGGCCGAGGCGACCGAGCCTAGAAGGAAGATAAAGGAGCTGGAGGTGATGGTGGCGGACGCGGTCCGCGAGACGCCCGACACCACCACCCTGGTGCTGTTCACCGGCAACGACAAGCTGGAGTACGCCCCCGGACACTTCTGCACCGTCGACCCGCACCAGTTCGACGCGCTGGAGCGGTGGACCGCCTACCTGGAAGACTTGAAGGGGCGCCGGGAAGCGCCGAGGGCCTACTCGCTCTCCTCCTCGCCGCACGAGCGGTACATCGCCATCACCGTGAAGGAGGAGCGCTACCAGCCGGGGGCGACCAAGTATCCGCCGCTCCTCTCGCCGCTACTGGTGCGCGGGCTGCACGCCGGGCGGCGGATGGTGGTGACCGGCTTCACCGGCCCCTACACGCCTCCGGAAGATCTGGAGTCGCGCACCGACCACCTGGTGCACCTGGTGGCGGGCTCGGGCTCGGTGCCGAACTTCTCCATCCTCAAGCAAAGCCTCCACCTGGGGCAGCGGCTTAGGCACACCTTCATCTACTCGAACAAGACCCACGCGGACATCTGCTTCCGCGCCGAGTTGGAAGCGCTGGAGCGCAAGCACTCCGACAAGCTGCGGGTGGTGCACCTGTTGACTCGCGAGACGGACGACTCGGTGTTCGGGCCCCAGGTGCGCAAGGGGAGGGTGACCCTGGAGCTGCTGCGGGAGCTGATCCCCGCCCCCGACACCTGCCTGGTGTACGCCTGCGGACCCGGCATCGGCCCCCACGAGCGGCAGGCGGCGAAGGAGAAGGGGGTCGAGCCGCAGCCGCGCTTCCTCGAGACGGCGCTCCGGCTGCTTTCGGAGCTCGGGGTGCCGAGCCAGCGCATCAGGCGGGAGAGCTACGGCTAACGGCTCTAGGCCGGCTCGCCAGTCTCGGCCGGAGCGGCGGCAGGTGCGGAAGCGGGGGCGGACCCCTCCGCGGGGGGTAGCTCCTCGCGATAGCGGCGAAAGAACCGCTCGTAGGCCCCGGAGACGAAGGGGCGGCGGGCGAACAGGACCAGCGCCGAGGAGATCGGGATGCTGAACAGCACGCAGCCGAACACGATTGCCTCGAGGAGCTTTCCCTCGGAGATGCCCGCCTGGGCCGGCACCGAGGCGAGCACCGCCGCGGCGAGGCCCTTGGGCACCAGGGCCGACGCGACCACCGCGTCGGATCGCGAGGTCCGCGCCGGCGGCAGAGACACCCTCACCACCAGGGGCCGGACCGCGAAGAAGGCGATCGTCACCACCCCCCCGAAGACGATGGGCTCGTAGCCATCGACCTTCAAGGCGATGCCCAGGTAGACGAAGAAGAAGACCTTGAGCAGGAAGGCCATCTCCGAGAGGAAGACCCGCTCGCCCTCGAAGAGGCCCAGCCCGGCGTTGCGGTCGCCGCCGCGCCTGGCAATCGCCTGCGCGTTGCCCAGCACCACCCCGAAGGACAGCACGGCGATGGCTCCGAAGGTCGAGAGCGCCTCGGCGAGAGCGTAGACGATGAACACCGCCGCGCCCACCACCACCAGGCTCGCCCGCTTCTGGCGGAGCGCCCGGAGCCCGAAGACCCACCCTCCCGCCGCGGCCACCCCGAGGGCCACCGCTCCTCCGAAACCCTTGGCGAGGTCCAGCCCCACCTCGCCCCACTGGACCCCGCCCGAGGAGAGCGCTCCCACCAAGGCGAGGGCGAACACGATGCAGAGCACGTCGGAGAGCGCCGACTCCAAGGAGAGCGCGGTGCGGACGTCCTGGCTCACCTTGAGGTTCTGCACCATCGGGATGACCACCGCCGAGGAGGTCCCTCCCAGGATCGCTCCGAGCAGCACCGCGGCCAGCGGCCGCATCGGGAACAAGGCCAGCGCCACCACCGCCACCACCGCGGTGGTGAGGACGAAGTTGACCAAGGTGATCACCAGCGACGCTCGGAGGGCCGACCGGAGCTCGGAGAGCGTCAGCCGGACCGCTCCCTCGAAGAGGATGAGCACCAGCGCGGTGGTGGTGAACACCGGAGCCACACCCTGGAGGTCACCCAGGTCGACCAGCCCTGTGGCGGACACCACAAAGCCGATGGCGAGCAGGCCCAGCACGTCGGGGATGCCGGTCCGCCGGAACAGCTCCTCCAGCGCCAGCCCGACGAAGACCAGCGCGGCGAGTGCGGCGAGAATGACGGTGGTGCTCTGCACGGCGCTCGTTTGGGTCGCGCCGTGACCATAGCCCGTTTTCGCGTTGCCACGGGGACGCTCGCGGCCTACCAGCGGCCGGCGGGCAGCTCGAACAGGAAGGTGCTGCCTTCGCCGAGCCGGCTCTCCACCCACAGCCGGCCTCCGTGGGCCTGGACAATCCCCCTGGAGATGTACAGCCCCAGCCCCGCGCCACTTCGCTCCCCCGCATCCGCCTTCCAGTAGCGCTCGAACAGGTGGGGGAGATTCTCTGCGGAGATGCCCGGGCCGGTGTCGGACACGGCAAACTGCACCGACTCTCCCGTCCGGAAAGCCCGCACCGAGATCCGCCCGCCGGCGCCGGTGAACTTGATCGCGTTGCCCAGCAAGTTGCTCAGCACTTGGAGGAGTCGTTGCGGGTCCGCGAAGACCACGAGGTCCGCCGGCTCGACTGCGTGCTCCAGGTGGATGGACTTTCCGCCGGCAGCCTCCGCGAAGGTCTCCTTGGCGGCGGCGAGAATTTCGCTGACCCGGCACTCCCCGGGCGCGATGGTCAGCCGCCCGGCCTCGATGCTGGCGGTGTCGAGCAGGCTGTCCGTGAGCGACGCCATCCGCTTGGCCACCCCGACGATCGCCTGCGCGTAGTCCGAGGCCTTTTCGGGCGCGCGCTCGATGAGCCCCGCCTTCATCACGATGGCCTGGAGTGGGCTGCGGAGGTCGTGCGCCACCACGCCCAGCAGGTCCTGCCGCGCCGCCACCGCCCGCTCCGCCTCCTGGGTGGCGCGCCGCTCGGCCTCGTAGAGCTCCGAGAGCCGCTTGGCGGTCCGCCAAGACAAGAAGATGGCCAACCCGATGGCCAGGCTGCCGAGCCCGGCCATCAGCCTGAGCTGGCGCGAGGTCGTGGCCCGTGCTTGCTGCCGCCCCTGGGCCAGCTCTTGCTCCTGGCGCGCCACCAGCTGCGCCGCCGCACGCTCCAGGGCCTGGCGCTTGGGCAGCAGCACCGCCTCAAACACGTCGGCCATGGACCGACGGTCCGGGCCAGCCTGCTGCTGGGCCATCACTTGGTGCAGGGCTTCGAGGTAGTCCGAAGAGGCAAGGCGCACCTGCGCCACCAGCTCGAGAACTTCCTGCCGATTCGGTAGCTGATCGAGCTCATCGAGCCGGGACAGGAGCGCAGCTTCTGCGGCCTGAACATTCGTCAACAGCCCGGGCTCCCGTGCAAGGAGGTAGCCCCGGCTGGTGGCCACCAACCGCTCGGTGGCGTACCGGATCTGTCCCGCCGACACCAAGTCCCGCGAGTACTTCGAGATCAGCTCGTCGCGCTGCTCGGCGGCACGCCCTGCGAGCGCGAACGCCGCGACTGCCACGCCGGCCGTGAGGGCGACAACCACGGCGAAGCCTGCGACGGTCCTGGTGCGGAAGTCCCCCACTCCGTTCTGAATACTACGCGCGGGGACGAAACGCCTCCAAGGCCAACGGGTCAGCCGGGGCCCAGGGCAGGCGGGGCGACGAGCCTCGGCCGGAGGCGCACCTCCAGGAGCAGCCGGTGCAGCTTCTGCTGCGCCTCGCGGCTCTCCCGGTGCACTCGCCGGCCGAGGATGAGCTCATTCTTGAGCGAGTGCTCCCAGCCGGTCAGCTCGGTCACCGTCACCTGGTAGCCGTGGCTCTCCAGCCAGAGCGCGCGGATGGCGTTGGTGAGCTGCGAGCCCACCTCCCTCCGGTGCAAGGGGTGGCGGGAGAGCAGCCTCAGCCATTCGGGGAGCGACTCGCGCCCCTCCTGGAGCTGCCGCGCCAGCTCCGCCTGGCAGCAGGGCACCACCGCCAGGTGGTCCGCCTCCCGCCGCACCCCAACGGACAGCGCATCGTCGGTCGCGGTGTCACAGGCGTGCAGCGCGGTGAGGAGGTGAATCCGCGGAGGGAGCTGCGCCTCCTCCAATCGCCCGGTCACGAACCGCATCCGCTCGTAGCCCAAGCGCGCCGCCCGCTCCTTGGCCCGCTCCGACAGCTCCGGCCTCGCCTCCACCGACCACAGCTCGCCCTTCCCGGTGGGCTTGAGCCACAGCTCGTAGAGGATGAAGCCCAGGTACGCGTTTCCGCTGGCGGCGTCGACCACCACCGGACTTCCGTGCCGCGCCCAGGCGTCCTCCAGCGCCGGGCGCAACAGCTCCACCAGGTGGTTCACCTGCTTGAGCTTCCGGAGCGCGTCTGCGTTGAGCTGCCCGCCACGGGTGAGCAGGTGCAGCTCCCGCAACAGCTCCGGAGATTGCTCCGGCAACAGCTCGCGCCGGACGCGCTCGGCCGGGACCTTCCGCCTCAGATGGAGACGACCTCCGCCACCTCGGGCACCGACTCCCTCAGCCGCGCTTCGATCCCCATCTTCAAGGTCATGGTCGAGGAGGGGCAGCCGGCGCAAGAGCCCCGCATGTAGAGGTAGACCACCCCGTCCTCGAACCGGTCGAGCTCGATGTCCCCGCCGTCCATCATCACCGCCGGGCGGATCTCGTTCTCCAGGATGTCGCGGATCTTCTTCTCCACCTCGCTGTCCGCCGCGGAAGGCTGGCGCGCCTCCAGGGCGCTCGGGTCCACCACCGGCTCGTTCGCCGAGAGGTGCGACTCCAACGTGCCCATCACCGCCTCGTTCAGCTCGTCCCACTCGCCCTCTGCGCCCTTGGTCACGGTGACGAAGCTGGACCCGACCATCACCGCCGCCACCCCCTTGATCTGCATGAGCTTCGCCGCCAGGGGGGACTTCCCCGCCGCCTCCGGGCTGGTGAAGCTCATCGCCCCCGATGGCAAAAGCCTCCGGTCCACCACGTACTTGAGGGTGCTTGGGTTGGGGGTCCACTCGAGCTGGATCTGCACGGGCATCTTTCGTCTCCTGGAAGCTTCCTGTTAAGCCCCGGCCGGCCGAAGATCAAGCCGGCGCGCCTTGGCTGGGCACCAGATCGTCCAGCTCGATCTCCAGCTCCAGCGGGAGGATCTCCGCCTCGGGGAGGGTGTCCTCCTCGCGCGCCGCCGCCACCTTGGCGACCGGAGGAGGCCGCGCCAGCTCGCCAAGCCGTGGCAGGAGCCGGTTGGCGCTGCGCAGGTGAGCCACGAGCTGCCTGGCCACCAGGTCCACGAGCTGGAAGGCGAAGCGGTTGCCGCCGGCGAAGAGCGCGTCGAAGTCCCGGTCCGAGAGCACCAAGAGCCTGGCCGGGCCAGAGCTGACGCAACTCGCCGAGCGACGCCCCTGGTCGATGGCCGACACCATTCCGAACATCGAGCCGGCCTCGAGATTGGCGAAGGTGCGCCCGTTCCGGCCGACGATCACCTCTCCTTGAAGGATCATGAACGCCGAGCCAGCCTCCTCACCCTCGGAGAAGAGGGGCGTCACCCCGTCGACCTCGATCAGCTTCAGCTTGTGCACCAGCGCCAGCTTCACCACCTCGGGCAGCTCGCGGAAGGGAGGAAACTCTTCCAGCTCCTTCACCTTCGGCTGGCGTCCCTCGGGCAGTCCCGGGGAGACAACCACTTGCTGGCTTTGCGGGGCGAGCCGGTCGGAGGTCGCTCGAAGCTTCGCGCAGAGATCCATGCACATCCGCCGGAGCACCTTGAACGCCGCCGGCCGGTAGGCCGCCCGCAAAGACTCGAACTCGCGGGCTTCGATCTGCTGGGCAGGCCCTCCCTGCATCACCACCCCGGTGGCCGAGCGCAGGCCTTGGTCGATCAGCGCCATCTCTCCCACCGCCTCGCCGGGGCGCGCGTAGCCCACCACCACCGGCCGCTTGGCCCCTTCGGGAGTGGTGGAGATGGAAATCTCCGCGCCGGTGCCGAGCAGCCACATCGCGGTCGCCGGGGTCGCCTCGCGGAACAAAACCTGGCCGGGCCTGAGCTCCACCGGCTTGAGGAGCTTGAGGATGTCGCCCATCTCGCCGGGCTCCACCAGCGAGAAGAGGGGAATGGAGCGGATCAGCTGCTCGACTGCCGGACTGGGCCCCACCATGGCGTCTCCCGAGGGCCACGAGAAACGGCCCACCCGGCCGACTGTGGTCTAGACTCCGCGCCATGCGCAAGGCCCTAGCGCCCCTCGTCGCCAGCCTTTTGTTCGCCCTCCCCGCCGTGGCCACTCGCATCGCGGTGGCGCCCTTTTCCGGCCCGAAGGGAAGCGCGGTGAGAACCCAGCTCGTCCGCGCGCTCTGCGACGCCGCGGAGTGCGTGCCGCAAGCCAAGGTCACCGCCGGGGGGAAACCGAACTGGAAGAAAGCCAGGAAGGAGAAAGTGGCCTTCTTCGTCACCGGCAAGGTGGTGAAGAAGGGCAAGAAGGAGTCGATCGAGCTGGCGGTGCTCACCGGCGCGGGGAAACCCAAGCTCAAGAAGTCCTTCGTCCTCCAGAAGGGGGCGCTCGCCGAGGCGGGCCTCACCGCCGCCTCCGATTCGCTCTTCACCGCGATGAAGCTGCAGCGGAAGGCGGAACCGCCTCCGCCGGAGCCGGAGCCTCAACCCGAGCCGGTGCCGGAGCCCGTCGTCCCCCCCTCGGTCGCCTCGGAGCCGCCGAAGGAGGAGCCTCCTCCGCTGAGCGAGTCCACCGGCAGGGCCGAGCGAGTGGCGATGGCCGAGCCCATCCGCTCGGAGGAGCCACTGGCGGCGGAGCCGCCTCCGGAAGTGAAGGCCCGCGTCCCCGCGCGGAAGGGCAAGCAGCCCTTGGTGGTGCCGGAGCTGACGGTGGACCTCTTCTCCCGCGGCTTGGTGTTCAGCGAGGCGCAGACGAAGAACCTCCGCTCCTACCAGGCGCTCCTGGTCTCCGCCCCGGGGCTCAAGGTCGAGGTCTTCCCGTTGTCCCGAATGGGCGGATTTTTGGCGGGAGCCGGGGCGGAGGCCGGCTATGGATTCGCGGTGGGGCTCAAGTCGCGCGCCTGCGCCGAGAAGAGCGAAGACGGGAGCTGCCTGCGCTTCGGGCCGGACCACCCGACCTCGGCCTCTCGGCTGGACCTCGCCGCGAAGATGCGGCTGTCTTTGTTCTCGGACCTCCCGCTGACCCTGGTTCCACACCTGGGCTACCGGCGCGACACCTTCTCGGTCGGCGCCGCTCCCGACGGCAGCGTGCTCGACGGCCTGCCCGCGGTCACCTACAGCGCGCTCTCCTTGGGCGCCACCGGGGAGATGGCCTTCCCGGATCTCAAGCTGCTCGCCTTCGCCGGTTTTTCCTACCTGCCGGTGCTTTCGAGCGGGGAGATCATCAGCCCGGCCTACTTCTCCGGGGGCTCGGCCTCGGGCCTCGAGGCCACCTTGGGAGCAGGGTACATGGTGACTCCGGAGATCGAGGTTCGGGCTGTCGGGCAGCTCACCCAGTTCGGCCTTCGCTTCAATACCCAGCCGACCGACGCGTACATCGCCGCGGGCGCCACCGATCGCCACCTCGGCGCTCGGCTGGCGGTGCGGTGGTACGTGTTCTAGGTGCCGGCGTCGCCGATCCGCCCACACCGCAAGCAGCCCGAACTTTTCCAGGGGCCGCAAAACTCCTGCCCGGGGGGGCGCTCGGGCGTAGAATCGGCGCACGTGCGCGGCTACGAGGTGCTGCGGAAGCTAGCGGATGGATCCACCGCGGAGGTGTTCCTCGCGCGCGAGGAGTCCTCCCAGTGGAGCGTCGTCATCGAGGTCTTGCGGCCCGAGCTGACGACGGATGAGGAGGTGTACGGCCGCTTCCTGGACGAGGCGAAGGAGCGTCAGGGGCTTTCGCACCCGAACCTCTTGAGGCTGCGGAGCACCGGCTGCGCTCCCGATGGGCGGCTGTTCGTGGTGACGGAGCCGGTGCGGGGGGAGCATCTGGGGAGCTGGCTGGCGGCGAATGGGCCGCTGACTCTCGGCGAGTTGTTGAAGCTCATCGTCCCGGTGTGCGACGCGCTCCACTATCTCCACGGAAGGGGCCTGGTGCACGGGCACCTGAGGCCGGCGAACGTCTTCCTCACCGGTCCGGTGAGCAGGCCGACGCCGAAATTGCTCGACACCGGCCTCACCTTGTTCCGCGGGAAGCGCTCGGTGCCGGTGCCCTCCACGGTGGTGCTGGTGGCTCCGGAGTACCTCTGCCCGGAGCGAATACTGGGCGCGCGCGCCGGGGCGAGATCCGACGTGTACGGGCTGGGGGTGTTGATGTTCGAGCTGCTCACCGGCCGGCCGCCGTTCACCTCGGCGGATCCGGCGGAGACCAAGCGAGGGCACCTGGGCCACGCCCCGCCGGCGCTGCCCGCGACATGCCAGCGGCTGGCCCCGGTCGTCTACCGCTGCCTGGCGAAGGATCGGGCGCGCCGCTATCCGGACATGGCTTCGGTCCGGAACGCGTTGGCCACGATTGCGCGCGAGCTGGAGGCGCGTCCCCGCGACGTGGCGGTCGGCCCGCAGCTCGACGCGGCGCGCTTCTCCACCGGGAGCGGGCCGCCTCCGACCGGGACCCGTGCGGCCGGTCCTGCGGCGAGCGGTCTGCCTCCGACCGGACCACGGGCGGCAGATGCTCCGGCGAGCGGCGCTGGGCCGGCGAAGGCGACGCCGAGCAATGAGCTGGCGTCTACCGAGTCGGCCGACTCGCTGGTGGTGGGAGAGCCGGTGGGCGAGGTGCTGGGCAGCTACGAGCTGGAGGACCTGCTCGGCCAGGGAGGAATGGGCCGGGTCTACCTCGCCCGGCACGTCAAGCTCGGCCGGCGGGTGGCGCTCAAGGTGCTCAAGCCGGAGCTTTCGTCGGATCCGGTGCACCTGCGCCGCTTTTTCCAGGAGGCGCGGGCGGTGAACCGGATCAGCCACGAGAACATCGTGGAGGTCCACGACTTCATCGAAGAGCCCAGAGAGCAGGGCGGCCGGGTGTACTTCGTGATGGAGCTGCTCCGCGGGCGCACCTTGCGGGAGCTGATGAAGGAGGGGCCTTTGCCGGTGCGGCGGGCGGTGCGGATCATCCGGCAGGCGTGCGACGCGCTCCAGGCGGCGCACCAGGTGGGAGTGGTGCACCGCGACGTGAAGCCGGACAACGTGTTCCTCACCGAGCGGGCCGGGCAGAAGGACTTCGTGAAGGTGCTGGACTTCGGGGTGGCCAAGCTGCGCGGGGCGAGCGAGGCCGGAGCCATCAACGCCACCAGCGCAGGAGTGGTGGTGGGGACGCCGGCGTACATGTCTCCGGAGCAGGCGCTGGCGGAGGTGGTGGATCACCGGGCGGACATCTATTCGTTGGCCTCGGTGCTGTACGCGCTGCTCTCGGGGCGGCCGCCGTTCGTCGAGGTTTCGCTGGGAAGGTTGATTGCGAGGCTGGTGGCGCAGCAGCCGCCACCGCTGCCCGGGTCTACCCCGGCGGGCGAGCGGATCCCCGAAGGGTTGCGGTCGGTGGTGAGCCGCTGTCTCTCGAAGATGCCCTCGGAGCGGCTGCAGACGATGGCGGAGCTGAGCGCGGAGTTGGAGCCGTTCGAGGCGGAGCCCAGGCAGGAGGCGCCGCGGGAGCAGCCGGGGACGTTGGAGGAGGAGCTACTGCGCGCGCCGGAGCCAGAGCCGCTGGTGCGCCGGAAGCGGCCCGGGTACCGGCGGGGGTGGTGGCTGGTCGTTCTGGCTGGCGCATTGCTCGCGGCACTGTCTTTGGGAGCGTGGGCGCTCGCCGGGAGCCGAGCGGTCTCCTTCCTCAAGGAGCCGGTGAGCAGCGGGCACTGACGGCCTCCTGCGGCGCCAGAGGCGTCAGCCAAGCCGCTCGGCGAGCGCCTTCGCCTGGATGAGGTTGTCCTCGATGGAGCAGTAGATCCAGTGCGCCTCGCGTGGGCCCTTGCGGTCGAAGCCGAGGTTGAACACCAGGACCTTGTTCCAGCCAAAGGCCGCGGCGTCGTGCGGAAGCCCGGCGAGCCGGCCGACCAGGAATAAAGTCTCGACGAGCCAGGTAACCTACACACTGCCGCGGCCTCCCGGCTTGACTGTCGAAGGTGAGGTGCGTAGTATGTGTGTTGTCAATTATTGCCTGGGTGGTTCCATGATGTGGGCAGCTTCCAAAACATACGGATGCGAGACGGCGGCCCCCACCGCCAGCCGGCCGTTGTTTTCGTGCCCGCACCCCCGGACCGCCCTCGGGAGCTCGATCGTCTATCAGCCCAGGCGGAACCGTGGCGAGGGCGATCAAGGCCCACCCGGCCCCAATAGATCCTGATCCGCACCGCGGACGCAGCCTCTAGAGGCCGGGTGAACCAAGGGTTCCCCGGCCTTCGGCATTTTGGGCTCACCACAAGCTCCGGCCCGTCGACAGCCAGCGGGGCCGAGATGGGAGAGTCATACCCAGACAATGCCATTCACATACAAGCCGGTCGTCCAATGGCAGGACAACAGTCTCCAGAACTGTGGGCGAGAGTTCGAATCTCTCCCGGCTTGCCATGCCTCAGCTGCTCCGGTGGCGGAGCACCTGTTTCGTAAACAGGAGGCCGTCGGTTCGACTCCGACCTGGGGCTTCAGGCGACAGAGGAGTCGCCGGACCCGACGGGCGTACCAACGGTCGTGGCGTGGGAGCTGTCCCGGTCGGCGGGACGGGTCGGGGCGAAGCTCTGTGACAGTCGAATAGCGGTGAGAGGGAGGGCCCAAGGGGAGAGGTGTGCCTGAGGGGCCTTCCTCCGGGCTCGTCGTTCAACCGGAAGGACCGCGGATTCTTAATCCGCCAATCGGGGTTCGACTCCCCGCGAGCCCATTCACGGCGGTGGCCCGGAGGGTGCAGCCGTAGCTCAAGGGCAGAGCCCCGGGTTGCCAGCTCGGAGATGCGGGTTCGACTCCCGCCGGCCGCTTTCCCGGATGGCACGCACCCAGGTGGTGCAGCGGGCCGTAACCCCGCCGGCCTTGGGGCCAGGGAAGGTTCGAGTCCTTCGCCATCCATCAAGCCCCGGCGGGCCAGCACCAGGTGTGGACGGTGGAGCGCGTCCTCGACCGCGCGAGCGGCCGCGAGGTGAGCGCCGTCTCCGTGGAGGAGTTCGAGGCGAGCGCGGTGCAGGTGGAGCCGCTCCGCGAGGAGCTCCGGGCGCTGGCGCCGGCCTCGGACTACGTGGAGGCCACCGCTCCGGAGGGGACGGTGGCGCTCCGCTACGTGGACGGCGTCCTGGACGCGGTGCTGCCCTCGGGCCGCCACGCCGCGTGGACCACCCAGCACAAGGTGCAGCTCGCGGTCATCGACCTCCGCGAGCGGGTGCTGCACGTCACTGGTCAGGAGGTGATGACCAAGGACCGCGTCACCCTGCGCCTCAACCTCTCGGCGGAGTTTTCCGTGGCGGACGCCCGCCGCCTGGCCTCGGTGGCGCGCAACGCGGAGGACATCCTCTACCTCGCGATGCAGCTCTCCGCGCGCGAGGCGGTGGCGTCGGTGTCGCTGGATGAGCTGCTCGCCCTGCGCGAGAAGCTGTCTGTCGCGATGCAGGCCGAGGTCGACTCGCGCGCCGCCAACGTGGGGCTCAAGCTGCTTCGCTTCGGCATCAAGGACGTGGTGCTGCCGGGGGAGATGAAGGCGCTCCTCAACCGCGTCATCGAGGCGCAGAAGGAAGCCGAGGCGAACGTCATCCTCCGCCGGGAGGAGACGGCCGCCACCCGCTCGATGGCGCAGACGGCGAAGGTGCTCGGTGAGAACCCGCTCCTGGTCCGCCTCAAGGAGCTCGAGGCGTACAAGGAGCTGGCGGGCAAGGTGGGCCAGGTGCACCTAGTGCTGGGCCAGTCGGCGATGCCAGCGCTCCAGCTCAAAGGCTCCTGAGTGGCAGCGAGCGGCAACCCCCTCCCGCGGGCGAGCAGAAGCCCGCGGGAGGGGAGGGGCCGGGCATGGCCCCCGTGGCGAATCGGTAGAGCGGCCGGCTCAAGCCCGGCGTCGTTGCAGGTTCGACTCCTGCCGGGGGCAAGACAAGACAGCGTGGCCACGGGCCACAGAAAGGAGCGGGCCATGGAGACTTTGATGCTCGATGTGGGCTACCTGCCGCTGGCCCGCGTCCGGTGGCGGCGCGCGCTAAGGCTCCTGCTCGCCGGGAAGGTGGAGATGGTGGAGGAGTACGAGGGCCGGTGCGCCCGCGCCGCGAGCCTCGAGCTTCGCATTCCGTCGGTGGTGCGGCTGCTCCAGGTGGTTCGCCGCCGCCAGGGCGGAGTGAGGTTCAGCCGGGAGAACGTCTGGGCCCGGGACAAGGGCCGCTGCCAGTACTGCGGCGCGAGGGTGTCGCGGCTCGACTTCACCTACGACCACGTGGTGCCCCGGGCCCTGGGTGGCGCCACCCGCTGGGAGAACGTGGTGGTCTCGTGCGTGCCCTGCAACCAGCGGAAGGGCGGGCGGACTCCCAAGGGCGCCCGGATGCGGCTCATCGGCCAGCCGGGCATGCCGAAGCCGTTGCCGGGCAGCCTGAGGCTCACCTTCGCCTGGCATGAGGGGATGCCCACTGGCTGGAAGCAGTGGCTGCGGTCGGTGGCGTACTGGAACGCCGAGCTCGAATCGAGCTGAGCCGGCGAAGCGGAGCGGGGCGGGCGAGCAAGAGAGGAGCACCGCTCGCCCGCCCCGCGGCCGGAGGTGCGATGCGGGAGTGGCTCAACGGCAGAGCTCCGGCCCTCCAAGCCGGCTTTGAGGGTTCGACTCCCTTCTCCCGCTTGCTTTGCGGGCGTGGCCGTCGCTGGGGCGTGGTTCAACTGGAAGAACGCCTGGCTCTGACCCGGGAGACTGGAGGTTCGACTCCTCCCGCCCCAGCCATTCCACGGTAGCCAAGCGGCAAGGCGCCGAGCCGTTAACTCGGAGATCGCAGGTTCGACTCCTGCCCGTGGAGCTTCTGGCGCCGATCCATTCCTCAAGGCGGAGAAGGCGGGTTCGAATCCCAACGGGAAGTGGAGGAGCCTGGTCAACCTCGTCGGCGTCGGAAGCCGAAGCGCGCCGGTTCGAATCCGGCCTTCCCGATGAAGGGAGCGTCGTCCAACGGCAGGGCCCTCGGTCGATTGCCGAGAGATGAACGTTCGAGTCGTTCCGCTCCTAATCCCCGGCGGCGCTGGTGTAGCTGGCTCTGCACGGCGGATTGTGACTCCGCAAGTTCGGGTTCGACTCCCGAGCGCCGCCTTGGTGTTGGGACCGTAGGCCTCTGGTGAGGCTGCGCGGCTGTCTACCGCGCGAGGGCGGTTCAATCCCGCTCGGTCCCGCTGTCCGCCGACTTGGCTCTGGTGGTCAGAGCGCCTGGCTGAAGCCCAGGAGAATCCGGTTCGACTCCGGGAGTCGGCAACTGGGGGTCATCGTCCAGTGGGAAGATGCCGCCTTCGCACGGCGGAGACGCCGGTTCGAATCCGGCTGACTCCACTCGAGGCTCATCGTGGGCCAAGTCCTGGCGCGAAGGGCTTTCCGAGAGGGACGGCCGGTGCAGCGAGGGCTATTCCTGGCCGCCGTAGCTTTGGGCATTTCAAGGAGAGGCACACGTCGATCAGCACGCTCAAGGGGAAAGTGGCGGACGTGAAGCTGTGGACGCCGGTTGGCGAGGTGGAGTCCTCCGCGCTCGACCAGCTCCGGCGCATCGCGGCCCTTCCCTGGGTTTTCCACCGCGTGGCGGCGATGCCGGACGTCTGTCCTCGTAGCTCAATGGAGCCAGAGCATCCGGTTACGAACCGGAGGGCTGGGGGTTCGAGTCCCTCCGAGGACGCTCACTGGCCTCGTAGCCCAACGGATGAGAGCGCACGCTTCCGAAGCGTGAGGCTCCCGGTTCGAGCCCGGGCGAGGCCGCTGTCCCCATCGCCCAACGGAGAGGGCGCGGGTTTCCTACACCCGAGATCCAGGTTCGAATCCTGGTGGGGGCACTCCGCGGGCGGGTGGAACATTGCTCGCGCCGGACTCATGAGCCAGCAGGCCGCCGAGCTGGACTCCTGGCGCCGGAAACCAACGTGCGCACCTGGTGGCTCCAGGCCCCGCTCTCATGAAGCGGAGGAAGTGGGTTCGACTCCCTCGCGCACGACATCTGCCGGACAGCTCACCTGGAGGTGATGCCTCTCTCACACGGAGGTTGCGCAGGGTCCGATTCCCTGGTCCGGTACCAGCGCTCGGATGGCGGAAGTCCTGGTAGACGCGCGGGCCCCAGAAGCCCGTGGGCCCATGCCCATGCCGGTTCGACTCCGGCTTCGAGCAAGGCGCGCTGTTGGGGCTGGACGGTCCCTCCCGCGGCGGCCAGAGGGCCGCAGAGCGCCACTGAGGGGAGGACGGGGTTCGACTCCTCCGCTCTCGGATTCGGAAGGTGAACTGGACAGGGTCCAGGGCCGGCTCGAACCCGGCGCGTGCCAAGAAAGGGCATGGGGCTCAAGACCTCCGCCTTCCGCATGGAGGATGAGCTGGCCGGTGTGGGCCAGGCTCGGTTGCGTACCCTTTCAGGGTATGGGGTTCGTGCCGTCCGTCCTCCGCTTCCGGATGCGGAGCTCTCAGTCCCAACTCATCGCCACGACGGCGATCGCCGCCAGCACAAACCCGGCAATCAGCACCAGCCCGAGAACCCTTGCGACATCGGCGTAGGGCCTTCCCTTGAGCGGCGCCTGTCCGGCGTCGATGCGCTGGAGCTCGCGGCAGGCGAGCAGGACCCCCGCAGGCACCAGCGGGACCAGCGCGCACAGGGCGCCCAAGCCGACCAGGACGAGCGAGAGAATTGCCCACCTCGAAGGGCGCAGCTCCAGCCGGTGGAACCGCGCGCAAGACGGACAGTAGGCCTTCGCGTTGTAGGTGACGAAGCTCCCCTCGTCGGCAAGACCGCCGCAACGCGAGCAGGCGTGTGGGCTCGCTCCGAGGAAGCTCTGTCCTGCCTCCGCCATCTTCCTACCGGCCAGCTCAGCGGCGTTTGAATTCGGGGCGTACTGCCGGATTCGGGCTCGCGAAGCTCGTAGGCGCGGCACCCCCAGCCGGGGACGTCTCTCACACCTCCGCGCCACCGAAATCCGACCCGAGCGCCTCGCTCTTCGCCCTCTCCGCCCTCCGCGCCGCGACGTAGAGCCGGAAACTCGTCGAGCGCGTCCACGTCGACGGGCTTGCGGAACACCGCGTCGACCAACCCCAGCGTGGCGCGGCTCTGCCCGCGCACGTCGCCGCCGGTCACCATCGCCACCAGCGCCTGCGGCGAGCGGCGGCGGATCTCGCGCGCCAGCTCCCAGCCGGAAATGTCGGGCATCAGCACGTCGAGCAGGGCCGCGTCGTCGCCCTCCTGCCAGGCGGCGAGCGCCGCGGTGCGGTCGTGGGCCACGCCGGTCTCGTAGCCTTCGTCGCGCAGCACCTCGGCCATCATCCGCGCGTTCTCCACGTCGTCGTCCACCACCAGCACCCGGTGCGGCCGCTCCCGCCTCTGCACCGGCGCGCGCACCTCGGGGGCGGCCGCTCGGGCTCGGCCGCCACCACCAGGGGCAGCCGCACCCGGAACGTGGTGCCTTCGGCCAAGCTGTGCACCGAAAGGTCGCCGCCCCACCGCTGCACCTGGTTGCGCCCCACCGCGAGCATCAGCGACAGCTGCGGGGTGCGCGAAACCCCCTGGGCGGGGGGTGGGTGACCACGCCGACCTGCGGCGCCCAGTACGAAGCGCCCGGCCTCTCCGACATCGTGCAGGTCACCGTCGGAACCGACCACACCTGCGCGCTGCAGCGGCTGCCCGGCTACAACAGGCGCGCCATCAACGACCGGAAGGTGTACTGCTGGGGCAGCAACGCCGTCGGCCAGATCGGCAACGGCCAGTGTGACGGCACCTTCAACGGCGGCGAGCGCACGCTGGCGCTGCACGCCCGCGACCTCGCGGCTATGGCGCTCCGGGGCCGCTGCTCAGGTAGAGCCACGCAGCCAGGCCGCTGGCGACCGCGCAGGCACCGGTCGCCACCGCGCTCGCGGTGTAGCTCCCGTTCGCATCAGCGGCGAGTTGCCGCGCCCTGTCCTCGGTGACCGGCACGAAGGGACGCCCGTCGGGCGTCGCCCCGAGCGCGACCGGCGCCCGTTGCGAGCCGGCGAGGATCGCGAAGGCGATGGCGGTGCCGCCGGCCGCGACCGCAACGCCGCCGGCAACCCAGGTGGCGGGGGTCGCCCTTCTCTGGCCGGGCGCGGCGCTGACGGCTGACCGTCGAACGGCGGCAGACTCGGTCGGGCCGGTCACCACAACCTCCTGCTTCACCGGGGCGTCCGCGGGCTGCTTCTTCGCCACCTTTGCCGAGGCTAGGGACTCGAGGCGCTGGCGCACCTTGGCTCCCAGCTCGGGCAACTCGGGCACCACGATCGGCTCGGCGCCCCCTCGGCCGGTGACGATGTCCTGCTCGCCGACCAAGGCGCCGGTGGCACTCTCTCTGACCTCGACATGGATGGCCGCCGACTTGCGCAGGGCGCCGATCTCGACCGCCACCACGAGGGGCGTTCCCAGCAGCACCGCGACGTTGAGCGCGCACGCAGGCTCGCCGTCGCACGAGGCGGTGTCCGAGATGCCATGGCCGCCGAGCCTGGCGTTTGCCTCTCGCGGGCCGAATGCGACGAGCACCCCGGCGGAGGCAAGGCGCCGCGAAAGGGTCTCGGCGATCGCCAGGCCCTCTTCCGGCGACAGGCCGGTGCGGCGAGTCACGACCACTGCGACACCGGAAGGGCGCGCGGCGGTCGCATCGCCTGTCGCGGCGGCGACCACTATCAGCACTTCGATCATCGCTGGCGTCATGGGCCCTCCCGGCTTCGCGCGTACATGCGTTCCCACTCCGCGAGGTCCGCGGCGACTTCCGCGAGATCCCCAGGGGTCGAGGACCTCGACACCCTGGCCTTGATGCCGTCGAGCAAGGGCTTGGCCGTGGGATGGACGTTGGCGCCCGCCGCTTTGCGTCCCTGCAGCATGATCATGTCCTTGTCGACGCGGATAGCGAGGTCTTCGCGCGTCGGCGAATGGCCACCCGCGGGCTTCGTCTTCGAAGCTGACTTGCGAACTGGCGGCGGGTGCCGAGGTTCTGCGGGCGGCGAGGCGGGAACCGGGGCCTCTGGCGAAGCCTGAGCCGTGCGAACCGTGGCGGCGGGCGGCTCCGCCGGCGCCGGCACCGTCGAGGCGGGCTCGAGCGGCTGGGGGCCGTGGTGGTAGGCCCACCAGGCGACGGCCGACCCACCCGCGAGGAGCAGCCCGCCCGCGACCGCGCCCGCTGCGATTCGCCTTCGCCGGGCCACCCGCGCTGGCGCGTCGGCCCGCACCAGCGTCGGTGCCACTTCAGCGCTCTTCCTGACCAGAGTCGCCCCGAGGGCCATCGAATCGGCCAGCGCGCTCTGGCCGGCCGCCGCCGAGTCGACCGGAAGCAGCGCGCGAGCGCCCGAGGGGCGGCGGTTCAAGTAGGACACCAGGGAATCGAGCGGCGAGGAGCCGAGACCGCGCGACGGCCGGCGCCCCCCCGCCGCCCCCGGTTCTTCCGGCCCGGCCGCGAGCTGAGTGCGCTCGGAGTGGAGCCGTTCCCGCAGCCGGGCTACCTCGCGACGCAGTGGCCGGGCCGACTGCGGTCGCTCGCCAGGGTTCTTGCGCATCATCTTCTCGACCAGGGCGTCGAGGTCGCCGACCAGGCCGGGGGCGAGAGACGAGGCGCGCGGGGCCTGGGCGGTCAGGTGCTTCGTCACCACCTCGAACGGAGTCGCCGCGTTGAAGGGGACCTGGCCGGTGAGCATCTCGAACAGCACGCACCCCGCGGAATAGATGTCGGTGGCGGCGCTGACCGGCTGGGCGCGCGCCTGCTCGGGGCCATGTAGTGCGGCGTGCCCACCACCAAGTCGGAACGCGTCTGCGGCGTGAGCTTGGCGCCCACCGGCGCTTGTTTCGCCAGCCCGAAGTCGAGCAGCTTGACGTACGCGGAGCCGCTGGGCGGCGTGACGAGGAAGATGTTGCTGGGCTTGAGGTCGCGGTGGATGACGCCCGCCTCGTGCGCGGCGCCGAGCGCGTCGAGCACCTCTTCGAGCGCCGAGAGCGCCGCGATGGGGTCGAGTGGCGCGTTCGTCTCGAGCACCTTGTCGAACGGGCTTCCCTCGAGCAGCTCCATCACCAGGTAGTGCCGGCCATCAGGGAGCTGACCGAAGCCGAAGATGTCGACGATGCCGCGGTGCCGGATGGAGTTCACCACCCGCGCTTCGGAGAGCAGCCGCCGCGCCTCGTCGGGGTTGGCGGCGAGCTCCCACTGCAGCACCTTGATCGCCACCGACTTGCCGATGACCGGCTGCACGCCCTCGTACACGATGCCCATGCCGCCGGTGCCGAGCGCCGCGAGCACGCGGTAGTCACCCAGTTGCTGGCCGACCAGCGGGTCGCTCGCGATCAACTTGGCGTCCAAGGCACGTCGGATGATACCCCAGCCCCCGTGCCGGGCGGTTCAGGGCAGCAGCTTCGTTATTGCCGATTCGCCCGCAGGGGCCACGCCGCCGCCGCTGGCTCCGCCGGGGCCGGGGAGGAGGACGGTCGACTCGAGCGTGACGCCTGCGTCGGGGGCGGTCGCCAGCGCGTACGAGGGGCCGCCGGCCCCGCTGCCTCCGCTGCCCCCATTGCCGCCGTTTCCTCCGTTGCCGCCGGCGGCCGAGACGACCTGCTGGCCGGTGTCCTGGTAGCGGCAGTCGTTGTTGCTATCGCAGTTGGTGCCGCCACAGCCTCCGGCGCAGTTCATCCTGTGGCAGTAGGCCAGGCCCGCCGCGCCCGTCGAGCCGCCCGCTCCGGCTCCTCCCGCTCCTCCCGCGGTTCCGTTTCCCCCGGCGCCGGCTTCGAGCACGCTGTGCTCGATGCCGACCGCGGCCTGGTTGCCGACGACGAGCAGCGCGACCGAGGCCCCACCGCCGCGCCCGGCGCTGCCCAGCGCTCCCCCAAGTCCGCCGCAGCCGCAAGTTCCAGCGGGCGCGGTCACCGTGCCGCTGTAGTCAGAGCCGTTCCAATCGGTCGTGCAACACCAACCCGAGGAGCAGTAACAGCCCCTGTTGCAGTCACTACGCGAGACCGGCCCCTGGCCCGGCCGCCCATTGGCACCTGGCCCTCCCGCGGACGCTCCCGCCGCTCCGTTGGACGGCCAGAAGCCGCCGTCCAAATCGAAGGTAGCTTGCGCGGTGGCGTCTTCGCCGTCGCCTCCTGGCGCGCCAGCGCCTGCGTCGCCGCAGTCGCTCGTCCCGTTACAGGACTGCGCGCCGACTCCGGAGTCGCCAGCCGACGCGGTGCCGGCGTGCTCCCCCGCGCCAGCCTTGAGATGGACGTTGAAAAGCCGAAGCGCGCTGTTGTCGCCCCGCACCAGCAGCCCAATGCGCGAGGTGCCTGGCGTGTCGTTGGGCGCGGCCCCGCCTCCGGGTTCGGTCGTGACGAACAGATTGGCAAACCCGGACGGATGGGTGACCCCGACCACCTCGACGCCGACGAAGCCGGGCGAAAGAATCCTCGTGCGCTCGCGCATGCCCGTCGAGCAGTCGCGCTCCATCGCAGGCCCGGAGTACTTCCACCCTCCGTTGATGAAGACCCCGGTCGGCGAGTCGACGATCTGCAGCGCTTCCCGGTACTCGCCCTCCTCCACGTAGATGTTGGCCTTGCCGGCGTCTCTGGCGCGCTCCAGCGCGGCGCCGATGGTGTCCACCGGGGCGCCCTCGGTACCGTTCCAGGTCGGGTTGCCCCTGCCCGCGCTGACGAAGATGCCGGGGCCGGGTCGTTCGCCAGCGTCACAAGGCGCGCCCGCGTCGAAGCCCGCGTCGTCGCCGCCGTCGAGTTGCGTCGCCGCGCAGCGGCCGCGCGCGCGCTCGGACTCGCACGCCTCGCACACGACCTCGACGCAGACCCGCCCCGGCGGACAGCCCCCGTCCTCGCCGCAGGCGAAGAGCGTGTCGGGCTGGAATCGAACGCATTGGCAGCGGGCCAGCGCCAGCGCCCCGCCGAGCGCCAGCACGCCGAGAGCCCGTTCCCATGGCGTCATCCGCGACATCCTACGCAGTAAGCCAAAGGCGTACAGCGAGATCATCGCGTCTCGCCGTCGAACCCGATTGCGAGGAAGATCAAACCGCGAAACCTCGGGTCCGGCAACGCAGGTGGCGCAGAGTGGACGTCGGCGGGGATGCCGTTTGCGCGGCCCAGCCGGTTCAGCGGAGTTTGTGAGGTGAAGGCGCGCGGGAGGAGGAGCTACTGCGCGCGCCGGCCTCCTGCGGCGCCAGCCGCGTCAGCCAAGCCGCTCGGCGAGCGCCTTCGCCTGGATGAGGTTGTCCTCGATGGAGCAGTAGGTCCACCCGCCATAGCGGCCGATGGAGAAGACTCCCTGCGCCTCCAGCGCGGCGGAGAGACGCCGGTGCTCGGCGATCGACTCTTTGGTGATGTGGACGTAGGCCGGATCCATCACCACCGAGTGGTGCGCCACCAGCCGGTGCCCATCCACCACTCGCTCGGCCTCGAGGTCGCGGAGGACGCGCGAGCGCATCGCCTCCGCATCCACCGCCGCTTCGTGAGGCAGGCCCACCTCCACGTAGAGGCTCATCCGATCGGCCTCGAAGATGTTGTCGTAGAAGCCCACCCGGTAGAAGCAGCGCGAGCGGTCCGGGTAGTAGATCCAGTGCGCCTCGCGCGGCCCCTTGCGGTCAAAGCCGAGGTTGAACACCAGCACCTTGTTCCAGCTAAAGTCCGCGGCATCGTGCGGAAGGCCTGCGAGCTGCACCAGCCGGTTGAACGGCGCCGAGGAGACCAGGTGCTGGAAGCGGATTTCCCGGCGCGGGGTGCGCGCGACCTTCCGGCCGAGATCGACCTCGAGCAGCGGCTCCTCGAGCGAGATGGCCTCCGGCCTCACCGCGCTGGCCAGCGCCTTCACGTACTGGACGGCCCCTCCCTCGGGGTAGGTGAAGGTGGCGTTGTAGCTTTTGTCCTCCGGCCGCCTCATGTTGCGGATGACCTCCGCCACGTCGGCGTGGGGAAAGAAGCGTCCCATCGCGCCCACGTCCAGCCGGGCGAGGTCGCAGGCGTTGAGCTTCTCGTTGTAGGGCACCAGGAACTTCTCGGCGATCGCCCGCCCGAACCGGGAGTAGAGCATCTCTTGGAAGCTGCGCTCCGGCCCCGGCTCCGCCCGCGCGAAGTAGAGATCGTGCAGGCACTCGAGAAACTCTGCGGTGGGGAGCTGGTGGATGTTCTTCTGGAAGGGGAAGTCGACCAGCCGCCCTCCGTAGGAGATGAACGCCCGCTTGCGCACCGTGCGGACGCGCTGGCCGCCCATGCGCTCGACCAGCCAGCGCTCCACCTCCGGCCGCTGGAAGTGGAAGAAGTGGCCCGAGTAGTCCCAGACGAACCCGTCGCG
The DNA here is from genome assembly GCA_016191815.1 of Myxococcales bacterium. Lineage (GTDB taxonomy): Bacteria > Myxococcota > Myxococcia > Myxococcales > Myxococcaceae > JACPVI01. The sequence goes on from JACPVI010000002.1 coordinate 171,416, forward strand.
GACCACCGTCTTGCAGTAGCCGCCGATTTCCCGGTCCGCCTCGATCAGCAGGTAGTCGGAGTGCTTCAGCCAGGCGGCGGTCGCCAGCCCGCTGACGCCCGCTCCCACGATGAGCGTCCGTACCGATTCCACCGCAGAGCTTTTAACTCCGAATCAAGAACTCTCCTACGATGGCGGCATGCCTAGGCTCGCCGCCGCGCTGTGCCTGCTCGCCGTGGGATGCTCGCGCTGCGCCAAGGAGCCCGCCTCCCCACCGCGCGACCGTCCGCACAAGGTCGACGCGCACACCCACTTCCCGCCCGAGGCCACTGCGCGAGTGATCGCCCTGATGGACCAGTACGGGCTGGACGCGGTGGTGAACCTCTCGGGCGGGACGCCGGGCCGGGGGCTCGAGGCACAAGTAGCCGCCGCCGAGCGTTACCCCGGGCGCATCTTCGTCTTCGCCAACCTCGACTGGAGGCACACCCTGCTCGGCCCAGGCTACGGCGAGCGGATGGCCGAGGACCTGATCCGGGCGAAGGCCGCGGGCGCCAAGGGTCTCAAGATCCCCAAGGCGCTCGGGCTCGCCATCCAGGACGCGCAGGGGGCGCTGCTGCCGGTGGATGACCCGGGGCTGGACCCGGTGTTCGACCGCGCCGCCGAGCTGTCGATGCCGGTGTCCATCCACGTGGGGGATCCGGTGGCCTTCTGGCTTCCGCCCACTCCGGCGAACGAGCGCTTCGACGAGCTGTCGGTGCACCCGGGCTGGTCGTACTTCGGCGAGTCGGTGCCCACTTGGGACGAGCTGCTCGGGGCCCTGGAGCGGAGGATCGCCCGCCACCCGAAGACCACCTTCATCTCGGTGCACTTCGGGAACGCGCCGGAGTACCCCGAGCGGGTGAGCGAGCTGCTCGATCGCTACCCCAACTTGTACGTCGACACCGCGGCGCGGGTACCGGAGATCGGCCGCTACCCGGCGGAGAAGATGCGCGCCCTCTTCGAGAAGCACCAGGACCGGATCCTCTTCGGCACCGACCTGGGAGTGGGCGTCGAGCCCAGCCAGCTCATGCTCGGCTCCACCGGCGCGACTCCGCCCACCCGCGCGGACGCGGACCACTTCTTCCGCGCCACCTGGCGTTACTTCGAGACCGCGGATCGGGCGTTCCCGCACCCCACGCCGATCCAGGGCCGGTGGACGATCGACGGCATCTCGCTGCCGGGAGATGTTCTGGAAAAAGTGTACGGGGGAAACGCCCAACGGCTGCTCGGGCTGCGCTGAGCTACACTCGCCGCGGTGCAACGCGACGACACCATTCGCTGGCATCGGCTAACCCCCGAGGAGCGCGTGCGCCTCAAGGAGGCGGCCGGCCGAGTGCTCGGTCGGCATCCTTGGGTGGCGGCGGCCTGGTTCCACGGCTCGGCCGCGCGCGGGCAGCCGGCGCGCGACATCGACATCGCGCTGGTTGGAAGCCCGCCAAGTTGGTCGGCCGAGGCACGCATCACCCGCGAGCTGGTGGATGAGAGCGGCCTCTCGGAGATCGAGTTCGACGTGCGGGCGGTGGACGAGTCGGCCAGCCCGGTGTTCCTTGGCAACCTGCTCCGCGATGGAGAGCTGATCTACGAAGCGAACCGCGAGCGACGGATCGAGTTCCAAGCCCACGCCATGTCGATGTGGCTCGACTTCAGGCCGGTCTGGGAGCGCCTGCGCAAAGAAGCCTTCGAGCGGTGGTCTCGATGAGCGAAGCGCACCTGCGGCTTCTCGCCGAAATGATCGACCTCCTCGAGAGCTACGCGCGCTCGGTGAGCCGGGAGTCGATCGAGACGGACCGCGAAGTCTGGCTCAAGGTCCGCGGCGCGCTGGAGGTGGCGGCGCAGTGTTGCATCGACCTCGCGCTGGTGATCCTGGCGGTCCGGGGCCTCGGCCCACCCGAGAGCTACCGTGACGCTTTCGCCACACTGGCCAGGGCAAAGCTCATCGAGCCGGAGCTGGCTTCTCAGCTGGAAGGCTGGGCTGGACTGCGCAACGTGCTGGCGCACCTGTACACCCGGCTAAACCTGGAGAAGCTCCACGGTGCCTTGTCGCAGACCGCACCTTTGCGGGCGTTCCACGCGATCGCGGCCCGCGAGCTGCGGAGCGAGCCTTGAGCCGGGGCGTCTCCTCCGGGTGACGGCTCAATCGCCTCTCTTCGGCTCCTCGCGCCGGCGGCCGGCGATCCTCCCGACATCGCGGGCATCGCGCCCTGTCGCCTCGAAGTGACGCACCTCCGTCACCCCGGAGCCTCGGAAACGCCTGCGATCTCCGGTCGATAACCACACCGACTCACGCCGTGGATGGGCGCGTCAGTGGAGGCCCCATGCAGGTGCTCACTCGCCGAGTATTGCCGAAGCAAGCCAAGGAGGTCCGCTCCGAGCTCAAGGCCCTCTCCGACGGTGCCGGCTCGGGCGGCCTCACAGCTCGGGTGGTGAGCGCGCTCCAGCGGCACCTCCGCGCCGCAGGCGTCTACCAGGGCCCAGTCACCGGCAGCATGGACCTCGCCACCCAGCAAGCGCTCCAGGCCTTCCAGGCCGCCAAGAAGCTGCCCGCCACCGGGACGCTGGATCTGCCCACCCTCCGGGCGCTCAAGTCCGTCGACCTCTTCGTCAAGCCCGGCTTCGAGAAGAACCCCGCCAAGCTGTGGCAGCGCGGCTCGGACATCCGCGCCGCCGAGGCCAAGCTCGCGCAGCTCGGATTCCTCCGCCAGAGCGAGGTGGACGGCATCTTCGACCGCGACACCGAGAAGGCGGCGCTCCGGTACCGCAAGGCCGACCGTCAGGTAGCGGACGGTCGCCGCTCCATCGGCGCCGGCCTGTACGAGGAGCTGTCGAAAGCCGCGCGCCGCTACTTGCACGACCCCTTCCGAAGGCGCGACCTTACCAACGCCCGCGGCCTCAGGAGGCACGCCTCGCTGGACCGGATGGTGGAGCGGGCGGTGAAGAACGCTGGGGCCCAGGGACTCGCCGCGGGCGCGCACGGCTCGGTGGTGAAGTGGCTCCATTCCCCGGAACGTCCCCTTCGTCCAGTACAGCGACGGCCCGGCGTACGACCACAACGTGTTCAACGGCAACCTGAAGGCCCTCGAGCGCTTCGCCGGCTGGAGGTAGCGCTCCCTCGCCCCCTCTTTCTCCCCTGAGGGGAGAGGGAGCTATCCGCCCGCTGCCGGAAGGCTGCTATTTTTGCGGGCGATGTCGCCGAAGCACCGACCCAGCGAAGACTCCGACTCCGCGGTCGTCACCGAGACGCGGAAGAAGGAGAAGCTCGACCGCCCGAAGCTCTACAAGGTGCTCCTGCACAACGACAACTACACCACCATGGAGTTCGTGGTGGCGGTCCTGCGCGAGGTGTTCCACAAGTCCGAGGTGGACGCCACCGTCATCATGCTCGCGGTGCATCGGACCGGCGTGGGCCTGGCCGGTGTTTATACCTACGAGATCGCCGAGACCAAGGTTCGCCTGGTGGAAGCCTTGGCCCGGCAACAGGAGTTTCCCCTCAAGCTGTCGATGGAACCCGAGGAAGGTTAGCTTTGGCATCTCCCATCATCGCCAAGGAGCTTCAGCAGAGCATCCGCTTCGCCCTCTCCGAGGCCAAGCGGCTGCGCCACGAATACTTGACGCTCGAGCACCTGCTCTTGGGGCTGCTCCGGGATCCACGGTGCATCCGGGCGCTCAAGGCGTGCGGGGCGAACCTCAACCAGCTCAAGGAGCGGCTGGTCACCTTCCTGGAGCAGACGGTGGAGCAGCTCCCCGAGGGCGCCGACGCCGAGCCCCAGCAGACCATCGGGGTGGAGCGAGTGCTCCACAGGGCCGCCTACCACGCCCTCTCCGCGGAGCAGAAGGTGATGGAGGGCCCCGACGTCCTGGTGGCCATCTTCAAGGAGAGCCAGTCGCAGGCTCTCTATCTCCTCAAGCAAGAGGGCGTGTCGCGGTACGACCTGCTCAACTTCATCTCGCACGGAATCGGGACCGAAGGGGCCTCCGAGGAGCCCGCCGACGCCGGGGCGGAGCCCGAGGAAGAAGAGGACGGCCCCTCTCCTTCCCCGAAGGATCCGCTCAAGGCCTACACCACCGACCTCAACGCCGAGGCGGCCGCCGGCCGGATCGACCCGCTCATCGGCCGGGAGCCGGAGCTGGAGCGCACCATTCAGGTCCTCTGCCGGCGGAGGAAGAACAATCCGCTCTTCGTGGGCGAGACGGGCGTGGGGAAGACCGCCATCGCCGAGGGCCTGGCGCTGAGAATCCACGAGGGCAAGGTGCCCGAGGCATTGAAGGGCGCCGTCCTCTATTGCCTGGACATGGGGGCGGTGTTGGCCGGCACCAAGTTCCGCGGGCAGTTCGAGGAACGGCTGAAGGGCGTGCTCAAGGCGCTGCTGGATCGCCAGGACGCCATCCTCTTCATCGACGAGATCCACACCGTGGTCGGCGCCGGGGCCACCAGCGGCGGCTCGATGGACGCCTCCAACATCCTCAAGCCGGCCCTCGCTTCAGGAAGGCTCCGCTGCATCGGGTCGACCACCTACCAGGAGCTGAAGAGCTCGCTGGAGCGCGACCGGGCCCTCTCCCGGCGGTTCCAGAAGATCGAGATCAGCGAGCCCTCGATCGAGGACTCGGTGAAGATCCTCCAGGGCCTGCGCAGCCGCTACGAGGAGCACCACCACGTCCGCTACGACGACGAGGCCCTGCGCGCCGCGGTGGAGCTGTCCGCCAAGCACATCAACGAGAAGTTCCTCCCGGACAAGGCGATCGACGTGATCGACGAGACCGGGGCGGCCGACCGGCTTCTGCCGGCCGAGCAGCGCAAGGGCCGGGTCACCGTGCGCGAGGTGGAGCTGACGGTGGCGAAGATGGCGAAGATTCCCGCCAAGACCGTCGCCGCCTCGGAAAAGCTCCAGCTGCGGAACCTCGAGTCCGAGCTGAAGGCGGTCATCTTCGGGCAGGAAAAGGCGATCGAGGAGCTGGTGTCGGCGATCAAGCTGGCCCGCTCGGGACTGCGGAGCCCGGAGAAGCCGATCGGCTCCTTCCTCTTCTCCGGCCCCACCGGGGTGGGCAAGACCGAGCTGGCCAAGCAGCTCGCCCGGGTCTTGGGAGTGGAGTTCCTCCGCTACGACATGTCGGAGTACTCCGAGAAGCACACCGTCTCGCGGTTGATCGGCGCCCCGCCGGGCTACGTGGGCTTCGAGCAAGGCGGGCTGCTCACCGACGCGGTGAGGAAGACGCCTTACTCGGTGGTGGTGCTGGACGAGATCGAAAAGGCCCACTCGGACCTGTTCAACATCCTTCTCCAGGTGATGGACCACGCCACCCTGACCGACAACAACGGGCGCAAGGCGGATTTCAGGAACGTGGTGTTGATCCTCACCACCAACGCCGGCGCGCGGGAGATGAGCGCCAAGGCGGTGGGCTTCACCGAGTCCAAGGACATCGTGGATGCCAGCCGCTCCAAGCAGGCCGTCGAGCGCACCTTCACCCCGGAGTTCCGAAACCGCCTCGACGCGTGGATCACCTTCCAGGGTCTCACCAAGGAGGTGATCCTGATGGTGGTGGACAAGGAGGTGGGGCTGCTCCGGAAGATGCTCGAGGAGCGCAAAGTGAAGCTCGAGCTGTCCGCCTCCGCTCGCGAGTGGCTGGCCCAAAAGGGCTACGATCCGCAGTTCGGCGCCCGCCCCATGGCGCGGCTGGTGGACAACTCGCTCAAGAAGCCGCTCGCCGAGGCGCTCCTGTTTGGAGAGCTCAAGGACGGGGGCCTCGCTCGCGCCGCGCCGAACGAGGCCGGCGACGGGCTCGCGCTCAGCTTCGAGAAGCAGTAGCGGGCGGCTGACCCCTCTTAACACTACTGCGGCAGCCGGCGGGGCCTCCGATCGCGGAGGGTGCGCGCTGCGGCTATGCTTTGGCCCGCCATGCGCTTCGACCAGCTCATGCGCCGCGAGCTCGCGCACCGCCGGCGCGATCTTCCGCGCGTCGACCCGCCCCGCGGCGACCCCGTGCTCGTAGCCGAGATCGAAGTAGGCGTCCTTCCGCTTGCTGTGTAGCCCGTTCAGCGGCTCCTCGAGCTTGAGCCAGAGGCCGCGGCGCGAGCCAAGAGCCGCCTCAAGCGCTCATCCTGTCCGGCGTTGTCGGTCGCCGCTGCCGTGCCATGGGTCGCCCTCCAGTTTGGGCCCACGGCGTACTTCGCCGAGGCCCCCGCTTTCACGCACGCTTGCCGGAGCAACGTCAGAGCTCTGCCTTCCCGTCGCTCCATTCGACTCGCAAGCGCGGACCCTCCACGCGCCGGAAGCCGACGCCTAGAGCTGCCGACCGTACCTCGCCCCGTTCGTCGGGAAGCGCCACGTGCAGCTTGCCGGCGCGGAGGACGAACAGTTCCACCTCGCGGGTGTTCGGCTCGATGAGCAGCACCTCGCACGTCCCCACCGATTCGTAGAACGGCAGCTTGGCGCGCGACTCGTCTTTCGGAGAGAGCACTTCAACCACCAGCTCCGCCTGGCCCTCGACGCCCCGCTCGCTCCCATTCTCGGGCTTGTAGACCACGAGGTCTGGTGTCCGGTAATCGCTCTCGTCAACTCCCGGCCGGAACAGCCCGGTTTCGTGAGTGAGCTTGAGCCCCATCCGCTCCGCCACCGGCAACAACACGTACTCGAGCCGGGTGACAAACTCCTGGTGCCACCGGGACGGGGGAGGAACCATGTGCAGCACTCCTTCCCACATCTCGTCGAAGATATCGGCCCCACACAGCCTGCGCTCATCGAGGAGGCGCTGGGGAACGTCGAGCATCACCCCACGCATCGACGAGGAATATAGCTCCCCTCCCTCGAGGCAGCCACGCCGCTCGATGACTCGCCCGCAGCGGAGCGGTCGAGGATCCGGTTCGAGGTGAGATGGCGCAAGAAGATCCCACTCGGTGCCGCGCAAGACCGCCCCAACGCATCGTCCATCCGCTGCCAAACCTCGGGCAAGTTGGCGCAACCACTCCGAACGCACCGCGGCACTTGCGTTGCTGAAGCCACCACGCGTGGAGGCGACGATGAAAGGACACACTGGTAGGCCAGCCGCGGCGGCCGCCCTCACCCTGACCCTCTGCCGCGCGCGGGAGAGGGACCGAGACTCGATTCCTAGCCGGCCTGTTCTGATTTCAGGTCCACCGGCGGGGCGCCGAGGGCGTGGTAGCCGCCGTCGACGTGCACCAGCTCGCCGGTGGTGGCGGGCAGCCAGTCCGACAGGAGCGCGCAGGCGGTCTTGGCCACTGCGAGGTGGCTCCGCTCGTCCCGGGCGCCCCAGCCCAGCGGCGCCTGACGGGCCCAGCCCTGCTCCAGCGCCTTGAAGCCGGGGATGCTCTTCGCCGCCATGGTCGCCAAGGGCCCGGCGCAGAGCGCGTTCACCCGGATACCCTTCGGTCCCAAGTCCCGCGCCAGGTAGCGCACCGTCGCCTCCAGGCCCGCCTTGCACACGCCCATCCAGTCGTAGATGGGCCAGGCGATGCGGTTGTCGAAGTCCAGGGTGACGATGGAGCCGCCGCCCTCCATCAGCGGCGCCACCGCCGAGGCCAGCTCCTTGAGCGAGAAGGTGGAGATCCGGAACGCGGTCTGGACGCTCTCCCAGGGCGTGCGGAGGAAGTTTCCGCCCAAGGCGTCCTCGGGCGCGTAGGCCACCGCGTGCAGGGCGCCGTCCAGCCGGCCCCACTTCTTCCGGATCGCCTCGGCCACGCCGGCGAAGTGCGCGGAGTTGGTGACGTCCAGCTCCAACACCTCGGGCGCCTTCGTGAGCCGCTTGGCGCTGCGCTCGGTGAGGGACATCGCCCTCCCGAAGCCGGTGAGCAAAAGCTCAGCGCCCTCTTTCTGGGCCTCCTGGGCGACCCCGAAGGCGATCGACTGCGGCGTGAGCACTCCGGTGATGAGTAGTTTCTTTCCCTCGAGCAGCATCGCGACACCCCGTCTTGCCTAGGTCTCGAAGCGGAAGCTCAGCGCCACCCCGAAGGTCCAGAACGAGCCTCCCGAGCCCCTGGTCAGGTTGATGGTGGCTCCCGGCTGCGCCCGGTTGTCGTAGTCGAGGTAGAAGCTGCTCCACTGCAGCAGCACTCCGCGGGCGAACAGCCCGGCGCCCACCGCCTTGCTGAACCAGTAGTCGGCGTCCACTCCCACCTCGAGCACCGCGCCGTCCATTCCCCGGTCCTGGCCGGCGATGCCGTAGCCCACTCCGAAGAGGGCGCTGGCGTCGATGGGCACCGGGCGCACCTGGTCCCGCCACACCAGCTCCATCGGGTGCCAGCGGACGATGCCGACGAGGAAACCCGCCCCACCGCGGCTGGCGTTGAAGACGTTCCACCCGGTGCCGGTGAGCGCCGCCTCCACCGTGGCATGGCCAAGGATGTTGTAGCCCAGCCGGATCGAGGCGGTGTGCGTGCCCTGGGCCTCGCCCACGAAGAGGTCGGCGTTCGGCTGGCCCACCTGGTCGGTGAGCCGCGCCCGGTCGAGCAGCCAGCTCCCGGGCCCGTACTGGAGGCCGAACACCAACCCGCCCTTGGAGAAGTCGGGCGCACCAGCCGACGCCCAGGCGGGCGCCAGCACCGCGAGGAGGACAACCGAGCGTGCCATGGCGCCGGCCGTATAACACTTCCGGCACGCGCGGCTCCATCGCCGGGCGCTCACCCGTTACAACCTGGGTGATGGCGGTCCAGGACACCTTCCTCTCGGGCTCGAATATCGACTTCATCGAGGCCCTCTACGCCCGCTACCTCGAGGAGCCTTCGAGCGTGGACGAGAGCTGGCGGCGGCTCTTTTCCGGGCTGGAGCGGGGAGGCCGTCCCATCTTCGCCGACGGACGGCGGATCGCCGTCGCTGCTCCCACCGCCGAGCCGGCGATGGGCCTGCAGGCGCGAATGGACCAAGCCATCTATGCCTTCCGGCTTCGGGGGCACCTGCTCGCCCGGCTGGATCCGCTCGGCCGAGGGCGGCCCGTGCCGGAGGAGGCCTCCAAGCTGGAGGGCGATCCTCCCTTCTCGCCCGCGGAGCTGGAAACGGAGGTCGACTCGGCGGGTGTGTTTCCGGAGTCCAGGGTTCGCGTGGGGCGGCTGCTCGTGCGGCTCCGGAGGACTTACTGCGAGCACCTGGGAATCGAGTTCATGCACCTGTTGGACGGGGAGCGGCGCCGCTGGCTGGAGGAGCGCATGGAGCGGAGCGAGAACCGCACCGCGCTTTCTTCAGAGGACAAGCGCTGGCTCCTCCAAAGGGTCACCCGCGCCGAGACCTTCGAGGGCTTTCTGCACACCAAGTACGTGGGGGCCAAGCGCTTCTCGCTCGAAGGAGCGGAGAGCTTGGTGCCGATGGTGGAGGCCTTCCTCGAGACCGCCGGCGAATTGGGGGTGCGCGAGGTGGTGGTGGGGATGGCGCACCGCGGGCGGCTCAACCTGCTCGCCAACGTCTTTGGAAAGCCGCTTTGGCAGCTCTTCGCCGAGTTCGAGCCCGCGCCCGAGCCGTCTCGACGCCTGCACCGAGGGGACGTGAGGTACCACCTCGGCTACTCCGGGGAGTACCGGACGCGGCAGGGGCGGCCTCTGCATCTTTCGCTGGCCTTCAACCCGAGCCACCTCGAGGCCGTCTACCCGGTGGTGGAAGGGCGGGTGCGGGCGAGACAGGACCGCGCGGGCGGCGACCACTCGCACACGGTGCCGCTGGCCATCCACGGAGACGCCGCCTTCGCCGCGCAGGGCGCGGTGGCGGAGACCTTGAACCTGGCGTTTCTGCCCGGGTACTCCACCGGCGGCACCATCCACCTGATCATCGACAATCAGATCGGCTTCACCACCGCGCCGGAGCAGGGGCGAAGCTCCCGCTACTGCACCGCGGTGGCGCAGCTGCTCGAGGTGCCCATCTTCCACGTGAACGGCGACGACCCCGAGGCTTGCCTCCACGCGATGCGGCTGGCCGCCGAGTTCCGCCAGCGCTTCGAAAGCGACGTGGTGGTGGACCTCTTTTGCTTCCGCCGCTACGGCCACAACGAGGCCGACGAGCCGTCCTTCACCCAGCCCGAGGACTACCAGCTCATCCGCGCCCACCCCTCCGTGCGCAAGCTGTACGCCCAACAGCTCGAGCGCGAAGGGCAGCTTCCCTCTTCCGGGTCCGAAGCCGTCCGGCAAGCGTGCCTTAAGGAGCTGGAGCAAGCGCACCGCCGCCAAAGGAGCGGCCCGTCGCGGCCGAGCAGTGGAGAGGGAGTCTGGCGCGGCATGGTGGGCGGCCCCGACACGGGCGTGCCCCAGCCGGACACCGGGGTGCCGCTCGCAAGGCTAAGAGAGCTGCTCCGCCGCGTCACCTCGGTGCCCGAGGGCTTCACTCCGCACCCCAAGGTGAGGCGGCTTTTGGAGCTGCGCAGGGAGATGGCCGAGGGACGGCGGCTCGACTTCGCGACGGCGGAGGCCCTGGCGTTCGCCTCGCTCCTCGAGGAGGGCTACTCCTTGCGCTTGACCGGCCAGGACACCGAGCGCGGCACCTTCAGCCAGCGCCACGCGGTGCTCCACGACGTGGAGACCGGTGCCCGCTACCTCCCGCTGGAGCACGTCTCGGAGGCGCAGGGGAGCTGCACCATCCTCAACAGCCCGCTCTCCGAGCTGGGCTGCCTCGGCTTCGAGCTGGGATACAGCTTCGACGCGCCGCACGCGCTGGTGGCGTGGGAGGCGCAGTTCGGGGACTTCGTCAACTCCGCCCAGGTGGTGATCGATCAGTTCATCGCCGCCTCGGAGAGCAAGTGGCGGAGGCTGTCCGGGCTCACGCTCTTGCTTCCGCATGGGTACGAGGGGCAGGGGCCGGAGCACTCCTCGGCGCGGCTCGAGCGATTCCTGGAGCTCTGTGCCGAGGACAACCTCCAGGTCTGCTGCCCGACCACTCCCGCGCAGTACTTCCACCTGCTTCGCCGGCAGCTTCTGCGGCCGCTGAGGAAGCCGCTGGTGGTGATGACACCCAAGAGCCTGCTTCGGCTGCAAGCGGCGACCTCGGCCTTCGAGGAGCTGGGGGCGGGGCGCTTCGTCCGCCTGTTGCCGGATCGCGAGGCAACTCCGGAGAAAGTGCGGCGGCTGCTCTTGTGCTCGGGGAAGCTCTACTACGACTTGCGGGGAGGCCGGCAAGGGCGTGAGTCGTCCATCGCGCTCGTCCGCCTGGAGCAGCTCTATCCGCTGCCCTTGCCGGAGCTGGGGCAGGCGCTCCGTGCACTGCCTCGCCTCGAGGAGGTCTTCTGGGTGCAGGAGGAGCCGAGGAATCAAGGGGCCTGGCGCCACGTCATCGAGCCCTTGCAGCAGCTTTGCGGCGGGCTGCCCTCGCGGCCGCGGCTCGGCTACATCGGCCGGGAGGAGAGCGCGAGCACCGCCACCGGCTTCCATGACACGCACCTCCAGGAGCAGCGGCTCGTCGTGGAGGAGGCGATGGCGCTGGGGGCAACGACATGATCGCGCTCCGGGTCCCAGAGCTTGGGGAGTCCATCACCGAGGCGGTGGTGGCCAAGTGGCACAAGGCGGTGGGCGACGAGGTTTCGGCCGACGAGCCTCTGGTGACGCTGGAGACCGAGAAGGTCACCGTCGAGATGCCCGCGCCGGCGAGCGGGACGCTCTCCCAGGTCCTCCATCGCGAGGGCGAGACGGTGAAGGTGGGGGAGGCGCTGGGGCAAATCTCCGAGGGGGCGGCGCGAAAGCCGCGGCTGAGGGAAGTGCCTCCGCCGGCGGCTCTTCCCGCGAAGGAGAAGGCGCCCGCTCCGACCCCGGTGGCGCGCGAGATGGCGGAGGAGAAGATGCCCGCCCCGACGCCGGTGGCGCGGAGGGTAGCCGAGGAGCGCGGGGTGGACACCGGGCGGATCCGCGGGACCGGCCCGGGAGGACGGGTGCTCAAGCAGGACGTGCTCGGCGCGGCGGCCCGGGTGAGCCCCGAGGCGGTGGAGAAAGCTCCGCGCGCCCTGCGCGAGGAGCGGGTGAAGATGACCCCGCTCCGAAGGCGGGTGGCGGAGCGGCTGGTCCAGGCGCAGCAGACCGCGGCGATCCTCACCACCTTCAACGAGTGTGACATGTCGGCGGTGATGGCCCTGCGGCGCGAGCATGGGGAGCGCTTCCGGGAGCGGCACGGGGTGAAGCTCGGGCTGATGAGCTTCTTCGTCCGCGCGGCGGTGGAGGGGCTGCGCGCCTTCCCCCAGCTCAACGCGGAGATCGACGGGGACGAAGTCGTCTTCAAGCGTTACTACGACATCGGGGTGGCGGTGGCGGGCAGCCGCGGGCTGGTGGTGCCGGTGTTGCGCGACGCCGACCGCCTCGGCATGGCGGAGCTGGAGCGAAGGATCTCCGTTCTCGCCGAGCGCGCCCGCACCGACAAGCTCCGGCTGGACGACTTGCGGGGAGGCACCTTCACCATCACCAACGGCGGGGTGTTCGGCTCGATGTTGTCCACGCCCATCTTGAACCCGCCGCAGACCGGAATCCTGGGGATGCACGCCATCGCGGACCGGCCGGTGGCGCGGGAGGGGCAAGTGGTGATCCGCCCGGTGATGTACCTGGCGCTCTCTTACGACCATCGGCTGGTGGACGGCCGCGAGGCGGTGCTCTTCCTGGTCCGGGTCAAGGAGTGCATCGAGTCCCCTGCTCGGCTGCTGCTCGAGGTGTGACGGCCCTGGACGGCCGCGCGGGTGCTGGCTAGAAACCGCCGTCCTCCCACTTCCCGAAGGAGGGAACGTGCGGCTGCATTCCTTCATCTTCTCCCCCAACGCTCTCAAGGCGCGCCTCGCCCTGGCCGAGCTTGGCCTCGAGCACGAGCTGCGCGAGGTGAATCTCATGGCCTGGGAACAGCACAGCGAGGAGTTCAAGCGGCTCAACCCGCACTCGAAGGTCCCGGTGCTGGAGGACGGCGAGCTGGTGCTGCGCGAGTCGAACGCCATCGTGAGCTACCTCGGGCGAAAGCACGGCCTGGGGCGGTTCTGGCCGAAGGGGGAGGCGGCGGACGCGCTGGCGGCGCAGTGGCTCTTCTTCGAGGCGGTGCACCTGGCCGCCCCGCTGGCCACCCTGGTCTGGACCGAGCGGGTGGCGCCCGCCACCGGGCTTCCCGGCTCGGCACCGGAGGTGTTGCAGGACAACTCGGAGGAGTTGACTCGCTCGCTGGACGTCCTCGAGCTGCAACTCTCGGAGCGGCCGTACGTCTTGGGCACGGAGTTCTCGCTGGTGGACTGCTCGCTGGGAGTCGCCGCGACGATGCTGCTGGGCACCCGGCTGGATCAGCCGATGCGATGGCCGCGGGTGTTCGAGTATGGCGAGCGAATCCGCTCACGCCAGAGCTGGCTCGGGACGAAGGGTGACGCTTTCACCAAGTTCGGCCGACCCGAGGAGGCACGCTCATGAACGTCTACGCACGACCTTTCTCGGCGCCGCTCACCCGCCCGCCGGCGACCTCCGCGGCCGCCACCGCGGCCCAACCCGCGCGACCTTCCACCACCGCTCGCCCTGCCGGCCCGGCGCGCCCGGTGGACACCTTCGAGGCAGCGCCCGCCCAGGGACCGCTGGTCACCCAGTGGCACCGGGTGGAGAACGGGAAGATCTTTTGCGAGACCTCGCTGCCGATCCCAGCCACCCCGGCGAAGGTGAGGGAGCTGGTGCTGGGGGACTGGTCGAAGTGGTGGCAGCACAGCGCGGTGACGAACCTCCAACGCCGCCCGGATGGGGGGATCAGCTTCACCTTTTCTCCTTTGGTTGTGGCCGGCGCGGGCCCCACGAAGGTGCACGTTCAGATCGCCGCACCGGTGGCGCAGAAGCTGCCCGATGGCCGCGAGCGTCACACCTACGCGGTCGAGCTGTCCGGCGACTTCAAGGGGAAGGCGCGGATCGAAGTGGAGCCCTCCGGTCAAGGCTCGGTGGTGAAGTCCATCTGGGATGGAGTCGAGCCTGCCGGCTGGCAGAAGCACGTGCCGGACTTGTCGGCGGCCATGCACCTGAGGGCGGAGGGCGGTAAGCTGCCGCTTTTGCGCAACACCGGCTTCGCAGGAATGGCTGCTTTGCTGGCGGGGAAGTAGCGAGGGAGGACCCTTCTCCGGCGAGCGGGATGTGTTTCCGGTGGCCGCCCGCGCGAGCATGCCTTGCTCGCTCCCGCAGGTGACGCTCCATCCACCCACCAACTCCACTGCGGCAGAGGAACCGCTGGTCCTGTCGGTCCCTCCGTCGCCACCGCTCCCGAAAGGGCTGGGAAAGCGGATCTTCGGCATGACGCCTCCCCTCCCACGATCCCGACCGAGGAGGAATCACGCAGTTACGCCTCTCGTGGAGGGGTTACCAAGAACCTGCACACCCTCCTGCGCGAGGAAACCGGGCTGCCGGTATTCTTGGCGGGGGACCCGCTCTCTGCGGTGGTGATGGGGGGCGGGGAAGGCGCTGGAGTCGCTGCACATTCTCCGGCAGGTCTGCCAGCCGGGATAGGAAGCTCGGCGGGCGTCAATCGCCGTGGGCTCCCTGGGGTGGCGCCTCTCGCAGGGAATCGGGCTCGGAGCTGCTAAGGCATTCCGCGGAGAGCTTCGGCACACCCTCCTTGGGTGAGGCTCTCTCCGCCGCCCACCGCCACCACCGACACATCTGAGCCTTGTCGTTTAGACGTCCGTAGACCTGCGACTTGAGATGGGCGAGCTGCGGTCGGGCGGCCTCGGAGGCAAGAGGCCAGGCTTGGTCGATATCGACAAGTGCCAGCGAAGGGTCGTCCCCACGCGCGAGTCTGCTTGCACGCATGGACCGCACGATGACCTCCTCCAGTGGGTTGTTGCCGCGGCACGCGGTGAATGGGACGCCGCCCCTGATGCTTGCCGTCTTCGAATTGTACGGGCCCACATCAGCATTCAGAGCATAGCTTCCCTCCTCCTCAACGAACTCTGACAGGTCGACAGCGAGAATCCTCGGCAGCGGCCCGTACATCCTCCCTCTCCAGACCACTGTTTTCGCTGCCGGGTCACGCAGGCAAACCGAGGCCAGTCCGGCGGACTGCTCTCGCGAGTTCACGATGCCATCGCCGGGTCGCCCTCTCGGTCGAGCTTCTACCCAGACCTCCCACGACGGAACGCCCGTCATTTCCAGGTCTGGGCCGCGTCCTCGCTGCACTTCGACATCGTTGCCAGTCCAAGGGAACTCCCTGCTTTCCCTCGTGACGCACATCACCAGGAAATACGCCCAAAGTGGCGCGCGAGGCTCCGGGATTGGAAGTACGAATCTGTTTTCAATGGAATCGAATGGGAACCCCGGAGAAAAGACTACTGGATTCGTGCACTCCGGCAGCCCTCGCGATTGGCCATGCGCAATCGACGGAGCCGTGAGCGCCAAGGCAGCAACACAACCCCTAATCATGATCGCCTCCTGGCTAGTGAAGTGCGACTTGCGAAAAGTCGTTCGGACCGTAGCTTGTCGGAGGGCTTGAACAGTAGCTCGGGACAACGGGGGGTTCGCTCATGAGCGTCACTCCGGCTGTCTTGTGAGTCATTGCGACCGAATGCCCTCCTTCGTGACCGGCGACGCTCTTCACGAGCTCGTCCACCGTGGGACCGGCAGCGGAAGGGCACTCGCTCGTGATTCCAAACATCAATACGTACGAGGCCTCTACCGCGTTCGTGTTGCCTGGTCCCGGCTTCGTCGTGCCGAGCTTCAACGGGTTGCACTGCCCAGTGGTGGCGTCGCGCTCGCACCTCTCCTTAATGATATAGACAGCGTTCTGCGGTGAGACAGGCGGCGAGGCCTGGCCAACGAGGGTAAAATTCACACAGTGGTCCAGCGGGCTCGCTCCGCACAAGTCCACCTCGGTGCGCCGGTCGACGAGATGCACGTTAATGACTCTTCGCATGTCCTTCTCGTATCCACCAAGGAAGGTTGCTGGATAGTCAAAGTTGTTCAGATACGTGAAAAACACATCTCGCTTGTTCGGATCGGTCCTTGTGTGGATGAACGCGGTGAAGAATCCTCGGTACTCCTCAATTCGAGTTAGGCCATCGCCGGGAGTCCCGACATTCACTGCCGCGAGGTCGTCGCTGTCTTCATTCGCCGCGCCAATGTCGGTCGCTGTGAAGAGGATATCCTGCCAGCCGACGTCGGCGATCTTGTTGTTGGAGACGGCGCCTCCGACGCCTCGGTCGATGGGCAGCGTAGTGTCGTGCTCTTCGGGAGGCCGGGTCTGGACGAGGCCCCTGACTGGGTTGGAGATTTTCGGGAAAGGCTTGGAACCGACTTCGATATCGAGCGCCTCGGCCCTCAGCTTGGTGTAGGCGCCGAAGTCCTCGACCACCACCTTGAACGAGAGCGTCGTCTTGTAGTCGCTGCACGTCAGCAACTGCTCTGTTCCCACGGTGGACTTCGTGCAGTTTGGCGGCAGCGAGGCGGCGTCCTCGAATCTCACGTCAGGGTCGTTCTCCAGCGCAGTGACCGGGCAGGGCGCCAGCCCGTTGTGCGCATTCATCGCGCAACCCGGGTACTTGGTGGTGTCAGAGAGCCGAATCTGGAACTTCGCTTTCACCGGGACCCCATCGCGAACTGCCGGCTCCAACTTCACCTGGATGTCCCTGGCGGCGGACGCCGGAGGATAAGTCCCCAGTTCAGGCACATAGCTGAAGTCGATGTCGTCGATGATGGGCCGTGGCGGGGTGGCGGTGGCCGCGAAGAAGAACTGGGTGAAGCTCCCCTGGACGGTGATGACGCCGTGGTGCGCAAACTTCTGGCCTCGCATCAGTCGCTCGATGGGCAAGACGTACTCGAAGGCGGGGAGGAATGAGGTGGTGGGCGCCTTGGTGGTGAAGCCCTTCACCACCTGGACGATTTCGTGTTTCCACGTCATCGGGTCCGGCAGGCCATTCTTCGAGGGTTCCACCGCCCCCTGGAAATGCCCGGCCAGCGCAGGGAGGGATGACTTTAGATGGTAGAGGCTCGCAGGTGAGCCTCCCGGACTACACGAGCGCGTCCGAGTACAGGTGGCCTCCGGTGCAATCCGCTGCGTCTTCGGCGGCGGTTTCGAAGTGATCCACTTTCGGCGGTCTGCCAGATCCACCCCACACCAGTCCTCTGGCCCTCCGGAAGGACGCCTTCGCCCGGAGGCAGGCGGACTTACGGAGGACCAGAGGACTGCGTCGCCGCG